>NZ_JBHTIF010000001.1:0-619483 GCF_042677005.1 Lysobacter brunescens | reverse complement strand
CGTGACGCTGGATCCGCTGACGGGCGCGGTGAATGTCGCGCCTGGCACGCCTGCGGGCACGTACGTGGTGACGTACGAGATCTGCGACGTGATCAATGGCCCTGGCGTGAACTGCGATACGGCGACGGCGACGGTGACGGTGGCAGCGGCGCCGATCGTGGCGAACCCGGACACCGCGACCGGCATCAATGGCTCCACGGGTGCCACGGGCGTCATCAACGTGCTGGTGAACGACACGCTCAACGGAAATCCGGCGACACTGGCTGACACCACGATCACCGATGTGATCGCGGCGACGCCGATCGGCGGCGGTCCGGTGCCGGTGCTGAATCCGGCGACGGGTCTGGTGGACGTGCCTGCAGGTACGCCGGCCGGTACGTACACGATCACGTACACGCTGTGCGAGCAGCTGAATCCGACGAACTGCAGCACGACGACGGTGACGGTCACGGTGGATGCGGCGCCGATCGATGCGGTGGACGACAACTACCCTGCCGTGGATGGCCTGGTGGGTGCGACGACGGCCTCGGTGCTGGCGAACGACACGCTGAACGGCGGTGCGGTGACGGTGGGCGTGGGCGGCAACGCCACGCTGACCCCGGGTGCGGCACCGACGCCGACCTCGGGCAGCATCGTGATGAACGCCGATGGCACGATCACGATCGCGCCGAACACCGAAGCGGGCACGTACACCTATCCGTACACGATCTGCGAAGTGCTGAATCCGACGAACTGCGATACCGCCATCGCGACCATCGTGGTGACCGCGCAGCCGAGCCTGACCGTGGTGAAGACGGCGGGCACGCCGTCGGGCAACACGGCCGGTTCGACGATCGCCTACAGCTTCCTGGCGACGAACACGGGCAACGTGACGGTCACGGGTCTGGTGGTGAACGACGTGCAGCTGGATGCGCCGGGTGCGACCTGCCTGGTGACGACGCTGGCGCCGGGCGCGAGCACGACCTGCACGGGCGTGCACACGATCACGCAGGCGGAAGTGGATGCGGGCGTGGTGAACAACAGCGCGACGGTGACCGGTTCGACGCCGGGCGGTGGCAGCACGACTTCGCCGCCGTCGACGACGAGCACGCCGCTGTCCCAGAGCCCGTCGCTGTCGCTGGTCAAGGCGCAGCCGACCGGCAGCCTCACCGCTGGTTCGACGATCACCTACACCGTGACCGCGACCAACACCGGCAACACCACCCAGACCAACGTGGTGGTGAGCGATCCGATGCTGACGCCGAACAGCGCGACCTGCGCGAGCGTGGCGCCGGGCGGCACCTGCGTGCTGACCGGTACCTACGTCGTGCTGCAGAGCGACGTCGACGCTGGCCAGATCGTCAATACCGCGTCGGTGACCTCGACGACGATCACGACGCCGGTGACGGCGACCGTGACCACGCTGATCGCGCGCAACCCGGCGATCAGCGCCACCAAGACGGCGACGCTGACCAGCGATGGCGGCGTGGCGGGTGCGGCGGATGTCGGCGACGTGATCACCTATGCGGTGACGGTGACCAACACCGGCAATGTGACCATGACGCTGAACTCGGTGATGGACAGCCTGGAAGGCCGCACGCCGGTCGCGCTGACCTGCACGCCGACGACCCTGGCCCCGGGCCAGAGCGCGACCTGCAACAGCTACACCTACACCGTGCAGGACAGCGACATCACGACGGTCGGACCGACCCTCGACAACGTGGTCACGGCCACGGGCACGTCGGTCGGCTCGGCGCAGTCGGTCAGCTCGTCCAGCACGGCGGTGGTCACGATCAATGCGGCGCCGGCGACGGTCCGCGTGACCAAGGTGGCTTCGCCGCGCGACGTGAAGGTCGGCGACCTGGTGCGCTACACGGTGACGATGCAGAACACGAGCCAGACCCCGGTGGTCGACGGCACGATGATCGACACGCCGCCGGCGGGCTTCACCTACGTCGAGGGCTCGCTGACGGTCGCCGATGCCGACAACGCCGGTCGCCTGGTCGGGACGTATCCGATCCGCGTCGACCGCATCGACATCGCGTCCGAGGGTCGCGCCACGATCACCTACCTGCTGCGCGTGGGCGCGGGCGTCCGCCCGGGCATTCACACCAACAGTGCGGTGGTCGAGGACAACGGTTCGGTGGTTTCGAACGTGGCCACGGCCGACGTGCAGCTGACGGGCGACCCGATGCTGGAGGAATCGCTGATCGTCGGTTCGGTGTTCAACGACACCAATGGCAACGGCCTGCAGGACGAAGGCGAACGCGGCGTTCCGGGCGTGCGCATCGCGACGGTGGAAGGCATCCTGGTCGAGACCGACCAGTACGGCCGCTACCATCTGACCGGCATGAACGGCGGACGCTGGGAACGCGGTCGCAACATCATCCTCAAGGTCGATCCGGCCACGCTGCCGCCGGGCACCACCTTCACCACGGACAACCCGCTGGTGAAGCGCGTGACCCCGGGCCTGCCGGCGCGCTTTGACTTCGGCGTGAAGCTGGTGCAGGGCACGTTCGAGGGCGGCACGAAGGCGGTGGAGATGGAGCTTGGTTCGGTGATGTTCGCGCCGGGCAGCGCCGAGATCCGCCCCGAGTACCGCGAGGCGATCGACAGGATGGCCGAGACGACGCAGAAGTTCGGAGGCGGCGAGGTGATCGTCGCCGCCGAAGGCGACAGCGACCTGCTCGCGTTCGAGCGTGCGGTCGCGGTGCGCGACGCGCTGGTGGCGAAGCTGCCGCCGGCCGTCGCCTCCGCCCTGCGGATCAGCGTGCGCGCCAATCCGCAGGAGCCGGCGAGCACGGTGGTGGGCGTGATGGACTGGCCGCTGATCGGCACGTTCCTGTTCGAGACCGACAGCGCCGAGATCAAGGCGGAGTACCTGCCGCTGATCCGTCGCATCGCCGAGTACATGGCGGAGATCGGCACGACGCGGGTCGCGGTGGTCGGCCATGCCGACAAGCGCGGTTCGGAAGAGCACAACGTGGCGCTCGGCATGCGCCGCGCCAAGGCAGTCCAGGAGGCCATCGCGGAAGCGTTGCCGGCAGAGATGCGCAACGGTGTGAAGGTCGATTTCAACGTGGATCCGGCAGCCCCTGCCGGCATGAACGGTCAGTGAGGGGCGCCGACATGAAGATGAAACTGCTCGACTACACCCTGATCGGCATCCTCGCCAGCGGCATGGCCACCCAGGCCGTCGCACAGGACCCGGCGCAGGCCGCGCCACCGGCAGACGCCACGCAATGCGGCGATGCCGGCTGCGAATCCAGCGAGGGCGTGCTGTTCAAGGTGCGCACCCGCGGCGAACAGCGTCCGGTCACGAACGCGATCAGCGAACGTGCCGACTCGACCACGCTGCAGCCCGACCGTCGCGTGACGGTCGAGGCCGAGCGCATCGATTCGAAGTGGGAATACAACCTCCAGCCCGGCCAGGCGATGGCGATCGGCCGCTGGTCGACCGACCTGCCCGGTGGCGGCGTGATCTGGGCGACTGAGGATCCCAACCTCGGCCAGCCGCAGTTCAACGTGTCCGCGCCGTCGCTGGTGCCGTTCGACGGCAGCCGCATCACCAAGCCGGTGCGGTTCTACGCGTACAACAACTATCCGGCCTTCATCCAGCGCGCCGAAGTGCTGGTCTTCCGCGCCACCGACGCCGACCTGGTGTCGCCGCTGGCCAAGGTCGACCTGCCGGTCGCTGGCGTCAGTGAAGTGCAGTGGGACGGCACCCTGCCGGGCGGCTACCAGCCGCAGGCCGGCGACGAACTGCTGTACCTGGTGCGCGCCTACGGTGCCGACGGCAGCTACGACGAAACCTTCCCGCGCCGCCTGCAGCTGGTGCGCCCGGAGGAAGTCGAGCGCGGCAACCAGGTCCTGCGCAACTCGGTCGAGCGCAGCACCGGCACGGCGATGAGCGCCGAGGAAGCGGAACAGCGCAGCCTGGTCGAAGGCGTGTTCGGCGAGAACTCGCTGCGCCAGCAGAACATCCCGATCTACGGCTCGCGCATCCGCATTCAGGGACGCGACATTCCCGACGGCATGGCCGTGCGCATCAACGGCCAGAGCCATCCTGTCGACCTGCAGCGCAAGCTCGTCGCCGAGTACCTGGTGCCCGTGGGTCGCCACCAGTTCGACATCGAAGCCAGCGGCCGCGACCAGCAGGCCGCGCGCGAACGCCTCGACATCGACGTCAGCGGCAAGTACATGTTCGCCGTCGCGATCGCCGACTTCACCGCGTCGGGCAACAGCGTGTCCGGTTCGATCGAACCGCTGGCCGGCGACGATCGCTACGACGACAGCTTCCTGATCGATGGTCGCCTGGCCTTCTATCTCAAGGGCAAGGTCAAGGGCAAATACCTGATCACCGCCCAGGCCGACACCCAGGAGCGCGAACTGCGCGACCTGTTCGACGGCTTCTGGGACGCCGATCCGCAGGACGTGTTCCGCCGCCTCGACCCGGATGCCTATTATCCGGTCTACGGCGACGATTCCACGACCTACCGCGATGTCGACACCATGGGCCGGCTGTATGTCCGCGTCGACTGGGACAAGAACCAGGCGCTGTGGGGCAACTTCAACACCGGCGTCACCGGCACCGAGTACGGCCAGTATTCGCGTTCGCTCTACGGCGCCGCGCTGAGCTGGCGCTCGCGTCGCGCGACCGACCTCGGCGAGGCCGGCACGCAGATCAAGGCCTTCGGCTCCGAGGCGCAGACCGCACCGGGCCACAGCGAATTCCTCGGCACCGGCGGTAGCCTCTACTACCTCAAGCACACCGACGTGCTGCCCGGTTCGGACAAGGTCGTCCTGGAAGTGCGCGACAACACGACCGGTCGCGTCGAGCGCCGGATCGACCTCGCGCGCGGCGCCGACTACGAGATCGACGAGTTCCAGGGCCGCCTGCTGCTGACCCGTCCGCTGGCGCAGATCACCCGCGAGAACATCCCCACGCTCACCCGCGACGCGCCGCTCGACGGCTTCGCGCAGGTGCTGCTGGTCGACTACGAATTCGTGCCCAACGGCTTCGACGCCGACGACACCACGATGGGCTTCCGCGGCAAGCACTGGTTCGGCAACCATGTCGCCGTCGGCGCCACCTGGATCGACGAGAACCGCGCCGGCGAGGACTACTCGCTGAAGGGCCTGGACCTCACGTTGCAGGCCGGTCGCGGCACCTACCTCAAGCTCGAACAGAGCCGCACCGAAGCGACCAGCGCGCCGATCTTCTATTCCGACAACGGCGGCCTGAGCTTCACCGAGCTCAATCCGGTCACCGGTCCGCGTGAAGGCGATGCGCGTGCGGTCGAGGCCCGGGTCAACTTCCAGGAACTGGGCTGGACAGATCTCGACTGGTCGGCCGGCGCCTGGTGGCGCAAGGTCGACGCCGGCTTCTCGGTCGGCCGCTTCGATCGCGGCCAGGAGATCCGCGAACACGGCGCCGAAGTGCTGGGCCAGTTCGCGCCGAACGTGAACGTCCGCGGCCGCTACAGCCGCGCCGAACGCGGCACCGATGCGCTGATCCAGGCGCAGGTCACCGGCGAATGGCGGATCAACGACCACAATCGTCTGTCGGCCGAGCTGCGTCGCGTCGAAGAGCAGCGTCTGCTCGGCGAAGCCGCCGGCCTGCTCGCCGCGCTGCAGTACACGCACCGCTTCGGCAGCAGCCTCGATGTCTACGGCACCGCGCAGTTCACGGTGGACGACGACGACGGCCGCTACGCCGACAACGACGCGCTGACCCTCGGCGCCAAGTACCTGTTCGGCGACCTGTCGAGCATCGGTGCGGAAGTGACCAGCGGCGATCGCGGCGACGCGGCGCAGATCAACGGCGAATACCGGATCAGTCCGGAGCACACCGTCTACGGCCGCTACACCTATTCGACCGACAAGACCGACTACGATCCGCTGTTCAACGACCGCCTCAACTCTGGCTGGACGCTGGGCCAGCGCTGGCGCCTGTCGAACCAGGTGAACCTGTTCAACGAAAGCCAGTTCCTCAAGGCGCCGAACGAGTCCGGCCTCGCGCATACCTTCGGCATGGATTTCTATCCGGGCGTGGGCTGGACCCTGGGTTTCACGCTGCAGAACGCCAACCTCGACCGCGACGTCGGCAATGTCGACCGCCGCGCGATCAGCGTCAGCGCCGGCCGCAGTTCCAACGACACGCAGTGGCAGAGCAAGCTGGAGTGGCGCGATGACAGCGGCGCCGAAGAGCGCACGCAGTGGGTGACGACCAACAACTTCACGCACAAGCTCAACGACAGCTGGCGGATCGCGGCGCGCTTCAATTACTCGAAGACCACCGACGACCTGCTGGCCACCGCGGGCGCGAAGTTCATCGAAGGCAACTTCGGCTTCGCCTACCGGCCGTTCGATTCCGGCAAGTGGGCGCTGCTCGGTCGCTACACCTATCTGTACGACGTGTCCGCGCTGCAGCAGGTGGGCGACAACGTCGCCAACTACGACCAGCGCAGCCAGGTGCTCTCGCTCGAAGGCATCTACAAGCCGAACGTGCAGTGGGAATTCGCCGGCAAGCTGCTGCGTCGCGAAGGCGAGGTGCGCTTCGGTCGCCTGAGCGGGCAATGGGCGGATTCGGGCGCGACCTTCGCCGCGATCCAGGGCCGCTACGCCTTCGCAGACAACTGGCACACGCTGGCCGAGTACCGCTGGCTCGGCGTGAAGGACGGCGGCGACCGCCAGGGCTTCCTGTTCGGCATCGATCGCAACCTCGGCAAGAACCTGCGCCTCGGCGTGGGCTACAACTTCACCGAGTTCAGCGACGACCTCACCGACTTCGATTACGACCACAAGGGATGGTTCGTGAATCTGGTCGGCTGGTACTGATCCTTTCCCATCGATTCCACGGAGCCGTGCGCATGGATTGCGCACGGCACGGAACCGCTCAGCCTCAAGAACAAGAAGTGAACATGCACAAGACCATAGTCGACCCACGCACTTCCTTCCGCAAGCGATTGGCTGCAACCGCATCTCTCGCGGCTCTGCTTCTTCTCCCTGGGCATGTGTTCGCGCAGCGCGCCATCGAAATGAATTCGGCGGGTGCCAGTACGGCGGCGACGCCTCCGTTCCAGGGGCCGTTGACCATCACCCTCCAGAACAACACCGACAATCCGGGCGGCAACACCTTCGCTGCGGTCGGTGCCACCACGCCGACGGCGACGCTGACGATCCTCAACCAGCAGTTCGCGAATGCCACCAATTTCGCCGCCAACGGCGCCATGATCGGCGGCACCTTCGCAGGCGACCCGCACTACGCCGCGATGAACTTCCTCGGTGGTGGCCAGAGTGCGCAGTTCACTTCGCTGCCCACGGTGACCGCAGGCACAGGTATCGCAGTCGCGACCAACCACGCCGCCCAGTTCGAGTTCCGCACCAACGGCCTGCTGGCCGCAGGATCTCCTGCGAGTGGTCGTTTCCAGTTCGCCGACCTGCGGATCGACCTCAACGTGCCGGTCTCGAACCTGGTGCTGCATATCGCCGGTCTCGGCGGCAACGCCGGCGGCAAGAACTTCACTGCGGAGTTCGACCTGGTGCCAGGCAGCTCGATCGGTGCCACCGGTATTGCGCGCCTGTCGGGCAACGCCGCGTTCGGCGTCGCCGGCAACCAGATCAATCATCTGGTCGCCACGCCTGCGGCGAACTGCAACGTGGCCAATTCGGGCGCGTGCGGCTCGGTTCATGTCACGGGCACCGCGATCACTCGCGTGTACCTGCGCATGTACATGCGTTCCAGTGATGCCACGGCCTGGCCGACCAATGGCGCGGAGGGTTGGATGTTCGCTCTCTCGGGCGAAGTCTCCGATATGACCCCGGCTTTCTCCGGCCTCCCGGCTTCCATCGTGCCGGGGACCAATTATTCGGCCACGCTGACCTGCACCAACCAGGGCCCGAACATCGCCTACTCGCCGACCTGCACGCCGACCGCCAGCGCGGGCACGATCTCCGCGCTCAACTGCGTGCCGGCGATTCCGGTTCCGCCTGCCGGCCTGAGCCCGATCGCACCGAACAACCAGATCGCGTGCAGCTTCAACTACGTGCTGCCTGCGGGCGGTGGCCAGACGCAGGTGACCTTCACCGGCCAGACCGGCGCGGTCAACGACCGCAACGGCGGCAGCGTGGGCTCGGCGCCGAACAATCAGGTCGTCGCGAACGTGCCGGTGCCCAATGCCGACCTGGTGCTGACCAAGACCAACACGCCGGGTGCGAACGGCAATGTCGACCAGGCTGCGGACACCGTGGTCTCTGGTGCGCCGAGCAACTATGCGATCACCGTGACCAACAACGGTCCGAATGCGGCGAACGGCGCCGTGGTCACCGATCCGGCGCCGACCAACCTCAACTGCACCACCGCGACCTGCAGCGCCGCAGGCGGTGCGGTCTGCCCGGTGCCGACCGGCGCCGCGCTGGTGACCGCGCTGCAGGGCGCCGGCGCCACCGTGCCCACCCTGCCCAACGGCGGGTCCGTGACCTTCACCCTGAACTGCACCGTCCAGTGAGTCTGGTCGTGGCGCGGTTGCGATGAGGACGGGGCCCTTCGGGGCCCCGTTTCTTTTGCGCGATCCGCTGGCGGGCGATCATCGAGGCATGGCCTCGGAAGCCCAGGGTCGTGCAACCTGCAATGGGGTGCCATGCTTCCGATGAGCGGCAACCATTCCGCTGCGGATGGTCTATCCTGTCAGACGTAACAGCATGAATGTGATACCGCCTGCGCCGTAAGGTGCAGGGACGGCAGGGTGCGGATGCGGGCAGTCACGGAAGTCGGATTCCCGGCTCCGGCACTGCGCATCCGTCAGGCTCATGCGGGCCGCAAGGTCCTGATGTTGGGAACGTCAACGTTACCGGGGTGTCTCCATGCAACTGAATGCACGAGCAGTCCTCGCCCATTGTCCGGAACGGCGTGCGTCGATCGCGCCGCGACCGTCCGGCTGGCGAATCCTCATGCTCGCGGCAGTCATGTTGCTGGTCATGCCGATCGCGCAGGCCGCGCAGGTACAGCAGCTCAACACCCAGTCCGCCACTGCTACCGGGGCGGGTGCCTCGGGCAAGCCGACGATCGCGAGTTTCAACATTCCCAGCGGAAAGAATCGTGCCCTGTTCATCTGGGGCTCGTTCGAGCGCGATCACTGTTCGCCTGCGGACACGTCCGGATTGCTGTGCACGAGCGGCAATGTCGCCGGCACCGGGTTGGGCGACAACTGGCCGGAGCCCCGCGTCGGTACGCCGCCGGCCACCACCACAAACAACCAGATCACCGCGCAGGTCATCGGCCCCGGCGGGACGATCAACAAGCAGAATGCCCTCGTGATCGGTGGCACGCCCAGCGGCGACACCCGTTTCATCACCATCAGCACCTCGCCGACCGGTTCGCCCGCCGGCACGGCGTTCTTCAGCGTCAGCAGCTTCCACATCGTGCTGTTCGAGAACGAGATCAACACCTTGCTTGGTGGTGCCGCATCGGGGACCGTCAGCATTTCCTTCCCCGACGTCACCACGCCCTCCGGAGCAGGCGATGATGCGATGGTGATCGCATCGGTGTTCCAGAACGTCGAACAGACGGTCACCGGTTTCGTGCGCAACGCCACCGCGACGGCGCAGGTGACCACCGGTACGCCCGGCAACTACAGCCTGGCACCGGCCGCCTACGATGCTGGTCAGGCACCGGATGAAGCCGACGATGGCAAGCTGGTGACGGGCGCCAACAGCAGCGTCGCAGGGTTCACCCTGCCGGCAGGCCACGTCGCGCTGGCCACGCCATCGGTCACCAATGCCGCAGGCCAGTACGACACGCCCAATGGCAACATCAATGACGAGCCGAACGGTTTCACCGGTGGTGCGTACTTCCGCAATGGCGGCGCCACGCCGGGCAGTCTCTATACGCTGCAGGCTGCCGGGGCGGCGGCCACGCTGGTCTACGGCGGCACCAACGCCTCCTTCCTGCTCGAATCCGACAACGCCGACGTGCCCGATGCGCCGATCAGCTACGGCAATCCGACGCACACCGTCACCGGCATCCGCCTCGGTGCGACGGTCGACGCCGATGCCTCGCTGCTCAACAATGCCACCGCCACCGGCGACGACGTCAACAACACCGACGACGAAGACGGTGTGACCCTCGTGCCGCTGCTGCCGATCGGGCAGACGACCGTGGTCCCTGTGAGCATCCAGAACGGCTCGGGCTTCCTCAGCGCCTGGTTCGACTGGAACGTCGACGGCGACTTCAACGACGCCGGCGAACAGATGGTCACCGCGCAGGCCGTGGCCGTGGGCACCGTGAACCTCAACATCGTGGTGCCGCTGGGCGCGGCGATCGGCCCGACCTTCGCCCGCTTCCGCGTCTGCACCAACAATACCGCGCTGGACAACTGCAACACGCCGACGGGCACCGTGCAGAGCGGCGAAGTCGAGGACTACCAGTTCCAGGTCGGGCGCACGCTCACCCTGCGCAAGATCACCGTCGGCGGTGCGGGCGGGCCGTTCGGCTTCACCCTGACCAACACCGTGCAGACCACCGGCACCGTGACCACCGCGGCCGCGAACACGCCGACCCAGGTCGATGGCGATACCGGTACGGCGGGCACGCAGGTGTTCACCATCGTCGCGCCGACCACGGCGGTGACCATCAACGAAAGCAGCCTGCCTGCCGGCTGGTCGCTGACCGGTGCGACCTGCGTCAACGCCAGTGCCGCCACCGTCGGCAGCCTCAGCGGCAGCACCTACACCATCACCGGTGCCGAGGTCGCGGCCAGCATCAGCTTCACCTGCAATTTCACCAACGACAAACTGCCGATCCTTCGCCTGCAGAAGGCGCTGCCGAGCGGCCGCTTCAATGCGGGCGACCAGTTCACGCTGAGCATCGCCGGCACCGGCGGGCCGGCCTCGGTGACCACCACAGGCGCGGGCAACACGGCGACCGGCGTGGCGACGCTCAACCCGGGTGCGGTCGGCGCCAGCTACACCTTCAGCGAGGCCGGCGCGTCTGGCGCGAACCTCGCGAACTACGCCACGACCTATGCCTGTACGAATGCGCTGTCTGGCGGGCAGACGCCCTCGGGCAGCGGCACCACGTTCAACGTGACCGCCGTGGCGGGCGACGACCTGACCTGCACCTTCACCAATACCCGCAACGCCCAGGCCGACCTGCGCCTGACCAAGACCAACACCCCCGGGCAGAACGGCGAAGTCGACCAGGCTGCGGACACGGTGGTCTCCGGTACGCCGACCACCTACACGATCACCGTGAGCAACCTCGGTCCGGACGCTGCCAACGGCGCGATCATCACCGATCCGGCGCCGAGCAACCTGACCTGCGCGACCGCGACCTGCGCCGCGTCCGGCGGCGCGGTTTGCCCGGTGCCGACTGGTGCCGCCCTGGTGACCGCCCTGCAGGGTGCGGGAGCCACGGTGCCGACGCTGCCCAATGGCGGTGCTGTGACGATCACCCTCAACTGCACGGTCAACTGAGTCGTGCCCGCCGTCGCCTCCGGGCGACGGTGGGCTGTCCGATCGACGCCGGTTTCCGCGTTAAGCTGTCCGATCATTCACGCCTATGGCTGCGCCGTGCGGCCGTGACGTGCGACCGAGGACGCGACCATGGCGGCAGGTGCGGGGAGCCCGAAGCAGCTGGATCGCGGCGCGCTGGCGCGCCGGCACAACCACGCGCTGGTCGCCATGGGGCGACGGGTCTGGAGCGAGGACTGCACCCTCGAGAGCGCGATCGCGCTGATCTGCGAAATCGCCGCCGATACCCTGGAGATCGAGCGCGTCAACGTCTGGCGCTGCGACCATCCCGCCGGCCGGATGCGCTGCATCCATGCCTACGAACGCAGCCTGCGCCGCCACAACCCGCCCGGGTTCGAGGAGGAGCTCCCCCTCGTCGGGGCATACGCCGACCAGCTCGACGACGTGCGCGTGATCGACGTCGCCGACGTGCATGTCGGTGACAGTCCCGCCGCAGACGACGGTTTCCAGGCGTATTTCGAACGCCACCAGGTGCAGTCGCTGCTCGATGCGCCGATCCGCAGCCAGGGCGAACTGCTCGGTGTGGTCTGCCACGAACATGTCGGCTGTGCCCGGATGTGGACGCCCGAAGACCAGGCCTTCGCCGGCAGCATCGGCGACTACATCGCCGCCGCCTACGAGATCAGCCGCCGGCGCGAGGTCGAAAGCCGCCTGCGCTACATCGAACGCCACGATCCCGAGACCAACCTGCCCAATCGCGACCACCTGCTGGAAGTCGCGCACATCGCGCTGCGGCCGATGCACGAGCAGGACAACGGCCTGGTGGTGGTTCACCTGCAGCTGGAGATCCCGCCCGAAGTGGCGGGCGACGACGCGGATCGCCAGCGGCTGGTCGCCGATGCCGCCGAACGCCTCCGCGACGCGCTGGGCCATACAGCGACCCTGGCGCGGGTGCGCGAGGATGCGTTCGCGGTGATCCCGCATCGCCAGCTGCAGGAAGTGGAGGCGCTCGCCCTGGCCGAACGCTGCATCGACCTGCTGCAGGCCGGTTTCGAGCCGCTCGGCGATGCCGCGCATCCGGTGGTGGTGTCGGCGGGCATCGCGTTCTCGCGCGACCTGGTGGCGCCTTCGGCGGACGCGCTGCTGCGCAACGCCGAGAACGCCTGCCATCGCGCACGGGACACCGGCTTCAATCGCTGCGAGGTGTTCGACGCCGACCGCCATCGCGGCCTGCTCGAACGGCTGCGCACCGAGCAGGCGCTGCGCGAGGCGTTCGCCAACGGCCACCTGCTCCTGCACTACATGCCCGAGATCGACCTGCGCGACGGGACCTGGCGGTCCGCCGAGGCCCTGCTGCGCTGGCGCGACGAGACCGGCCGGATCATTCCCGCAAGCGAGTTCATCGAAATCGCCGAGACCTCCGGCCTGATCGTGCGCCTCGGTCGCTGGGTCCTGCTCGAAGCCTGCTGCGCGGCGATGCGCTGGCCCGCACGCGACGGCGTCGCGCCGCTGCTGCGCGTCAACGTTTCCGCCCGCCAGTTCGAGCAGGCCGGCCTGATCAACGACGTGCAGATGGCGCTGGCCGAATCGCACCTGCCACCGGAGCGGCTGTGCCTGGAGCTGACCGAGACGATGCTGCTGCGCGAGCAGGACGCCGCCGCCAGGACGCTCGCACGGATCCGCGCACTGGGCGTGCGCGTGGCCCTCGACGATTTCGGCAGCGGCTACTGCTCGCTCAGCTATCTCAAGCGGCTGCCGATCGACACGCTGAAGATCGATCGCGGTTTCGTCGCGGGGCTGCCGCAGGACCATGCCGACCTGGCCATCGTCCGCGCCGTGTCGCAGCTCGCGAACAGCCTGGGCATCGATGTGGTGGCCGAGGGCGTGGAGACGCAGTCGCAGGCCGACTGCCTGCGCGACTGCGGCGTGCAGGGCGTGCAGGGCTGGCTGTATTCCCCGGCGATCGACAACGAGGCGCTGATCGCGGCGTTCGGCGCGGGGCGCTGAGCCCGTCGCGGATCGCGTCCCGCCGGCGCAAGACGCCAATCCGCGTCCTTTCCGTCCGGTGCGGGGGCGCTACCCTGTGTGCCTTGTCTTCCGGAGCGTGCCGATGTCCGTCCGTCCGAACCGATCGTCCTCCGTCCGCGCCGTGGCGCGTGTCGCCCTGCTGGCCGCTTCGCTGACCTGTGCGATGGGCGCCGTCGCCGCCGACCGCGTCACCGGCAAGCCCTTCGCCACGCGCAGCGAGGTCTACGCACCGCAGGCGATGGCCGCGACCTCGCATCCGCTGGCGACCCAGATCGCCCTGCAGACCATGCGCGACGGCGGCAGCGCGATGGACGCCGCGATCGCCGCGAATGCCGCGCTCGGCCTGATGGAGCCGACCGGCAACGGCATCGGCGGCGACCTGTTCGCGATCGTCTGGGATCCGAAGACAAAGAAGCTGCACGGTTACAACGGTTCCGGGCGTTCGCCGAAGGCGCTCACCCTGGAGGAATTCGAGCGTCGCGGCCTCAAGGACATCCCGCCGCACGGCCCGCTGCCGGTGACCGTGCCGGGCACCGTCGACGCCTGGTTCGCGCTGCACGCGAAGTTCGGCCGGCGCACGATGGCGCAGAACCTCGCGCCGACGATCGCCTACGCGCGCAACGGCCATCCGGTGCACGAGGTCATCGCCTACTACTGGGGACGCAGCGTGCCGGTGCTGTCGAAGTGGCCCGGCTTCAAGGAGCAGTTCACCATCGACGGTCGCGCGCCGCGACGTGGCGAGACCTGGCGCAACCCGCATCTGGCGAACACACTGCAGAAGATCGCCGAGGGCGGGCGCGATGCGTTCTACAAGGGCGAGATCGCGCGCACCATCGACACCTATTTCAAGGCGAACGACGGTTTCCTGCGCTTCGAGGACATGGCTGCGCACCGCGGCGAGTGGATCGACCCGGTGAGCACCAACTATCGCGGCTACGACGTGTGGGAACTGCCGCCGAACGGGCAGGGCATCGCCGCGCTGCAGATCCTCAACCTGCTCGAACCGTACGACCTCAAGTCCTACGGTTTCGGCAGCCCCGAGCATATCCACCTGTTCGTCGAGGCGAAGAAGCTCGCCTTCGCCGATCGTGCGGCCTCGTATGCCGATCCCGACTTCTACAGGACGCCGACCGCGCGCCTGATTTCCAAGGAATACGCGCGCGAACGCGGCAAGCTGATCTCGATGGATCGCGCGATGAAGGCCGCCGAGCCGGGCATCATCCCCGAGCTCAACGAGGGCGACACCATCTACCTGACCACCGCCGACAAGGACGGCATGATGGTCTCGCTGATCCAGTCGAACTATCGCGGCATGGGCAGCGGCATGACGCCGCCCGGACTGGGCTTCATCTTCCAGGATCGCGGCGAGCAGTTCGTGCTCAAGCGCGGGCACGCCAACAGCTTCGCGCCGGGCAAGCGCCCGTTCCACACCATCATTCCCGCGTTCGTGACGAAGGACGGCAAGCCGTGGCTGAGCTACGGCGTGATGGGCGGCGCGATGCAGCCGCAGGGCCACGTGCAGATCCTGCTGAACATGATCGACTTCGGCATGAACCTGCAGGAAGCCGGCGATGCGCCGCGCATCCAGCACGACGGCAGCACCGAACCCGCCGGGCAGAACACCGCGATGACCGATGGCGGCGAAGTGGATCTCGAGACCGGCTATTCGATCGAGGCCATCCGCGCGCTGATGCGCAAGGGTCACTCGGTCCGCTTCGCCGACGGCCCGTACGGCGGCTACCAGGCGATCATGGTCAACCCCGACGGCGGCTACGTCGGTGCCAGCGAGTCGCGCAAGGACGGCATGGCGGCGGGGTATTGAGCGGGATGCCCTCCGGCCTGGAGGGGCATCCCGCGCGACATCGCGTCGTGGCTCAGCCGCAGCCCCGGCGCGTGAGGCAATCGAAGTATTCTGCGGTGCAGTATTCGTCGTCGCCGCCGTTGATGATGCAACTTTCGTACTGCTGCCAGCAGTAGGCGTAGGTTGCAGGCGAGCACGCTGCGTTCGCGTAGCCCGTGCTGCCCAGGGTCAGTGCGATGGCGAGAAGAAATGGATGAGCGAGCAGGCGTCGTGTCTTCATGGCATGTCCTATGCGTCGGCCCCGGAGCGGGGCATGTCGATGCTAGCGCAGGTGTCGTGGTGCATTCCCGGTGCCTGCCTGCATACGTGTGATGCACCTGGCCTTCGCCGCGTTCTTTCCGGGGTTTGACGCCGCATCCGGATGCAGGTCGAATGGTGGCACTGTCGGGTCGCCCGGTGCGCCCGTCGTCCGTGAAGGTGTGCGCATGATTCGCCGAGCAATCGTTCCTGTCCTGGCCACGGTCTGCGGCATCGCCGCTTGCCAATCGCCGACCGCTCCACCGCTGGTCGATGCGGCGCCTGTCGAGACGGCGTCCGACGCCCGAGCGGTCGCCAGTGACGAAGCCGCATCCCTCGCTCCGATGCTCTCGCCGCTCATCGAAGAGGCGCGCAATCGCGCCCATCGGGACGACATGCTGGCCCTGGCCGATGATGTGGCGGCGCAGGGCGATGCGCGCGCGCTGGCACTGGCGGCGACGCTGCGCGGCATCGGCCTCTGGCGCGAGACGCCGCAATCCGGCCCCGACCAGGCCGGCGAAGCGGACGCGAAGATCCGGCAATGGCTCGACGAAGCCGAACGCATGGCGCCGGAGGACGTGACCGCGCTGGTGCTGTCGATGGGCATGATCGAGCGCGACCAGGCCAGGCGCGCTGCGCTCATCGCGCGCTGGCGCAGGCTGGAGCCGGACAACCTCGCGCCGATCCTTCACGCCGATCAACCCGAATCAGCATTGTTCGAGGCAGCGGCGGCAGCGGACGTCTTCGACGATCATTACGACGATGCGATGCGCGCCGGCATCGACATCCTGTCGCGTACCTCGTCGCCGGCCCTGTCCCGCCTGCGCAGCGCTGCGAAGGACATAGGTCCCGAAGGACACGATGCGGTGATGGTCATCGGCTTTCATGCGGCATCGGTCATGCCGGCGTTCCAGAGGGTCTCGACGCCCTGCCGCGCCGAAGGCATCGACGAGGTGCGCCTGCGGCAATGCGACCGCATCGCGCGGACGTTGATGCAGCACGGCGGCAGCATGATCGCCGAGCGGATCGGCACTGCGATGCTCCGGCGCCTGCCGACGTCCTCGGCGAGCGATCGCGCCGCTGCGGACGCCATGGATCGCGAGAGCGATTGGCTGGTCTACCGCAGCGGCGAGTTGTCGCAGCGCGATCTGCGTGCGTACATGGCACGTTTCGTCGACGAATTGCGCGCATTTCCGCAGATCGGCGAGCGTGAGCTGATGCGCAAGCTGCTGCAGGCGTCAGGCGTGCCGACGGCCCCGCCGCCGGGCTGGCGCAAGGCGCAGGATCCCGCGTTTCCGGTGGCCACGCGATGATCGGGTTCGTTCGTACCGGCATGCTCCGCAGGAGCGCGCCGATCATGATCCGCTCGCGGTGGCACGTGTTGCCGATGCTGGTCGCCTTGCTGCTGGTCGGTTGCCAGCCGGAGCGTGCGGCGGCGGAGAAGACGATGGCGGGCGGCGCGGCATCGGAGGCGCCATCACGGTCGGAGGCCGATCCTGCTCCAGATGCCGTCGCTGCCGCATCGCCTGCGGCCAGGCCGGGGCCGAACACGGCACCTCCGGTCGCGGCACCGCATCCGGACATGCTCGCGCTGGCCGACGATGTCGCCCGCCTCGGAGACGCGCAGGCGCTGGCCCTGGCAGCGCTGCTGCGCGATGGCGCATTGCTCGGCGCAGGGCCGCGGGGCGCCGGCGCTCCCGCCGCGCGGCCGAAACGGATGGATCCCAAGGTGCGCGAGTGGATCGACGAAGCGCAGCGGCGCGCGCCCGATGAGGTGACGGTGCTGGTGTTCGCGATCTACGTCGAGCGGGACGATCTCGCGCGCAGGGAGGCGCTGCTCGCGCGCTGGCGCGCGCTCGAACCGCAGAACCTGGCGCCGGTGCTGCACGGGAGCCTGCCCGAGACTGCGCTGTTCGAGGCCGCATCGTCCGCGTCCGTCTACGACAGCCATTACGACGATGTGCTGCGGTTGATCATCGACACCTTGCCGCGTATCTCCTCGCAGGCTCTGGCGCGCATGGGCGCCGCCTCGCCGGGCATGACGCAGGACGAGCAGGCGGCAGCGATGGCGCTGGTGTTCTGGGCCTCGCTGGGATTGCCGCCGTTCCAGCGGATCTCCGCGCCCTGCCGCGCAGCAGACCTCTCTGCGGCACGCCGCCAGACATGCCGCCAGGTCGCCGAGGTGCTGCTGCGCCGGAGCGACGTACTGATCGCCGAAGCGATCGGCGGTAGCATCTTCCTGCGCGGTCCCGGCACCGATGCCGAAAAGAAGGACGCCGAGGCATTGCGACGCGAGGGCGACTGGCTGATGGCTTGCATGCAGCAGGCGTATGCGCGCAATCCGCGCGCCTTCTCGCGACGCTTCGCGCAGCTGATCCGTGGCGGCATGCACACGACCGAGCGCATGGTGATGCGCCAGTTGGTGGTCGAAGCCGGCTTTCCGCCCGCGCCGCCGGCTGGCTGGCGGCGCGGGTCGCCCTGACGCGTCCCGCACGTTCGCATCGTCGACATGGCCCACGACGCCTTCGCCCTGATCCTGCTGATGCTCGCGCTGGGCTACGCCTTCCAGCGCCTGCGCGTGCTGCCCGACAACGCGGCGCAGACGCTGAACCTCGTGGTGCTCTACGTCTGCCTGCCGGCGGCGGTGCTGCGCCACGCGCCGCGCCTGCACCTGGAGCCCGCGCTGTTCGGCGTGGCGCTGGTGCCGTGGGTGCTGCTGCTCGCCGCCGTGCTGCTGGTGACGCTGGCTGCACGTCTGCTGCGCTTCCGCGACGATGAGCGCGCGGTGCTGCTGCTGACGGTGGCACTGGGCAACACCAGCTTCCTCGGCTATCCGCTGACGAAGGCGCTGATCGGCGAACACGCGCTGCCCTACGCGGTGATCTACGACCAGTTCGGCGCCTTCCTCATCCTCTCGACCTTCGGCCTCTGGGTGCTGGCGCGCTACGGCGGCGATCGCACGCCGACCGTCGGCGACATCCTGCGTCGCGTCGCCACCTTCCCGCCGTTCTGGGCGCTGATCGCCGGCTTCACGGTGATGCCGGCCGAGCCGCCTGCGTGGATTGCGGGCGGGCTGCAGCGCCTGTCTGACGCTTTGCTGCCGCTGGCGATGCTGACCATCGGCCTGTCGGTGAAGCTGGCGCTGCCGCGCGACGAGCTCAAGCCGCTGGCCACCGGCCTGCTGCTGAAACTGCTGGCGATGCCGGCGCTGGCCTGGCTGCTGGTGCGGGCGATGGGCATGGGGGGCGACATGGCCCGCGCCACGGTGCTGGAGTCGGCGATGCCGTCGATGGTCACCGCCGGCGCGCTGGCGATCTCGCACGACCTCGCGCCGCGCCTGGCCGCAGCGATGGTCGGTTACGGCCTGCTGCTGTCGCTGCTGACCCTGCCGTTGTGGGCGCGGTAGGATGCGCGGACCTCGATCCGACGCCCGGGCATGATCAACGACGACATCGACATCGACCGCTGGCGACAGGCGCTCGCCCTGCGGTCGCGGGTGCAGATTCCGGATTTCCTGCAGGCCGATGCCGCCGAAGCGCTGGCCGACGAGCTGTCGACGCGCACCCCGTGGCAGTTGGCCGAGCGCAGCAGCGGCGAGTCGCGGACCACGCCGCGCGGCGCGTATCCGGACGATGTCGCGTTCGAAACGCTGCTGAAGCGCGGCTATGCGCTGGCGGCCGATCAGTACCAGTTCTCGTACGACAGCTACATGCTGATCCGCGCGGCGAAGGAGGGCTGGGATCCGGACCTCCTCGCGCATCACGTGCTGCGCTTCCTCAACACGCCGATGTTCCTCGAATTCGCACGCTACCTCGGCAGCGACCCGACAATCACCCACGCCAGCGCACAGTGCACGCGTTACCGTCCGGGACAGTTCCTGATGCCGCACCAGGACCTCGACGTCAACGAGGGCCGGCGCTATGCCTTCGTGATCAACCTCAGCCGCGAGTGGCGGCCGGACTGGGGCGGGCAACTGCAGTTCATCGACGATGCCACCGGCGCCGTCACCGAGACCTTCCTGCCGCGCTGGAATTCGCTGAGCCTGTTCCGCGTGCCGCAGACCCACCATGTGACCCTGGTGTCGCCCTGGGCCGCGCGTCCGCGGCACGCGATCACCGGCTGGTGGCTGGCGCGGTCCGCGCCCTGAGCGCACCGCAAGGGGCACATGCAAATCCCCACCGGCGTCGCTAGGGTGTGGGTCGGCGCAAGCCCTGGGCATGCGCCGCCACGCCGCCGCGCGCGGCACCACCGCCAAGGAGAGGACCCATGCGTGAATCCGTAGCCCGTCACCTGCGTGTCGCACGGCCCGTTGCGTTGGCCGTCGCGATGACCACTGCCGCGACCGCCGCCTTCGCTGCACCCACGCCGGAAACGGCGCGCCTGCAGGACACCGCGCGACGCGCGGACGATGCACCGGCCAGGCTCGTCCGCACCAGCAACCAGACGCCCTGGATCTACATCAACCACTACATCACGAACTATGCGCTCGACATCACCGTCGGCGCCTACGATCCCGATGGCAGCGTCGTGTACCTGGTCGTCGACTTCGGCGACGGCACCACGGCCAGCATCGCCGGCAACCAGATCACCACCCAGCACGTCTACGCCGCTTCCGGCACCTACACCATCACCGTCACGGCCCTCGACAACAGCGGCGGCTACAGCGTCGGCACACGCAGCGTGTGGATCAGCGGCAGCGATTCCACCTGAAGTCCAAGGCTTCCCGGCGCCGGCGCATGCCGGCGCCGTTCCCTTTCCATCGCAGGCATCCCATGACCCGATCGTCGCTCTTCCTCGCCCTGGTCCTCTCGCTCGCCCCCGCAGCGGCGTGCATCGCCACGGAAATTCCGCCGGTCTCCGAGCAGGCCGCGAGCGCCGCGCGCGAGATCGACGCCTTGCTGCTGCGCAGCTTTTCCGAGGATGCGCCGGGCGTCGCGGTACTGGTCGCTCGCGGCGACACGGTGATCTATCGCAGCGCGCGTGGGCGCGCCGATGTCGAGGCCGGCGTGCCGCTCAAGCCGGAAGACCGCTTCCGCATCGGTTCGGTGACCAAGCAGTTCGCCGCCGCCGGCGTGCTCGCGCTGGTCGAGGCCGGCAAGGTGAAGCTCGACGATCCGCTGTCGAAATACGTGCCGGGGTATCCGAACGGCGACAAGATCACCGTGCTGCAGCTGCTCAACCACACCTCGGGCGTGAAGAGCTACACCGGCATTCCCGGGCACATGGCCGGGCCGATCCGCAACGACCTGACCACCGCGCAGCTGATCGATGTGTTCAAGGACCATCCGGTGGATTTCGCGCCGGGCGCGCAGTGGGCCTACAACAATTCCGGCTACGTGCTGGCCGGCGCGGTGATCGAAGCCGCGAGCGGCCAGCCATGGCATGAGTACCTGCGCACCACTTTCTTCGAGCCCCTCGGCATGCGCGACACCGGCGACGGGCACGACCCGGCCATCGTCGCGAAGCAGGTGAAGGGCTACACCTTCGATGGCGGCAAGCCCGCGCCGGCGATGCAGTTGAGCATGACCCAGCCGCATGCCGCCGGTGCGCTGGTGTCGAACGTCGACGACCTGCTGCGCTGGAACCGCGCGCTGCACGAAGGCCGCGTGCTGAAGTCGCAGACCTACCGGCGGATGATCACGCCCGAAGGCAAGGCCGCCGATCCGGGCGTGGGCTATGGCTTCGGCCTGACCGCCGACACCGTGCGCGGCCAGCCGCAGCTGCAGCATGGCGGCGGCATCTTCGGCTTCTCGAGCTTCCTCGCCTACCTGCCCGGTCCCGACATCACCGTGGTCGTGCTGGAGAACGACGACACCTATCCCGGCCGCGAACGGCCCGATGCGCTGGCGCGCAGGCTGGCCGCGATCGCGCTGGGCAGTCCCTATCCCGCGCCGATCGCCGTCCCCGTCGATGCCGCCACGCTGCAGGCCGCAGAAGGCGTGTACCGCTTCCCGTCCGAAGTCGTGCGCACGCTGCGCGTCGTCGATGGCCGGCTCACCGCGCAGCGCACCGGCAGCAACCGCTCGTCGCTGATCCCGATCGCGAAGGACGCATTCCTGTACGAGGACGGCTTCAACCGGATGACCCTGCAGCGCGACCCGACCGGACGCATCACCGGCATGCGCTTTTTCGCCAACGGCGAAGGCGAGGGCGTGCTCGGCGCGCGCAGCGACGAACCCCTGCCGGCCGAGCCCAGGGGCATCGTGCTCCCGCGTCCCGTCCTGGAGCGTCTGACCGGCAGCTACAGCGTCCCGGGCATGCTCATGAAGCTGTTCATCGAAGGCGAGGCCCTGAAGGTGCAGCTCGTCGGCCAGCCCGCCTTCACGCTGCAGGCCTCGTCGCCCCTGCAGTTCTCGGTTCCGGAAGTCGCCGCCGAACTCACCTTCGCCGAAGGCAGCGAACCCGCCGCCTCGGTGACTCTGCGGCAGGGCGGGCAGGTGATTGTGTTCAAGCGGGTGCCATAGGGTGCACTTCGCCGCCTTGGCTTGAGGTCTCGACACGAACCGAACCGTGTGTCGAGGCAAGCCTGATGCGGCTTCGCGGGTCGCTTCAGTGGCCCATCGACTCGCGTGCCAATCGAAGTCCGTCGAGCAGGGTGTCGGCCAAGGTGCGAACCTCGTCTTCGGGCCATGCAGGCATGAAATGTTTGCCGGATGGCGTGACGACGGGAAGGTTGCAGCCCCAGAACAGCTTCCCGTGGATGTGGCGTTCATCCTCGGTGAATTCGAGCGGTTTGCCGACGCTCGCCGCGATGTCGCCCAGCAGGTTCCACGCGTTGTAGAAGGTGTTGCACTCGATGCCACCAGCGGTCGGTGTCTCCACCCAGCACGCGATTGCGTCGAAGTCCCAGGTCCCACTGGTATCCACCGCTGCCGAGAGGCCTTTCGCTTTCGCGTATGCGATGCCTGCGGCCTCGCTGTCGAACAAGGCCACCGCGCCCATGTCCGTGAGCAGAACGCCGTCCTGCTCGTCCGAATACCAGACGAGGAAGCGGTCTTGGCCATCGAGCCGGAAGGGAATCAGGAAGTGTGAGCGTTCGACCTGCATATCGATCTCGGAATGGATAAGCCACAGTGAGGGGCTGGCCCGGCACTATCTCTCTCGATTGGTGGGAGTCGGCAACAGTTCCACCGATCGCCCGCCGGCATGCGCGAGGATCGCGCGCATCGGACAGTTCGGGTGATGCTGTTCGCAGTGGAAATCCTTCGGGATCAATCCCGAGCGCAGGCAGGCGCGTGCGCCGGGATGCGCGCGGCAGATGTGGAACGAGCGCGCGGTGAGAAAGAACTGGATTTCCTCGTGGCCATTGATGTATTCGAGCAGTTGGCGGCGTGCCAGCCCGTCGTCGATCCGGTGGTCATCGTCGACGATGCGGCCATGCAGCTCGATCGGCAGCGGATGCCATTCGATCGCGCCGTCGCGGCTGATGCCGTGCAATGCGGTGTCGTCGTTGCGCTGGTCCCAGCACTGCGTGAATTCGAGCTGCGCATCGGGATGCAGCGTCTCCCACCACGCGAGGGTCTTGGCGCGGTCCTCGTCGGCGAGATCGCGAAGGAGCTGGTGCGGGATGGGATGCATGATCTTCATGGGGTTGCGAGGAGACGGGCCTTCACGTATCCGGGCGAGGTGAAATGGATGTGACTGAGATTGCCGTCGCGGGACAGGCCTAGCCAGTAATGGCGAGGCGTCATCGATTCGAGGTGCAGGTGGCAGATGTCGGTTTCGACGACCAAGCCGCCAATGAGCGCCGATGGGTCCATGCGGATCCAGTCCATCAGGTCGATCGGGTCCAGCATCAGCGGGACGCGCCGTGGGCCCCACAGGGTGATGGCCAGCGTCTTCGCACCCGTGATATGCAGCGTGTATCTGGCGTCCCCCGTACGTTCGATGCGCAGCGAACAATCTTCGACGACGAGATCGTCGATCAGTCCGTTCGGAAAGAGGTCGATGCGCATGGCAGATTTCGGATCGAAGCAGGTTTGCGCGCAGTCAGCGCGCCAGTCCGTCGTAGAGAATCAGTACGGCAGCAATGAAATACAGCCCGAGGATGATCAACGGCGCATTCAACAGATAGCGATTGTGCAGCCTGCGTCGCTCGTCCGGGCTCAACAGTGAGGCATAGGCCTGCAGCTGTGCCAGTGGCAGGCCGCGCATCACGAGGAAGTCCCAGCGTCCTTCCTCGACCTTGATGCCGGCCTTCGCCAGCCGCCGAGGCACGAAGATCGCGTAGAGCAGCAGGAATGCAAGGCTGGTGCATATCGCCGCCGTGATCGTCACGGAGAAGAGCTCGGTAGCCGACATGTCGTGATGCCCTCCCATGGTGCGATGTGCAGATGCGAAGACGGATTCTTCAATCCGCCAGCACCGTCCGCGGTCCCGCCCATTCGCGCAGTTCCTGCACCTGTTCGGCCATCAGCACCGAGAGCGGTCGGGTGTTCTTCAGTTCGGCGCGGAGCTGGAATTCGCTGAGCGGCTGGCCGCTGGCGTGGGCGGAGTAGAGCGCGGCGACGATGGCCTGCTCGATTTCGGCGCCGGAGAAGCCGTCGGAGGCGCCGGCGAGGGCGGCGAAGTCGAAGCTGTCGCACTCGACCTGGCGGCGGCGCAGGTGCAGGGCGAACAGTTCGGCGCGCGACTCGGCGCTGGGCAGGTCGACGAAGAAGATCTCGTCGAAGCGGCCCTTGCGCAGCAGTTCGGCGGGCAGTTCGTGCACCTGGTTGGCGGTGGCGACCATGAACACCGGTGACTTGCGCTCGGCCATCCAGGTGAGGAAGGTGCCGAGCACGCGACGCGAGACGCCGCCGTCCTCGCCGCCGGAGCTGGCGAGGCCCTTTTCCAGCTCGTCGATCCACAGCACGCAGGGCGACAGCTGTTCGGAGGAGGTGAGGGCGTCGCGCAGGTTCTTCTCGGTCTCGCCGTGGTACTTGTTGTACAGCGCGCCGAAATCCAGGCGCAGCAGCGGTACGCCGAAGCCGGCGGCGATCGCCTTGGCCAGCATCGACTTGCCGCAGCCCTGCACGCCGAGCAGCAGCACGCCCTTCGGCGGGTCCAGCCCCGGCGGCACGTTGCCGTCGACGAAGGCGGCGCGGCGCAGTTCGATCCAGCGCTTCACGCGCTTGGCACCGATCACGTGCTCCAGCTTCACCGGGTCGAATTCGTAGTGCAGGTGGCCGCTGCGGTTGATCAGTTCGAACTTGAGCTTGGCCAGCTCCGGCAGGTCCTCGGCGCCGAGCACGCCGTCGCGGAAGATCAGGTGGCGCGCGATGCGGCGCGCGTCGGTCTCGCTCAGGCCGCGCAGGTTGCGCACGATCTGCTTGACCGCTTCGGGGTCGACTTCGACGCGCTTGCCGCCGTGCTCGCGGGCGTAGGCGGCGGCCTCGTCCTTGACCATCTTCAGCAGCGCCTCGCTGGCCGGCAGCTTCGGCCGGTAGCGCACCGCGTGCGCTTCCAGGTCCTCGGGCAGCTCGACCTTGTTGCCGACCAGCACCAGCACGTGCGGCAGGCAGTTGCGGCGCTGGAGGATGTCGCGGACCTGGCGCAGGGTGCCGGCGTATTTCAGGTAGGGGGCGAAGTCGAGGAGCAGGAAGACGCCGCGCTGGTCGTGGCGGTAGATCGCCTGCAGGGTGGCGCCGGCGTCCGGGGCAACGTCGGCCTCGTCCTCGCGGTCCATGTCGATGCGGCGCATGCCCTCGGTGATCGACCAGCGGAACAGGGTGCGCCAGACGTGCATCAGCGACTGGCGGAACAGTTCCACCACCCTGGGCTCGTCCGGGGTCTCGATCACGATGAGGGGGGTGTCGGCGCGAATGAGCGCCACGAGGTCCTGCAGTCCGTTCATGCTGTCCTGGTCGTGCCGGCATGCAGCCGGGGGGCGGGATGCCCGAAAACGTCGCAGACGATAGCAAAGCGGGGCCGGCATCGCCCGGATTCCCGGGGCCGCGAGCGGCAAGTGCTTGAATTCCGCAGCGATCCGGGTGGTAAGCTGCGGCATCTTCACTGCGGGAGGTGCCGATGAAAACGGTTCTGGTCGCCAGTTCGAAGGGCGGGGTCGGCAAGACCACCCTCGCCACCCACCTCGCCGCGCAGGCGGCGCTGGAGGGGCATCGCACCGTGCTGGTCGACGCCGACCCGCAGCATTCCTCGACGCGCTGGGCCGAGCGCCGCGCCGATCTGGAAAGTGCGGTACTGCCGGTCGACGGCACCCGACGCAGCTGGGCGAAGCACGTCCCCGACGACGCGCAGCGGATCATCATCGACGCTCCGGCCGGCTCCACTGCCGACAGCCTCGAAGCTTTCCTCGACATCGCCGACGGTCTGGTGGTCCCGGTGCTGCCGTCCACGCTGGACATCGACGCCACCGTGCCCTTCCTCAACGGCATCGCCAAGCACCCGCGCGTGCGTCGCGGCCAGCTGAAGGTTGCGCTGGTCGGCAACCGCCTGCGGCCGTGGACGAACGCCTCGCAGCAGGCGGTGGACCTTCTGAAGCAATGGCCGTATCCGGTGGTCGCCGAGCTGCGCGACAGCCAGGCCTACGTGATGCTGGTCGGCCTGGGCCGCAGCCTGTTCGACTACCACTCGCAGCACGTGCGCGAGCATCAGGACGACTGGGCGCCGCTGCTGAAGTGGGTGAAGAAAGGCTAGTCGCGTCCGATGGCGGACACGGCGCTGGAGCGCATGCGCCGGCAGGCGCGGTGGGTCGCATGGCTGATGTGCCTGTCCTTGCTGCCGGGCATCGCCAGCGGGGCAGTGGCGATGCTGGCCTCGGATCGCGACGCACCGTTCGTCGCATGGTGCGTTGCGTGGTGGTGGAACCTGCTCTTCGCCGGCGGCGTGCTGCTGCTGTTCGTCGGGACCTTTGCGACATGGGTGGCTTTTCGCTGCCCCGCATGTCGTTTCCGTCTGTCGCGAGGCCCGGTCGTACCGACCGACTTCATGGTGCCGAAGCCCGCGATCCGCTTCTGCCCGCACTGCGGCGTGGATCTGGCCAGGACGCCCTAGGTTCGGGCGCAGCGTCTGGCCGTCATGGCCTGGTCGACGCCGGACGTGCTTGTGTTGCGTGCGCCCGCAGCAGCGCGAGGTAGTGCGCGATCAAGTCCTTGCCGTGCACGGGCGAGCCATGTCCCGAGACGATGGTCCGGATCGGCGGCGTCAACGTATCCAGGCGCGCGAGCGTAGCCGGATAGGCATCCAGATCGGCATCGTCGAGATTGCCGAGCGACTCCTTGAGGATGCAGCCGCCGTAGAGCGTGCGCTCTTCGGGGAAATACACGAACAATCCGTCTGCGGTGTGCGAGCGCCCCAGGTACATGGCCTGCACGCGCCCGCTCTGCGTACTGAAATTCCCGGGTCGCACATCGTCGGGCGTGACCGACGGGATCGCGGGATAGTCGCGGAACGATGCGCGCAGGGACTGCATCAGTGCGGGCCAGCGCACGTGCAGCAACTCTGCGATCTGCTGCGTGGCGAGCACGCGCGCGCCCGCACGCTGCCAGTAGCCGGTGCCGCCCGCACGGTCGGGATGGTGGTTGGTGAGGATCACTTCGGTCACCGGCAGCGGCGTCACCTCGCGGATCGCACGATGCAGCTGGGCGGCGGTATCGGGCGTCCAGGTGGCACCGATCACGGTCACCTCGGTGGCGCCGACGTAGACCATGCTGTTTTCCTTCACGAATGCGCGGTCTTCGGCGACGTACAGCGGGCCGCGCAGGTGATGCAGGGTGACGTCGGCTTGCGGCGAGGCGGGGGGCGTCTGCGTGGCGCAGGCCGCCAGTGCCATCGTGAATGCGAGGCAGAACAGTGCGCGCATGGTCTCAGTGCCCTCCCAGCGCGCCTGCGTCGCGCAGCAGCTGCTTGCCGAGTGGAATGCGCTTGCCCAATGCGATGCTACGCGCGCGCTCGTCGGTCGACGCGAGGTCGATGCCGAGCACGAAGCTCGCTGCCGGCGCCTTGCCGCCTTCCACCCGGCCGGCCTCTACCCAGCCCACCCACCAGGCATTGCCGCTGTCGCGATCGACGTGGGTGCCGGTCTTGCCGTAGATCCGCCGGCCATCGATTTCGCCGCTGTCCATGGCCGCCTTCACCGTGGCGATGTGCGCGGGCGAGATCGGCAGCGCGCCGCGACGCAGGCGGTCGATGAAGTCCAGCTGCTGGCGCGCGGTGATGGTCAGCACGCCGTCGTGCCAGACCTGTGCCGGGACCTCGCCGATGCGGCCGTTGCCGTACTGCAGGCGCTGCACCCAGGTCGCCAGCCGCTCGCGGCCGATGCGGTTGGCGAGCACGCCGAAGAAGCTCTCGCTGGAGGTCTGCATCGCCTCGCGCAGGGCCATGTCGCGCTCCCACTGCGGTCGGTCCGGATAGCGCTTGCCGTTCCACGGCACGACTTCGTCGCCGTTGCGCAGGGTGCCGGTCTGCAGCGCGACCAGGGCGACCAGCACCTTGAAGGTCGAGGCCGGGCTCAGCGGGGTGTCGGCGCGATCGCCGCCGTGCACCACCTGCACCGGCTTGCCGTCGCGCTGGAGCAGGAAGCTGCCCGGATGGCCGTAGGCGGCGAAGCGGGCGGCGGGGCTGGGGGTCGCGGCGGTCTTTGCAGGTGGTTTGGCCTGTGCCGTCGGTGCGACGGCGAGGGCGATGCCCGTGCAGAGGAGTGCGGCCAGCGCAGCGGTGCGGAACGTGGCCGTGCAGAGCGTGACGGTGCGGAGCATGACTGTACGGAACAGGGACGGCGACATCGGCGACTCCGGCAGCGGTTGGGATGACCCCAGTGTCGACTCAGTGGGCGTGCAGCCCAATGCCCGCTGTCGTCGCGATCGTCACTGCTGTAACTTTTGTCACTCCGCGCCGACGCGCGTGACAGACTCGGGCCATGAACGACGCACGCATCGACGCACGCAAAGACGGCAGGGTCACGGCCCCGATCGAGATCGAACTGGAGGCGCCCGCCCGGGTGCTCGGCAAGCCGGTACGGCACCAGTCGCTGTGGATCCTGCTGCGGCTGTGGCTGGCCGCGCAGGCCGGCGAGGGCTGGGTGCGCGAGACCCAGCTGCGCGAGCAGTTCGCCAGCGCGCGCAACCTGCGCATGGTGATCAGCCGGGCCTACGGCGACTTCGCGCGCTGGGGCCTGCGCGTGGGCTGGGGCAAGGACCGCACCCGCGACCCCGAACTCCTGCCGCTGGCCGGGCGCAACCGCGGCCCGTACTGGCTGGTCGATGGCGAAGCCCCCCGGCTGCGCATCCTCCTGCACGGCGAGCCGGCCGGCGCCGACGCCGTCGCCGCATGGCTGGGCAAGCCGGTGCAGCAGGCCTCCGCGACCGCCGTGGCCCGCGCCAGCCGTGCCAGCCCGGCCTACTGGCATGCCTGGGCCGGCGCGCGTCGCGACATGCTCGATGGCCGGCTGATCCTCGACCGCGAGCGCGGCGCGCTGGCCGGCTACCGCCGCGCGCAGACCCTGGCGCCGGATCCGTGGCTGCAGGCGCTGTCCTTGCTGCAGCAGGCGATGGTCTGGCGCCGCGCCGGCAACGCCGATGCCGCCCGCGCGGTGCTCGCCGAACTCGACAAGCACTGGCACGACGAGCAGGCGCCCGAGCACGCCTGGCTCGGCGCGATGGCCGCGATCGTGCAGGCCTGGTGCGCCTATGCCGGGCGCGACCCGCTCGGCGCCAAGCAGATCCTCCGCCAGGCCACCGAGGACCCACGCTGGGTCGGCCTGTTCCAGTACCACCCACGCGTGCGCAGCGAACACGCCAACCTGCAGGCGCTGATCCACCGCGCGCTGGCGCTCGACGAAAGCGTGGACCTCCTCGAACGCACCGCCGCCGCGCGCACCGCGCTGGACCACTACCGCCTGGCCCTGGCGCTGGCCAACGAAGCCGAGATGTTCGACGCCGCCGCGTCCACGGCCAGCAACCTCGGCTGGTCGCTGTGGCTGTTCGAGCGCTGCGGCCTGGACGTGCCGAAGGACGACGGCCATCCGCTGGCGTGGATCGCGCTGGCGGCGTGGCTGAACGAGCGCCACGGCCTCGGCGTCGGCTTCTGGAACACGATCTACCTGCTGCGCATGGTCCGCGCCAACGGGCCGGACGCCGTGCATCCGCGCCTGGACGCGTTCCAGCGCTGGCCGGTGATTTCGCCGGCGAGCTTCCGCGAGCTGACTGCGCCGATCGTGCTGTCGACCGACTGGCCGGACTGGCGCGCGCTGGCCGTCGCCCTGCTCGCCGATGTCGACGCCGGCCGCGTCCAGGTCGATGCCCTGCAGCGCGCGAACCTGCTGTACGAAGTCGCCTGGTACGAGGCCCATGCTGGCGACGCCCAGCGCAGTACCGATGCGCTGGCGCGCCTGCGCCGCCGCCTGCGCGAGCTCACGCCCTCGGACCGCCTGTTCTTCCGCGAGGCCATCCGCAAGCTGCCGGAAGGCTGATGCGCGGATGCGGGTCTCGCGGATCGACGCCCGCGAATCTCGGTTAAGCTGACCCGACCATTCCGGCCAAGGACCGTGCGCCCATGCGAACCCTGATCCTGCTCCGCCACGCCCATGCCGAACCCGCATCCTCCGACCAGGCCGACCTCGACCGCCCGTTGTCCGCGGAGGGTCTGGCCGAGGCCGAGGCCGCCGGGCGCTGGCTGTCGGAGCAGGGGCTGGTGCCGGACCGGGTGCTGTGTTCGCCGGCGCGACGCACGCGCGAGACCCTGGAGTCGGTGATGGCCACGATCGGCTTCGTCGAGCAGCGGCTGGTCGAGCAGATCTATGAAGCCACCCCGGGCACCCTGGCGGCGCTGGTGGACGAACACCGCGAAGCCGAGCGCCTGCTGCTGGTCGGCCACAATCCCGGCCTGGAGCGGCTGGCGGCCCTGATGCACAGCGGACAGTCCGGCGACTACCGGGGCATGCCTCCCGCCGGCATCGTGGTGCTGGATTTCCCCGTCGAGGCCTCGGTCGAGCCCGGCGTGGCCCGTCTCTCCGCGTTCTGGTGGCCGTGAACCCAGTCGTTGCCGCGCTTCTCCTGCCCGTCGTCGCTGTCGCACTGGCCACGGGGCGTCCCGCCTCGGCGGCCGAAGTCGATACCCAGCACACCCGCATCGGCTTCAACCTGAAGACCCGCTGGGGACAGAGCCTGCGCGGTCGTTTCCCGACCTACCAGGGGCGCATCGAAACCCTCGACGATGGCCGCGAGCGCGTGCACCTGCGCATGTCCGCGCGCGACATCGAGATCGTCGGCTATCCCAGCTATACCGCCATCACCCGCGGCGATGGCTTCTTCGACGCCGATCGCTTCCCCGAGATCGAGTTCGTGTCCGAACCCTACGACGATGCGCTGATCCGTGCCGGCGGCAAGCTGGCCGGGCAGCTGCGCATCCGCGACGTCACCCGTCGCGAAGTCTTCCTCATCGAGCCCAGCGCCTGCGAACGCGTGGCGGTCGACTGCGATGTGGTCGCCAGCGGCGGCGTACGTCGCAGCGACTACGGCGTCGACCGCTGGATGTTCGCGGTCTCGGACAACGTCCGCTTCACGCTCCGCCTGCGCGTGCGGGAGACTGCGGAATGACGCGCTGGACCCTCTGCGCGCTGGCCGTGCTGGCCTTCGCGCAGACCGCCTGCAGCACGCTGTCCGAGCGCGAGCACACGCGCGTCGTCGCGGTGGTCGAGGCCGCCCGCAGCGCCGAGTCCACCTGCGACCGCGCCGACGCCTGTGCGCGGCCGTCGCCGCTGCGCGAGCTCGGCGAACGCGCGCAGGGCGTGGTCGTCGCGTCGTCGTCCGCATCGCAGGACGCTGACGAGGCAGCCAGCGATGCCCCGGCTGCCGGCCCGCCTGATGCCGATGCGGGCACGACCGATGCAAGCACGGCCGAAGCACGAGCAGCGCAGCCCGTCGCAGCCATCCCGGGATCCTCTGCGCCACAGCACTACGCGCTCATCCTCGACTACGGCCAGGATGCGCTGCTCGCTCGGCTGGACCTGATCCGCGGCGCGCAGCGCAGCATCGACATCCAGACCTACATCTTCGACGAGGACGACGCCGGTCACCTGATCCTCGACGAACTGCTGGCGGCCGCGCGGCGCGGCGTGAAGGTGCGCCTGCTCGCCGACCAACTGGCCGCGCTCAAGCACGTGGACACCGTCGCCGCGCTGGCGGGTGCGCACCGCAACTTCGAGATGCGCGTCTACAACCCGGTGCTGGGCCGCGCGCGCTTCGGTTATCCGATGTACGCGGTCGCGACGCTGTGCTGCTTCCGCCGCCTCAACCAGCGCATGCACAACAAGCTGATGGTGGTCGACGGCCTGATCGCGATCACCGGCGGACGCAACTACCAGAACGATTATTTCGACTGGGACGCGCGCTACAACTTCCGCGATCGCGACATCCTCGTCGCCGGGCCGTCGCTGCCGGACATGGCCGCGCATTTCGAGGCCTTCTGGAACGCGCCGCTGAGCACGCCGCTGACGAAACTCTCCGACGTGGGTCGTCTCGTGCTGAAGCAGGGCGTGCCGCCGGTGCGCGACCGCGCGCCCGAGCATCCGCGCCGGCTGCAGGCCATCGGCCGCGATGCAGACGACGCCGCGCTGGTGCGCGAGCGCCTGGTCGATGCCGCGCTGCCGGTGCGCCACCTGCGCTACATCGGTGATCCGCCCGAGAAGCACGACGAAGAGGATTCGCCAGATGCCACCGCGTCCTCGCGCCTGCTGCGCGACCTGATCGTGTCCGCGCAGGACCGCGTGCTGCTGCAGACGCCCTACCTGGTGATGTCGAAACCGGCGCAGCGCATGTTCCTGCAGATGCAGGCGCGTCCGAAGCCGCCGCGCGTGCAGGTGTCGACGAACAGCCTGGCCGCGACCGATGCCTTCATCCCGTACGCGCTGTCGTACAAGTACAAGCGCCGCTACCTGCGCGACTACAAGTTCGAGATCCACGAATTCAAGCCGTTCCCGCAGGACGCGCCGATCGACGTCGAGGCCACCGGTACCGTCGATGTCGAATGGCTGGACGACGGCACGCCGGTGGTGCAGGGCGTGCCGGTGCGGCCATCGCTGGACCTGTCGCCGAACGTGGGTCCGCTGGGTTCCGGGTCGTCCGGCGGCGCGGGCTCCTCGGGCGCCTCCGCGTTCGGTGGCAGCCGCTCGCCCGACCGGCCGACGCCGCTGGCCCGCGAGTATTCGGCGCTGCGCTATTCCAAGCGCGGCAGCAACGAACCGGTGCCGCTCAAGCGCGGCGGCGTGCGCTTCGGCCTGCATGCCAAGTCGCTGGTGATCGACGACCGCGTCGGCGTGATCGGCACGCACAACTTCGATCCGCGCGGCGACCACTACAACACCGAGGCGGTGGTGGTGATCGACGATCCCGTGTTCGCCCGCCAGCTCGCCGACAGCATCGAGCGCGACATGCGCCCGGAGAACGCCTGGGTGATCGCGCCGCGCGACAAGCCGCCGGTGTTCTCGGGGCTGGAGTACTCGCTGGCGAAGATTTCCGAGCACCTGCCTGTGTTCGACTTCTGGCCGGTGCGCTATGCGACCAGCTACGAGTTCAAGCCCGGCCCGGACTGCCCGAAGCCGCTGTCGCCGCGCGACCCGAAGTTCCGCGCCTGCCACGAGCCGGTCGGCGACTTTCCCGAGGTCGACATGCTGATCCGCCCGCTGACCCGCATCTTCACCGCCTTCGGCGCGGGCCTGGCGCCGATCCTCTGAGTCGTGCCGGTGACGGTGTCAGCGGCGCTGCAGGCGCTGCCTGCAGCGCGCGGCCCAGTCGAACTCGCGCATGTAGAAGGTGTCTTTTTCTCCGGGCGTCATGTCTTCGAACAGCGCCTCGATTCGCGCAAGCGTGCGCTGCGATGGTGCCTTGGTGCAGGCGAGGTAGGCGCGCATCACGTCGTTTGCGATCGGTGGCTTTCCCGGAGGCTTGTCGAGATCCGCGATCGAGGCCAGCTTCCGTTCCGCAGACGCCAGACGATCGGTGATGAAGTCGGTCATCATCGAGTCGTAGGTCACTTTCACGGCGACGGAATGCTGGCTTCCCATCGTCTTCGAAATGATCTGGTCGGCGATCGCATAGCGATCCGCCGATCGAGCGTAGCGACCCTTGAGCAGGTCGAGTCTCGCTGCGGTGTCGTGGATCATCCCGAGCCACGCATCGCTTTCGACGAAGTAGGCGGAGGCGTCTCGCAGGTTGCTCTGCGCGAGGCGGTCTGCAGCATCCAGATCCTGGTCGCGGATCATGGCATTCACCAGATAGTTCCTGGCCAGGTAGCGCATCCGGAGATTGTGGGGATCCCGTGCCTCGACGACATCCAGCGCCTCGCGGTAGAGCGCGATCGATACCTTCGGATCCTTTTCGAGGAAGGCGAGGTTGATGAGCGCACCTGTGTGGTTCTGCACCGCACGCAGTTGGGACGTGCTGCCGATGCGCGCGCGCGTATCGGGAATGATCGTCCGATACTGCTCGGCTGCACCCCGTTTGTCGCCGTCACGGCCCGTCAGCATCGCGCGTGCGATGCGCAGGCTGTCGTGCGTGACCGGATCGTGAGCCAGGCCCTTGTCGTAGAGGGTTGTCGCCGCGTGGATCGCCTTGCGGTTTCCTTCGTCGTCGCCCTGCGCATTCATCGCAAGCGCCTGGGCGGTGTAAGCGCGTGCGAGCTCGTCGGGATGCTGTTCAGGCGCATCGCGCAACAGGGCGATCGCCTGTTCGATGGCGCGATGCTGATCTGCGCTCCGGTCGAGATGATTGAGTGCGTTGGACGTTGCGATCAACAGTTCGGCGCGCGTGCCCGGGGGCATGGTCGCATCGTTCTGCAGTCGTTCCATGCCGCGTTCGAGCAAGCGATATGCCGGGACATCGCCTTTCGCAAGTTCGCTCGGGTGCATCGCATCGAACAGTTCGCCGAAATAGTCCGCGAGCATGTCGGCTTTGTCGCGTTCTCTCTCCGCGCGTTCGCGTTGGCGCGTTTCCTTCTCGCGTGCTGCGACCGCAGCGACGCGCTCGGCCTCCACGCGTCGAAGGGCAACGTTCATGCTGTACAGGTGATAGCCGACGAAGGCCAGCGCCGCGATGCCTGCAGCGAGCGCAGGCCAGTAGCGTCGCGCGGCGCGGCGCAGGCGATAGCCGCGTTCGGCGTCGCGCGCGGCGACCGGCAGACCGTCGAGCCATCGCTCCAGATCGGCGGCGAAGGCGCTGGCGGCGGGATAGCGCTGCGCGGGATCCTCGGCCGTGGCCAGCGCGACGATGGCGTCGAGGTCGCCGTGCAGCCGGCGCGAGAGCGCGTCCGCCGTGGTGCCGCGCGCTTCCGCCAGCGATTGCGCGGCAGGCCTGTCGTCGAGCAGCAGGTCGTCGTACTGGCGCGACATGCGTCCCGGTGCCGGTGACGGCGGAAACCCCGAGAGGAGCAGGCGCAGCAGCAGGCCGAGCTGGTAGAGGTCGCTGGCGGTGGTCGCCGGTTCGCCGTTGCGCTGCTCGGGCGCGCTCCAGGCCGGGGTCATCGCATGCGTATGGGTGTGCTCGTCATCGTCGTCGAGCAGGCGGGCGATCCCGAAATCGAGCAGCTTGGCGTTGCCTTCCGCATCGACCAGCACGTTGCCGGGCTTGAGGTCGCGATGCACGACGAGGTGGCGATGCGCGTGGTCGACCGCGCGGCACAGCTGGATCATCAGGCGCACGCGGGTGTCGAGCGAGGCCTGGTGCAGGTCGCACCAGCGGTGGATCGGTTGCCCGGCGACCAGTTCCATCGCCAGCCAGGGCTGTCCGTGGGCGTCGAAGCCGCCGTCGATGAGCTGGGCGATGTTGGGATGCTGCAGGCGCGCGAGCAGTTGGCGTTCGCGCAGGAAGCGCGCGGCGAGCCCGGCGTAGCCGCCGTGCATGCGCTTGATCGCGACATGGCGCTCGAAGCTGCCGTCGGCGCGCTCGGCGCGGAAGACCTCGCCCATGCCGCCCTGGCCGATGCGTTCGCGGGCGCGATATGGCCCGAAGCGCAGGTCGAGCGCCGCAGGCGCGTCGAGTTCGGACTCGTCGACCTGCGCGAGCAGCTCGCGGACGCGCGCGATCAGCGCGGCATCGTCGGTCCGCTGGAGGAGGGCGTCATCGCGCGCGGCGGCATCGAGATCGAGCAGGTCGCGGAGCAGCGCCAGCGCACGGACTTCGACTGCGTCGTCGCGCGGGAAGGCATCGTCGGTCATCGGGTGTCCGTGGTGGTCGCGGCAGTGCCGCCGCTCATGCGTCGTCCTGCAGGCGTTCGCGCAGCCAGGCGCGCGCCGAGGCCCAGTCGCGATAGACCGTGCGTTCGTCGAGTTCCAGCACGTTCGCCACCTCGGCCACGCTCAGGCCGATGAAATAGCGCAGTTCGACGACCCTGGCCATGCGCTCGTCCAGCCGCGCCAGCGCGTCCAGCGCCTTGTCCAGTTCGGGCAGCTGCGTGTCGTCGGGGATCGGCAGCTCCAGCGCGCGGGTGAAGTCGTCGCGCAGCAGGCCGCCGCCATGCTTCTCGCTGGCCGCGCTGCGCGCGCGGTCGACCAGCATCTGCCGCATCATCCGCGCGGCGGTATGGAACAGATGCGCGCGGCTGAGCAGGGCCTGCGGACGCTCGCGGTCGATCAGCTTCAGCAGCACGTCGTTGACCAGCGCCGTCGGTTGCAGGGTGTCGTGTCCGCGATGCCCGTACAGCTCGCGCCGCGCGATGGCGCGCAGGTCGGCGTAGACCATCGGCAGCAGCCGGTCCAGCGCAGTCGTGTCGCCTTCGCTCCAGCGGCGCACCAGCTGCGTGACTTCCTGCGTGGCGTCCGTCGAATCCTGCATGCCTGGCTCCCTGTGGGCGGAGCGGTATCGTTGCCCCTGCCCGGAAGCTCGTCAACACGCGCGCGCATCGGTCATGCCCGCAGCCATGGACGCTGGCCTTGTCCCGCAGCGTCATGACACGACAAGCGAGAAGGCCAGGCCGACGATCACCAGCAGCGCGGCGGCGAAGTGTTCGTCCGCCACTGTTTCGTCGGTATGCGCCAGTGCGATTACGCTCGCGGGCGGTACCAGTCCCTTGAGCATGCGCAGCGAGTGCGCACGTGCGCGCTGCGCCAGGCTGGCGGGTGCGTCGTCGTCGGTGATGGCGTGCTGGGACGGTGACATCGGGCGTGCGTCGGGTGGTCCGGACAGGGAAGCGGGGCGTGCCGGATGCCTTACGGGGAACGCCACGCAACCCTGACATGCATGGGCGCATGTCAGGGTTCGCGGCGGTCGCACGTACCCCGTGGCACATCCCCCAACGCGTCCACGGAGGTCGCATGAAACACCACAACCCCGCCAGATCGCAGCGATCAGTCGCCCTGACCACATCGGTCGGGATCCGCTGCCTGCTGGCTTTCGCCTTGCTGCTTTGCCTGTCCTTCGTCGCGAGTGCCCAGGCGGCGATGCAGGGACTCACGACCACATCATTCGGCTCCGCGCTTTACAAGGACGGCAAGCTGCGCGAATTCCTTGTACGCAATGGTCGGGTCTACCGCAGAGTCGGGTCTGTCGGAGATTGGGAGAACATCACCGCGCAGTTCGATGGCGTCAATCGCGTTGGCGATGGCGAGATCACCGCATTCGATGCCGAAGTCTATTCCGATGGCTTGTACCGCATGTTCCTCAGTCGCGGCGGCAGCGTGTATCGAATCACGGAACGTCAGGGCGGAGGATGGAGCGTCTGGGAGAACGTCGACCATGCTTTCGGCGGTACGGGTACGGCGGCGATCTCTTCGTTCACCGTGTCCAGGGACAAAGATGGCTGGCTCAGCCAGTATCTTGTACGTGCCGGCAGGGTCTACGCTCGTCGCCAGTCGCCGCCCAACGGCACGTGGTCTGCCTGGTACGATCACACCGGCGTCGCCGACTGGGTCGGCAGCAGCCCGACTGCCCGCGTGACGGCGTATCACAAGGCGATCCATGCCGATGGCCTCGAGTACCAGTTCGTCACGCGCGGCGACCGGATCCATCGCATCGTCGAACCGCAGTTCGAAACATTCGAAGACATCACCAGCGCGTTCGTTTCGGTCGGCGGTGCGAGGATCGCTCGCGCGGATGCGCCGATTCGCACCAAAGTGATGGTGATCGACATGGATCCACTGATCGCCAGTCTCGGCAATCAGCCGCTGAGTCGGGCCATGCCGTGGTGGAACAGTCCGCGCACGATGGAGCGTTTCCTCATCGACCAGATGGAGTCGATCACCGATGGCGTCGTCCAGTTCTCGGTTGTCCGCCACCTCACCTTGCGCGAGTTTCCGACCTTCGTCGGCGGCACGGTTTTCGGCGAGCAGGAATACCTGGCCTGCGCCACGGCATGGTCCACATGCACCGAAAGCCGCAAGCTCGACTATGCCAAGTTGCTCCGGGACAAGAAAATCTGCGAGCTTGCAAACGCCGACACGATCGATGAAGTGTGGTTGATGGGTGGGGCCTTCTTCGGATTTGCCGAGGCGCGGATGGCCGGGCCGGGCGCCTTCAACATCAATGGCGAGGTCATCGGCAACACCACCTGCAACGTGAAACTTCCCGTCATGGGCTTCAGTTACGAGGGCTTCGAGTACGACGACAGAATGCACAACATGCTGGAGAACATGGCTCACCGGATGGAGTACACCATGTGGCGCAAGTTCGGTGCGTGGCGGAATTTTTACCAGCCGATCCCGCCCCTGCCGTTCCCGACGAATCCCAACCTTCTCGAGCGTTTCACGGCGCGCGGTTTCGATAGCACGACCGCAGCCTGCGGCAACGCGCATGGCAGCCTCAATACTCCCGTGCCCGACAGCGACCCTGACAATGCGGGGCAATACAACCGCGACGATCGCCATATGGAAGAGAACACCTGCGACGACTGGGAACGGTATCCCGCGTTGACTGGCGCGACGACACGGAACAACTGCGACAAGTGGGGATGCACGGATCTGGGCTGGAACCGTTACTGGCTGGGCAAGATCCCGAACTTCGCTGGCCGCAATGGGGGCCTGCGCAATAACTGGTGGGCTTACGTGCTCGATTGGGACGCAGCGCAGTAAGCGCCGTCCGCGGATAAGCCCATGCAACATCCTCTCGATGCCCGCGCCCGTCGCGGGCATCGTCGTTCTGCAGGTCCGTTCCTTTCGGATCAATCACTTGCATGCATGACGAAGGCGGGGTGACTTCCGGCATATGTGTCATGCCGGGATGGTGTTGTACTTTACCAACACACCAAGACGCAGCCACTTCAGGACACCACGATGAACGCCTCCACCCCGACCACCACCCACGCCCCCGTCGACCCGGCCCGCGACACCGTCGTGCCCCTGTCGTCCGCCCGCCGCTACCTCGAGCGCACCGCCGGCACCGGCTACGGCCGCTCCAGCGGCTACGCCTCGAACAAGCGCTACACCTCCGACTGGGGCCAGCCGCGCTTCCGCTGCGCCTGATCCCGTCCTCCCGCAACACCCGCGCCCCGCGACACCCCCACCACAGCACACCTCCCCCTGCACATCCTCCGCATCGCCAAGGTCACGCCATGAACGCCTCGCACTCCCACGCCCCGCTCGCCCCGCGCACGCCGGCTCCCGTGTTGCCGGCCAGCGGACCCGACCACCTCGCCGCCCCGCGCTACCGCGCGCGCGACTTCGGCACCGGCTACGGCCGCTCCAGCGGTTATGCCGCCGAACGCCGCTACACCTCCGACTGGGGCCAGGCCCGCTTCCGCTGCGGCTGAGCCCGGTCTCCCGTCTTCTCCCCCACGTTTTTCCGATGGCAGGCACGCCATCACCCTCCGCACGCGCCCTCTCTCCCGCGCCGGAGGCCCTTTCCCCGGACCCGGCCCGGCACGTCGATACGCCCGTCCCCAGGCACCTCGACGCACCGGGCCGGCTCTTTTCGCCCCCCGCGGCACGCCGGCCATGATCCGGCAGCGGTGCTCGGCTATCCTTGCGCGGTGACCGACATCCTTCCCCCGGCGCCGTCCCTGTTCCGCGCCCAGACCAGCCTCGAACAGCTCAACGCCAGCTCCCGCGATACCGCGATGGAGCCGCTGGGCATCGTCTTCACCGAGATCGGCCCCGACTTCCTGCGCGGCACCATGCCCGTGGACCGGCGGACGAAGCAGCCCTACGGCCTGCTCCACGGCGGCGCCTCCGTGCTGCTCGCCGAGACCCTGGGCAGCGTCGCGGCCAACCTCTGCACCGCGCCCGGCGAGATCTGCGTCGGCGTCGAGATCAACGCCAACCATCTGGTCGCGGTGCGCGAAGGCACGGTCACCGGCACTGCCCGGCCGCTGCACGTCGGTCGCCGGACCCAGGTCTGGGAAGTCCGGATCGAGGACGAACTCGGTCGCCTGGCCTGCGTGTCGCGCCTGACCCTGGCCGCCGTGCCGCACCGTACGCCGGCGTCCGCCGAGGGCTGAGCCCGGCCGATCCCTGCGACCGGGATGCACAGCCGCGCCCGGGTTCGGTATCGTGCCCGCATGACCGTTCCCCCCCCGTCTTCGCCGGTCGCCCGGCTGCTCCGCTATGCCTGCCGCACGCCGCTGCTCGCGTGGCACGTCCTCGTCGACCTGCCGATCATCCTGATCCTGATGTCGCCGCCGTTCGGCGACCTGCGCATCGCCGGCGATCCGCTCAAGCACCGCGTGGTGCGCTGGTGGCAGCGCAGCCTCATGCGCGTGTTCGGCTTCCGCATGCGCTGCATCGGCACGCCGCTGCCGGGCGCGGTGATGTTCGTCGCCAACCACGTCAGCTGGATCGACATCGTCGCCCTGCACGCCTACCGGATGATGGGCTTCGTCGCCAAGCGCGAGATCGCCTCCTGGCCGCTGGTGGGCTGGCTGGCGACGATGGGCGAGACCATCTACCACCAGCGCGGCAGCCAGGAGTCCCTCGGCGGCGTGCTGCACGAAATGCTCGCCCGCCTGCGCGACGGCCGTGCGGTCGGCGTGTTCCCGGAAGGCCGCACGCGGAGCGGCGACGAGGTCGGCCCGTTCCACGCCCGCATCTTCCTCGCCGCCGTCGAGGCCAACGTGCCGGTGCAGCCGGTCGCGCTGCGCTACGGCGCGCACGGCAGCGCCCAGACCATCGTCGCCTTCGGCCCGACCGAGAGCTTCGCCGCCAACTTCCTGCGCCTGCTCGGCGAACCCTCGCGCGACGCGGACATCCTCTTCCTCGAACCGATCCTGCCCGGCGACGCCGAAGGCCGGCGCCGCCTGGCCGAGACGGCGCGTGCGCGCATCGTCGAGGCGATGGGGCAGTAGGGGGACGATTGTCATCCCGAGCGTAGCGAGGGACCTGTTTGCAGAGATGCTGGAGGATGGGATGCGAGGAAAGATGGTAGTGCACAAGCGCCGACTCTACTCTGCGCACCACACACTCCTGCGTATTGCGAGGGTCAGTGCTTCGAAAGCCGCAGAGAAGTCTATTGGCTGGAGAGATCACGAATTTGTCGCGGTTACGATGAGCTGCCTTGCGATTGAGGCTATTTGCAATGCCTTCGGTGAAAGAATGGTGGATCACTGGAAGGAGGACGTCGAAAGCGCAAGTCCTACGCTGAAGTTGCGGATTCTCTGCTCGTCCATGGGGGTGGAATACGACAAGAATGCCGAGCCTTGGCGTACTTTGCGGAAGATGCACACAGTCAGAAATCGAATCGCACATCCGAAGCTGGAGTCTGTCGAGAAATCCGAATCAATGACTGTGGCGAGATATCGACGAGAAGAGCGGATCGAGCCGGTATCTTCGCTGGAGAAGCAAGTCGCAGAACTCGCACAGGGAGCCCCCGTTGCAGTTCAGCGCCTGCTAGAAGTTTTTGGTGAAAAACTGAGCGAAGACGATCAATTCGACCTCCTCCATGACAGTTGGGAAGGAACAGCACATCCTGAAGTGACTCTGGAGTGAGTCATCCGGACACATAAGCAGGTCCCTCACTACGTTCGGGATGACAAGGAATACGCGCCATGATCTCCGATTCCCCCTACCGTGCGCCGCCGTCGCTGCGCAGCCCGCACCTGCAGTCGCTGCTGTCGACCAGCCCGCTGCGGCGGACGCGCGGCGCCTGGCTGCTGCGCCGGACCGGGGCGGTCCATGCGCCGTACCTGGTCGACGGCGGCGACGGCATCCGCCTGGAGGGCGTGCACAGCCGCCTGCCGGGCGTGGCGCCGCGCGGCCTCGCGCTGCTGCTGCACGGCTGGGAAGGCAGCGTCGAATCCAGCTACATGCGCATGACTGCCGTGCACCTGCTGCGTGCCGGTTTCGAGGTGTTCCGCCTCAACTTCCGCGACCACGGCGACACGCATCACCTCAACCAGGCGCTGTTCCATTCCAACCGCATCGACGAAGTGGTGCACGCCGCGCGCGATGTCGCCGACCGCTTCCTCGGCGACAGCGACCGCCCGATGGTGCTGGCCGGCTATTCGCTCGGCGGCAACTTCGCATTGCGCGTCGCGTCCCGGGCCGGGCGCGCAGGCCTGCCGCTGGCGCGCGTGGCGGCGGTCTGTCCCGTGCTCGATCCGGGCGTGACCATGGCGCGGATGGAGCAGGGCATCCCGTTCTACCTGCGCTATTTCGAGCGCAAGTGGCGTGAGTCGCTGCGCCGCAAGCGCGACACCTTTCCGCAGTACTACGACTTCGACGACAGCGTGCTGAAGCTGGGCCTGCGCGACCTCACCCGCTGGATGGTCGAGCGTCACACCGACTTCGACAGCCTCGACGCCTACTTCAACGGTTACTCCGTCGCGGGCGAGCGGCTGGCCTCGCTCGCGGTGCCCGCCGACATCCTCACCGCCGCCGACGACCCGGTCATCCCGGTCGAGGAATTCCATGCGCTGACCCTGCCGTCGACCGGCCGGATCGAGATCGCCACCCACGGCGGCCACTGCGCCTTCCTGGAATCCGTCCGTCTCGATGGCTACGCCGAGCGCTGGGTCACCGCGCGGTTGTCCCAGGCCCTGGAATAGGGCGCGCCGCCCCGGCCCCCGCACCCCGCCCGGGTACACTAGGCGGTTCCGGGCCCCGGGCCCTGTCGTGCAGATCCAACGTCCATGCAAGATCGAATCATCGAGGCCCTCCGCTCCGGCGCCCATGCCGACGCCCTGGCGCTCGCCCGCGAAGCCGTCGCCGCCACCCCGCACGATGCGGACAACCACGCGCTGCTGGCGCTCGCCGAACGCGCGAATGGCGACCTGGCTGCCGCCATGCACGCGATCAACCGTGCGGTCCTGCTGGCCCCGGACAACGCCGACCTGCACTTCCAGCGCGCGGGCCTGCTGCTGGCGGAGTACAAGCTGGACGAGGCGCAGGCGGCGCTGTCGCGCACCCTCGACCTCGACCCGAACCAGTTCCCGGCCTACATCCTCCAGGCGCAGATGGCCTTCGGCCGCGGCGACATGGACGAAGCCGAGCGCCTGCAGCGCTATGCCGCGCGCGTTGCGCCCGAGCATCCCTGGGTGCGCACCATCGAGGGCATGATCGCGCTGCGCCGCGGCGACTCGATGCGCGCGCTCTCGGTGCTCACCGAGGCCGCCAAGCAGATGCCCGACGACCTGCAGGTGCTGTACGCGCTGGGCTTCGCGCACATGGAGCAGGGCCATCTGGCCTTCGCCGAGTCGGCGTTCCGCCGCATCGTCGAGGCCTCGCCGAACCAGCACGGCCTTCGTGGCGTGCTTGCCGACGTGGTGATGCGCCAGGGGCGCCCCGACGAGGCGCGGCAGATCGTGCAGCCGCTGCTCGACAACGCGGAGACCTCGACGCATTCGCTCAAGCGTCTGACCGCCGGCCTGGAGCTGCGCCTGGGCCGCCTCGACGAAGCCCTGGCCCTGCTGCGCGCCGCGATCGCGCAGGAACCCCGCGACCCCGAGACCTGGGCGATGGCCGCCGACCTCTGGCGCCGCAGCGGGCGTTTCGACGAAGGCCGCGAAGTCACCGACGCCGCGTTGTCGAAGCATCCCGAGGCCGCGCCGCTGTGGCGTCTGCGCATCACCCTGGAGCCGACCGGCAGCGACGAGGCCAAGGCCGTCGTCGATCGCTGGCTGGCGCTGAACGCCGACGACGTGAACGCGCTGGAAGCGCAGATGCTGATGATGGAAGTGCGCGGCGACCTGGAAGCGCGCGACGCGCTGGCGCAGCGCATCGTCGAACTGGAACCGGGCCGCAGCAGCGCCGAGACCCGCGTGTTCGACCGCCTGATCGGCCAGGCGCCGGAAGCCGCGATCGCCCACGTGCAGGCGCTGATCGCGAAGATGCAGGACGAGGGCCTCAAGCGCGGCCTGATGGCGTGGCTGGGCATCGCCCAGGACAAGGCCGGCCGCCATGCCGAGGCCGTGCAGACCTGGCTGGCGATGAACGGAGCCGAGGCGATGATCCGCCGCCCGCTGACCGTGCCGGGCAAGGCCAGCGGCACCTGGCCTGAACTGGCCGACGTGGCGGCGGGCGCGCCGCCGCTGGCCTATCTCTGGGGCGTGCCGGGCTCGGGCGTGGAGAAGGTCGCTGCGGTCATCGGCAACGCCGGCTACCCGCTGCGTGCCGATCGCATCGGCCCGAACCCGCCGCGCGACGCCCTCCAGGATCCGGCGTGCATCGCCGCGTTCAACGACGGCACGCTCACCGGCGAACAGGCGCTGGCGCAATGGCGCAGCGCGCTCGCCCTGCGCGGCGTGCCCAACGGCGCGATCATCGATTGGTTGCCCTACTGGGACAACGCGCTGCTGCACATGATCCGCCCGCTGCAGCCGGAGGCTATCGTGCTGATCGCGCTGCGCGACCCGCGCGACATGCTGCTCGAATGGCTCGCCTTCGGCAGCGCGATGCAGTACGCCCTGCCGTCGGCGAACGAGGCCGCGCTGTGGATCGCGCGCCAGTTGCAGCACGTGCTGGTCATCACCCGCGACCTGCTGGTCTCGCACAAGGTCATCCGCACCGATGACGTGCTGGGCGACCTGGAAGCGTTCGCAGGGGAAATCGGCGGCGGCCTGGGCCTGGAGCAGATCCTGATTCCGCAGCCCGAGCTCTTCGGGCGCATGGGCTTCCCGGCCGGGCACTGGCGGCAGTACGCCGAGCCGCTGGCCGAGCCGTTCGCGCTGCTGTCCGACGTGGCGCAGGCGTTCGGCTACCCGGCGAACTGATCCGCGCACCGAATCCATCCGCACACAGCCAAGGAGATCGTCATGAAGCTCACCAGCGACAGTTTCGAACACGGCAAGCGCATCCCCGCCGAATTCGCCGCGGGTGCGCCCGATGGCTTCGGCGGCAACCGCAACCCGCACCTGCGCTGGGGCGATGCGCCGGCCGGCACGCGCAGCTTCGCGCTGCTGTGCATCGATCCGGACGTGCCGACCGATCCGGCCCTGGTGCAGGACGCCACGCGGCCGATCCCGGTCGAACATCCGCGCGGCGACTTCGTGCACTGGGTGATGGCCGACATCCCGGCCGGTGTCGATGCGATCGACGCGGGCGCCTGCAGCGAAGGCTTCACCGCGCGCGGCAAGACCACGCCGGCCGGTCCTGCCGGCGCCCGTCAGGGCGTGAACGACTACACCGCCTGGTTCGCCGGCAATGCCGACATGAGCGGCGACTACCTCGGCTACGACGGCCCGTATCCGCCGGGTCACGACGCGCGCCTGCACCGCTATTTCTTCCGGCTGTTCGCGCTCGACGTCGAGCGCCTCGACCTGCCGGCGCGCTTCACCGCCGCCGACGTCTTCCGCGCCATGCACGGCCACGTGCTGGCCGAGACCGCGATCTACGGCACGTACTCGCTCAATGCGGACGTGAAGGGCTGAGGAACATCATGCAGGTCGACCCGCAGCACAATCCCTACGATGCGCCGAGCGCCCCGATCGAGGCGCAACTGCCCTCCGAGCGTCTCGCCATCGAGAATGCGGGCCGCTGGCGGCGCCTCTTCGGTTTCCTGATCGACTACGCCGCCAGCACCATCCTCAGCGCGGTCATCGCCGTCCCCTATGTGATGTTCCTGTACTGGCAAGGCGGCGACGCCGCCCTTGACGCGCTGGAAAACCAGCAGAACATCTTGCTGGACTACGTGTTGGGCCTGTTCGCGACGCTGCTGTACTACATCGTGCTCGAAGGCTGGTTCGGTTGGACGATCGGCAAGCTGGTCACCGGTACCCGCGTGGTGAACGAGAAAGGCGCACGGCCGACCTGGAAGCAGGTCGTGGGCCGCACCCTGGGACGCTTCATTCCCTTCGAGCCGTTTTCGCTGCTGTTCGCCAACGACAACGACAAGCGAGGCTGGCACGACACGCTGTCGAAGACGCACGTGGTGCGCCGCCGCTGACGCGATGGCGCCAGCGTGGGCGAAGACGCGCCGAGTCAGATCTTCATCGGCAGCTGCTCGAACTCCAGCACCTGGCCGTCGTCGCTGGTCAGGCGCAGGCGGTAGGGCAGGGGTTCGAGCAGCTCGGCCTTGAACGAGCGGTTCATCAGCTCGCTGAAGGCCTGGTCGGCGCGGTTCTTCTCGTCCTCGCAGGACATGCGCGTGGCGATCGCGATCTGGAACGTCATGCGCTTGCCGGACACCTCATAGGTGCCGCGCAGGTCGTTGCAGCCGCCGTTGGCGCGCACGTCCTTGCCGGTGAAGCTGACCTCGAAGGCCACGCCCGGCGCGCGCAGGGCGTCGGCCTGTGCGCCGGTGGCGGACGCGAGCTTCCATCCACCGGTGTTGACCAGTTCGTTGCGGTCCACGCGCAGGCTGCGCGTCTTGTCGCCGGCATCGGCGGAGGCGCCCGGCGCCGGTGCGGCGATGGCGATGGAGGCGGACAGCAGCGCCGCGATGGAGAGGACGGCGCGCAGGGATGTCGACGAAGGCATGGCGGATCTCCGGAGGATGCGGTGGCGCCCGCTTACGACTTGGGCGCGCCCTGCTGGACGGTTTCGGATTCGACCGACATCTCCATCACGTAGGCGATGTTGGTGCCGTCGTCCGGACGGTTGTCGCGGCGATAGCGCTTCACGCGCAGCACGTTGCGGATGCCGGGCTCGTGGGTGAAGCCCTCGATCCTGTCGTAGAACAGGCGCCACGGACCGAGGTCGGTCTTCAGGCCCTGGTCGTCGTAGCGCAGTTCGCGCAGCTCCAGGCAGGTCTGTGGCGCGGTCGCCATCGGCGGCTGGCAGGGCTTGGTGAAGGCGGCGACTTCGATGAACACGGTTTCGCCCTGGTTGCCGTAGCGCGCTTCCGGGGTCATCTCGCCGACGAAGCGGAGGATGTCGCCGTTGCCGGCGCGCCATTCCAGCGTCGGCTGGTTCTTCGTCTGCGGTGTGCCCGGCGTGGCCGTGACACGCGAGGAGCCCTGGATGCGCAGGGTCATTTCACCGTCGAGCGCGGCGACCTCCGGTTCCGGGCACTGCATCTTGGTGCCGGTCAGCGCCTCGACGCGGATTTCGTCGCCGAGTCGGCGGTACAGGCCGCCTAGGCCGTTGCAGGTGTTCTCGATGCGGATGCTGCCATCGACGAAGCTGATCCGGACCGGCTTGTCGGGGCGCATCAGCAGGGCGCCGATGGTGCGGCCCTTCGCGTCGACGGCTTCCTTCAGCGACCACTGGTGGCGGGTGAGCAGGCTGTCGTCGACATAGGGCGCGGGCGCCGGGGTGGAGGCCGGCGTGGTGTCGGACAGGGCGCTGTTGTCCGGCGCTGCGGCGGCGGGGTCCTGGGCCTCCGTCTCGTCCGGGGGCTTCGAGCAGGCGGCGAGGAGCAGGGGGACGATCACGAGTGACACTACCGGGAGACGACGCTTCATCTGGTTTCCTGACGGGATGAGATGCGGGTGGGCCGGGGGGGAGGGTATTCCTGGAACGGAGTCGTGAACGGGGTGGTGCGGGATTCGGGGTTGGCGGCCGTGTCGGGGGCCTCGGCCGGGGTCACTCCCCGGCCGGCAGCCACAGCAGCAGTGCGGCGCCGAGCGCGAAACGATACACCGCGAAGGCGGTGAAGCGATGGGTCTGGATGTAGCGCAGCAGCCATTTCACCGAGACGAACGCGGTCACCGCCGAGGCCACGAAGGCCACCGCCAGCGCCGACCAATTCTCCTGGCCGATCCCGCCGTCGCGGTAGAGGTCCAGCAGCTCGTAGGCGGTGGCGGCGAACATGGTCGGGATGCCGACCAGGAAGGCGAATTCGGTCGCCGCCATGCGGCTGGTGGTGCCGGCCAGCAGGGCGACGAAGATGGTCGCGCCCGAGCGAGAGGTGCCCGGGAAGACCCCGGCCACGACCTGGGCGATGCCGACCAGGATCGCGACCGTCCAGGTGATCGTCTCGCGTTCGCCGAGCACGGCGGCGCGCTTGGCCGCGAAGTGCTCGGCGGCGATCATCCAGACGCCGCCGATGATCAGCGCCCAGGCCACCGGCGTGACGGTCTCCGGCAGCTCCCAGCCCAGCGCCTTCACCAGCAGGCCGCCGACCGCGGTCACGCCGAAGGCGACGCCCAGTTTCAGGCCGTAGTCGCGGGAATGCGTGCCGTCGCCCGAGCCCGGGCGGAGGAAGCCCAAGGTGAGCGTCCAGAGGCGCTGGCGGTAGATCGCCACCACCGCGAGGATCGCGCCGGCCTGGATCGCGACGTTGAACAGGTCGCTGCGCGCGCCCAGCCAGTGCTGCGCGATGAGCAGGTGGCCGGTGCTGGAGATCGGCAGGAACTCGGTGATGCCTTCGATGATGCCGAGCAGCAGCGCGGCGAGCAGATCGGTCATTGCGCGGGGCTTCTAGCAGTAAACCGCTAGTGTAGCGGCCCGTGCCTGAGCCCGCCGGCCATGCACTTCCGTACCGCCTCCCCACACGGGGAGGCGGCATTGGATCGATCGGTGGTCGATCGATCAGGGACTGGTCACGAGGCTGAGACCCGGGAATGCAGCGAGAACCGGGGCGATCGGCTGGTAGAAGGAGCGCGTGGGATCTTGCAGGGGGCCGACGAACGAGCAGGAGGCCTCATAGCCACGCGTGCCCGAAAGTACGCCCTGCGCCTGACCTTCCGGAGTGACGAACGATCCGCCGGAATCCCCCGGATCGGCGCAGGCAGTCGTTGAAGACAGCCCCCTGACCTGCCCTTCGGCATAGTTGACCGTCACATTGGTGTTGAGCAAGGCGCCGCAGGAAGCGCCGGACGTCCGGCCGGAGCGGCAGATCGCCGCGCCGATCACCGCCGGCTGGGCACCACGCACCACCAGGTTGCCGCCGTACTGGTAAGCGTTCACCCAGGGGCGCGGCATGCCCTGCGGATTGGTGTTGTGAACGACCGCGTAGTCGCTTCCGGGGAACACGCTCTGATAGATGTAGCCGACCGGCTGGCCAGTGATGTGGGTCAGGTTCTGCCCCGTCGGGCCGCAATGGCCTGCGGTGACGAAACCGTTGTTCACCCCCAAGGTGACGGCAAAACCGATCGAGCACCTGTTCTCGTAGCCGGGTCGTCCAGGTGTCGGGTAGCTGTAACCGTCGCCGCCACGGATATCGAAGGCGGTCGTGCGCGGGCGTGCGGCGGATTCCTTGAAGGTCACCATCCGACGATCGACACCCGCGACATAGACGAATTCGGCCGCACGTGCGCCAGCGCCGATGTCCGTGGTGATCACGACGCGATTGCTGCGTGGATCGACATGCCAGGAATGAATGCGCACATCCAGGCCAGTGCCCTTGACGCTGCGCAGGGGGGTACGGGAGGCATTTCGCGCCACGGCATCGAGCTTTGCCTGCGCGCTTTCGAGCTTGTCCAGACTGTAAGCGACCACACGCGTGGGCTGGGCGATACCGCGCACCATGACGGTGCCCGGGTGAGTGGAGGCGACAACGGTGCGGTAGTTGCCCTTGGCGTCGCGTTCCAGCCACGTACCGGCGTATCGGGCACCCAGGCGGGTGCGGGCCTCGCGTTCGGCGCTGGCGGCGAGGCGTTCCGCGTCGAGGTACTGCGGGATCTGCTGCGGCTGGATGTTCAAGTCGCGCTGCATGGCGAACCGCAACTGCGTCGGCAGGGTGTCGGGGGAGGGCGGTGCCGCCGACGCGGTGGCGGCGACGAGCAGCGAAACGACGAGGACACCTGCAGACGTACGGGGATTGCGCATCGAAAACTCCTTTTTCAGGGGGATGCGGACGCGGGTCGATCCCGCGCCGGTCCGCATGGCGCCTTCGGCGACGACGTGCGACATCGAGGCGTGGAATCATTCCCGCGCACCGACATCGGACGTGTCTCCGTCGTATCGACGGCTTCGCGAGGCCGTCGGTACGTACGCATCCATGCGTGACGTGCACAGCGTATGCGGATCCTGTCTCGGTGGATGCGATGTGCCGGAGCCGTCGGGCGGCTGCACACGACCGCTCATCCGCAGCGCGCGAAACCCTGCGCGATCGAAACCCTGCGCGACCTCAGTCCGGTTGCCCCAGCCGGAAGAACACGGCTTCCTCGCCGCCTTCGGCGAGGCCAAGGCCGAAGTAGATCGGGCCCAGCGGCGTGTCCAGCGCGGTGTAGACGCTGCCGCCGAAGATCGTGCGTTCCAGCGAGGGCTCCTGGCCGCGTCCCCACAGCTGGCCGGCTTCGAGCGAGCCGCCGACGAACAGCGGGTACTCCATCACCTGCGCCAGCGGATAGTTGAACTGCAGCGTGCCCAGGGCCGCGCCGTTGCCGCGCAGGGTGTCGATGCCGTAGCCGGACAGGCGGAACGGGCCGCCGAGCGTGGCCACGTCCTCGAACGCGCTGCCGCGCCGGTCGTGGCTGCGCAGGCCCAGCTGCCAGCGTCCGCCGAGGCCGGTGAAGGCGAGGTTCGCGTTGAAGCGCGAGGTGAAGCCGCGGGTTTCGGCATCGAGGATGGGCAGGTAGCGGGTGTGCCGCGCCTGCACGTACCAGCCCTTCGACGGGAATTCGGCGTCGTCCTGGGTGTCGACCACGAAGTTCAGGTCGAGGCCCGCGCTGGTGGTGGTGCGCGGGATCGTGGTGCTGACCGAGTCGCGGCGCAGGTCGAAGTGGTTGCGCCGCGCGAACGGCGCGATCGAGGCTTCGCCCCAGTCGCCGAACACCGCGCCCAGCCCGGTGCGCGCCTGCCAGAAGCTGTAGCGGTACTCGCCTGTGGTGTTGCCGCCGTCGAGCAGGGTCTCGTTCTCGCCGCGCCATTCCAGCGAGGGCCGGAAGAACACGGTGCGCTGCAGGGTGAGCGGCTGGTGCAGTTCGGCGAAGGCGCGGTTGCGGTCGCCGATGCGTGCTTCCAGCAGCAGCTCGCCGCCGAAGCGGTTGAGTTCGCGCCGACCGTAGCGCGCGCCGAGCTGGTATTCGCCCTGGCCCTCGAAGTCGTCCTGCATCAGCAGGCCGAGCTTGAGCGTGCCGTCCTCTTCCCAGCGACGGCTGCGCGCGACGTAGGTCAGCACGGTGTCGTCGCAGTCGTCCGATTCGATCGTGTAGTAGACGCGCGAGAACTCGCCGAGACCGTACAGGCGGCCGAGGTCCTGCTCGATCTTCTTCGCGTCGACGGCCTCGCCGGGCTTGGCGGACATGCGCGCGAGGATGGCTTCATCGTCGACGCCGGAGGTGTTGGCCAGCTCGACGCGGTCGATGGTGCCGATCGGCCTGAGCTTCGCCGCGCGCGCCGTCCTCCAGGCGGCGTAATCGGCTTCCGACACACGCATCGCCTGCAGCTGCGGCAACGCGGCCACGGTCGCGGCTTCGCCCAGCGCCACGCCCTTGTCCATGCCTCCGGTGAAATCGGCCGAGCCCAGGTCGGCCAGCTCGGGCACGATCAGCACGTCGCGCGGGCCGAGCCGGTCGCGCTGGCGCTGGCTTTCCTTCTGCATCAGCGCGGTGATCATCTGGTCGGTGATGCTGAAGGGATCGAGCAGCTGGTCGCGGCTCTTCAGCTTCGCCGCGATGTCGACCGCGATGATCCGCCGCGCACCCCATTTCTGCGCGATCTCGACGGGGAGATTCATCGCCACGCCGCCGTCGATCAGCGAACGCTCGCCGTAGCTCACTGGCGAGAACGCGCCGGGCACGGCCATGCTCGCGCGCACGGCGTTGACCAGGTCGCCGCTGTCCATCGCCACCGCGTCGCCGGTTTCCAGGTCGGTGCCGACCGCGCGATACGGAATCGGCAGGTCGTCGAAACGCGGGATCGTCGCGCTCGGCAGCAGCGCGGCGCGCAGCGCGACCGCCAGGCGCTGGCCTTCGAACAGCGACGGCGGCACGCCGACCTTGCCGTCGCGCAGGCCGAAGCCGCCCTTGGCGAGGAAGCTGCGGTCCTCGGCCTTGCGCCGCGCCGGGAACACGCTGCGGTCGATGCGGTCGACGAACATCGTGTTCCAGTCCAGCGCGCGCATCTGCGTTTCGATCTCGGTCGCGGTCAGGCCGCTGGCGTAGAGGCTGCCGACCACCGCGCCCATGCTGGTGCCGACGATGCAGTCCACCGGGATGCGCTCGCGTTCGAGCACCTTGATGACGCCGATGTGCGCCATGCCGCGCGCACCGCCGCCGCTGAGGACCAGGCAGGTGTCGAAGTCGGCGGCGCGGGCGGGGGCGGGCGCCACGAGGTATGCCAGGGAGAGGGCGAGGGTCGCGGCGAGCTGACGCGCGGTCTTGCGCATGACGGGGAGGCCGGATGGGACTGCCGCGCAGTCTATCGTGCCGCAGCGCGGCCCCGACTATGATCCGGCGCTGTGCCGGCATCACGGGCCCTCGGGAGGGACAGCATGAAGACGATCCGCTGGGGCATCATCGGTTGCGGTGCGGTCACCGAGGTGAAGAGCGGCCCGGCTTACCAGCAAGTGCCGGGTTTCGCGCTGCAGGCGGTGATGCGCCGCAATGGCGCCCTGGCCGAGGACTATGCACGCCGCCACGGCGTGCCGCGCTGGACCGACGGTGCCGATGCGATCATCCGCGCCGACGACATCGATGCGGTCTACATCGCCACGCCGCCGGACACGCACCTGCACTACGCGCTGCGGGTCGCCGCCGCCGGCAAGCCCTGCTGCGTCGAGAAGCCGATGGCACGCACGCCGGAGGAATGCGTCCGGATGAATGCCGCGTTCCGCGAGGCGGGCGTGCCGCTGTTCGTCGCCTACTACCGGCGTTCGCTGCCGCGGTTCGCGCAGGTGGCCGACTGGCTGCGCGAAGGCCGGATCGGCCCGGTGCGCCACGCGCACTGGACCTTCTCGCGGCCGCCGAAGCCCGACGATCTCGCGGGCCGCAGCGGCTGGCGCACGGATCCCGCGCAGTCCGGCGGCGGCTACTTCGTCGACCTCGCCAGCCACGGCCTCGACCTGCTGATGCATCTGCTCGGCGATATCGAGGATGTCGCCGGCACGGCGCTCAACCAGCAGGGCCTGTATCCGGCCGAGGACGCGGTCGTCGCCCACTGGCGCTTCGCGCCGCAGGCCGATGGCAGTCGTGCCCTCGGCAGCGGGTTCTGGAATTTCGCCGCCGACCGGGGCCGGGACAGCGTCGAGATCGTCGGCCGCGACGGAACCCTGCGCTTCTCCGTGTTCGACGAAGCGCCGCTGGTGCTGGAATGCGGCGGGGTCTCGACCGAGCGCGTCATCGCCCATCCGCCCCACATCCAGCTGCCGCACGTTACCGCCATCGCTCGGCACCTGCGGGGCGAGGCATCGCATCCATCGACCGGTGCCTCCGCCGCGCGCGCCACCGAGGTCATGGCGCGGATCCTGGGGCAGGGCTGAGGCGGCCTGCGTGCGCCGCCTGTCCCGGTCGGCACGCGGATGGTGCAATCCAGCCTTGGCTGCACCAGATTGGTGCGATCGTGATTCGGGGAAGCAGCTTGCCCGCGTGGAATCAATGGCTTGCGTGACGAAACTGGCTGGCACGCCCCTTGCAATGGGAGAGGCATTCCTCACCCTGCCGGAGTTTCCGAGATGTCCCTCGAACACGTCGAAAAACTGATCAAGGACCACAAGGTCGAATTCGTCGACCTGCGCTTCGCCGACATGCGCGGCGTGCAGCACCACGTGACCTTCCCGGCCTCGATCGTCGAACCCGGCCTGTTCGAGGACGGCAAGATGTTCGACGGCTCGTCGATCAGCGGCTGGAAGGGCATCAACGAATCGGACATGGTGCTGCTGCCCGATCCGTCGACCGCCTTCCTCGACCCGTTCACCGCCGACCCGACCGTCGTGCTGACCTGCGACATCCTCGACCCGGCGACCATGCAGGCCTACTCGCGCGACCCGCGCGGCGTGGCCAAGCGCGCCGAGGCCTACCTCAAGGCCAGCGGCATCGCCGACCAGGCCTTCTTCGGCCCGGAACCGGAATTCTTCATCTTCGACAGCGTCCGTTTCGCCAATGAAATGGGCCACACCTTCTTCCACATCGACTCGGAAGAAGCGCACTGGAACTCGGGCCGCGAATACGCCGGCGGCAACACCGGCTACCGCCCGATGGTGAAGGGCGGCTACTTCCCGGTCGCCCCGCTCGACTCGCTGCACGACCTGCGCGCCGAGATGTGCAAGACGCTCACCTCGCTGGGCATCGAAGTCGAAGTGCACCACCACGAAGTCGCGAACGCCGGCCAGTGCGAGATCGGCACCAAGTTCAGCACGCTGGTGAAGAAGGCCGACGACCTGCTGACGATGAAGTACGTCATCAAGAACGTCGCGCACCGCAACGGCAAGACCGCGACCTTCATGCCCAAGCCGATCGTCGGTGACAACGGCAGCGGCATGCACGTGCACCAGTCGCTGGCCAAGGGCGGCGTGAACCTGTTCTCCGGCGACGGCTACGGTGGTCTGTCGCAGATGGCGCTGTGGTACATCGGCGGCATCTTCAAGCACGCCCGCGCGATCAACGCCTTCGCCAACTCGACCACCAACAGCTACAAGCGCCTGGTGCCGGGCTTCGAAGCGCCGGTGATGCTGGCCTACTCGGCGAGCAACCGCTCGGCCTCGTGCCGCATCCCGTACGTGGCGAACCCGAAGGCCCGCCGCATCGAGATCCGCTTCCCCGATCCGATGAACTCCGGCTACCTCACCTTCGCCGCGCTGATGATGGCCGGCCTCGACGGCATCAAGAACCAGATCGATCCGGGCGAGCCGAGCAACAAGGACCTGTACGACCTGCCGCCGGAAGAAGAGAAGGCGATTCCGACCGTCTGCCACTCGCTGGACCAGGCGCTGGAAGCGCTGGACAAGGACCGCGAGTTCCTCAAGGCCGGCGGCGTGTTCACCGACGACTTCATCGACGGCTACATCGCGCTGAAGATGCAGGAAGTGACGCGTTTCCGCGCCGCGACGCATCCGCTCGAGTACCAGATGTACTACACGATCTGATGCCTCATCTCCCTCCCCCGCGCGCGGGGGGTGAGGAGGCGCGATTACGGAGCACTGCTCCGTGCGCTGACGAACGCCAGCAGGCTATGCCTGCTGGCAGGGAGGGCTGGGGTGGGGGCGTTTCGCCACCGCCAACAAACAGGTCCCTCACATGCGTTCGGGATGACAGGGGGATATCGGCATCGTGGACATCCGCATCGACGACCTGCGCGGTGTCGAGATCGCCAGGTTCCTGCAGGACCATCTCGACGACATGCACCGGCATTCGCCGCCGGAGAGCGTACATGCGCTGGATCTGGACAAACTGCGTCGTCCGGACATCACTTTCTGGACGGCGTGGGAGGGCGAAGCGCTGCTCGGATGCGGCGCGTTGAAGGCGCTGGACGGCACGCACGGCGAGATCAAGTCGATGCGCACCGCACCGGTGCATCGCAACAAGGGCGTGGCGGCAACATTGCTGCGCCACATCGTGGCGACGGCGCGCGAGCGCGGCTACCGGCGGCTGAGCCTGGAAACCGGTTCGCCCGAGGTGTTCATGCCGGCGCGCATGCTGTACGAGCGGTTCGGGTTCGTGATGTGCGGTCCGTTCGCGGATTACGTCGACGACCCCTGGAGTGTGTTCATGACGCTCGAACTGTGACGGTTCGGGCCTGACGAGAGGAACGAGGCAGACGCCCCGGGCCGGGGCGAACGAGAGTGCGGTATGCGGCCTGGCGCTCTGCGCCGGCCCACATCAGTTCAAGGGTTCAAGGCCGTGCGCGCGCTTCGACGGAAGACGCGGGCGGCGACGAGGTCGCGGGAGACGCATCGCAGCTTCCTTCCCCACGTCGGAATGCGGTGCGGTATCCCGGACGGGAGCCGGCGGGGCGGATCGACGCCTGCGTGCATCGATCCGCCACGACCGGCGTTCATCCTGGAGCGCGTGGTGCGCTTGCGCAGGCATCCGGCGCTCCGTCCACACGGGGAGAGCGCATGAAACTGATCACCGCCATCATCCGGCCGTTCAAACTCGACGAGGTGCGCGAAGCCCTGTCCGAGATCGGCGTGTCCGGCATCACCGTCACCGAAGTGAAAGGCTTCGGGCGACAGAAGGGTCATACCGAGCTGTATCGCGGCGCCGAGTACGTCGTGGATTTCCTGCCCAAGATCAAGGTCGAGGTCGCGGTGTCCACGGACCAGCTCGATGCCGCGATCGAGGCCATCCAGCAATCCGCCGGCACCGGCAAGATCGGCGACGGCAAGATCTTCGTCGTCGCGCTGGAACAGGTCATCCGCATCCGCACCGGCGAAGTCGGCGCGGACGCGCTCTAACCCACACCTCGGAGACCGTCCCATGACGACTGCCCTGTCCGGGTCGCGCGCCCGTGCATTCGCTTTCGCGATGCTGCTCGCTGCGACCACCCTCTGTTCGACCTTCCTCGCCTCCGCGCAGACCGCCCCGGAGGCACCCGTCGCAAGCGAGTCCGTCGCGGCGACATCTTCTGATGCCGCACCTGCAGACGCCGCGCCTGCCGACGCTGCACCGGCCGAAGCAGCAACTGCCCCGGCCGCGCCTGCGGCGGATGCCGCCGCAGAGGCCGCACCCGCACCCGCGCCGACTGCCAACAAGGGCGACACCGCGTGGATCATGGTCTGCGCCGCGTTGGTGATCTTCATGGCGCTGCCGGGCCTTGCGCTGTTCTACGGTGGCCTGGTGCGCAGCAAGAACGTGCTGTCGATCCTGATGCAATGCCTGGTGGTGTTCTCGCTGGTCGCGGTGCTGTGGGCGGTGTACGGCTACAGCCTCGCGTTCACCGCCGGCAACGCCTTCATCGGCGGCGGCGACCGCCTGTTCGGCGCCGGCCTCAACGGCGCGATGGCCGCGACCTTCACCAAGGGCGTGTACATCCCAGAACTGGTGTTCTTCGTGTTCCAGGGCGCGTTCGCCTGCATCACCTGCGCGCTGATCGTCGGTGCGTTCGCCGAACGCGTGAAATTCGCCGGCGTGCTGCTGTTCACGGTGATCTGGTTCACCTTCGCCTACACGCCGATGGCGCACATGGTGTGGTTCTTCCCCGGTCCCGATGCGTTCACCGACGCCGAGGCCGCGAAGACCGCGACCGCCGCCGCCGGTTTCCTCTGGGCCAAGGGCGCACTGGATTTCGCCGGCGGCACCGTGGTGCACATCAACGCCGCGATCGCCGGTCTGGTCGGCGCCTACGTGATCGGTCCGCGCATCGGCTACAAGCGCGAGGCGATCAAGCCGCACAACCTCACCCAGACCATGGTCGGCGCCTCGATCCTGTGGGTCGGCTGGTTCGGCTTCAACGCCGGCTCCGCGCTGGAAGCCAACGGCGTGGCCGCGCTCGCCTTCGTCAACACCTTCCTCGCCACCGCCGCAGCGGTGCTGAGCTGGAGCGCGGCGGAGTGGATCGCGCGCGGCAAGCCGTCGATGCTCGGCGGCGCCTCGGGCGCGGTCGCCGGCCTGGTGGCGATCACCCCGGCGGCCGGTCTGGTCGGCCTGATGGGTGCGATCGCGATGGGTGCCATCGCCGGCGTGGTCTGCTTCTGGGGCGTCACCGGCCTGAAGAAGCTGCTGCGCGCCGACGACTCCCTCGACGTGTTCGGCGTGCACGGCGTCGGCGGCATCGCCGGTGCGCTGCTCACCGGCGTGTTCGCGGCGCCGTCGCTGGGCGGTGCGGGCCTGTGGGACTACGTCACCGAAACCGCGCTCGCCGACTACAGCATCGCCTCCCAGGTCTGGGTGCAGCTGCAGGGCGTGCTGGTCACCGTGGCATTGTCCGGCGTGGTCTCGCTGGTCGCCTTCATGGTCGTGAAGTACACGGTCGGCCTGCGCGTGAACGAGGATGCCGAACGCGAAGGCCTGGACATCGCGTCGCATGGCGAGGCCGCTTACGAGCACTGAGGCGGTCGGCCTGCGACCGCATGCGTGACCGACGGCGCCGGAGCGATCCGGCGCCGTCGCAGTTTGTCGTCGAGGCTTCAGGCAGCGCCCGCGCGGATGCGCGCGAGGACGGGCGCGCGCCACACCGCGATGCCGTAGGCGCTGCCGCAGACCGGATACGCGTCGTCGTGCGTGCGCGCTTCGGCATCGCGGCCCCAGGCGCTGCCGGCGGCCGCATCGCGCACCGGGCGCAAGGCGTGCGCGCCGGCCTCCACGGCGTGCGTCAGCGCCAGCACGAGTTCGGCCGGATCCGGATAGAACGGCGACAGGCTTGCCGCGCGCGCCGGCGCATCGCCGGCCCAGGCCACGGCATCGGCGAGCATCGCGGTCGCGGCGGATGCGCCCGGAAGATGGTCGAGCGACAGCGCGGCCAGCAACGCGAGCACGTTCGCGGTCGCCGTGCAGTCGATCACATCGTGGCTGCGTCCTGCGCGATGCCAGGTCGAGAAGACGCCGGTGCGCAGCCATGGCGGGCGCAGCAGCGGCAGCGTGGCGATGCGGTGCCGACCGATGGTGCGGCAGGCCGTCCGTCGTGCCGCATCGATGTCGATGCGGCCTGCGCGCACGAGTTCGAAGAGCATGATCGCGGTGTCGTCGGCATCGCCCGGCAGCGCGGGTGCCCAGGCCGGGTGTGCGTGCTCCGGCCAGAAACCGAAACCGCCTTCGCCATGCCGACAGCGCTCCAGCGCGTCGAGCATCACGTCCGGGACCGCGCGTCCCTGGCGACGCAGTGCGCGCACGGCGAGCGCGCCGACGAATCCATTGCGGTCCTCGCGCCGCTGGCCGCCGTGCTCGAACACGCCGTGCTCGAACATGCTGGGCACGATGCCGTCGGCATCGACGCCGTCCGGCCACGTCGACGCGCGGCTCAGGTCGGGCGCAGGCCGCACTGCAGCCATGTCCTGCCCTTCACGTCGATGCCCGCGCCGACCATGCCGTGTCGCCAGGCGCCGTCGTCGCTGCCGGCGACGAGCGCGGCATGGACCGCGCGCGGCGCGCCATCGCAGAGTGCGCCGAGCGTGGTGGCCGCTTCGGTGTCGTCGCGGAACAGTGCCTTGGCGAAGATGAACCAGGTCAGCGCGAGCGCGCGGCCTTCGGCATCGAGCGTGAGGCTCAGTCCCGAAGGCCGGGGCAGCTCCTGCCGGCGGGTCAGGGCGGCGAGCAGCGTCTCCAGCGCCGCGCCGTTTCCGGTCACGGCATCGGCGAGCCGGCCGACCGTCGCGCGATCCAGCGATGTCCCCTGGCCGTAATACTCGCGGCTGCCATCGACGTTCAGGCCGACCATGCGCCAGGCCATGCCGTCGGCGCGCAGCAACGGGTGGTGATGGCGGTCGGGCAGCGCGATGCCTGCAGGCAGCTCCACGTAGAGCTTGCCGACCGTGTCGTGGGCATGGCGCATGCCGAGCCAGGCCCCGTACTTCAGTCGTGCGTCGCGCTGGAGCCGATGCCACGGCGCCAGGTCGATGCGCTCCCGGTCGGGCAGGTGGGCAGCGGCGATGGCCAGTCGCGCGCGCTCATCGGATTCCGGCGCCGCGACCTCGGCCGTCCAGCGCACCGCGGTCTCGCGCGACGACCACGCGAACTCCATCGGCATGCCCGATGAGGTGAGCCGACTGAAGCGCCACGCCATCTCCGGCCACAGGCTGTCGCCGATCGGCGACAGCACGCGGCGCAGCCAGGCCTCCGCGATCGTCGCGGCCTGCGGCAGCGGGCCCGCCAGGCGCGCCAGCGTGGCGTCGATGCCGGCGGGCAGTGGCGACAGCGACAGCCGTGCGTCGGCAGTTGGGCAGGCTTGCGCGTTCATCGCACCGGGACCAGTTCTTCCTCGCTCTCTTCCCATGCCCGCTGGTCGAACGTGCCCGCTGTGCCGACGAAGGTGAAGCGGCGGCGATAGCGGCGCAGGGTGCCGTCGCGCAGGGCGATGCGAAGCTTCACGGGATCGGTGGCGTCGCCGCGCAGCTCCAGGCGCTCGCTCCGCTCGTAGGCGTTGTCCGTGTCGCGATACTCCACATCGATGAACACGCGGCTGACCGAGGCGGGATCGAACAGCGGAATGAATTCCAGGCGCAGCGCGGACGCGAACAGGTCGTGGACCACCAGTTGCGGGATGTCGACCTCCACCGGCGTCGTGCGTTCGGAGGTACCGTCCTTGAGCCGCTGCACGTACTGCACGGTGACACCGCGATTCGCCGGCGCAGGCTTCGCGCCGCGCAGTTTCCATGTCTGCGCTCCGCCATCCGCGGTGAGCATGAGGGCGGCGCGCGGTTCCGGCGAGGCGTAGCCGCGCGCCTGCAGGCGCACTTCGATCGCTTCGACGATCTCCCAGTCCACGTCGCCGGGCGTCGCGGCGATTTCGCGGAACTCCACGTGCTCGTAGGGATTGACGAACAGCGTGCGATCCGCAGTGTCCCGCGACGGAACCTCGTAGCTGTGCCGGTCGGCCGCCCAGTCCGACTGCGGGTCGAAGTGGTACTGGAAGCCCGCCGCGTATTCGACGTCGCGGGTCGAATTCATGAAGACCTCGAACGTCTGCGTGGAGGCATCGCCGGGCAGGAAGGTGAAATCGTCGTGGCGGTGGTCCTGCGGGCGCGCGGCATCGCCGTAGTCCAGCGCGACCTGCGCCGAGAGCATGCCGATCCGCGCGAAGTCGATCGGGCAGCTCGCTTCGACCTTGAATTGCCGGAAGAAGGGATCGGCCAGGTCGATCTCGCGGAAATACTTGTCCTTGTTGCGCAGGTCGCCGAGGAGCAGGCCGAAGAAGCCCTGCGGGGCATAGGTGCGACGGGTCGCTTCCGCACGGTTGTAGCGCAGGGTGAGGGTCTTGCGTTCTTCCTGGCGCACGAACTTCAGCTTGAGCGACACCGCGACCGGCGCATTGCCGCCGCCTGCGGCCGGTGGGCGCGGCTGCGGCTGCGGCTGCGGCTGCGGCTGAGGCTGAGGTTGCGGCTGGGGTTGCGGCTGAGGTTGCGGCTGGGGCTCCGGACGGATCGAGGCGGGTCGACGCAGCGTCCCCGACCAGCGCGATGGCGCGCTCGCGGCACGCTGGCCGATCACGTGCACCACGCGGTTGTCCGGATCGCCGCCCATCGCCGAATGGCTACCCGGACGGTTGGAGGCCGGCGCGTCGCCGTGCGCGCTGCCACCGGCGACGGTGCCGCCCGCGCGCTGCACGATCGCCAGCGCCACGTCGCGCCTGCGCTGCGCCAGGCGCATGTTGTGCTGCGCGCGCGGGGCTTCGCCTGCGCCGCTCGCGTGCTCGTGGCTCGCATAGGCTTCGACGCGGACGTTGCGCGGCGTCGGCAGGGACTGGATCCAGGCGCGCAGCCGGTCCGCGCCGCGCTCGCTGCCGCTCCAGTTGCCGTCGCCCTCGATGCGGAGCGTCCCGGACGCGTCGCGGAAGCGGGGATCGGTGGTGGTGTTCTCGACGTAGGCGCGGTACTCGGTCGAAGGCGGGTTCACCCGCCAGCCGGCTTCGGCGGGTTTGTCGAAGTCGAAGAACAGGCCGAAGGTTTCCTCCGTGCGCTGCGCGGGCCATTCCACCTCGATGCGCTTTTGCGTGTTCGGCGATACGGTGGTGCGCACGCGACCGGCGCTGTCGGCGGCGACCGCCTGGCCATCGATGCGGATCGTCGCGCCCGCGCCGGTGATGGTGAGGGTTTCCTCCAGGCCGCTGGCGGCCGGCGAATGGGTGACGGACAGCCCTGCCGGCAGCGGATCGGGCGAATGCGCGTCGTGCGTCAGCGTGGCCGGCTGGATCTGCTCGGCGCCCGGCGTGGCCGGTGTGTTCGCTGGCGTACCCGTCGGGTTGTTCGCGGGGGTGTTCGACGAGGGATTGGTCGTGGTGCTGCCGTTGTTCCCGGTCACGTCGCGAAGCAGGTCGCGACCGGTCGCGATCACCTCCGACAGCGGGTCGGCGTCGGCGACATCGGCGGCGGTCTGCCCGGGCGTGAGGCTGGGCTCGAACCACTTCGACAGCAGGTCTTCCTTGAAGAACTCCAGCGCCCAGCGCTCCTGTTCGCGTTCATCGTCCTGGTCGGTGAAGTTCAGCACCTTGATCTTGATCGCGCCCGACTGCACCAGCGACTCGAAGGCGGCATCGATGCCGCCGCGCAGGTACATGTACTGCGCTTCGAGGCTGGCGCTGAAGTGGGTGAAGATGCGTTCGAAATCCGCAGTGATCTCCACGTCGATCGCGGGACGCATCGCCAGGTACTTCATGTCGTACAGCACGCCGATCGGGGTCATGCCGTTGGACATGGCCTGTTCGAGGATCGTCGCGCCCTCCTGCGACAGGCTCAGGCTGAAGGCAGCGCCGTTCTCGCTGTCCATCGTGGGGACCGATGCGCCCAGGATGTGTTCGACCGCGTTGAACGCACCCTCGGGCGGCGGCGTCGCCGAGGTGCCGCCGCTGCCCTGCAGGTTGAGCGCGATGCACTGCACGGTGCCTTCCTCGAACGGCACCGCAGCGAGCCGCACCGGCGGCGTGACGCCCGGTTCGGCGTTCAGTCGGCCGATGAGGCGCGACTCGGTCGACGGACTCAGGCGCAGCGATGTCTTGAAGGTGACGAAGCCGCCACCCTTGCGGGCCACGTCGACGCTGGCGGCCTTGTACTTGAGGAAGGTGAATTCCGCCAGGTTCTCGCCGGCGCGACGCGCGAGCGAGACCGGTCCGGGCAGATACCAGAACTGGTTCGGATCGGCGTGGTCGCGGAAGACGGTCAGGCCGTCGATGGTGAGCGGTTTCTCGAGGCTGAGCATGGAATGGGTCCTTGCGCCGGTGCGCGTTGCGTTCGGAGCGGCGCCGCGCGAAACCGCGCGGCGCGGCGGTCAGCGGCAGTCGCGCCACCCGTCGAGGAAGTCTTCCCCCATCCGGTTGGCCTGGCCGCGCAACTGCGGCGTCTGCGTCTCGCCGGGAAAATGCGTGGACATCAGCGCGTTGACCTTCGATGTCAGCTCGGTCATCAGCGTGTCGTAGGTGATGGTGTACGGGCAGGTGTCGATGAGGTCCAGGAAGGACTTGGTGAGCAGTCCATGCCCGATCGTCTCGTGTTCCATCGCGACCTGCGCCGCGGAGCTGGCGGCGATCAACGTCGACTTCGCGTTCTGCACCAGGCGTCGCGAGGTGTCTTCCTCGACGACCACGCCGGCATTGCGCGCGGTCACCCGGCGGATGTTGCCGTCGAGGGCGTTGCGCTGCGCCGGCGGGAGGCAGATGCCGCACGGCACCATCGTCCTGCACTGGGTCAGCGCCTGCACCAGTTCGGCGGAGAACGCGGGCGAACGCGCGCGGCGCGCCCGCTCGGCTTCGTCGTGCATGCCGCCGGAATGGCAGCTGTCGAGGATCATCGTGAAGTTGGCGACCGAGTGCTCCAGCGTGTCGGCCAGCGAGAACAGCTCGTGGTCGCTGATGTGCTGGCCGGAGTACGGGATGATGGTCTCGAACATCTGCGCCGGGTTGGACGGATGGGGCGTGCGCCCGCCGTGGCCGGAGTAGTAGAAGCAGATCACGTCGCCCGGCTGCGACTGGCTGACGCAGTAACGCAGCGCCTGGCGGATGCGGCTGGAGGTGGCCCGGGCATCGGTGAGGTAGAACATGTCCTGCGGATCGAAGCCGAAGGCGTCGCGCAGCAGGTGGTACATGGATGCGGCGTCGGCGACGCAGAAGCGCAGGTTGTTGTAGCCCTGCACCGAGTAGTCGTTGACGCCGACGATGACGGCTCGCTTGGTCATGATGGACTCCTTGTGATGTCGTGCGGCGTCGGCGTCAGGCGACGATGCCGAGGATGTCGTCTTCGGTCTCCACGGCCGGGCGGCGCTCGGTGCGGCCGTCGGCGTGGACCAGCGTGAGCTGGTGGCGCCAGACGCGGCGCTTCGGATCCGGGGTGGAGAAGCGCACGCTCAGCTCGGTCGCGTCCGGCTCCAGGCGCAGGCGCTGCTGGCGCACGTAGTGGTGGCTCGCGTCCTCGTAGGTCACGTCCAGCATCGCGGCGCGCAGGCTTCCGAAGTCCAGGCTCGGGAAGATGGTGATGTCGAGCGAACCCGGGAACGGGTCGTCGATCACGACCGAGGTCGCACGCGTCGTCGCCTTCGGCAATGCGCGTTCGGTGCCGTCCTTGAGTTTGTGGCGCACGGTGTAGGACCAGCTGCGCGGTGCGTTCGGCGACGTGCGCAGCTTCCAGGTCTGGGCTTCCGGCGCGTCGGCATCGATGCGTACGGTGTGCTCGCGTCGCCATCCGGCCGGGTCCGCGTATTCCAGGTCGATCTCGATCGCATCCACCACGCCTGCATCGATGCGTCCGGGTTCCAGCCGCACCGAGAGGAAGCCGACCGCCTCGGCCGGGTTCAGCACCAGCGTGCGGTCGTCGGTCGAGGCCACGCGCGGGCCGTCGTATGAGCTGCGCACGCCATCCCAGCCGCTGGCCGGGTCGAAGTGATACTGCGCCTGGTACGCGTACGTCCGGTCCTTGCGCAGGTTGGTCATGAATTCGACGGTCTTCGGCCCGCGATCCTCGGCGGTGAACACGAAGTCCTTGCGGCGGTGGTTGTTCGGGTCGCTGGTCGGGCCGTAGTCGATCTGCAGGTGGATCTCGCGCAGGCCGACGCTCTCGAAATCGAATGGTGCCTTGGCCTCGATGTCGATGCTGCGGAAGAACGCGTCGTCGATGTCGATCTCGATGAAGTACGGCGGGCGGCGCAAGTCGCGCGCGAGCAGGCCGATGAAGCCCTGCGGTGCGTAGGTGCGCTGCTGGGCTTCGGCGCGGTTGTACTCGAACGTGACCTTGCGCCGTTCCTCCTGGCGGATGGTCTTGAGCCTGAACGCCGCGACGGTCTCGTCGCCGCTGCGGCCCGTCGTGCCGCCTGCACCGGCGCCGTCCGCCACCGCGTCCACGGCCGCGCCGCGATCGCGACGGACCGCGAGGCCGGCCGCACCGGAGGCCGGTGCGGGTCCGGTCGTCGCCGGCTCGCCCGTGCCTTCGGTGGGGCTGGCATCCGCACCGCCGCCGCCGGCGGGCAGTGCCATGCCGGCCGGCGCATCGCCGTGGCCGCTGCCTGCGGTCGGGCTCGGGCCGTGGTCGACGGGGTCGGCCGGCGCCGGGGTTTCCGGCGGGCGCTCGGGTGCGGGCGGCTGCGGCGGGCGCAGCTGCGCGCCGAGCGCACGCACCTGGTCCAGGCTGTCCGCCTGCGCGGCCGCAGCGGCGAGGGTGCCGGGCGTGAGCACCGGCGTGAACCAGGTGTTGAGCACCTGTCCCTTGAAGAAATCCAGCGCGTCCTTGATGCGCGTTTCGTTCTCGGCGCTGTTGGTCATGTCGGCGACTTCAATGCGGATCGCGCCATCGCGGACGAGGCGTTCGAAACCGGCATCGATGCCGGCGCGGACGAAGCCGCGCTGGCCGTTGGCCGAAGTGCTGAAATGGGTGAAGACCTGGTTGAAGTCGGCGGTGATCTTGACGTTGAACGCCGGACGCAGGCCGGTGTACTTGAGGTCGTAGATCACGCCGATCGGGGTCGTGCCTTCCTGCAGCGCCTTCTCCAGCAGGGTCGCGCCCTCTGCCGACAGTTCCAGGCTGAAGACCGCAGTATTGCTGCCGGCCAGCGAAGGCTTGCCCGCGCCGAGGATGGTCTCGACCGCATTGAACGCGCCTTCCGGCGCGGGCGTGGCACGCGTGCCGCCCGAACCCTGCAGGTTCAGCGCGACGCAGGCCACGGTGCCCTCGTCGAACGGCACCGGCGCCAGCTTCGGCCGGCCACGACTGATCGAGGCCAGGCGTTCCGTCACCCGGCGTTCGAGATCGCGGTCGAGCGCCAGTTCGGTCTCGATCATCAGGTAGCCGCCGCCGCGTCGCGCGGCGCCGGGGCGGTTCTTGTACTTCAGGAAGGTGAACTTCGCGCGCTGGTCCGCTTCTCGCCGGGCCAGCGACACCGGCCCCGGCAGGTACCAGAACTGCGAAGGATCCGCGTGATCGCGGAACACGGTGACGCCTTCGATCGTCAGCGTGCGCGAATCGAGCTGCAGCATGATGTCCTCCTCATGGAATCTTCGCGGCCAGGTCGGTCGCTGCGGTCGCGGTCCAGTTGCCGCTCTTCGACAGGCCGTTCTCGAACAGGAACGAGGCCTTGTACTCGTAGCGCATGCGCGCCGGATCGACGTAGTCGTACTCGAACTCGGCCAGGCTGCTGCCGTTCTCGAAGACGAACTCGTCCTCGAACGCGAGGCCCGCCGCGAAGTCCTCGAAGCGCAGGCGCATCGTGCACTTGCGGAGCTTCCTGCGTTCGAAGTCGGCGGGCGGGCGCACGGTGACGATGCGGCGGCCCTTCGCGTCGGCGCGCAGCGCGATGCGGTTGGCGTTGGTCATCGACTCGGGCAGCTCGACGAAGCGCCCGTCCTTGTAGTGCAGGCCCACCCGGTAGAACACCGACTTGCGCGAAGGGTCGCGCAGGTCGACCGCGAACGCCTTCGACGACGCGCCCTCGCTGAAGCTGAGCGATTCCTCCACGAGCAGGTCGTTCGCCGGGTCTTCGTAGCGGAAGTCGACGAAGGCTTCGGACACCTCGCTCCAGTTCACGCTCGGCACCACCTGGACCACGCGCCGCGTCGGGAACGGATTGCGCACCACCACCTGGGTGTCGTCGCAAGGCGTCCAGGCGTGTTCCACGTCGCGGTTGTCCTTGGCGCGGAATACCTTGCGCACCTCGAATCCCGTGCGCGCGGGATCGAGCATGAACATCTTCCAGCTGGCCGAAGTCGCCTCGGCGGTCAGCCGGAACATGTCGCGCTGCGCGATGCCGTTGGCGCTCGTCGGTGTAGCGCAGGTGCACTTCCACCGAGGTGTAGCGGTCCCAGGGGAAGTTCTCGGCGAGCACCGGCACGGTCGCGATTGCGTACAGCTCCCTGGGCATGATCTCCAGGTTGTCGACGTCGACCATGCGCGGCTTTGACTTGAGGACCGCAGGCCGCTCGGCGGTGTCGACCGACTTGAACGTGACTTCGTAGTCGACCTCGACCTCGCGCACCATCGCGCCGTTGCGCAGTTCGCTCAGCCACTCGAAGCTCGCCTCCGGGGCCGCCGGGGTCAGCAGCGCGTTCTTGGGTTTGCCCGCATAGCGCGCGCGCAGGTTGATGCTGGCGATGTCGTCCGCGGCCATGTCGGCGCGGACCACGCCCTTGATCCGCCGCTTCTGGAACCAGTCGTTGTCGAGACTCACCTGCTTGACGAAGCGGTCCAGCGGCAGCCCGCCATCGCGCAGCGTCTTCGTCAGTGCCGCCAGGTGGCCCTGCGGATGGATCGACTTCTTCACCGCGACGCGCTCGGAGAAATTCACGTTGAGCGACTTGCGGTCCATGCGCGTGTAGTCCATGCGCTTGTAGGAGAAGCTGGGCATCAGCCCCATCGCCGGTCCGCCCGCCGCATGCGCCGCCTGCTGGCCGGCGAAGCGGCCCACCGCGTCCATCGCGCGTTCCCAGTCCGGCTTCTTTTCCGGCGTCCACGGCGGCAGGCTGACGTTGAAGAACGCCTCGGTGATCATCGCCCGCACCTGGGCCAGCGCGGCATCGCGACGGTCGATGATCCCCTTGGTGTCATCGCTCTCGACGACGAAGGTGTCCGACTCCAGCACGATGGCGCGACTGTCGACGAGTTCATCCACCGCCTTGCCGATCTCCGACGAGCCGAATATGAAGCCGACGGAGAAGCTCTCGTCCATGTGCTTCTGCACGCGGTCCCAGTCGACCTTCAGGCGGATGTTGTAGGCCGGGCGCAGGCCGAGGAAATCCAGCGAATAGATCACGGCCACCGGCAGGATCTCGCCGTCCAGGCAACTGCGCATCAGGCTGAAGCCGTCCTGGTCCAGCCGCACGGAAAACGCCGCCTGGTTGTTGCCGTACAGGGCGGGCTTGGCGTGATGATCGATCTTGAGGACGAAGTCCTGCGTGCCGGTCGGTGCGGCCGTGCTGTCGCTGGCCTTGCCCAGCATCAGCAGGCGGACGGTGCCGTCCTCCAGCGGCACCGGCGCCAGGCGCGGCGCGTTGCGCAGGTTCTCGTCGTTGGCGATGGCCTGGGCCAGCCGGTCGATCTGCGACTGGCTGGCGCCCACGTTCACGTCGAAATTGAGGAAGCCGCCGTTGCCCGCGTCGCCGCGGAAGCCGAGCAGCAGGAACTGCGGGACGTCCACTCCCGCAGTGCGATCGCGCACCGTGGTCAGGTGCGGGGCCAGCGGCATGTAGTACCACTGCTCGGGATCGGCATGGTCCGGAAAGACCGTGATGCCGTCGATCTCGCGCGTGCGGCTGTCGAGTAGGAGCATGGCTGCGTTCCTCAGGCGGGGACTTCAAGGAACAGCGACAGGTCGGTCATCGGCTTCGGGCCCTCGGTGACCCTGCGCCCGCCATCGACCATGAAGTAGGTGATCGTCGCTTCGTAGCCGGTCTTCGTAGCGTCCTTGATCGGCACCTTCCAGTTCTTTTCGGCATCGCCCGACTTGAAGCGCATCTCGATGCGTTCGTTGACGCCGTTGTCGGCATCGACGTACTTCAGCGCGACGTTGACCAGCTTGACCTTGTCCCAGTCCATGAGGTCCGGCACCACCGCGACTTCGAGGAAATCGACGGTGCCGCTGCCGATGGTGATCGTCGGCCGCTTCGCGGGCGTCTCCGGCAACTCGCGCATGGTGCCGTTGCGGAACGTGATCGTCGCCGACCAGCGCACTTCGCCGAGCGTGTCGTCGATCACCGGGAACGACCAGTCTTCCGCCGGGTTGTCCGACGACAGGTTCTTGCGCACGGTCTGCCGATAGTTGTTGCCCGGGTCCACGTAGACCGCGTCGACCGTGATCGCCTGGATGTCGTTCTCCAGGTCGCCCACCGCCCGGAAGGCGACGGTCTTGATCGAGCTGAACGGATCGTCGATGTAGAGCTCGGACGCCAGCTGTTCCTGTTCGGGCCGCTTGATCTCGCGACCGTCGGCCATCTGGTAGGTGACCTGGTAGAGGATCGGGTTCGTGCGCGGACGCTCGATGACCTCGCGCACCGAGAAGGTGTTCGCGTCCTTGGTCATGTTGAACTTCTTCTCGAACGGACGCACGCCGCCGCTGTAGCGCACGGTGATCATCGCCCGGTCGACCTGGCCGAAATTGATGTCGCCCGGCGCGATGTCGAGCGCCAGGATGCCCAGGTCGTCGACGTTGATGGTCAGGTTGGTGTCGTCGGTCTCCTTCTCCTCGGAGCGATAGACGAAGGCGCTTCCGCGGTAGTTGACCGTGTACTGGTACTTGAACTTGCGGATGCCGTTGTGGACGAAGCATTCGAACTTGGCGACATCGTCGGGCGAATCGAAGGTGAATTCCCGGGTCTTGGCCAACGGTCCGTGCGGGTACCAGATCTTCACCTCGACGCTGTGGATCGGCAGCTTCGTGAAGTCGGCGTTGACCCGCATGCTGACCTGCAGGGTCTTCAGGAATTCGTCGACGCTGACCTTGCTGTAGTAGTCCTCCCACTTCAGCGGCTTGTTGTCCTTGCCCTTCATCGCGGGAATCGAAGGCAGCATGCCCTGCGGATTCCTAGGCACGAGGATGGTCTTGGCTTCGCTCCACTTGACTTCGACGTTCGCCATCTGGGTCTTGTTGATGCTGCGGCGGATGTCCTCGATGTCCTGGCCTTCGCGCAGCTCCTTCGTGTTCGGGTCGACTTCGGCGATTTCCTTCAGCAGGTTGCGCTGCACGGCCGCTTCCAGCTGCTTGGTGATGATCGCGCGGATCTCGGCTTCCAGCTTCGTGTTCTCTTCCGGGCTGAGGTTCGGCGCCTGCACGAACTCGAAGTGCGTTTCCGTCACGTCGTTCTTGTATCGCGAGGAGTTCACCACCTCGGTGTAGCTGTCTTCGCTCCAGAAGTTGTCTTCGGTGTTGATGTCCTGGAAGAACGAGTAGAACTCGGATGCGTTCCAGCGGCCCCAGGCCTTCATCTCGGGCAGCCGGATGTAGTGGTTCAGCTTGTAGACGACCGTGATCGCGCTGCCCGCACCGGTGCTCAATGTCTCCTTGAAGACGGCCGTGCCCAGTTCGCTCAGTTCCATCTGGAAAGACGCGACGTTGCTGCCGAACAGGGACGGTTTGCCGGGAGAGCGGATCTTCTCGACCAGGGCGCCGCCTTCGGTGAGCAGGAGCTCCACGGTGCCGTCGGTCCAGCTGACGGTGGCGAGCTGGACCTTGGGCGCCTGCCTGCCGGTGCGCTGGTACTTCGCATCCACTTCCTTCTGGAGGTCGGTGGTGATCTTCTTCATCGCGTCGTCCGGCACGCAGAGTTCGGCGTCGAATGCGATGAAGCCGCCGAATTTCTTGCCGCCGTCCTCGCGGATCTGACCGTACTCGACGAAACGCAGGGCAAGGCCTCCGTTGTCCAGCCGCTTGATGGTCGGCTCCTTGGGGTAGACGTAGAAGGTGTGGTCGCTGGCGTGGTCGCCGTGCACCTGGTAACCGTGGAGCTGGCGGACGTTGTCCAATTGCATCATGGTCGTACTCCTTGACGTGTGCGATGGCCGATCCGTGCGGTGTGAGGCGATGGCGTGGATCGTGCCGTGTGTGATGCCTGCTGCTTCGTCAACGCGTTGCGCGGGTCGATGCGGACAGCCGGCGATGCATGTTTTCGAACGGATTTTCGAGCGGGTTCTTGAGCGGGTTTTCGAACGGAGGCATGGCGGACACTCATTCGCGCGCATGAGTCCGCCCTGCACGATCCCGCGTGGAGATCGCGTCTGGAGATGCCGCCTGGGGACCCTGCGCACGGATCCCATGTGGAAATGCCTTTCGACCCCGCACGGGGTCCGGCGAAGCGCCGGGATCAGGGCGGACGGATTCGCCAGCTCGTCGCATCCGCGAACGCTTCGCCGGACGTCGCATCGCCGCCGCTCGTGGTGTCGGTGGCGAGCGTGTCCGTCGTGGTGAACGATGCGTGGCCCGCAGCGTCGTCGACGCGTACCGAAGCGTCGACGTGCGCCGAGGCGCTGTCGACCGATGAGGTCGTCGTGCGTGCGCCTCCGGGCAGCGTCCACGCGTAGGCGACGCCGAACAGTCCTGCCTCGCCGGCGAGCGCGCGTTTGACTTTGTCGGCGCGCGCGTCGTCGAGCATCAGCGAGAACGCGGCGTGGTAGGGCGGCATGCCGGAGGACTGCGTGCGCGCTGCATCCTCCCAGGCGCCGGCGCCATCGCCGAAGCGCAGCACCACATCGCCGACCGCATGGGGCGACGGGCGCAATTCGATGCGTGTGGCATCGATGCCCGCTTCCGCTGCGAGCGCAGCGCGCGCGGCTTCCAGCTGCGGCGTGGGTACGCCCCAGATCGCCGTCAGCGACAGCATGTGGATGCCTGCGGCCGAGATCAGCGTGATCTGCGACGTTCCTCCGTCCGCAGCGATGCCCGGATGTCGCGCGCGGTAATGCCAGACGCCGGTTTCTCCGGGGACCGGCGAGAACACGGCGTCTTCGATGACTCGTTCCATGTTGGCTCCTTGCGCCGAACCCGGCGCGTTGCTGCTGTGCACGGTCAGTGCCGATTCGGGCGACATCACCGGCGACCACCGGGACTGGCCGTGGCGGCGCCAGAGATAGCCGGGACGCAAGGGCGACGTTGCCGTCCAGGTCCATCGCTCGTGCGGTGACGCAGGCGTGAGACGCAGCAGGCGGATCCGCGTCGGCTCGTGCTCGCGACCTTCCGGCACCACTTCCACCAGGATCTCCCGACTCGCGTCGTCGAAGACGCCCATGACATCCAGCGCGCGCGCGCCGCTGCCTTCGAAGCTGAAGGCATCGAGGGTCAGCGCTTCGACCGGGATGGGCGCCATCGTCGCGCGCGCATCGCCCGCGAGCGCCTCCGCAGTCGCGGACAGGGTCGCGCCGACCACGTCGCGCGGTACCGCGAACGCGGCTGTGGGTGCATCCCGGTCGAGCTTCGCCGAAAGCGACCATGCGCGTCCTTCGCGCGTTCCCTCGACGCGCACGGTGACGCTGGCCTGGTCGAGGAACGACCGTTCGCAGTCGACGTTCACCAGCGAGAGGCCGAAATCCTCGATCCCGACGACCAGCATTTCGCGGGTGGATTCGCGCTCGGGTCCCGGCAGCATCGCCACGCGTCCAGCGTCGACGACGAAGGCCTGGGTGCGCCAGCGGTAGGCGAGCGGCTCCGACGGCGACAGGCGCAAGGTCGCCACGGCAGGCGAACGATCGCCGGGCAGCGGCAAGCTGGCCTTGCTCGCGAATGGGCGTGCCGGTGGCCTGGCTGCGGCGACCATGTCCACCTGTGCGCGCAGCAGGCCGACGCGGCGCTGCGGTACGTTGGCAAGGACCGTGATGGCGTGCCAGCCGCTGTCGAGCGCGGGTGCGGTGCGGTCGCGCAGCACGTCGCGTTCCAGCGCCGATGCGTCGAGGTCGCGCAGCGGGCCGAGCGGATCGGCGGCGAGCGCGAAGACGCGTGGCGCCAGCAGGACGTCGTCCAGCGACCAGCGCAATTGCGCCGGTCCCATCCGTGCAGGATCGAAGCGCAGATGGATGCGGTCGTCGCGCTCGCCCGGCACCGGTTCGGCGAAGCGCGCCGCGCATCGATCGAGAACGGCCTGCACGGCCTGCGTGCGGTCGCGATCGGGCACCTGGCCGAGCGGCGCGAGGCCCAGGCGCGCAGGATCCGCGAGCAGGGTCTCGCGGAGCACGTCGATCGGGATCCCGATCGCATCCGTCGATGCGGCGGCATCGACGGATGCGATCGCCCGCAGGCCGGCGAGCAGTGCGGGCGGATCGACGGAGAGCGAGAGCGGATGACGCGCTGCGACGCCACGGACGCGACACCAGGCATTGGCGTTGACGAGGGCCATGCCGCGACGCAGCGCGCCGATGAACAGTTCGGTCGCCGTCGCGTCCAGCCGGACGCCCAGGGCCATCGAGCCGCCGCCGGCGATGTCGAGCGGCTGCAGCGCGCGTACGGCATCGGGCAGGTCCAGTGCGCCGACGGGATCCAGGCGGATCCAGCCGCGTTCGATGCGCATCGGATGGAAGTCGAGCGCGTCCGTTCCCTGTGCTGCGCCTGGCGTGGGCAGGTGCGTGTCCACCGCGAAAGCGAGCGACAGGAACGAGAATTCGGCGAGGCCGTCGCGATCGCGATCCTGCCGATAGCGGTCCAGCCTGAGTGCGGGGCCGCCGTCGTGCGTGCGCGCCACCAGCGCGGTCGGCGGCACGACGAACATCGCAGGTCGCTCCCATGCGGCGAACGCCGCATGGCCGTCGAAGGCGATGGATGCATTCCAGTCGGGGGAACCAGCGAGCATTGCGGCGCCTGTCGAGCGATCGGTGGGGGAAGTCCTGCCAGGAACGCGTGCGACCGAAGGCGTGTGCCGACGGCGCTGGTCCGCTGGCTCAGGGCATGGGGGCGAACAGCACCGCGAGGTCGGATTCGCGCCATTGCGGATCCGTGCGCTGCGGACCGGACACCGGAATCAGCGTTTGCCGGAAGCGATAGCGGCCTTCGGTATCGCGTCGCAGCAGGATGTCCATCAGCGGCACCGGCACCTGCACGGTCTGTTCGATCTGCGTCGCGCTCAGGCGCACCGATCGATTGCCGGCGAACTCGATGATGATCATGCGCAGCGCGCTGCCCGGCGTGCCGTCGCCGGCCAGCACCGACGGGTCGGTCATCACCGTGATCTCGCGCAGCGTGTCCTGTTCGATGCTGTTGTCGAAGGTCTGAGCGAACACCTGTTCCGGATCGGGCAGCGCAACGATCGCCGACGTGTCGAAGATCGCATCGGTCGCTCCCTGCGCATCGTCCGGCCACGGCGCGTCCGGCAGGACTTCGATCAGCAGCTCGCCATCGGCGTCCATGCGCAGGGGTTGCGAGAGGTCGATGCCGCGCACGCTCGCGGGCAGCATCGTCGCGCCCCGTGCGAGCCATGCAGGCAGTGCGGAAATGGACAGTGCGCCCTCGGTGAGATTGCGCAGGCGGACCGACATGCCGCCAGTGGCGGGATCGGGCGTCTCGACGTACTCGAAGAGTTCGCCCTGCATGCGGCAGACATCGATCTCCACCGGGATCAGCGCATCGCCACCCATGCCCGTGGACACCGCGACGCTGCCGCGCAGCAGCGTACCGGGTTGTTCCGAAGTCAATGCGGCGAACACGTCCTGGAACGCATCCATCGCGAATCGGTCGCTGAGCTGGAATCCGTTGGCCAGGTCGACCGGGATGTCCAGCGTGACCTGCTGCATGCGTCCGCCGCGTGGCAGTCCCAGGCGCAGCACCGAGCGTGCGAGCAGTGGTTCGAGCGTGATCGGGCGCGGTGCGACGCCGGTCGCGGGGATCTTCGCGGCCAGCGCGGTGCGCGCGGCCAGCAGGCGCTTGCCGTCGGTGACCGGCTGCACATCGGCGATCAGTTCCACTTCCGTCGCGTCCTCGCTTTCTCCCTGATCGACCACGAACGCGAGCGCCGGGCGGAACGGCGCCGTGCTGGTGCGCGCGAGGCGGAAGACATCGGGCAGGTACCAGAACCGCGACGGGTCGGACACGCTCTGGAAGTAGGCATGGTTGCGTGCCGCCTGCCCCGGCGCCGTCCACGCCACCGTGTGCAGGGTCAGCGCGCTGCCGGCCGCGGCATCGGGCGCACCGCTGGGATAGATGTAGGGATGCAGGTTGCGATCGAACCACAGCGGGATCGCGATGGGCTGATGCTGCGGCGCCTGCCGGTACAGCGGCTTCGCGATGACGGCCGGCGGCAGTTCGATGCGGGGACGTTCGCGGATCAGCGGACGTGCATGCAGGGTGGGGGTGGCGCGGATCGACGCGATGTCGAGGCGCCGCATGCGCGTCGCCGCGAGCGCGCCATCGGCCGGCACGGCATTCGCAAGCCTGCCTTCCGCAAGCCTGCCCTCGGCAAGCACGCCCTCGGCAAGCGGGGACACCGGACGTGGATCGACCGGCGTCACGCGTCCACGCGGAATCGGCTTGCGCAGGTGCGGAAAGGGCCGATCCGGTTCGATCCGATCGACCGGTATCGACGTGCCCGGATCCACGGGCGTGGCGTCGGCCGGGGCCTCTTCGCCGGTCGGTACCGCGACAGTGTATTGCCGCGCCACGTCGAGCGTCGTCTTCGACTCCCGGGTCATGAATGCGCCGAGGACATCGTCGCGGTCGGCAAGCGGCAGCCGCAGGATCGCCACCGGTCCGCCCGCGTCCTCGACGATCTCGTCGACGGCCAGCCGTCGCTCCACCGTAGTGCCTGGCAGCATGAAGCGCAGCGTGGCCGCGATGGTGTGCGGCAGGCGCGCGGCGGTCTGCGCCGCTGTCGCGATTTCCGGTGCGGGATAGCGTTCCAGCCCGAGGCTCAGCACCCAGCGACCGTCCGCGTCCGCGACCACGCCCACCTGATAGCGACCCTGCGTCGCGGCGCGCAGTCGATAGCGCGGCAGCCAGTAGCGCGTGGCGCCGTCGGCCGATTCGAACAGCTGCGTGTCGTCCGGCTGCGCGGTCGCGGCGATGGGATGCGACGACGACTCGCGCGGGAAGCTGGTCGCGACCTGGAACAGGTCCGGCCGCATCAGCTCGAGCTTCGGGCGAATGCGAAGCAGTTCGGCTCTTGCGGGCTGGATGGACAACGGCTGCGCATGCAGCGCAACCGCGCTGATCGTTGCGGTGGACGCCACCGTGGCCGCATCGGGCGTCGCCGGCGGCGCGACCACCGCCTCGGCGACGCGAAGGTGCGGCGCCAGCACCACGTGCTGGAGTTCGAAGAGTCGTCCGTTGGGCATGCCGTGTCTCCGTGGGCACGCGGTGCGTCCGCACCGCAGGTTTTCCATGTCGGCAGTACGCTTGGGTCCGCCGGTCCGCTTTCACTGCAACGCGTCGCGATGTCGCGAGCGGCCACCCTGCGACGAGCCGAACGCATTCCGACGAACGGTCGGGCCGGCGTGTCCGTCGCCGCGACGCATTCGCGTCACAACCTGAACAGGCAGTCGCACAGGGAGCAGCGCGCATGGCGTTCGTAGTGACAGCGGAACATCTGGCCAGCATCGCGGGCGCATCGACGCGCTGGATGCCCGAGCTGGCGCAGTGGATGAATCACTATTGCCCGCAGTACGAGATCGACACCGCGCAGGAGTACGCGCATTTCCTCGCGCAGGCCTGCCACGAGACCGATCATTTCCGCGTGTTGCGCGAATACGCGTCGGGCAAGGCCTACGAGGGGCGCGCCGATCTGGGCAACACGCGCCCGGGCGATGGGCCGCGCTTTAAGGGCCGCGGCATCTTCCAGACCACCGGACGCGCCAATTACCTGCAGCTGGGCATCCGCAGCGGTCGTCGCGACCAGTTCATCAATGCGCCGGAGCTGCTCGAAACGCCGCAGTACGCGGTGTGGAGCGCATGCGAGTACTGGCGCACGCGCAATCTCAACGACCCGGCGAACCATCCCGACACGAGCAAGCTCTCGAAGAAGTACCGGGGCAAGGTGATCCAGGTGTCGCCGGTGGAATACATCGGCATCACCATCAACGGCGGCTACAACGGCATGGCGGAGCGCAAGAAGTTCTATGCGCTGGCGCGGAAGCTGCTCAAGGATCCGCCGCCGCCGCCCGCGCCCCCGGTGCCGGCCCCCAAGCCTGCGGAACCGAAGCGCGGACGCCTGCGTCGCCTGTTCGATCGTTGATGGCAGGGACGTGCTGCTGCATCGTCGTGATGATGCCGGGCGAGAGGGGCAGTGCATCGCCTCTCAGGACGGAACGACGCATGCGCACGGATCCCGGCATCGTCAAAAAAGACACCCGGCGCGCTTCCGTGCGCGCTGGGTGTCCTGCCGAGGACGGTTACTGGAGGTTGGCGGAGATGCCGACGTAGCCGAGGCAGTCGCCTTCGCCTTCCACGCCGGAGAAGGCTTCGAGGTTGTGGGAAAAATCCGGGCCGCTGTAGACGTATCCCGAGCTGACGTTCGGATAGTTGCCGAACGAGAATTTCTGGGCGATGACGTTGGTGTTGCGGTTCCAGGCGACGGCATGCGCGGAAAGCGAGCCCGATCCGAACGGTACGCCGGGGGGCGCGGACACACTGCCGTTGGCGCTGGCGGCTGCACGCGCGTAGTAGGGGTTGAGCCCGCCGCCACCGTTGCTCATGTAGTACTCGGCGGTCGCGCTGACGTAGGCCGTTCCGCTGTACCAGATGGTCTGACGGGTCGACCAGTTGAAGTAGCTGCATTGGATGGCGCCGAGCTGACTTGCTCGGGTGGTGGCGTTCGAACGCTGGCGTTCGAATCGCTCGGCGGTCCGCTGCAGCCGCTTCACCTGCGACTGGAGCACTGATCGTTCGCGACCGCTGGCGGGCACGCGGGCGCGCAGGGCGGCCAGGTCATAGGCCAGGCCGGATTCGCCGAGCGTGATGGTCCTGCCGGCGAGAGCGCCCTTCGTCACCAGGTATACGCCTGCGTCGATGCGTTCGACGCTATCGGCGTAATCGCGTGCGAACTGGTCTTCGCTTTCGATCCGGAAGCCGTCGGACCTGGGGGTCTCGGCAGTGGCGTGGCCTGCGAACAGCAGGGCTGCGGCGGCGATGTAAAGCGTGCGATGCATGGGTGTCGGATTCCTTGTCTGCGATGCGGCGGCTGGGCCGGTGGAAACCGGCCCGATCGCGCTTCGATGGGCCGGTTTCCTTCATCAGCGGGAATCGCACGGAAACAGGATCATCGCGTCGTGCATCGCATGGTGGCGGCATCGAGTCCGTCCGCGATCGGCGCGCATCACTCGTTCATCATCACGCTCAGCGTTTCCTCCGTCGTGTGCACGGCAGGCGTGAGCACGGACGTCGGGATCGACGGGCTGTGGTAGTTCAGCAGGCCGAACTGCATGCTCTCGGCCCACTGCTCGGGCAGCTCGGCGCGATACAGCACGACGCCGCCGGGGCCGAGGATCTCGAACGCCGAGTCGACGGGATTGACGATGCTGCTGGATCCCTTGTCGCCGATGCCGATGATCCCGATGTCGTCCGTGCCGCCTTGCGGGAGGCTCATGATCTGCAGGTCGTCGCCCGGCGGATCGATCGTGTCGTCATTGTCAGGCAAGCGGTTGCGCTGATGCCACTGCAGCGCCATCGGGATTCTCGCCTCGGGCTGATCCAGCGTGAGGCTCGCCACGACCTGTTGGGTCGAATGGCCCGAATCGGGATCGGGCCGTCGGACTTCGATGACTTCGGCCACGGTCGGCGTGCCCCGATCGGTGCTTTGCCGCAGGCGCAGGCGATACAACGTGGACGGGAGGTTCTTGCCCGTGTCCGGCCAGCCGTTCCAGCGGAACTCGAACTGGATGATGTCCACCCAGTCGCCACCGGCAGGCAGCGGCTGTTTGTCGATCTTGAAATCCAGCCGGTAGGTCAGTGCGGTATTCAGCGGCGCGCTGCGCAGGTCGGGCAGGCCGAGCATGCCGAAGCCCGCGCGTCTGGCGTACGGTGGCTGGATCCCCAGCCCCGGTTCCGTACTGGTGGGACCCGGGAACTCGATGCTGCTGTCGCCCGTCCGGCAGTTGCCGGTGCCGGGCAATTCATTCGAATGCCGCTGCAGTGCCACGAGAACGTCCGCATCGCCGACGAAGCTGGTGGAGACGCTGAGGTGCGGCACGGCGTTGCCGTCCGGCAGGGACAGCACCGGGTCGACGTCGACTGGCTCACGCGGGCAGGGCGGATGGGCGAATGCGACGGGGGCGCACAGCGAGAGCAGGGCAAGGGACAGGGTGCGTCTGGACATGGTCTGGGTGTGTCGGAGGTTGGTGTGTCTGTACGAGCGGAAATCCGATCCGGGGAGGATCAGGGCGTCCGCACGGGCGCAGGGACGGGGGCAGCGATGGTCGGTGCGGGGGAAGCGAAGCGACGCATCGCGGCGGCCTGCTTGTCCGGGATCGCCTGGCCCAGTCGTGTCCACATTCGCTGGATGGCGACGATTTCGGCCATGGCCCGGTCGTGCAGCCCCTGCGCCGCCGCCGCTTCGGCCAGCGCCAGCCTGAGGTTGCCGAGCCGGGTGGCGTCCGACGCGTCCTCGGGCAGTTCCGGCGGATTGGACAAGGCCTCCAGGCATCTCGCATGGCGTCCCAGCGCATTGAGGGCCCGCGCCCATGCAACTTCGAAGCGCAGGACATCGGCATGGCCCCGTCCCTTGAGCCGGCGCCCGATCTCCACGGCTCTCGCAAAGTAGGGTTCGGCCCGGACAATGTCGTTGCGGTACTTCCCCAGGAAATGCCCGGTGTTGAATTCCGCATGCGCGCGTTCCGTCGACACCAGCGGCAGCTTGGCGCGATGGATCGCGTAGGCCTTGGCGACCAGGGCGTCCTGTTCGGCGCGGTCGTCGGTCGTGTCCACCATGTATTCGTAGGCCTTCGCCGCTTCCAGCGATTCCTCGCCGTACAGCCGGACCGCCGTGTCCCGCCAGCGCAGGATGGCGGCCGTGAGCGACGCATCGGCGCGGCTGTCGCTCTCCCGTTCGCGCACGAGCAGGCGCAGCGCGCGGACCTGCAGCGCGGGCGTGAAACCGTCGAGCGGCTCGCCCGCGATCCGCGCGCAGATGCGCCGGCTGTCCTCGATGCGGTTCGCGCTCAGCAGCGCATTGCCCAGGTCCACGCGCAGCTGCAGGGATTGTTCCGGCGACAGGGTCGCCCCGTGGTCGCGCTGCGCCGCTTCCAGGGTCCGCGCCGCCGCGCCGAACTGCGAGCGACGCTCATGCAGGCGTGCGCGCAGGCTGGCCGCCTCCACGCGCATCCACGGTGTCGTGGCGATGGCCTCCAGCTGCGACAGGGCGCGGTCCAGCTCGGGGCCGTCCGTGTCCAGGCGGATGTGGTGACCGAGCGACAGCCGCCGGGCACGCCAGCGCGCATCGGGGTCTGTGGTCGCCAGTCGTTCGATCACCGTGTCGTAGCGGCGCAGCAGGTCTTCGCTTTCGCGCAGCAGGCCCATGCCCGCGTAGCTTTCCGCCAGCAGCAGCGCCAGTTCGGCCTGCACGTCCTGCTGGCTTTCGAGTCCGTCCAGGCGTCGCCGGCCGCGTTCGATCAGCTCGCGCGCGAGCAGGTCGCCGCGCGTGGCTCGTCCCGGATCGGCTTCCTCGAAGGTGTCGCGCATGAACGCGGCGACCGTGCGCGCCCGGTCGCGGTCGACCTCGGACTGCCGCCGCGCGGCCTCGGCGGCATCGCGCTCCCTGCGCAGCGCGTCGGCCTGCCACAGGGTCACGCCGAGTGCGACCAGCAGGCCCGCGAACGCGGTCGTCGCGAGGGCGACGGTCAGCCGGTGCCGCTGCAGGAACTTGCGCGCGCGGTACAGCCGGTCGCCGCGCGCGATCGAGATCGGATGGCCGCCGAGCCAGGCGCGCAGGTCGCGGGCGAGTTCGCCGACTTCGGCGTAGCGCTCGGCAGCATCCTTGCGCAGGCACTGCGCGACGATCGCATCGAGGTCGCCGCGCAGCGCGGCCGCAGGCACCGGCGCGCGTCCCGGCGCCAGGCCCGCGACAACATCGCTCATCCGCGGCGGCACCAGTTCCAGGATCGCGCGCTGCAGCTCGACCGGCGAACGCTTCGGCTGCTCGAAGGGCAGCCGGCCGCACAGCAGCTGGTGCAGCATCGCCCCGAGCGCGTAGACATCCGCGCCGACCGCGACCCGTTCGCCGCGCACCTGCTCCGGGGCGGCGGTCATCGGCGAGAAGAACGCGTCCTGCGCCAGCGTCTGGCCGTCGGCGTTCGGCACCAGCGAGCGGGCGATGCCGAAATCCAGCAGCTTCAGGTGGCCGCTGTCGTCCACCAGCACGTTGCTGTCCTTCAGGTCGCGGTGCACCACGAGGTTGCGGTGCGCGTACTGCACGGCGTCGCACAGCTGCAGGAACAGCGCGATGCGTTCGCGCAGGCTGCTGTTGCGCTGCGCGCACCAGGCGCACAGCGTGTCGCCGGGCACGTACTCCATCGCCAGCCACGGTGTGCCGTCGGGCAGTTCGCCGCCGTCGAGGATGGTGCAGATGTTGGGATGTCGCAGCTGCGCCAGCAGCGCGCGTTCGCGCGCGAACCGCTCGCGGCCGGCCTCGTCGCCGACGAAACGCGGCATGAGTTTCAGGGCGACGCGCTGCGCGAATCCGCTGCGCCGTTCGGCCAGGTAGACCACGCCCATGCCGCCGCGGCCGATCCGTTCGACCAGACGGAACGCGCCGATGTCGCTGATCCCGTCCACGGGGTCGGGCAGTTCCTGCGGGCGCACGCTGCGCGCGGTGTGCGCGGCGTAGGCATCGTCGATGGCCAGCAGCCTGCGCAGCCGCGCGGCCATCGCCGGTTCGCGCGCGGCCATCGCCGCCAGCGCGCGCGCCTGCGCGTCGCGCGTCAGTTCGCAGAGGTCTTCGAACAGCTGGCCTTCGTCGATGCCGCGTCCCTGCTCAGCCATCCCCGACCGGCTCCACCCCGAAGTGATCGATCAGCCAGGCGCGTGCGTAGCGGTAGTGGCGGACCACCGTCGCCCGGGACAGGTCCATCGCCTCGGCGATCTGTTCGTTGGTCAGGCCGGCGAAGAATTTCAGTTCCACCACCTGCGCGGCGGCTTCGTGGTGTTTCGACAGTTCGGTCAGCGCCGCATCCACCGCGATCCAATCCACGGTGTCGTTCAGCGGCGCAGCGGCTTCGTGCTCGATCTGCTCCAGCTTCTCGAACGGCAGGCCGCTGCCGCGTTTCTCGGCGCTGCGCCGGCGCAGGTAGTCGACCACGATGTTGCGCACGATCCGCGCTGCCAGCGCGTAGAAATGCTCGCGGTTGTTGAAGCGCCCGGGGAAGTCGTGCATCAGCGCGATCCACGCATCCTGGGCCAGGTCCGACGCCTGCAGGGTCAGGCCGCTGCGCCCGTGCAGCTGCAGCGCGGCGAGGCGTTCCAGGCGCGGCCACAGTTCTGTCGCCAACGCCTCCAGGGCCGGCTTGTCGGCAGCCTCGCGCCGGTTGATCAGCTCGGTCAGATTGGCGGGCGGTACCACGGACATGACGATGGACTCCGGTCGCAACGCCGTGTCCGTATCGGCGGAAGCGCGGCAATGGCGTGCGACCCCCTTCCCTGGAGCGCGTCCACCCGGGCCAGCCCGGGCGCGTCGCGATCATAGCGCGCGCCCCGGCCGGGGTTTCCCGTGCCGATCGGCACGGGCGGGGCGCGGATCGAAACGCCCCGGGGGTCTGGCCGGGGTTGCCGGAGATGTCGATGGCGCCTGGTGTCTGCGGCCCTGGATTCCGGGCGCCGCGACCTCAGTCCCGCGACAGGTGCGCCAGAGCGACCGTGGCGGCTTCGCGGTCACCGTCGTCGAAGGGCTGGACCCGGACGGCGCGTGCCGGGTCCGGATCGAGGCAGCGCACGTTGACGCTGAAGCCGTCGGGATGGCTGCGTGGGACGTAGAAGGATTTCACGCCGCAATGGCGGCAGAAGAGGTGTCGCGCGGTGCCGGTGTTGAAGCGATAGTCGGTGAGCGCGTCTTCGCCCGAGACCAGCCGGAAGCGGGAGGCGGGGACGATCAGGTGGAGGAAGCCGGTCATCCGGCAGATCGAGCAGTTGCAGTCGAGCGCATCGAGGTCGGCCGGTGCGTCGACCTCGAAACGGACACGGCGGCAATGACAGCCGCCGTGGTGGGTGATGCGTGACGCCGGGGCGTCGGTCATCGGCTCAGTCCTTGCCTTTGCCCTTGCCGTTGCCTTTGCCTTTGCCCTGTCCCTTGCCGCCGCCATGACCGGGACCGTGGTCGCTGCCCCGGCCCTTGCCGCCATGGCCCGGGCCGTGGTCGGGGCCATGATTCGGGCCATGACTGGGGCCGCCCGAGTGGTGCTTCGGCCCCTTGCCGCGTCCGGGGAAGTCGCGTTCGAGCTGGGTGTCGAGGCTGATCGGCCGGCCCCAGCGGTCGTAGCTCGGCACCATGCCGCGTTTGAGGCGGTGGAATTCGGCCGAGCCGGGCTTGATGCCCATGCGCTTGGCGATCGCTCCCCAGCCCTGGCCATGGTCGCGTTCCCAGATGTCGACGACGTAGCGGCACGGCCGGCCGACCAGCTTGGCCAGGGCGCAGGCGAAGTAGACGTCGCCCGGCGCCCAGCGGCGGCGCGTGAGCAGGTCGACCACCAGTTCGCGCGGTGCGCTGTGGTGACGGACCAGTTCATCGATGAAGGGATCGCGGTAGCGACTGCCGTAGCGGTTCATGTCGCCCAGCCAGGTGTCCACCCAGACGTCGCCGCTGCGCGGGTTCCAGCCGATGCTGAAGTCCTGGGCGTGGGCGGTGCCGGCGGCGAGGCCGAGCGCGAGCAGCGAGGTGGCGATCAGGCGGCGCATGGCGGTGGACTCCGGAGGCTCGGGAGGGGCATCTTCCGGCGCATGCCTGCCCGCGTCCAGCCACGGTGTCGCAGTTTGCGGACGGGCATGTCGCATGCCGGAAAGACGAACGCCGCGCGGGGCGCGGCGTTCGGAGGTGGCGGGAGACTGTCTGCGCAGGAAAGGATCAGTGGCGATCGCGCCAGTGACGGCGATCATCGCGGCGGTCGTAGCGCGGATCGTAGTACTCGACCCGGCAGCGACCGCGGCTGTCGCAGACCTGGCGGCTGTAGCGATGGTCGCGGTTGCGGTGGTAGCCATAGGCGTTGCCGTACGGCGGGCCGTCGTGGCGGTAACCACGCGGCACCTGGCGGTAGTAGACCGGGCGACCCCGGCGGTCGCGTTCGACGATGAGGCGGTCGTTGTAGCCGTAGCCGCCGTGGCGGTAGTACGGATGCCCCGAGCGGAACACGATGTCCGGCAGGTCGACGATGACGCGGATCAGATCGTCGCGGGCTTCGGCCGGGGCGGGAATCAGGACGCCGGCGCCGAGGGCGGCGGCGAGGGCGACGGGGGCAATCCAGCGGGCGAGGATCGTCATTTCGGTTCTCCAGCGTGTCGCGGGACGGTGCGACGTGGGGCAGACGATGCCGCCGCGCGCGTGAACCGTTTTTTAATTCTTGCCGGTCGGCGGCAAGCGCCCCGATCCCGTTCAGCTTCCACGTTCAGCCGGCCGCCAGCGCCCGGATCGCCGCAGGCAGTTCCGCGGGGCCGTCGACCGTGCGGATGCGGTCGGGTGCGATCGGCGGCGCGGTCTCGTTCTCGTGCGCCCAGGTCACGTGGTAGGGCATGTGCACGCCGCAGCCGCCCAGCGCGACCACCGGCACGATGTCCGAACGCAGCGAATTGCCGACCATCGCGAACTGCTCGGGCGCGATGTCGAATTCGCGCATCAGCCGCGCGTACGTGGCCTCGTCCTTCTCGCTGACGATCTCGATGCGCCGGAACAGGTCGGACAGCCCGGAGTCGCGCACCTTGGCTTCCTGGTGGAACAGGTCGCCCTTGGTGATCAGCACCACCGGCCAGTCGCGGGCGATGTCCTCGACCGCGTCGCGGATGCCCGGCAGCAGTTCGACCGGATGCTGCAGCACCGATTTGCCGATCTCGACGATGCGGTGGATGTCGGCGGCGCCGATGCGCGCGTCCGTAATGTCGATCGCGGCCTCGATCATCGACAACGTCATGCCCTTGGCGCCGTAGCCGAACAGCGCGATGTTGCGTTTCTCGACCGCGTACAGCCGGTCGTGCGCATCGTCGAGGTCGACGTAGGTGCCGACGATGCGTTCGAATTCGACCTGCGCGTCGCGAAAATAATCCTCGCTGCGCCAGAGCGTGTCGTCGGCGTCGAAGCCGACCATCCTGAAATCGCGTGTCATGCGAGGAGTATGCCGCATGGCTGCGGACTCACGCAGGTTTTGCGGTCGGGGCGGGCGTCTTCACCGGTGCGTTCTGCGACGCCTTCGACGGAACCTGCGCGGGCGGCTGCGCAGGATCAGGGCGCGCCACCGCGTCGGCCGGGCGCTGCGGCGGTGGCGAGAGCGCGGCCTTGTACGCGTGGTACAGCGCCTGCACCTTCTCCAGGTAGGCCTTGGTTTCCGCGTACGGCGGCACGCCGTCGTAGCGCGACACCACGCCGGGCCCGGCGTTGTAGGCGGCGATGGCCAGCGTCACATCGCCCTTGAAGCGCTTCAGCAGCGCGGTGAAATAGCGCGCGCCGGCGTCGATCGATTCAGCCGGTGAGAACGGATCGACGACACCCAGTTCCTTTGCGGTGTCGGGCATCAGCTGCATCACGCCCTGCGCGCCCTTGGGCGAAACCGCCTTCTCGTCGAACAGGCTTTCTGCGTGCGCGATTGCGCGCAGCCAGGCGTCCTCGACCTTGTGCTTCTTCGCGGCGGCCTTGAACAGGCGCGGGTGGCGGTCGAGCTGCGGCTTGCCGACCCGGCCCAGGCCCTCGTGCGCAGGCTCGCCCGGCGGCGTGGCCACGGTGAAGCGCAGGAACACCCGCGAGCCGGGCAGGTTGCGCGTGCCGTAGACCAGTTTGCCGTCCTGCTCGCGCTCGTAGAGCGTGCCGCTGAACACGCCCATCTCGCCCCACAGGTTCGGCGTCTGCACGGCGTTGTCGTCGATCTGCTTCGCTTCGCACTTCGAGCCAGGTTCCGGCGCGGTCGACAGGCTGACCGTGTTGTTGCGCACGCAGCGGTAGACCGTGCGCGCCTCGGCGGGCGCGCAGGCGAGCGCCGCGCAGAGCGCGAGGGTCGAGGCGGTGGGGATGGTGGCGGTCGGGCGGGGCATGGCCGGGGGATTCTATCGGGCGGCCACCGGATCAGCCGCATGCCGTCGGCATGCGGCGATCGCAGGCAGGCTCTAAGATCGACGGGACGACGAGGATCCAGGGGGGCTACGATGATCGACATGGCGGCGATAGGGCGCAGGATCGGCCTGTGGCGGATCCGCGGGCAGCATATCGACCGTGCGGCAGTGCTGGCCCACATCGAGGACGGTGCGCGCCTGGATGCGCGCTACGCGCTGATGGTCACCCTGGCCTGCGGCATCGCCCTGCTGGGCCTGCTGCAGAACTCGGTGGCGGTGATCATCGGCGCGATGCTGATCTCGCCGCTGATGGGGCCGATCATCGCATTGGGCATGTCGCTGGCCACGTTCGATTTCATCAGCATGCGGCGCGCGCTGAAGACGCTGGCGACCGGCGTCGCCCTGGCGCTGGCGATCGCGATCGGCATCGTGCTGGTGTCGCCGCTGCAGGAGGCCACGCCGGAGATCCTCGGCCGCACCGAGCCGACCCTGTTCGACCTGCTGGTCGCGGTGCTGTCCGGCATCGCCGGGGCCTACGCGACGATCACCCGCAAGGGCGAGACCATCGTCGGCGTGGCGATCGCGACGGCGCTGATGCCACCGCTGGCGGTGGTCGGCTTCGGCATCGCCACGGGCAACGGCGGCATCGCCGGAGGCGCCGCCTTCCTGTTCATGACCAACCTGCTGGCGATCGCGTTCTCGGCGACGATCGTGGCGCGCTGGTACCGCTTCGGCACGGCCGATTCGCCTAAGCAGTCGGCCTGGCAGGCGGGCCTGATCGTCGCCGGTTTCGTGCTGCTGTCCATCCCGCTGGGCCTGGCCCTGCGCGACATCGCCGCGCGCGGCGTCGCCGAGCGCACCATCCGCACCGCGCTGGACGACGCGGCGGCGGAAGCGGGCGGGCGCGTCAGCGCGCTGCGCATCGAGCGCGACGGCGAGGTCTACGCGGTCGACGCGGTCCTGCTGGCGGCGAGCCACCGTCCGGGCATGGCGAAACGGATCGAATCGCAGGTCGAAGCGGCACTGGGTCGGCCGTTGCGGCTGCAGCTGCGCGAGGTGCTGACCACCGACGACGGTGCCGTTGCCGCGCAGGCCGATTCGCTGGCGCGCCTGCGCGAGAGCGTGGCCGCGCTGCAGAACGATGCGCAGCGGCGCTCGGCGGCACGCGATGCCATGGAGGCGGTGCGTGCGAAGGCCATCGCGCATCTCGGTGCCTTCGACACGAGCGACGGCGGCCGGGTCGTACGCTGGCGCCTGCATCCGCGCGCGGGCCTGGATCTGGCGGCATCGCGCGCGCTCGAGTCGGCGATGCGTGCCGAGGCCGGCGACATCGCGATCGAGGTGATCCCGGCGCTGCAGGCATTGCCCATCGTCCCCCTGGCTGAGGACGCGATCGACGAGCAGGGCGCACTCGTCGAGGGCGCACCGGCGATTGCGACGCTGGAGTCGGTCGCCTGGGCGCTGGCGCGCTGGAACGTCACGGCGGTGCGGGTCGACGCCGCAGACCGTGCGCGCGGCGACGCGGTCGCGACCTGGCTGGGCGCGCGCGGCATCCGTGCCGAGGTGTCGGTGGTGGCCGGCGCCGGCGATGCGGTGAGCATCGGCCTGCCCTGACCGCGTCGCCTTGCGGTCAGCGCGCGCCGGCGATCAGGCGCGCGATGCGCCAGGCCAGCGGGCGGAACAGGTAGGCCGCGACGATGGCGGCGGGCAACGCGATCGCCCAGGCCTTCAGCCAGCGAAGCGCGAACGCTGCGTCGATGCCGGTATTGACTGCGGTCACCACGGCCGCGACGAAGGCGGACATGCATGCGGCCAGCACCGCCGGGAGCAGGCGTTGCGCGCGTGCGTCCGCGTCGGTGCGGCCGTTGGCGATGCTTCGGTCCGTGCCGCGCGCGCTCAACGCGTCGGCGCCGGATCGCGCGGCCAGGCGTGCGCGCTGCCGCGCAGGCGCATGCGGTTGCGGTCGTGCTCGTCGTGTTCCTTGCCGTAGCGGCTGGTCACGGTGGATTCGAGCGCTTCGACCACGCCGGTGTCGCGACGGAACAGCATCATGCCTTCCTCGCGCAGCGCCAGGTCCTTCGGCCGGCCTTCGCCGCGCGCCGTCTCCAGGCCGCCGGTGGTCAGTTCCGACACCAGGCCCCACAGCGGCGCGGGGTCGCCGGAGGTGTCGAGCGTGTGCGTCCATTCCACGCGCGCCAGCGTCGGATCCTGCTTGTCGACGGTGAAGGTGAATTCGCGGCGTGCCGGCAGCTTGCGGCCCAGCAGCGGCGATTCGATCGGCTCGGCGTCGCGGTAGCGCTTGCCGACTTCGTATTCGCCACCGGAAAACTGGGTGACGCCCTTCACGCCGCCGGTGGTCATGGCCTCGACCATTTCGTCGGTGAAGAACTTCGCCATCATCGCTTCCATGTTGCGCCGGGCGATGGCCAGGATCATCTCGCGGTCGGCGGGCGCCATGTCCGGGTCGATGCGCGCGCTGATGTCCTCCAGGCTGGTGCCGCCGAGCGGCAGCATCACCTGGCGGATCTTCGCGGCGGTCTCGTCGAGGTTGCGCAGCTTTCGGTAGCGACCGTCGGGACCGAGTTCGATCTGCACCACGAAGCCTTCGAACTGGTCGAGCAGCGGCGCCACCGCATCGGTCGTCGCGCGATCGCCCTCGACGGTCTCGATCCGGCTGTCGCGGGTGGTCCAGTGCTGCAGGATGCCGCCGGGCCCGGCCTCGACGATGCGCACTTCGCTGACGTCGCTGCTGCGCGACACGCGGATGCCGCCGTCGTCGAGTTCCCGCTCCAGCGATTCCGATTCGTAGGTCAGGGTCTGCCCGGCCTGCCAGGTCACCGGCCAGCGGATGCGTTCCTGCGCCAGCGCCGGCAATGCGGCCAGCAGCAGGGCGGCGAGCAGGGGCGTGCGCAGGCGATGGGCGGCGCGCGAGAGGGGCATGGGGGTCATGGCGTTTCCTTCGTGGGCGAGCATGGGCTCATGCATCGCGCGAGATCAGCTCGCGCATCCGTTGCAGTTTGGGCGTCACGATCGGCACGGTCAGCATCGTGCTGGCCAGCGCCATCAGCAGCAAGGCGGTGAATGTCGCGCTGGTGATGATGCCCTTGTCCAGCAGCACCGTGGCGAAGATGATCTCGATCAGCGCCTTGGTCTGCAGCAGCCAGCCGATCACCGAGGCTTCGCCGCGTTTCCAGCCCAGCAGGCGGCCGGCGAGGTGCACGCCGGCCTGCTTGCCCAGGATCTGCATCGCGAGCAGGAACCCGGCGGCCAGGAACACGACGGCGCCGCCCACTTCCCAGCTGGTGCGCAGGCCGGTGCTGAGGAAGAACACCGGCATCATCACCAGCAGCACGTTGTGGCGCAGGGTGTCGAGCTTGTCGCGGTCGAACCAGTGGTGGTCCATGACCACGCCCGCGAGAAACGCGCCGACCATGTAATGCAGGCCGCACCAGTCGGCGCCGAAGGACACCACCGCCAGCCAGATCAGCGCGATGTACCAGCGGTCGCGTTCCGGCAGGCGAGTCATGAAGCGGCGGAAGAGGAAGCAGGCCGGCACGAAGGCGGCGATGAAGATCGCCTGGCGTTCGAGGCGTGCCCAGTCCATCACCACGACCGCCAGCACCGCCCAGATCGCGATGTCGTCCAGGCTGGCGTAGCGCAGGATGCGCTGCCCCAGCGGCGTGCGCAGGATGTCCATCTTCTCCATCAGGAGCACGAGGATCGGCAGCGCGGTCACCGCGGCGGCCATGCCGATGCCGAGCACGAACTGCCAGGACTGCGCCTTCTCGCCGATCCAGCCCGGGAACTGGATCAAGGCCAGCGCGGCGAGGCTGCCGAACACCAGCGGCATGCCCAGGGCCATGCCGGCGGTGACCGCGCTCTCGCGGCGCTGCTTCCAGGCTTCGCCCAGGTCCAGCTCGATGCCGGCCAGCCACACGAACAGCATCACCGCCCACCAGGCCAGGCCGTTGAGCGACTGGATCACGTCCTTGGTGAAGACGAACTGGTAGTAGTCGGGAAAGATCGCGCCCAGCACGCCGGGGCCGAGCAGGATGCCGGTGACGATCTGCACCACCACCAGCGGCGCGAAGTAGTCGGTGCGGCCCAGGCGCCAGATCAGGTAGGGCACGCAGAAGATGATCGCCATCGCGATCAGGTACAGCTCGGTGGTGGGGATGGCGTTCGGCATCGGTGCGGGTGGGCGGAGTGGCCGCACAGGATAGCCGTCGCAGGTGCGGCGCGGCGTCGCTCGTCCGGCCTCGCGCGCGGCCGTGACCCGGCCTGGTCGAGGCTGAATCCGCTCCGCCCGGCGGTCGCCGGCCCATCGGCGTGTCCGTGCGCCCGTGCTACCCTCTCGGCGTTGACCCGCCGGATGAGGCGTAACCCATTGATTCGTAGTGCCATGCCCCGTCTCGTGACGACCGTGCTGGCGTCGACGCTGGCAGCCTCGCTCGCCGGCTGCGCGACCCAGACGCCCCCGCCCAAGCCCGCCGCCACGGTGGTCGCGCCCGAACCGGCCCCGGTCGTGGTGTCGCCCCTGCTGCCCAAGGTCCCGCAGCCGCCGGAGCGCCCGGTGGCGCCGCCCGAGGTCACCGACCCGGCCATCCCGCGCGAACAGCGCATCGCCGCCTTCGTCGACTACACCGCGCGTACCTACGGCGTTGCGCCGCAGCAGGTCCGCGACGTGCTGGCGCAGGCCGAATACAAGCAGAGCATCATCGACGCCATCACCCGCCCGGCCGAGGCGGTGAAACCCTGGCGCGACTATCGCCTCATCTTCATGACCCCGGCCCGCATCAATGGCGGGCGCGACTTCTACCTGGCCAACCGCGAGGCGCTCGACCGCGTCTCCGCCGAGACCGGCGTGCCGGCCGAGTACATCGTCGCGATCATCGGCGTGGAGACCAGCTACGGCCGGATCACCGGCAGTTTCCGCGTCATCGACGCGCTGTACACGCTGGCCTTCGACCATCCCAAGCGCGCGCCTTTCTTCGCCGGCGAGCTGGCGCAGCTGTTCGCGCTGGTGAAAGCCGAACCGCAGCTGGACATCGTCGGCCTGAAAGGCAGCTACGCCGGCGCGATGGGCATGGGCCAGTTCATGCCGTCGAGCTACCGCCTGTGGGCGAAGGACGGCGATGCCGACGGCCGGCGCGACCTGCTGACCCACAAGCCGGACGTGTTCGCCTCGATCGCCAACTACTTCGTCATCCACGGCTGGCAGCGCGGCGGCCCGGTGGTGGCCCGCGCCGATCTCGACCCGTCCAAGGCCGAGTTCGTGCCGGAAACCGTCGACCCGGTGCATCCGCTGCCGTCGCTGGCCGAACGCGGCTATCGCCCGCGCAGCGGCGAACCGGTCGCCGAAGGCGCCACGGTGGTGAATTTCGACGGCGAGGCCGGTCGCGAATACTGGCTCGGCTACCGCAACTTCTACGTCATCACCCGCTACAACCGCTCGCCGATGTACGCCCTGGCCGTGCACCAGCTCGCCCAGGCGATCCGCGCCGGCGTGGATGGCGCCGCCATCGCTGCTCCCGCCGGCACGGATGCCGGAACAGGCCAGGGCGCCGCCCCATGAGTGCCGCGCGCCTCCTGACGGTCACCGGGCTGATGCTCGCCCTCGCCGCCTGCAGTACCGCGCCGAAGAAGTCCGCGCCTCCTCCCGCCGAGACGTCTCCGCGTCCGCACGCCTCGGCGCCGGAACGTCCCGCGCACGGGCCCAAGCGTTCGCCCTACGCCCCGGCGCAGGAAGATCCGTCCAAGCGCGGCGATTACGTCGCCGGTGGCCTGTACGCGCCGCACATCAAGGACAGCGTTCCCGACTACGTGCCCGACGTCGACGCCATCCCCGAGCCCGAGGTGAAGCGCGAGCCGCCCTCCCGTTTCGGCAACCGCACCTATTCGGTGCTCGGCAAGACCTACCGCGTGCGCGACTCGGCGCATGGCTACGTCGAGGAAGGCCACGCCTCGTACTACGGCAACAAGTTCCACGGTCGCCGCACCTCCAACCAGGAGGTCTACGACATGTACGCATTCACCGCCGCGCACAAGACGCTGCCGTTGCCCAGCTACGTGCGGGTGACCAATCTCGACAACGGCAAGTCGGTGGTGGTGCGCGTCAACGACCGCGGCCCGTTCCATGCCGGGCGCGTGATCGACCTGAGCTATGCCGCCGCCGTGAAGCTGGGCTTCGTCAAGCAGGGCACCGCGCGGGTGGAAGTGCGCGCGCTCCTGCCCGACGGCAGCGACGGCCGCGAACTGGCCGGCCGCGATGCCGGACAGGAGCGCGACGAGGCCAAGGCGTCGCCGTCGGCCGTGCCGGATACCTCGGTGCGCGCCGAGGAATTCGAGCGCTGGATGCAGGAGAAGGGCATCCGCTTCGCATCCGGCACCTCGGCCTCGGTGGCATCGGCTTCCGCGGCGCCTGCGGAGGTTGATACGCGCGTCGCCGTCGCGTCGCGCCCGGTCGGTGGCGGCCCGCTCGCCAAGGCCGAACCGGTGGTCGTCGCATCGGCCGCACCCGTGCTCGCCGCCACTGCGCCGGCCGTCGGCGCCGACGGCGTGCTGCTGCAGCTGGCTTCGTTCTCGGCGCGCGACAACGCCGAGCGCGCGCATGGACGGCTGCGCGACGCCGGCGTCGAGTCGCTGCGCATCGACCAGGGCCAGGCCAACGGCCAGCCGGTCTGGCGCCTGCGCGTCGGCCCCGTGCCGAAGGCGCGCGTCGCGGAACTTTCCGCGCGCGCGGCCGATCTCGGCTTCGATGCCGTGCACGTCGTGCCGGCGGATGCGACGCACGATTGATACCGGCTGGCCGCATCGCGCTGATTTTCACCGTGCGATCCGACAGAATGCTTGTCCGACCTTGATGATCGAACGGCCCCGCGCCGTTCCGCTGGAGTAACAAATCGATGAAACACCCGCTTGCGATGCGCAGACAGGCGAAACTCCTGATCGCCGGCCTCTGCGCCACGCTGCTCGTCGGCACCGTCCTCGCCCAGACCGCGCCGGCCCCGCAGGCCACGTCCCCGAAGCCCGCCCTCGCGCCGCCGCCGCTGGCCGCACCGCCGGCACCCAAGCCGGTCAGCGCCAAGGCTTGGCTGCTGATGGACGACGCCACCGGCAAGATCCTCGCCGGCGAGAACATCGACACGCGCCTCGAACCGGCGAGCATCACCAAGGTCATGACCTCCTACGTGCTCGGCGCCGAACTGGCCGCCGGCCGGATCAAGGCCAGCGACAGCGTCACCATGACCGAGAACGCCTGGCGCACCGGCGGCGCCGGCACCGACGGCAGCTACAGCGGCTTCGAGGTCAACAAGTCCGCGCCGCTGACCGAGATGGTCAAGGGCATGGCCATCCAGTCCGGCAACGACGCTGCGATCGCCCTGGCCGAGCACACCGCCGGCAGCGAGGCCGCCTTCGCCGACCTGATGAACCAGTACGCCGCGCGCATCGGCCTGAAGAACACCCGCTTCGCCAACGCCACCGGCCTGTCCGCGCCGAACCACTATTCCACCGCGCGCGATCTCGCGCTGCTCGGCCGCGCGCTGATCCGCGACTACCCGGAAGAGTACGCGTACAACAAGATCCGCGAATTCACCGTCGGCCCGATCACCCAGCGCAACCGCAACCTGCTGCTGTGGCGCGACGAGACCGTCGACGGCATGAAGACCGGCCACCACTCCGGCGCCGGCTATTGCCTGCTGTCCTCGGCCAAGCGCGGCGACCAGCGCCTGATCGCCGTGGTCATGGGCGCGGCCAGCGAAGAAGAACGCGCGGTCGATTCGCTGGCGCTGCTCAACTGGGGTTTCCGCTTCCACGAAACCCACCGTCTCTACCAGGCCGACACCGCCATCGCGACGCACAAGGTCTGGAAGGGCAAGACCGACGAAGTGAAGCTCGGCGTCGCCGTGCCGCTGCTGGTCAGCACCCCGCGCGGCCGCTATGCCGACCTCAAGCCGCAGATGGACGTGCCGAAGGTGCTGGAAGCGCCGATCAAGGCCGGCGCCGTGATCGGCACCGTGCGCGTGATGCTCGACGGCCAGGTCGTCGTGCAGGCGCCGCTGGTCGCTGTCGAAGGCGTGCCCGAGGCCGGTTTCTTCAAGCGCCTGTGGCACGAATTCCTGATGTGGTGGGACTCGGTCTGAGCGTGATCTGACCCACCGGCGCGACGCACGACGAGGCGACGACCATGGACCCCGGTGAATTCCTCGCGCTGATCGTCGCGCCGGACGCGCCAGAGCAGACGCAGTTCGAGCGCGTCGCCGCCTTCACCCGCGACGCGGATGAGGCGATGCTCCGTGAAGCGCTGGGCCGCGCCGGCCTGCACCCGTTCTATCGCGACCTGCTGACGCAGGTCCTGCACCTGCGCGAGCTGGAAGAGATCGAGCACGAACGCGAGCAGCAGCGCGAACGCCTGCGCCTGTTGCAGGAAGGCGACCCGGCACGGCAGGAGAAGGGCCAGGAGCCGCCGCGTCGCAGGCGCGTGCGCTGAAGAGCGATTCCGGCGGCATCGACTGCTGACACCGGTGGGTCCCACCGGGGGTAAGCTGCGGGCATTCCCGTCACGGAGGTCCGCCATGGCCCATCGCAGCCGCCTCGCCGGTTTCATCATCGACTGCCAGACCGACGACCTCGACGCCGCCGCACGCTTCTGGAGCGACGCGCTCGGCCTGCCGGTCGGCGAACTGTCGCCGGAGGAATCCGCGACCTACGCCAAGCTCGACGACGCTCCCGGCGGGCTGCACGTCGAAGTGCAGGCGGTCTCGCACCCGTCGCGCGTGCACCTGGACATCGAAACCGACGACATCGAAGCCGAGGTGCATCGCCTCGAAGCCCTCGGCGCGAAACGCATCCGCGTCGTCCACACTTGGGTGGTGATGGAAGCGCCCACCGGCCAGCGCTTCTGCGTGGTACAGATGAAGCACCCGGAGCGTGGCGCCGCGCCGAATGCGTGGTGAGGCGGGATCAGCGGTCGGTGCGTCGCCGCAGCCACGCACGGCGGACGAAGAACGCGGTGGTCATCGCGGCGAGGAACACGCCGTAGCCCAGCGAGGTGGCGAGCACCTGCGGCCACATGCGGCCGTACGAGCGATCGGCGATGTCCTGCGACCAGTGGATGCTCCACAGGAACGCGGCGGTCGACAGCACCAGTGCGGCGAGGTCGAACAGCACGCGCGCGACGTGGCGCGGCTGGCGCGGATAGACCCAGTACAGCACGCCGAGGATCAGGAACCACGGCAGGAACAGGATCAGGGCAAGGTTGAGTTCGGCGAAGGCGTTCATGTCGTGCGACCTCAGCCGGCCTTCGCCTGTTCGCGTGCGTCCTCGGCGCGCTTCAGCGCGTCGAGCGCTTCACTGGCGCGCGCGGCATCGGCGCCGGGTTCGAGCACGGCGTTCGCTTCGGCCAGCGCAGCGGCGCCTTCGCGCTTGAAGCGCGCGACCCAGGCGCCGGCGTCCTTGGGATTGTCGAAGCCGATGCTCTGCAGCAGCACGTCGTCGCCGTCGGCGAGCTTGAAATGGAACTTGCCGTCCTTCTCGCGGTACTGCTTGATCTGCGGCGTCGCGGCGGCCTTGTGCGATTCGGCGGCGACCTCGGCCGGCATCTTCGACAGGTCGCGCAGGCCCACGGCTTCGCGCAGCTGGCGCATGAACGGCGTGCCGAGACGTTCGCGCGCGGTGCGTGCGCCGTCGAGCAGCTGCTGTTCGATCAGCGCCGGCTTCGCCATCAGCGTTTCGTAGCGATCACGCAATGGCGCGATCTCGGCGTCGACGCGATCGAACAGCTTCTGCTTCGCATCGCCCCAGCCAATGCCGTCGGCGAAGGCTGCGCGCATCGCGTCGGTTTCCTCGGCGTTGGCGAAGGCCTGGTAGAGCTGGAACAGCGCCGAGCCCTCGGTGTCCTTGGCTTCGCCGGGCATGCGCGAGTCGGTGACGATCGAGAAGATCAGCTTCTTCAGCTGCTCGCGCGGCGCGAACAGCGGGATGGTGTTGTCGTAGCTCTTCGACATCTTGCGGCCGTCGAGGCCGGGCAGGGTGGCGACGTGTTCCTCGATCATCGCCTCGGGCAGCACGAAATACTGTTTACCCACCGGTTCGCCATACAGATGGTTGAAGCGCTGCGCGAAGTCGCGCGCCATCTCGATGTGCTGGATCTGGTCGCGGCCCACCGGCACCTTGTGCGCGTTGAAGATCATGATGTCCGCGGCCATCAGCACCGGGTACATGAACAGGCCGGCGGTGATGCCGTGGTCTTCCTGCTCTTCGAGGCCCTCGGCGCGGTTGCGGTCCACGGCGGCCTTGTAGGCGTGGGCGCGGTTGAGCAGGCCCTTGCTGGCGACGCAGGTGAGGAACCAGGTCAGCTCCGGGATCTCGTGGATGTCGCTCTGCCGATAGAACCACACCCGGTCGTTGTCCGGCTGCAGGCCGCAGGCCAGCCAGCTCGCGGCGATCTCCAGGGTCGAGCGCTGCACCTTGGCCGGGTCCTGCACCTTGATCAGCGCATGCAGGTCGGCGAGGAAGTAGAAATTCTGCGTGCCGGGCGTGCGGCTGGCTTCGACGGCGGGACGGATCGCGCCGACGTAGTTGCCCAGGTGCGGGGTGCCGGAGGTGGTGATGCCGGTGAGGATGCGGGTGACGGTCATGGGCCAGCACGGGGGAAGCGGAAGCAGGCCGGGCAGTTTACCCGTGGCTGAACATCGCCGCCTGCGGTCCGGGGCCCGGTCAAACCCCATCCATCCAGGCGGGCGTTGAATGACAGTGTCCGAACCGGACACCCACCCACCGCCGGAGTCCTCCCATGCTGCGCGCCACCGCCGTTCTGCTCACCGCGCTCCTCGCCACCACCGCCTGCGGCACCTCGCGCGCGCAGTCGCTGGTGGACATCGACCTCATCGACCGCGACACCGGGCAGTGGCTGCCCGAGTACCGCCACCGCAGCCAGACCTGGGTGCCCGGCGTCCCCGGACACCGCTACAGCGTGCGCCTGACCAACACCACCGGCGAGCGCGTGCTCGTGGTCCTGTCGGTCGACGGCGTGAACGCGATCAGCGGCGAAACCGCCGGCACCGGCCAGGCTGGCTACGTGCTCGGCCCCTGGCAGAGCACCGAGATCGCCGGCTGGCGCAAGTCGCTGCAGGACGTGGCCCAGTTCTACTTCACCGACCTGCCCGACAGCTATGCCGCCCGGACCGGTCGTCCGGACAATGTCGGCGTGATCGGTGTGGCCGTCTTCCGCGAGCGCAGCTACCCGCGCCCGTACTACGAACCGGCACCGATCGCCCGCGAACAGGACGATTACGATCGCAGCCGTCGGGACCAGGCCGGGCGCGCCGAGAAGGCGGCCCCGGCAGCTCCGGCGGCACGCGGCGCCCGCGAAGCCTCCTCGGCCGATGCCTACGGCGGCGTCGGCCAGGGCATCGGCACCGGCCACGGCGACCGCGAGTGGTCGCCGGTGAACCGTACCGAATTCGTCCGCGCCAGCCGCACGCCCACCCAGGTCGCCCAGATCCGCTACGACGATGTGCCGAATCTGGTGGCAATGGGGGTGATGCCGCGCCCGTACGAGTGGGATCGCCGCCGCCGGCCGGCCGGTCCGCAGGCCTTCCCGGGCGGTTTCGCAGCAGATCCCCCGGGTCGCTGGTAATCCATCACGGTTTCATCCGCCATCTTCCCCGAGACGGGCCGGCCATGCCGGCCCGTCGTCGTTGGGGGATTCCTTGTCGCGACAGTTGTGCCAGTATTTGCGCTGCCATCGATCACAGAATGACGACGACGCGAGTCATGCTCGAAGGCCGTCGGGACGGAGTCCCGCCGAAGCAAGGAGACGTGCTGTGGCCAGAGTTGCCGGAAGAGGGGGCAGGGATCGACCGTCGCGAGGACGGTCGCAGGGGACGGGCTTATCCCGTCGCTGGCCCGTGATGCCAATCGGTATCCAGGACATCGGAACAACGCGAAGGCGCGACGCGCGGCATTGACCGCGTCGCGACTCGTGGCGTGGACGCGTGTCCGGGGAGGACGCGCGAGGTCGCTCGCCTGATCGGCGATCGACGGGGAAGGGAGCGGGCGACCCGAAGGTGCCCGTGGCACATATCGAACAGGAGTGGAGCAGGATGCAGTTGATCGGCGAAGACAGGGGAGCGGCGCGTGCCGCCGGAGCAGCGCACCGGGCGTTCGAACGCCATGCCGCGGAACGGCCGCAGGCACTGGCGCTGGTGCACGGGGATGTGCGGATGGATTACGCCACGCTCAACCGACTGGCGAACCAGCTGGCGCACCGTTTGATCGCGCTGGGGGTGGGCCCGGACGACCGGGTCGCGCTGTGCATGCCGCGCGGACCGGGAATGGCGGTCGCGGTGCTGGGGGTGCTCAAGGCCGGTGGCGCTTACGTACCGCTGGACCCGGCGCATCCGACGGAGCGCCTCGCCTACATGCTGCAGGACAGCCAGCCGCGCGCGCTGCTGACCGAGACGCGCCTGCGCGACCTGCTGCCGCCCTGCGATGCGCCGGTCCTGGCGCTCGATGACGATCCGGTGCTGGCGACACAGCCCGTGCACGACCCGGAGGTCGCGACGCTGTCGGCCGACCGCCTGGCCTACGTGATCTACACCTCCGGTTCGACCGGCCGTCCCAAGGGCGTGATGGTTCCGCACGCGGGCGTCCTGCATTACCTCGCCCATGCCGTGCCGAACTACCTCCGCGACGACGTGCGCGGCGGCCTGGTGGCGACCTCGCTGGGCTTCGACGCCACGGTGACGACGCTGCTCGCGCCGTGGCAGGCCGGCAAGACGGTCGTGCTGCTGGACGAGAACCCGCAGCGCTGCCTGGAACAACTGCAGGCGTATTGCGCGGGATCCGAGCCGTGGCTGTTCAAGCTGACCCCGACCCATCTGGATGCCTTGTCCGCGCTTGAGGGCGCATCACCTTCGCCGACGCGGCATCGCGTGGTGGTGGGCGGCGAGCAGTTCACGCGGCGCACGCTGGCGCGCTTCCGTGCGTGCGTGCTGCCGCAGGCGGTCGTCGTCAACGAATACGGCCCGACCGAGACGGTGGTCGGCTGCACGACGTACACCAGCGACGGCGCGGCGCAGGACGACCTGCCGACGATCGACGGCATGCCGCTCGACAACGTGCCGATCGGCCGCGCCATCGAGGGCATGCAGGTTCATCTGCTCGGCGCGGACCTGCAGCCGGTGGCGCCCGGCGAGATCGGCGAACTGTTCATCGGCGGCGCGGGCGTGACGCGCGGCTACCTCGGGCGCCCCGAACTGACCCGTGAACGCTTCGTGCCCGATCCGTTCTCGACGGCGTCGGGCGCGCGGATGGACGCGCGGATGTATCGCAGCGGCGACCTGGCGCGCGCACTGCCGGACGGCACGCTGGAGTACCTCGGCCGCAACGATTTCCAGGTGAAGCTGCGCGGCTTCCGCATCGAACTGGGCGAGATCGAGTCGGTCCTGGCGGAGCAGTCCGGGGTGGCCGAGGCGGTGGTGCTCGCGCGTCCGGATGCCTCGGGCGAAAAGCAGCTGGTGGCCTGGTATCGCCCGGCCGGCGAAGGCGTGACCGCGTCGGCGTTGTGCGATGCGCTGACGCGCGTGCTGCCGGCGTACATGGTGCCCTCGGCCTACGTGGCGGTGCGCGACTGGCCGCAGACCGTGAACGGCAAGCTCGACCGCGACGCGTTGCCCGCGCCTGCGGCGGAGGACTACCCGTCGGAAGCCTATCTCGCGCCGGAAGGTGCGACCGAAACGACCTTGGCCGGGCTGTGGGCGGAGCTGCTCAAGCGCGAGAGGATCGGCCGCGACGACCGCTTCCTGCGCATCGGTGGCGATTCGCTGCGGCTGATCCAGCTGGCCTCGCGCATCCGCGCCGTGTTCGGCGTGTCGCTGCCGATCCATGCGCTGTTCAAGCCGATGTCGCTGGCCGAGATGGCGCGCGCGATCGAGGCCACGGCGGCTTCGGCGGCGGATGCGGGCGAAGCCCCGGGCGTGGACGATTCCTTCGATCGCTGGACGCGGCCCGAAGCGGGTCTGCCGGCGCGTCCACCGCTGTCGTACCAGCAGTACGGGCTGTGGCTGCTGGAGCAGCTGACCTCGACGTCGATCGCGTACAACGCGCAGAACGTGGTGCGTATCCGCGGTCGCTTCGACCCGGTGCGTTTCGGTCGCGCGATCGAACACCTGGCGCAGCGCCACGAGATCCTGCGCACCACCTTCCATGCCGGTGAGGACGGCGAGCCCTACCAGCAGGTGCATCCGGTCGCGGAGGGCATGTTCGAGTATCTGGAGGCGGCGTCCCCGTGGGACGAGGAGACGACCACCGCGTTCGTCCGCAGCCAGGTGCTGCGCAGTTTCGACCTGGCGCAGCTGCCGCTGGCCAAGTTCACCCTGGTGCGGCTGGCGCCGGAGGAATACCTGCTGGTCCAGGTCGAGCAGCACTACGTGCACGATGGCTGGAGCATCAACCTGATCCTGCGCGAGCTGCTGGCGATCTACGACGCGATGGGTCGCGGCGAAGCGCCGCCGCTGGAGCCGATGGCCGTCCAGTTCGGCGACTACGCGACCTGGCAGCGCAGCGAAGCCGCGGCTGCGCGCTTCCGTCGCCAGGCCCGCTACTGGAAGGACAAGCTCGCCGGCGCCGCGCTGCAGCTGCCGATGATCACCGACCGCCCGCGTCCGGCGGTGCCGAGCTATCGCGGTGGCCAGTTGCGCATCGAGCTGCCCGAGGCGCTGGCCTCGGCGCTGCGCGCGTTCTGCCAGCGCGAGGGCTTCACGCTCTACGCCACGATGCAGGCGATGTTCCAGCTGACGATCTCGCGTTACGCCGGCTGCGAGGATTTCGTGATCGGCTCGGCCGTGGGCAACCGCGTCACCCAGCGCAGCGAAGGCCTGGTCGGCATGTTCGTGAACATGGTGCCGGTGCGCTGCACGCTGTCGGGCGACCTGACCGCGCGCGGCCTGCTCGATCGCGTCACCGCCGACCTGGCCGAAGCCTACGACCACCAGGAAGCGCCGTTCGAGTGGGTGGTGCGCGAAGTGCAGCCCGAGCGCGACGCCGGCCGCAACCCGTTGTTCCAGGTCGCCTTCAGCTCGCACAACTCGGTCGGTCCGCGCCTGAAGTGGCCGGAGTTCGAGCTGGACATCCACGAGGCCTACAGCAACGGCACCTCGAAGTTCGATTTCGACGTGATCATGATCCCGCGCACGCGTCACGACCCCGATGGCGTGACCATGCTGTGGAGCTACGCGGCCGACCTGTACGACCGCGAGACGATCGAGGGCATCTGCCGCACCTACCTGCACCTGCTCGCCACCTGCATCGCCGACCCTGACCGCCGCCTGGCACGGTTCGAGGCCTGCGATCCGCAGGCGCGCGCGCGCATCCTGGCGCTGGCCGATGCCGCGCGCGAAACAGCGGATGCACAAGCGGGCGATCTGCTGCCGGTGCACGCGCGGTTCGAGGCCCACGCGGCGCGCGCGCCTCAGGCACTAGCCGTGAGCTGCGATGGCGAGTCGCTCGACTACGGCACGCTCAACGCACGCGCCAATCGCCTCGCGCACTGGCTGCGCGCGCAGGGCGTCGCACCGGACGCGCGGGTCGCGATCTGCACCGAGCGCAGCGTGGCCGCGATCGAGGCGATGCTTGCGGTGCACAAGGCCGGCGGCGGCTACCTGCCGCTCGACCTGTCGTATCCGGTCGATCGCCTGGCATACGTGCTGTCCGATGCACGGCCTGCCGTGGTCCTGGCCGATGCGCCCGGACGCGCGCTGCTGGCGCAGGCGCTGGCGGATGTCGACCCCGCGTCGCGGCCGCGCATCGTCGATCTGCAGGAGGACGCATCGCAGTGGGCCGAGCTGTCCGCGCAGGATCCGGACCGTGCCGAAATCGGTCTGCGCCCGGATCACCTGGCCTATGTCATCTACACCTCCGGCTCGACCGGACAGCCCAAGGGCGTGATGGTCGAGCATCGTCAGCTCGATCGCCTGTTCGCGACCGAGGGATCGTGGGGCGGCTTCCATGCCGACGACACGATCACCGCCAGCCATTCGTTCTCCTTCGACTACTCCGTCTGGGAAATCTGGAGCGCGCTGAGGCATGGCGCGCGGCTGGTGGTGGTGCCGCGCGACGTGGCGCGGTCGGCCGACGACTTGCATGCGCTGCTGTGCCGCGAAGGCGTGACCGTGGCCGCGCAGACCCCCGGCGGCCTGCGCACGCTGATCGAAGCGCAGGCCGCGAGCAGCGAGCGCCACGCGCTGCGCCTGCTGCCGTTCGGCGGCGACAGCTTCGATGCCGCGATGTTCGCGCCGTGGTTCGCCGATCCGCGCAACGCGGGCACGCGTCTGGTGCAGCTCTACGGCATCACCGAGACCACGGTGGTGTCGACCTGGCGCGAAATGGTGCCGACCGACGTCCATCGCGACGGCCCGAACTCGATCGGCGTCGGCTACGACGACACGCCGCTGTACGTGCTCGATCCTGAGCGCCAGCTCTGCGCCTTCGGCGTTGCCGGCGAGCTGTACATCGGCGGCGCGGGCGTGAGCCGCGGCTACCTCGGACGCGAGACCTTGACCGCCGAGCGCTTCATCGACGATCCGTTCCGACCGGGCGGACGCCTCTACCGCTCCGGCGACCTCGCACGCATGCATGCGGACGGCAGCCTGGATTACCTGGGACGCAACGATTTCCAGGTGAAGTTCCGCGGCTACCGCATCGAACTGGGCGAGATCGAGTCGCGCCTGGCCGCGCTGCCGGGCGTGCTCGACGCGGTGGTGCTCGCGCGTCGCGACGGCAGCGATCCGGCGCAGAAACTGGTGGCGTACTATCGGGCCGCCGATGGCATCGAAATACCGGCCGACGCGCTGCGCGGCGGGCTGCAGGGCGCCCTGCCCGAGTACATGCTGCCGTCCGCGTTCGTGGCCGTGGCGGCGTGGCCGCTCACCGCCAACGGCAAGCTCGATCGCGCCGCGTTGCCCGCGCCGGGCGCGGACGACTTCGACGCGGGCGCCGCCTACGTCGCGCCGCGCACGCCGGTGGAAGAGGCCATGGCGGAGATCTGGGCGCGCCTGCTCGGCCTGGAGCGCGTCGGCGTGCAGGACAACTTCTTCACGCTCGGCGGCCACTCGCTGCTCGCGACGAAGCTTGCGCTGGAGACCCGCGAGGCCCTGGGCATGGACGTGAGCCTGCGCGACCTGTTCGAAGGGCCGACGATCGAGCGCCTGCTCGACGTGGTGTTCTCCCGGATGGCGTCCGAAATGGCGGAGATGGCATGACAAGGCGCGGTTTGTCGTAAGGGGTGCCGTGACCGGGCCGTCGCAGTGCGGCCCGGCGGCCACCACGCGGAAGCGCAACCACGCCGGCGCATGCGCCCGGCGCGCGGAGTTCGTGGAACGCAGATCAACCACACGGAGCAGGACCATGGATCCAACACGGCATGATGCCGTCGGGACCGGAGCATCCCGGATGGAGAATTCGCAGGTCGTCGCCCTCCACCGGCGGGTGGAAGCCTGGGCGGCGCGCGAGCCGTCGCGTGCGGCGGCGGTGTGCGGCGAGGATCGCCGCGATTACGCGACATTGAATGCGCAGGCGAACCGGCTGGCGCGGCGGCTCCGCGCGCTGGGCGTGGCGCCGGAGCGCAACGTGGGCCTGTGCATGGCGCGCGGCGTGGGCATGCTCGAAGGCCTGCTGGCGGCGCTGAAGGCCGGCGGCGCCTACGTGCCGATGGATCCGGAGTATCCGGCCGAACGCCTGCGCGCGATGGTCGAGGACGCCGCGCTTGCGGTGGTGCTGACCGATGCGGCGGGACGCACGGCGATGGCTGCGGCACTGTCGGGCCTGCAGGACGCACCGGCATGCGTGTCGCTGGAGGACGCTGCGGACTGGGCCGGCGAACCTGCGGAGAACCTCGACGACACGGACGAAGCGACGGTGTCCTCGCGTCGTGCCTACGTGATCTACACCTCCGGCTCGACCGGCCGGCCGAAAGGCGTGGAAGTCGAACATGCGGCCGTAATGCACCTGTGGCGTTCGCTCGATGCCGTGCTGCATCCGCAGGGCGGCGATGCGGCGCGACCGCTGCGCGCGGCGATGAACGCCTCGCTGTCGTTCGACGTGTCGGTGCAGGGCTGGAGCCGCCTGCTCAGCGGCGACTGCGTGGTGATGGTGCCGCAGGCGGCGAAACAGGACCCCGAGGCGATGCTGTCGCTGCTGGAGGCCGAGCGCGTCGATCTGTTCGACTGCACGCCGTCGCAGCTGGGCGGGCTGCTGGACGCGGGCCTGCAGCGCCGCGACTCGCTGCATGGATTGACCGTGGTGGTGGCGGGCGAAGCGATTCCGGCCGCGATGTGGCGGTCGATGGCATCGAGCACGACGCAGCGGTTCTTCAATGCCTACGGTCCGACCGAGGCGACGGTGTACGCGACGGCGATGGTGATCAACGACGCGGGCGATGCACCGCGGATCGGCGTGGCGCTGCCGGGCGTGCGGATCGGCGTCTTCGACGAGGCGCTGCGTCCGGTCGCCGACGGCGAGAGCGGCGAACTGCTGATCGCCGGCGACGGCCTGGCGCGCGGCTACCTGGCGCGTCCGGAACTGACTGCCGAACGCTTCGTCGCGATCGACGGCGAGCGCTGGTATCGCACCGGCGACCTCGGCCGCGTGCTGGCGGACGGGACCATCGAGTACCAGGGCCGCAACGACTTCCAGGTGAAGGTGCGCGGCTTCCGCATCGAGCTGGGCGAGATCGAGTCGGTACTGTCGAGTCTGCCGGGCGTGCGCGATGCGGTGGTGCTGGCGCGCGACGAAGCGGGCGACAAACAGCTGGTCGCATACGTGCGCGGCGATGCCGAGGCGACGGTGCCGTCGGCACTGCGCGAAGCGCTGTCGACGCGGCTGCCCGGTTTCATGGTGCCGTCGGCCTACGTGCGCGTGGAGGCATGGCCGCAGACGGTGAACGGCAAGCTGGACCGTGCGGCGCTGCGCGCGCCGTCGGCGGAGGACTATCCGTCGGAGGCGTATCGTGCGCCGGAGGGCGAGGTGGAGACCGGCCTGGCGGCGCTCTGGTGCGAACTGCTGCGGCGCGAGCAGGTGGGCCGCGACGACTGCTTCCTGCTGCTCGGCGGCGACTCGCTGCGGCTGATCCAGCTCTCGTCGCGGATCCGCCAGCGTTTCGGCGTATCGCTGCCGATCCATGCGCTGTTCCGGCCGATGACGCTGGCGGAGATGGCCGGCGCGATCGCGCAGGCTCGCGCCGGCGACGACGCGATGGGCGCCGCAGATGAGGGTGGCTTCGACAAGGCGAGGATCGAGCCGATGTCGGCTGGACGCGCTCCGCTCTCCTACCAGCAGTACGGTCTGTGGCTGCTCGAACAGCTGACGTCGACCTCGACGGCGTACAACGCGCAGAACGTGATCCGCATCCGCGGTCGATTCGACGCCGATCGGTTCGGCCGCGCGATCGCGGTGCTGGCCGAGCGCCACGAGATCCTGCGCACGACCTTCCACGCCGGCGCGGACGGCGAACCCTACCAGCAGGTGCATGCCTCGGCACCGGGCATGTTCGAGTACCGCGAGCCGGAGGGCGGGCTGGACGAAACCGGGATCGCGGCGCTGATCGAGTCGCAGGTGTTCCGCAGGTTCGATCTCGCGCAGCTGCCGCTGGCGAAATTCACGCTCGTGCGCCTCTCCGCGGACGAACACCTGCTGATCCAGGTCGAGCAGCACTACGTGCACGACGGCTGGAGCATGAACCTGATCCTGCGCGAACTGCTGGCGATCTACGACGCGATGGGCCGTGGCGAAGCGCCGGACCTGCCGCCGATGGTCGCGCAGTTCGGTGATTACGCGAACTGGCAGCGCAGCGAGGCAGCGGCCGCGCGTTTCCGCCGCCAGGCGCGCTACTGGAAGGACAAGCTCGCGGGTGCCGCGCTGCAGCTGCCGATGATCACTGACCGGCCCCGGCCTGCAGTCCCCAGTTATCGCGGTGGCCAGGTGCGCGTCGAATTGCCGAAGGCGCTGGTCTGCGAACTGCGCGCGTTCTGCCGTCGCGAGGGCGTGACCCTGTACGCCGCGATGCAGGCGGTGTTCCAGCTGACGATCTCGCGCTACGCCGGCTGCGACGATTTCGTGATCGGGTCGGCCGTCGCCAATCGCGTCGCGCGCCGTGCCGAAGGCCTGGTCGGCATGTTCGTGAACATGGTGCCGGTCCGCTGCAACCTGTCCGGCGATCCGAGCTACCGGACCCTGCTCGACCGCGTGATGGCGGATCTCGCCGAAGCCTATGACCACCAGGAAGCACCGTTCGAGTGGGTGGTGCGCGAAGTGCAGCCCGAGCGCGACGCCGGCCGCAATCCGCTGTTCCAGGTGGCCTTCAGCTCGCACAATTCGACGGGACCGCGCCTGGCGTGGCCGGAGTTCACGCTCGACATCCACGAGGTGTACAGCAACGACACCTCGAAGTTCGACTTCGACGTGATCATGATCCCGCGCGCGCGCCACGATCCCGACGGGGTGACGATGCTGTGGAGCTATGCGGCCGACCTGTACGACCACGGCACGATCGAAGGCATCGCACGGACCTACCGGCACCTGCTGGCCGCGTGCATCGCCGATCCGCACCGGCCGCTGGCCGCCTTCGAGGCCTGCGATCCCGATGCGCGCGCGCGCCTCCTCGCGTTCGGCGCGGACGTGCGCGAATACGACCGCAGCACGCCGATCCATGCCCGCTTCGAGGCGCAGGCCGCGCATGCCCCGGATGCGATCGCGGTGAGCTGCGGCGACGACGCATTGCGATACGGCGCGCTCAATGCCCGCGCCAATCGTCTCGCGCACTGGCTGCGCGCGCAGGGCGTCGCGCCGGAAAGCCGCGTCGCGATCTGCATGGAGCGCGGCATCGGCGTGGTCGAATCGGTGGTGGCCGTGCTCAAGTCCGGCGGCGGCTACGTGCCGCTGGATCTGTCGTATCCGGCGGACCGCCTCGCCTACGTGCTGGCCGATGCGCGGCCGACGCTGGTCCTGGCCGATGCCGCCGCGCGACCGCTGCTGGCCGAAGCGCTTGCGGATGTCGTGGCCGACGGGCGGCCGCGCATCGTCGACATCGATGACGATGCCGGTCTATGGGCCGCGATGCCGGAGACGAATCCGGATCCCGCGGCCGTCGGCCTGCGCCCGGATCATCTGGCCTACGTGATCTACACCTCCGGTTCCACCGGCGAGCCGAAAGGCGTGATGGTCGAGCACCGGCAGATCGATCGCCTGTTCGCGACTACGGCCTCGTGGTCCGGTTTCCGTGCCGACGACGTGGTCGCGCTGTTCCACTCGTTCGCCTTCGATTTCTCGGTCTGGGAGATCTGGGGCGCGCTGCGCCACGGCGGCCGTCTCGTGGTGGTGCCGCGCGACGTGGCGCGTTCGGCGGATGCGTTCCACGACCTGTTGTGCCGCGAGCGCGTGACTCTGATCGACCAGACGCCCGGCGCGCTGCGCGCGCTCATCGAAGCGCAGGCACGCAGCGACGACCGGCATGCGCTGCGCACGCTGATCTTCGGCGGCGAGGCGCTGGACGCGAAGATGCTCAAGCCGTGGTTCGCCGATCCGCGCAACGCGGCGACGCGGCTGGTCCAGGTGTACGGCATCACCGAAACCACGGTCATTTCGACCTGGCGCGAGATGACCGTGGCCGACACCGACCACGAAGGCCCGAGCCCGATCGGCGTGCGCTACGACGACGTCAGCCTCTACGTGCTCGATCCGCAGGGACAGCTGTGTCCGTTCGGCGTGGTCGGCGAGATCCACATCGGTGGCGGCGGCGTCGCGCGCGGTTATCTCGACCGCGATGCGCTGACCGCCGAACGCTTCGTCGCCGATCCCTTCCGCCCGGGCGAACGTATCTATCGCTCGGGCGACCTGGCGAGGATGCGCACGGACGGCAGTCTCGAATACGTCGGCCGCAACGATTTCCAGGTGAAGGTGCGCGGTTACCGCATCGAACTGGGCGAGATCGAATCGCGACTGGCCGCACTGCCGGGCGTGCGCGATGCCGTGGTACTGGCGCGACAGGACGCCGGCGATCGCGCCGCGCGGCTGGTCGCGTATTACCGCGTCGAGGGTGACGGCGCGCCGGACCTGCCGGACGCGCTGCGCCAGGGGCTGCAGCGCCAGCTGCCCGAATACATGCTGCCCTCGGCCTACGTGCAGGTGGACGGCTGGCCGCTGAACGCCAACGGCAAGCTGGACCGACGCGCATTGCCGGCGCCGGATGCGGGCGACTTCGGCGGACGCGCCGCCTACGTCGCGCCGCGCACCCCGATCGAAGAAGAGATGGCCCGCATCTGGTCGCAACTGCTCGGCGTGGCGCAGGTCGGCGTCCACGACAACTTCTTCGCGCTCGGTGGACATTCGCTGCTCGCCACGCGACTGGCGATGGCCACGCAGGATGCCCTGGGCGTCGACGTGAGCCTGCGCGACCTGTTCGAGGGACCGACGATCGAACGCCTGCTCGACGTGGTGTTCTCACGGATCGAGCAGGAAGACCTCGTGGAGTAGTCGTGCCCGCCCGATGCGTCGGGCGCGTCGCGTCATCGCAATGTGCGACATCGCCGGCCGCGTACGCGCGCGCCGGCGGCAATCGGATCGAAGGGAGCAATAGATGTTCACGAAAGACATGCTGAGCCGGATGACGCCCGACCAGCTTCGAGCGATGCGACGCAAGTCGGACGAGATTCCGCGCCAGCCACGCGATGGCCGTGCGCTGCCGGCGTCGTTCGCGCAGCAGCGGCTGTGGTTCATGGCGCAGGGGCCTTCGGATGCCTATCCGATCTCGCGCGCGACCGAGTTGCACGGCCCGCTCGACCGCGACGCGCTGGCCTGGGCACTGGGTCGGCTGGTCGCGCGCCACGAGAGCCTCCGCACGCGGTTCGAAGCGGTCGACGGCATGCCGATGCAGTGCATCGAGGACGCGACGTGCTTCGCCATGGCCGAGGACGATCTGTCCGCACTGACCGGCGATGCGGCGCGCGCGGCGCTGGCGAAGCTGCAGCACGACGAAGCCGCGCAGGGCTTCGACCTCGGCCGTGCGCCGTTGCTGCGCGCGCGCCTGGTACGCATGGCGGAGACGCGTCACGTGCTGCTGCTGACCGTGCACCACATCGTGTTCGATGGCTGGTCGATGGCCGTGTTCCTGCGCGAACTCGATGCGCTGTATGCCGCGCGCCTGCGCGGCGAGGACGATCCGCTGCCGCCGCCTGCGCTGCAGTACGCCGACTATGCCGTCTGGCAGCAGTCGCGCATCGACGACGCGCGCATGGACGCCTCGCTGGCCTACTGGCGCGAGACCCTGCGCGGTGCGCCGGTGCTGCTTGAGCTGCCCGCCGACCGTCCACGTCCACCTCGCCAGGATTTCCGCGGCGACTGGATGCCCCTGCGCCTCGATCCGGCGCTTGCCTCTGACCTGAAGGCGTTCGCGCAGCGTGAAGGCGTCACCCTGTACATGCTGATGATGTCGGCATGGGCCGCCCTGCTGTCGCGCCTGAGCGGACAGACCGACATCGTCGTCGGCGCGCCGGTCGCCGGGCGCGATCGCCAGGAACTGCAGGACATCGTCGGCTTCTTCGTCAACATGCTCGCGATCCGCGTGCAGGTCGAGGGCGATGCGCGCACGCTCGCAGCGCGCATGCGCCACGCCATCCTTGCCGCGCAGGACCACCAGGACGCGCCGTTCGAGCGCGTGGTCGAGCAGGTCAACCCACCGCGCAGCGTTTCGCATGCCCCGCTGTTCCAGACCGCCTTCTCCTGGCAGGGCAAGGTTTCCGATGGTCTGCGCCTGCAGGGCGTGCACGCCGTGCCGCTGCTCCAGCCGCACACCGTGTCGAAGTACGACTTCATGCTCAGCCTCGGCGAAACCACGGACGGCGCGGTCGAAGGCGAGATCGAATACGCCACGGCGCTGTTCGATGCGGCGACGGTGCGCCGCTTCATCGGCTACTTCGAGCGCCTGCTGCGCGGCATGGTCGCCACGCCGGAGGTCGCACTGGCCGACCTGCCGATGCTCGACGATGCCGAACGCACGCGCCAGCTGCGCGACTGGAACAGGACGCAGGCCGCATGGACGCCCGGCTTGCTGCAGGACGGCTTCGAGGCGCAGGCGCGACGCACGCCCGACGCCGTCGCGCTCGCGCATGGCGACGCGACGCTGACCTATGCCGATCTCGACGCGCGCGCCAATCGGCTGGCGCATCGGCTGCGTGCGCTCGGCATCGCGCCCGATGCGCGCGTGGGTATCGCGATGCCGCGCGGCATCGATCTGGTGGTCGCGATGCTGGCGGTGCTCAAGGCCGGCGGCGCCTACGTGCCGCTGGATCCGGCGTATCCGCCTGAGCGCCTGGCCGGCATCCTCGACGATGCCGCACCCGTCGCCGTGCTCGCCACCGGCACCGGCATCGACGTGCTGCGCCGCATCGCCGAGTCGCATGTCGCGCCGCTGCCGCCCTGCATCGACCCCGTGGCCGATGCCGCCGTGCTCGCCGCGCTGCCGTCGACCGCGCCGGCGCGCGACGACATCGGCCTGTCGCCCGCGCACCTGGCGTACCTGATCTACACATCGGGTTCGACCGGCAAGCCCAAGGGCGTGGCGATCGAACATCGCCAGGCGTCGAACTTCATCGACTGGGCCTTGCGTTCGTTCGATGGCGACGAACTGGCCAACGTGCTGTTCGCGACCTCCATCAACTTCGATCTGTCGATCTTCGAGTGCTTCGTGCCGCTGTCGGCCGGCGGGCGCGCGACGGTGGTCGAGAACGCACTGTCGCTGCTCGATGCCGCGCCGCCCGTCACCCTGATCAACACCGTGCCATCGGCGATCGCCGAACTGGCCGCCGCCGGCGCGATCCCGCCGAGCGTGCGCACCATCAACCTCGCCGGCGAGGCGCTGCGCCGCGAACTCGGCGAGCGCCTGCTGGCGCTGGAGCACCTGCACCGGCTGTGCAATCTCTACGGCCCGTCGGAAACCACGACCTACTCGACCTGGGTGTCGATGCGGCCGCAGGACGGTTTCGCCACCCACATCGGCGGACCGGTCGGCAACACCCGGCTGTACATCCTCGATGCGCAGCGCCGGCTGCTGCCTGCCGGTGCGATCGGCGAGCTGTACATCGGCGGCGCGGGCGTGGCGCGCGGCTATCTCGGTCGCGACGATCTCAGCGCGGAGCGTTTCCTCGATGATCCTTTCGCTGCCGGCGACGACACGGCGCCCGACGGCCGCACGCCGCGCATGTACCGCACCGGCGATCTCGCGCGCTGGCGCGACGACGGCACCATCGAATACCTGGGGCGCAACGACTTCCAGGTGAAGATCCGCGGCTTCCGCGTGGAACCGGGCGAGATCGAGACGCATCTCGCCACCTGTCCGGGCGTCCGCGAAGCGGTGGTCGTGGCGCGCGAGGACGCGCAGGGCGTGCGCAGTCTGGTCGCGTACTGCCTGGTCCATGCCGCTGCGGATCAGGACGCCTTCGATGCCGGCGTCGTGCGTGCCGCGCTGGCGCGCGTGCTGCCCGCGCACATGGTGCCGTCGGCGTTCGTCGCGTTGGCGCAATGGCCGCTCACCCCGAACGGCAAGCTCGATCGCGGAGCGCTGCCCGCGCCGGTGCTGGAAGCGGTCTCCGCAGCCGATCGTGCGCTGCCCGAGACGCCGCAGGCGCAGGCCATGGCCGCGATCTGGCGCGACGTGCTGCGCGTGCCGGAAGTGGGTCTGCACGATGACTTCTTCGCGCTCGGCGGCCATTCGCTGCTCGGCGCGCGCCTGATCGCGCGCGCGCGCAGCGCGTTCTCGGTCGAAATGCCCCATACCGCGCTGTTTTCCGCGCCGACCATCGAGACCCTGCTGGCGCTGGTCGAGGCGCGCCTGCACGACGACAGCGAAAGCGCCAGGACGCAGACGCGCGACGCGATCAGCAGGATGACGCCCGAACAGTTCAAGGCGATGCGACGCAGGACGAACACCATCGCGCCGCGTGCGCGCGACGGCCGCGACGTGCCGGCCTCGTTCGCGCAGCAGCGATTGTGGTTCCTCTCCGGTCATTCGAACGGGCTCGATGCCTACCTGCTCGCGCAGGCCACCGAACTGCGCGGCGTGCTGGATCGCGACGCCCTGCAATGGGCGCTGGACCGCATCGTCGAACGCCACGAAGCGCTGCGCACGCGTTTCGAAGCGGTCGATGGCATGCCGATGCAGCGCTTCGACCTGCCGCCTGCGTGCCCGCTGGCCTGGCGCGACCTGTCCGCGCTCGATCCCGACGCAGCGCAGGCCGCGCTGCAGGATCTGCAGAACGAGGACATGACGACGCCGTTCGACCTCGGACGCGGCCCCCTGCTGCGCGGCGTCCTCGTGCGGATGGCGGCGACACGCCACGTGCTGCTGCTGACGATGCACCACATCGTGTCCGATGGCTGGTCGCTGGGCGTGTTCGCGACGGAGCTGGAAGCGCTGTACGCCGCGCGCCTGCGCGGCGAAAGCGACCCGCTGCCGCCGCTGCCGGTGCAGTACGCCGACTACGCCGCGTGGCAGCGCGAGCGCCTCTCCGGCGAGCGGCTGGCCCGGGAAGCGACGTTCTGGCGCGAGGCCCTGCAGGGCGCGCCGGCGCTGCTGGAACTGCCGACCGACCGTCCGCGCCCCGCTGTGCAGGACCATCGCGGCGACTGGGTCGAGGTCTGCCTCGATCCGGCGCTGTCCGCATCGCTCAAGGCCTTCGCCCTGCGCGAGCGCAGCACGCTGTACATGATCGTGCTGGCGGCGTGGGTCGCGACGCTGTCGCGTCTGTCGGGGCAGGACGATCTGGTCGTCGGCACGCCCGTGGCCAACCGCACGCGCAGCGAGATCCAGGGCCTGATCGGCTTCTTCGTCAACACGCTGGCGATCCGCATCGGCGTGGAAGGCGCATCGTCTGTGGCGACCTTGCTCGATCGCGTGAAATCGGCGGTGCTGTCCGCGCAGGACCATCAGGACCTGCCTTTCGAGCAGGTGGTGGAGCAGGTGAACCCGGTGCGCAGCCTGTCGTATTCGCCGCTGTTCCAGACCGTGTTCGCCTGGCAGAACAACGAATCCGGCGACCTGCGCTTGCCCGGGATCGAGGCCTCGCACATCAAGCAGCCGCACGCTGTGTCGAAGTTCGACCTCACCCTGAGCCTCGGCGAACGCGAGGACGGCGCCATCGCCGGCCTGGTCGAATTCGCGACCGCGCTGTTCGATGTCGCGACCGTGCGTCGCTGTTTCGACTGCTTCGAGCGCGTGCTGCACGCCTTCATCGCCGACACGACGCAGCCGGTGGACCGCCTGCCGCTGCTGGGCGATGCGCAGCTGCGCGAGGTGACCGAGACCTTCAACGCCACAGCGCATGATTTCGGTTCGTGGCGCCCGGTGCACGCCTGCTTCGAGGCGCACGCGGCTTCGCATCCGCAGGCGCAGGCGCTGACCTGCGGCGACGTGGAACTGACCTATGCCGAGTTGAACGCGCGTGCCAACCGCCTTGCGCACTGGCTGCGGGCGCAGGGCGCGGTCGCCGAGTCGCTGGTTGCGGTGTGCATGCAGCGTTCGGAGTTCGCGATCGAAGCGGTGCTGGCGGTGATGAAGTCCGGTGGCGCCTACGTGCCTGTGGATCCGAACTATCCGCAGGAACGCGTGGCCGAGATGTTGGCCGACGCCGCGCCGGTGCTGGTGCTGACCGATGCGGCGAGCCGCGCGGATGTCGAAGCGGCGCTGGCGTCGGTGGGTGTGGCCTCGCGCCTGGTCGCGGTGGATGCCGACCGCGCGCAGTGGTCGGACGCCGCGTCGACCGACCTGCCGGTCGAGCAGACCGGCGTGCACGTCGACTCGCTGGCCTACGTGATCTACACCTCGGGCTCGACCGGCAAGCCCAAGGGCGTGGCCTCGCGTCACGGCGGTCCGAGCGCGCTGATGCACGCGCTGCGCGAGCCGTTCGGCCTGGACGAGACCACGCGTGTGCTGCAGTTCGCCTCGTTCAGCTTCGACGCGTTCGTGCTGGAGTGGGTGATGGCCTACGGCTTCGGCGGCTCGCTGCACCTGGCCGGACCGGAGGACTCGCTGCTGGGCGAGGGGCTGGAGGCGTTCGTGGTGAAGCAGCGGCTGACGCACTGCTTCCTGACCCCCACGCTGCTGTCGTCGCTGCCGGAGACGGCACGTCTGGAGACGATGCGGCTGCTGAGCTGCGGCGGCGAAGCGGTGCCGTCGGCGGTGTATCGCAAATGGCACACAGGCAGGAAGTTCTTCAACGCCTACGGCCCGACGGAGACGACGGCGCTGAGCATCGTGCAGCACTGCACGCCGGAACTGGCGGCGGGCGAGCGGCTGCCGATCGGCCGTCCGCTGGCGAACGAGCGGGTGTACATCCTCGACGCGCACCGCCAGCCGGTGCCGGTGGGCGTGACGGGCGAGTTGTACATCGGCGGCGCAGGCGTGGCGCGAGGCTACCTGCACCGTCCCGAGCTGACGGCGGAGCGCTTCGTGGACAGCCCGTTCGTGGCCGGCGAGCGGCTGTACCGCACCGGCGACCTGGGGCGCTGGCGGCCGGATGGTCTGATCGAGTACCTGGGCCGCAACGACTTCCAGGTGAAGATCCGCGGTTACCGGATCGAGCTGGGCGAGATCGAGTCGCGGTTGTCGTCGCAGCCGGGGGTGAAGGAAGCGGTGGTGCAGGCGGTGCCGGGCGCGGACGGCCTGCCGCGTCTGGTGGCGTACATCGAAGCCGTGGAAGGTGTCGAGGTGGATGCAAACGCGCTGCGCGCGGCGCTGCAGTCGCAGCTGCCGGAGTACATGGTGCCGACGGCGTACGTGGCGATGACGGCGTGGCCGTCGACGCGCAACGGCAAGCTGGACCGTTCGGCGCTGCCGCTGCCGGAGGCGGCGTCGCTGGGCGGCGGCAGCGAGTATGTCGCCCCCGAAACGCCGCTCGAAATCGAACTGGCCGCGATCTGGTGCGAAGTGCTGGGCGTGCCGGCGATCGGCCTGCGCGACGACTTCTTCGCCTTCGGCGGGCATTCGCTGCTCGGCGTCCGCCTCGTGGCCCGCATCCGCGACCGGCTCGGCCTGGAATTGCCACAGAATGCGTTGTTTGCCACACCCACCATCGAACGGATGATCGGGTCATTGGCCGCCTCGCTGGGTCTGGGCGGAACCGGCGACGACGATCGCGACATGACGCCAGCCCGCGAACAGCTCGAACGTCTCACCCCCGAGCAACTGCGCGCGCTGCGGCGCAGGCGACAGGGCATCCCGCTCCTGCCGCGCGGCGGTCGCAGCCTGCCGGCCTCGTTCGCGCAGCAGCGGCTGTGGTTCCTGTCGCGCATGTCGGGAGCGATCGACGCCTATCACGTCCCGCTCGTCACCGAGCTGCGCGGCGCCCTCGACCATGACGCCCTGCGCTGTGCGCTGGACTGCATCGTTGCCCGTCACGAGGCGCTGCGCACGCGGTTCGAGGCCGTCGATGGCGCGCCCTGCCAGCGGATCGATCCCCCCGCACCGTTCGCCCTGCCGCTGGAGGACCTGTCGGGCCTGGCGGCCGATGCCATCGATGCGGCGCGGGATGCGGCCATCAGGGTCGAGGTCGAGGCACCGTTCGATCTCGAACATGGCCCGCTGTTCCGGGGGCGCCTGCTGCGTCTCGAGGCCACCCGGCATGTGCTGCTGCTGACGATGCATCACATCGTCTCCGACGGCTGGTCGATCGGTGTGCTGACGCGGGAGCTGCATGCGCTGTACGCGGCGCGGCTGCGCGGGGAAGACGATCCGCTGCCGCCGCTGCCGGTGCAGTACGCCGACTACGCCGCGTGGCAGCGCGAGCGCCTGAGCGGCGAGCGCCTGGCGCAGGAAGGCGCGTACTGGCGCGATGCGCTGCGCGGCGCGCCGGCGCTGCTGGAACTGCCGGCCGACCGCCCGCGTCCTGCCGAGCAGGACTTCCGCGGCGCCAGCCTGCCGCTGCGCATCGAGCCGGCGCTGGTGGCGCGCTTGAAGGCCATGGCCGGTACGCGCAGCATGACCCTGTACATGCCGCTGATGGCGGCGTGGACGCTGCTGATGTCGCGGCTGTCGGGTCAGGACGACGTGGTCGTCGGCACCCCGGTCGCCAATCGCGGACGCAGCGAGATCGAAGGCCTGATCGGCTTCTTCGTGAACATGCTCGCCATCCGGGTGCCGCTCGACGACGCGCCTGATGTCCAGACGCTGCTCGAACGCGTGCGCGTCGCCGTGCTGTCGGCGCAGGACCACCAGGACCTGCCGTTCGAGCAGGTGGTGGAGCAGGTGAATCCTGCGCGCAGCCTGTCGTACTCGCCGCTGTTCCAGAGCGTGTTCGCCTGGCAGAACAACGAGGGCGGCGAACTGGCGTTGCCGGGTGTTGCGGCGACGATGCTCGATCCGGTCGGGATGACGGCGAAATACGACCTGACCCTGAGTCTTGCCGAGCGCAGCGACGGTGCGGTGAGCGGTTCGATCGAGTACGCGACATCGCTGTTCGACGCCGCGACGGTGTCGCGCTTCGCCGGCGCCTTCGTGCGCCTGCTCGAAGGGCTGGCCGGCGACACGACGCAGCCGGTGGACCGTCTGCCGCTGCTGGGCGATGCGGAACTGCGCGAGGTGACCGAGACCTTCAACGCCACCGCACATGATTTCGGTTCGTGGCGCCCGGTGCACGCCTGCTTCGAGGCGCACGCGGCCTCCCATCCGCAGGCGCAGGCGCTGACCTGCGGCGACGTGGAACTGACCTATGCCGAGTTGAACGCGCGTGCCAACCGCCTCGCGCACTGGCTGCGCGACGAAGGCGTGCGCACCGAGTCGCTGGTTGCGGTGTGCATGCAGCGTTCGGAGTTCGCGATCGAAGCGGTGCTGGCGGTGATGAAGTCCGGCGGCGCCTACGTGCCGGTGGATCCGAACTATCCGCAGGAACGCGTGGCCGAGATGCTGGCCGACGCCGCGCCGGTGCTGGTGCTGACCGATGCGGCGAGCCGCGCGGATGTCGAAGCGGCGCTGGCGTCGGTGGGTGTGGCCTCGCGCCTGGTCGCGGTGGACGCGGACTGCGATGCATGGTCGTCGGCGGCTTCGACCGACCTGCCGGTCGAGCAGACCGGCGTGCACGTCGACTCGCTGGCCTACGTGATCTACACCTCGGGCTCGACCGGCAAGCCCAAGGGCGTGGCCTCGCGTCACGGCGGTCCGAGCGCGCTGATGCACGCGCTGCGTGAACCGTTCGGCCTGGACGAGACGACGCGTGTGCTGCAGTTCGCCTCGTTCAGCTTCGACGCGTTCGTGCTGGAGTGGGTGATGGCCTACGGCTTCGGCGGCTCGCTGCACCTGGCCGGACCGGAGGACTCGCTGCTGGGCGAGGGGCTGGAGGCGTTCGTGGCGAAGCAGCGGCTGACGCACTGCTTCCTGACGCCGACGCTGCTGTCGTCGCTGCCGGAGACGGCACGTCTGGAGACGATGCGGCTGCTGAGCTGCGGCGGCGAAGCGGTGCCGTCGGCGGTGTATCGCAAATGGCACACAGGCAGGAAGTTCTTCAACGCCTACGGCCCGACGGAGACGACGGCGCTGAGCATCGTGCAGCACTGCACGCCGGAACTGGCGGCGGGCGAGCGGCTGCCGATCGGCCGTCCGCTGGCGAACGAGCAGGTGTACATCCTCGACGCGCACCGCCAGCCGGTGCCGGTGGGCGTGATCGGCGAGTTGTACATCGGCGGCGCAGGCGTGGCGCGAGGCTACCTGCACCGTCCCGAGCTGACGGCGGAGCGCTTCGTGGACAGCCCGTTCGTGGCCGGCGAGCGGCTGTACCGCACCGGCGACCTGGGGCGTTGGCGGCCGGATGGTCTGATCGAGTACCTGGGCCGCAACGACTTCCAGGTGAAGATCCGGGGTTACCGGATCGAGCTGGGCGAGATCGAGTCGCGGCTGTCGTCGCAGCCGGGGGTGAAGGAAGCGGTGGTGCAGGCGGTGCCGGGCGCGGACGGCCTGCCGCGTCTGGTGGCGTACATCGAAGCCGTGGAAGGTGTCGAGGTGGATGCAAACGCGCTGCGCGCGGCGCTGCAGTCGCAGCTGCCGGAGTACATGGTGCCGACGGCGTACGTGGCGATGACGGCATGGCCGTCGACGCGCAACGGCAAGCTGGACCGTTCGGCGTTGCCGCTGCCGGAGGCGGCAGCGCTGGGCGGCGGCAGCGAGTATGTCGCTCCCGAAACGCCGATGGAGGAAGTACTCGCCGGCCTCTGGAGCGAACTGCTGGGCATCGAGCGCATCGGCGTGCACGACCGCTTCTTCGACCTCGGCGGCCATTCGCTGATGGCGATGCGGCTGCTGGCTGCGGTGCAGGACACCTTCGGCTTCAGCCTCCCGCTGAAGACCTTCTTCGAGGCACCCACCATCGCCGACATGGCGCGCGCGCTGCTGCCGGAGGACGAGGCCGCCGGCGTCCACTGAGCCGGCCAGGTCCCGTCCGCAAGGCCTCGTTCTCGAAAACGACGACGCCGCTGCCCGGAGGCAGCGGCGTCGCAGTGGTCCGCCGGAGGGCGGACGCGGTCAGTCGTCGCTGCGGAAGAACGGCTCGACTGTCCCCTTGACCTTCATGGTCATCGGCTGGCCGCGGCGGTCCAGCGCCTTGCCGGCGATCACCCGCACCCAGCCTTCGCTGACGCAGTATTCCTCGACGTTGGTGCGTTCCACGCCGTTGAAGCGGATGCCGATGCCGCGTTCCAGCAGGTCGGCGTCGTAGTACGGGCTGCGCGGGTCGTTGCACAGGCGGTCGGGCAGGGTGTCGGTCATCGGAGGGCGGCCTGATCGTTGCGGAATGGATTGCGAGGGGCGGCATTATCGCCCCGTCCGGGCCGGCTGTGCACCGGCCACGGTCCCATCCTCAGCCGGGGCCGCCGAGCCGTTCGCCGCGTCCCAACGGGTCGGGCAGGGCCTCCCCGTCGCCGACGAAGCCCAGCGCCACCGAGTTCAGGCAGTAGCGCAGCCCGGTCGGCTTCGGGCCGTCGGGGAAGACGTGGCCCAGGTGCGACTCGCAGCGCGCGCAGACGATCTCGATCCGCACCATGCCGTGGCTGTCGTCGCGCAGATTGCGCACATGCTCGGCCGCATAAGGCGCGAAGAAGCTCGGCCAGCCGGTGCCGGAATCGAACTTGGCCGAGGACCGGAACAGCGGCAGGCCGCAGAAGCGGCAGACGTAGGCGCCATCGCGCTTGTTGTCGAGGAACACGCCGCAGAAGGGCGCTTCGGTGCCGTGCGAAAGCAGCACGCGGCGCTCTTCGGGCGACAGGTTCGCCGCCAGCAAGGCGCGCTGGGCATCGGTGGGCGGGGTCAGATCGAACGTGGGCATCGCGATGTCTCCAAGTGCGCGCAGCGGGAATGTCAGTCGGAGGCGGCATCGGCGCCTGCGGTTGCGTTGACCGCAGGCGCTGATGCCGCATGCCCGCTCCACTGCCGGCGGGCGTTGGCGATGATCGCACGCATCCGCGCCCGGTCCCCGATGCGCGACACCGCGATCGCGCCCAGTTCGAGCGCCCGCATGCGCGTGGCCTCGTCGATGTCGTAATGCGCCACGCTGCGCTTGTCCTGGAACGCGTGACGAGGCATGCCCAGCCGTGCGGCGAAGGCATGCAGTTCGTCCAGATCGTCGGCCATCAGGTGCGCCCAGCGCCGGCCGCGCCACGGGAAGACCGCGTTGTCGACATAGACCGCCATGGCCCAGTGAAGCACGCAGCGCCGGGGCCGGCAATCCGCATGACGCAGGGCGGGACCCGCTGTTCCTCGGCATGGAATGGAACGCTGGAACACCATGGATGGGCCGATTACGGGCTTTGAAAGCGGGTGCGCGGGCCTCATCATCCCTGCATGACTTCCCAGACCACTGCGCCCGAAACGCCGGCGCCCACCGTCGTGCCTTCCGCCGTGCGCGCGACCTCGCGTACCGAATGGCAGGTGCTCCGCGAACTCGCGCCGTACCTGCGCCCCTTCCTGGCCCGCATCCTGTTCGCGCTGGGCCTGGTGGTGATCGGCAAGCTCGCCAACCTCGCGGTGCCGTTGACCCTGAAGGAACTGGTCGATGCGCTCGACCTGCGCGGCCAGCCGACGGCGCTCGTGCTGCCGGTCGGCCTGCTCATCGCCTACGGCGCCTCGCGCATCGCCACTACGCTGTTCGCCGAACTGCGCCAGGTCGTGTTCGCGCGGGTCATGGCCCGGGTCTCGCGCCGGGTCACGCTGCAGGTGTTCCGCCACCTGCACGCGCTGTCGCTGCGCTTTCATCTCGCACGCCGCACCGGCGGCGTCGCGCGCGATGTCGAACGCGGCGGCGAGGCCATCTCCGATCTGCTCGACTGGGTGATCTACACCATCCTGCCGACCCTGTTCGAAGTGGCGCTGGCCACCATCGTGCTGGTCTGGATGTACGACTGGAGCTTCGCGCTGATCGTGATGATCACGCTCGCGGCCTACATCGCCTACACCTTCGTCGTCACCGAATGGCGCACGGCCTACTACCGCGCCTCGGTCGAGGCCGACACCCGCGCCAACGAGCGCGCGGTCGACTCGCTGCTCAACTACGAGACCGTGAAGTACTTCGGCAACGAAGAGCACGAAGCCCGGCGCTACGACCAGACGCTGGTGAAACTGGAAGAAGCGCAGGTCATGTCGCGCAAGACGCTCGGCGTGCTCAACCTCGGCCAGGCCGCGATCGTCGCCCTCGGCGTGAGCGCGATGATGTGGCGCGCCGCTGACGGCGTCGTCGATGGACGGATGAGCATCGGCGACCTCGTCCTGGTCAACACCCTGCTGCTGCAGCTGTCCGCACCGCTGAACCTGCTCGGCATGATGTACCGCGAGATCAAGCAGGCCTTCACCAACCTCGAACGCCTGTTCGGCCTGCTCGACGAACGCATGGACGTGCAGGACCGCAGCGACGCCGTGCCGCTGCGCGCGGAGCGCCCGAGCCTGCGTTTCGAGGACGTACGCTTCGGCTACGATCCGCGCCGCGAGATCCTGCGCGGGATCAGTTTCGAGGTGCCGCGCGGCGGCACCGTCGCCGTGGTCGGCCATTCCGGTTCCGGCAAGTCGACGCTGGCGCGGCTGCTGTATCGCTTCTACGACGTCGACGCCGGTCGCATCGCGGTCGAGGATGCCGACGGTGCGGTGCGCGACCTCCGCGACGTGACCCAGGCGTCGCTGCGACAGGCCATCGCGATCGTTCCGCAGGACACCGTGCTGTTCAACGACACCATCCACTACAACATCCTCTACGGCCGGCCCGACGCCAGCCGCGAGGAGGTCGAGGCAGCCGCCAAGGCGGCGCACATCCACGACCGCATCCTCGCCTTCCCCGACGGCTACGACACCGAAGTCGGCGAACGCGGCCTGAAGCTGTCCGGCGGCGAGAAGCAGCGCGTCGCCATCGCCCGTGCACTGCTGAAGAATCCTGCCATCCTGATCTTCGACGAAGCCACCTCTGCGCTGGATTCGAAATCCGAACAGGCGATCCAGGCCGAGCTGGACCGCATCGCCGAAGGTCGCACCACGATCGTCATCGCCCACCGCCTGTCCACGGTGATGAACGCCGACGAGATCCTGGTCATGGACCAGGGCCGCATCGTCGAACGCGGCCGCCACGGCGAACTGCTCGCACACGGTGGGCACTACGCGCAGATGTGGGCGTTGCAGCAGCAGGACTCGAACGAAGGCGCATGAAAAAAAGCCTTCCCCGCGAACGGGGAAGGCTCGGTGTTGCGAGTCATCGTTGCGATTTAGCGCGGGGATGCCATCCGTGGCGGTGCATGATCGGCTTCGGAACGCCCGGCCCGCGCATCCTTGTGCGGGCGTTCGCGCCCGCACATCCCTGTGGCACGCAAGCGCGGGCACTCACCCTTTGACGCACACGACCTGCCGGAGGGTATGCACCACTTCGACTAGGTCGCGCTGCGCCGCCATCACCGCGTCGATGTCCTTGTAGGCTGCGGGCGATTCGTCCAGCACACCCTGGTCCTTGCGGCATTCGACGTGCGCGGTGGCTTCGCGATGCTGCTTCAGCGTGATGCGCTGCTTCGCGGCGCCACGACTCATCGCGCGTCCTGCGCCGTGGCTGCAGCTGCAGAAGCTGTCCGGGTTGCCCTTGCCTCGCACGATATAGCTCTTCGCGCCCATGCTGCCCGGGATGATGCCCAGCTCACCCGCGCGGGCGCTGACCGCGCCCTTGCGGGTGACCAGCAGCGATTCGCCGAAGTGCTCTTCGCGCTGGACATAGTTGTGGTGGCAGTTGACCGCCATTTTCTCCAACTGGAACCTGGGAAGCTGCCGGCGCATTTCGTGTAACACCCGCGCCATCATCGCCTCCCGGTTGGCCCGGGCGTAATCCTGCGCCCACGACACCGCTTCCACGTAATCGTCGAAAAGCGGTTCCCCCTCCATGAAGAAGGCCAGATCCCTGTCGGGAACATGGAAGCCGAGCGTGCGGGTCATCAGCTTCTCGCGAGCGCGTTCGATGAAGTACGTGCCGATGAGGTTGCCGGTGCCGCGCGACCCGGAATGCAGCATCACCCAGACGGCGTCCGATTCGTCGAGACAGATCTCGATGAAGTGGTTGCCGCCGCCGAGGGTGCCGAGCTGCCGGTCGACCTTGTCGATCCGGATCTGGCGGTGCTTGCGTTTGATCGCTTCCAGCCGCGCGAAGAGTCCGGATTGGGAGAGTTGCGTTTCGATGCTGTCGGGGAGCCGTCGGTGTTCGCCGCCGGCGCCGTTGCCCACCGGCACGCTGCGTTCGATCGATGAACGCAGGTAGGCCAGGGACTCGGGCAGGTCCTTCGCCTGCAGCGTGGTGCGCACTGCGGCCATGCCGCAGCCGATGTCCACGCCGACAGCGGCCGGGATGATGGCGCCGCGGGTCGGGATGACCGAACCCACGGTGGCGCCCTTGCCCAGGTGCACGTCCGGCATCACCGCCACCCACGGACCCACGAAAGGGATCATCGCGATGTTCTGCAGTTGCCGGTGCGCCTCGGGCTCGAGCGGCACGCCGTCGACCCAGCCCTTGATCGGGGTGGGCGTGCTTTCGGCGTGCAGGAGTTGGAAGGATGAGGTGCTCATTGGGGTGTCTCCGTGCTGCGTCGGTCGCGCGCAGCACCACGAATCATGTGTTCAACATACCGCGTTGACCAGGCGGCGGGCACGCAGTTCGCGCACCGAAACTTGTTGTTTGTCGGCAGCGTACACGCCGGTGCGTCCGAAGAGCGTGAGATTGCTGGGAATACCCCCTGCATCCACGATGTCCGGGCAACTGCAGGCCGGGAGGCCGCGCAGTTTGTCGAAGATGCCGTGATAACGGCTTCGGGCAACCTTCGCCAGAGTGATTCGATACCAGATGCCATCGATCATGTGCAGCTGCGTCGAGTCATCGATCACGATTCCGGTGCCATGGCTCTTCTTCAGGCGAATCAGGTGCTCGATCTTCTGCTGCAGTCTGATCGCACGCTTTTTCCGTGCGCCCTGTCTGTTCAGGCAAAGCAGACCCGTTCGCGGATCCACATAAAACCTGAGCCAGGTCAGATTGCCGACTGGTTCATAACCCAGTCGACCATTCCAGACGAGGATCGTGTCGCCATCGGCAACGGCACGGGTCTCGACGAAATCCTCCAGATGCTGATGGATATGCCGCTGCACGGTATTGCGACGATCGATGCCTGCGCTGATCTCCGAGTACACCTTGTCCCACGGGCGTCCCACCTGCGAGGCGAGATAGCGTTCCAGCGGGCGCAGGTTCTCGTTCAAGCATTTGCGACTGCGATGTCGGCGTTTCAGGCCTTCCTGCTTCGGCGAATCGTCCAAGTCGGCCGGTATCGGCGCTTCGCTTCGATATCCGCCGCCACGGCGCGGACGCTCGACGATCACCTTGTACATGTCCTTGCGCATGATGCGTACTCTCGAAAAACGCGTGGCCGTCCTCGCGGCCACGCGGGTGGGTTGTCAGGTTGCGAAGTCGCGGCACTTGATCTTGGCGATCAGGCGCTTGCCGCTGCGGGTGCACAGCTCGATCTTCGGCCGCGCGACGATGCCTTCGGCTTCGAAATCGCCCCAGGCGGAGCGGATGCCTGCCTTGGCCCGGGCGACCGCATCGTGCAGCGTGCCCTCGCCGATCACCGGCACGACATCCAGGCCGAGCTTCGCAGCCACGTCCTCGACATCGTCCCGCTGCAGCCACCACCGGTCGACGCGCACGTCGAACAGCACGAAGTCCGCATCCGGGCGATACAGCCCGCCGCCCTTCTGGATCCGCGCGCCGTAGCCTTCGCCGTAGAGCACGACGGGTCCGCTGCCGAACAGTTCGGCGAACGCGACCGCCATCGGCAGGAAGCGACGCTCGAGTCGCGTCAGCAGGAACGAGGGAATCTCCGCCGCATCCGTGCGTCCGCCGAAGCTGACCACGCCGTTCTCGAAGATCACGCGGATGTTGGTGCCGTCCACCTTCTCGGTGAACGTCCAGGTGTTGTCCGCGAGGAACTCGAACTCGGGTCGCGTCCACTGGCCTTCGATCAGCGGCTTGTGCGGTCTCGACATGTCGCGTTTGAACAGGCTCTGGATCTTGTGGTATTCGGTCATGGCACACACTCGAAATACTTGATGGGACATGCGGCCGGATCCTTCCGGCCGCACGCGGTTACTGCTTGAGGGTCACCAGCTGCTTCAGCACGCCATCCAGGCCGCCGAACACGGTGAGCTTGTCGATCTTCTCGGTCACCTTCTCCAGCGCCTCCAGCTCCTTGAGGCGCATCAGGGTCGGGTTGTCCTCGATCAGCTTCGCGGTGTTGAGCAGCGAACGCGTCGCGTTCGACTCTTCGCGACGGCGGATCACGTTGGCCTGGGCCGCCTTCTCCGCCTGCACGACGCTGTTGAGGATCTCGCGCATCTCGCCCGGCAGGATCACGTCCTTGACGCCGACGCTCAGCACCTCGACACCGAAGGCATCGACCTTGCCGCGCACGTGCTCGAAGATGTCGCCATCGAGCGAGGCCTTGTCGCCGAGCAGTTCGTCAAGCGTTTTGGCCGAGACCGCTTTGCGCAGGCCGTACTGCAGCTCGCGGTAGACCTGGTCGGCGAACTTTGCCACCCGGGTCCGGGACGCCACGGCGTCGACGACGCGGATGCTGGCTGCGAGGTTCACGCGCAGCGAGACCTTGTCGCGCGTCAACAGCTCCTGGCCGGCCACGTCGACCGCCTGCACGCGCAGGTCGACGGTTTCGATCACCACGTTCTTCTGGAGGTTCCAGAAGGCGTAGCTGCCCGGGGGCAACATGCGCTCGAAGCGGCCCTCGATGAACAGCAGGCCGACGAACTCGGTCGGCACATCGGCGACGGCGGCCACGCGGGCGAGCGCGCCGAGCTGACGCAGACGTCGTGCGACATCCGGTCGCACGTCCAGGCCGTCCTGCAGCGTGATGCGTTCGATCTCGACGCGCACCGGCGCACGCCAGTACAGCTTGCGCGTGCCGGGCAGGAGCACGTCCTCGATCCTGCCGTTCTTCGACACCAGTCCGACCTCGTCGGTGCCGATGTCGCCGAGCACGAAGTGCGCGCCGAGCGTGTTGCCGAGCGAGGCGACCAGGGTATCCACGTCGGTGCCGGTGTATTCCGGCTTCGCGACGTTGTGCACCTTGATCTCCATGCGGCCCAGCGGGTCGGAGAAACGGTAGACACCGGGGACTAGCACCTGCTCGAACCTGCGGTTACGGAACACCAGGCCGCGTTCGCCGTCGCCGATCACGACCCTCTTCTTCCAGAACATCGGAATTCTCCAGTTGATTTGTTTGTATGTGGATGTGGCTCTGGTGGTGCGATCCGTGTGATGGGCGAGGGATCGTGTCTCGCGTGGAAGGGAGGGGATCGCCCCGGCGGCGATGTCGCGGAGCCGGCGTGCGCCGATCGTGGAGGCTTGCGTCGTCGGCATTGCGGACGAGGAGCCGCGCAATGCGTATCGACGGAACCCGCACGACCGGAGGACGCGAGCCCGGCGGCGTCGCCGTTGCGGTGCGTCGATCGCATGCATTGTTCCGCCTGCGATGGACGCGCCGCGCGGGGCGGTGTCCCTGGGCTTTCGCCCGGTGGGGTGTTTCTTTCGAATCACCAGTTGGGTTTCGGAGCGGGAATCGAACCCGCAAGGCTGAAATCTGAATTCAGTGCTCGACCATTGAGCTTCCAAAGAAGTGACGAACCGGAATCGAACCGGTGGTGGCGTGAGCCGGCGATGTTCAGTCGCTGCCCGACCATCGGGCACTCGTCCTCTCGAAACACCGTCTTGCGTCTCCGGCATACGCCACGGCAGGGCCGCGCGCACCGGGTGGAATGACAATCCACGCCGCTGGAAACGTTCGAGCGATGCTTCGCATTGCCGACGCTCGCGCATCGGCAATTCGTTCGATCGACGTGTGTGCATCGATCATGTCGGGGTTCCGCTTCGAACGCCGCCCGCGTCGAAGCACCACAACGCACGCGAATGCGTCTGGCAGCGTGCCCTTGGCCTCAGCGTGGGGATTGGCGCCGGGTGCTTCAGGGCGAAGCGGAATGTGAAGGGAAACCACGCAGGAATGCCTGCATGGGCGCGAACGCGCGCGGTGTGGACAGCGGGTCGATCAGCGGTTCGGCCGCTGGAAACGAAACGCCCCCGGAGGGCATCCGAGGGCGTTCGCGTTCCTCGGAGATCGGGGCAACCGATCTCCCGGAAGGGTGATCAGTCCGCTGTGAAGCCGATGTCGAATCGTGCCGCGCCATACCCGGCAAGGCACAGACCGTGTTCGCGGCGATCGCGCGACATCGGCTTGTTTTGCTGGTGGTTGGCAGGCTTCATTCGGCGGGCTGTCGTCGTGATGTGGAAGGGAGTCATCGCATTCGTGCTGCGATGGGCGCGCACATTACACCCGTCTTTTTTCGAATGCAAACACTTTTTTTACATCCGGCGACGAATGGCGTGCATGCATGCGACGAATGCGCGGACGCAAAAAAAGACGAAGCGGCCGAAGCCGCTTCGTCGATTCGCTGCAGGATCCGGATGCGATGTGATGCGATGCGATCAGGGCAGCAGCACGCGATCGATCACGTGGATCACACCGTTCTTCTGCTTCACGTCGGCGATGCTGACCTTGGCGGTGTTGCCCTTCGCATCGGTGATGGTCACGCCGCCGCCGGCGGTGCGCGCGGTCAGCGCTTCACCCTGCACGGTGGTCAGCGTCGCGCTGCCGTTGCCGGCCTTGATCTTCGCGAGCAGCGACTTCGCATCGACGTTGCCCGGCACGACGTGGTAGGTGAGCACGCCGGTCAGCGTGGCCTTGTTCTCGGGCTTGAGCAGCGTGTCGACCGTGCCGGCGGGCAGTGCGGCGAACGCGGCGTTGGTCGGTGCGAACACGGTGAACGGCCCGGGGCCCTTCAGCGTGTCGACGAGGCCGGCGGCCTTGACCGCAGCGACGAGCGTGGTGTGATCCTTCGAGTTGACGGCGTTGTCGACGATGTCCTTGCTGGCGTACATCGGCGCGCCGCCGACCATCGGGTTGGCGGATTTGCCGGCCTGCACGGTGAGGGTGGCGGCGGCGAGGGTGGCGAACAGCGTGGCGGACAGCAGTTTCGTGTTCATCGGGCGAACTCCGTTGGTTGGGGGTGTCCGGCGCGGGGGAAGTCCGCATGGCCGGTACGGAGTCGTCTACGCGCACCCGTCGGGGGCGGATGCACGGGGATGCAGAAAAATGCTGAAAATCAGCGATTCCGTGAAAAATCGGCGCGTACGCGCGAAGGCGATGTCCGGATGCAGCCGGTGACGTTCGGATACGCCGTGGTGCGGAATCAGTTCAGCAAGGGCGCCAGTGCGGTCCAGACGTGGTCGCGCAGCTTCGGCTGTGCGGCGGCGGTCGGGTGCAGGCGATCGGCCTGGTACGCGCGGTCGTCGAGCGCGATCGGCTGCAGCAGGAAGGGCAGGAACGCGGTCTTGTGTTCGCGCGCGAGATTCGCGAATGCCTGCTCGAAGCTGCGCGTGTAGTCGGGGCCGTAGTTCGGTGGCATGCGCATGCCGATCAGCAGCACGCGCGCGTTCGCGGCTTTCGCGGCGGTGATCATCTTCGCGAGGTTCGCGCGCGTCTGCGCGACGGGCAGGCCGCGCAGGCCGTCGTTGGCGCCGAGTTCGATCACCACGACCGCAGGCTTGTGCCGATTCAATTCCGCAACGATCCGCGCTGCGCCGCCGGCGGTAGTTTCGCCGCTGATGCTCGCATTGACCACGCGCCAGCCGGGCCTGTCCTTCGCGATCTTCTGCGCGGTCAGCGCGACCCAGCCCTGCGAGGCCGACAGGCCGTACGCGGCCGACAGCGAATCGCCCATCACCAGCACGGTGCGCTGCGCCTTCGGCGTCGGTGCCGGCGCGGTCGCTGCAGGCTTGCGTGCGGGTTGCGCCTGCGCCTGCGCTGCGGAGCAGGCGAGTGCGAACAGCGAGAGCGTCAGGGCGAACGCGGACAGGCGCGCGCGCAGGGCGTTTCGGGTCGAGGGCCGGGCAGCGATCATGGCGAGGCGATGTCCTGTGGGGTGGCTCGGACCGAGAGTGTGGCCTTCGCGCGCTGAATCAACCGAATCGCGCCTTCAGCATCGCCCAGCACGCGCGCAGCGCCTGCGCCTCGCCGCCGGCGGGGCGGCCGGGGCGGTCGCTGTCGTTCCAGCTGTAGACGTCGAGATGCGCCCACGGCAGGTCGTTCGGCACGAAGCGGTCGAGGTACAGCGCGGCGGTGATGCAGCCGGCCATCGGCGTGCTGCTGCCGTTGGCGATGTCGGCGATGCCGCTGCTGAGGTAGCGCAGGTACGGGCGGTGCAGCGGCATGCGCCACAGCGGGTCGTGCGTGCGCAGGCCGGCGTCGAGCCAGTCGTTGGCGACGCGGTCCTCGTTGGCGAACAGCACGGGCAGGTCGGGGCCGAGGGCGATGCGCGCGGCGCCGGTGAGCGTGGCGAAGTCGAGGATCAGCTGCGGCGTCTGCTCGGCGGCATAGGCCAGCGCATCGCACAGCACGATGCGGCCCTCGGCGTCGGTATTGTCGATCTCGACGCTGATGCCCTTGCGCGTGGCGATGACTTCGCCGGGGCGATAGGCGTTCGGGCCCAGCGCGTTCTCCACCGCCGGCACGAGCAGGGTGATCCGCACCGGCAGCCGGCGCGCCATGATCAGTTCGGCGAGTGCGATCGCGTGCGCGGCGCCGCCCATATCCTTCTTCATGTTGCGCATGCCGGCGGCGGCCTTCACGTCCAGGCCGCCGGTGTCGAAACACACGCCCTTGCCGACGATGGCGATGTGCGGGTGCGACGGGTCGCCCCAGTGCAGGACGATCAGGCGCGGATCGCGGTGCGATGCGCGGCCGACGGCGTGGATCGCGGGGAAGTTGTGCAGCAGCAGGTCGTCGCCGACCAGCACGTCGATGTCGGCGCCGTGCGCCTGCGCGATCTCGCGCGTCACGGCTTCCAGATCGGCCGGACCCATGTCCTCGGTCGGCGTGTTCACCAGGTCGCGCACGCGGGCGCAGGCGGCGAGCTGCGCGGCGACTTCGGCGTCGATCGCGCCGATCAGCCGGGCCGGCGCGCGCGTCGCGGCGCGATAGCGGGTGAACCGGTAACTGCCCAGGCCCCAGCCCAGTTGCAGCGCGGCCTGCGCATCGGCGTCCAGTGCGTCGGCCATGCGCCATTCGCCGGCCGGCAGTGCGTACGGTGCATGCGCCCAGGCGAACGGGTCGCGCAGGTCGGCCACGCCCAGTACCGCGCCGGCCAGGCCCTCGCTGCCGGGCAGCAGGGCATGCGTGCCGGCGGCGGCGGTGAAGCCCTGCGCCTGCAACCAAGCCTGCACGGCGGGCGTCTGCTGGTCGCGCCATGCGGCGAAGGTCGCGGCGGTGGCAGCGTGCAGCGGCAGGGCGTGGTCGGCGGTCTCGGCGAGTCCGGGCAGCGAAGTCATGGGTGGTGTTCCTGGGGATGCGTGGCGTGGCGCACGCCGTCTGCGGGCATGCGCTCGATGAGGTCGGCCAGTGCGGCGAGATCGGGGACGATGAGGTCCGGCGCGATGTCGTCGTGCGGCCAGGCGGGATGACGTTCGCGGGCGTCGTCGCGATGCACCCAGGCGGTGCGCAGGCCGGCGCGGGCGGCGCCGAGCACGTCCATCTCGATGTGGTCGCCGACGTGCAGCACTTCGTCCGGCGCGCAGCCGAGGCGGTCGCAGGCGGCGAGGAAGATGCTGGCCTCGGGTTTCGCCGCGCCGTGTTCGCGCGCGCCGAGCTGGAAGGCGAAGTGGTGGTCCAGGCCGATCGCGACGAGGTCGGCGTTGCCGTTGCTCAGCGCGGCGACCGGCAGCGATGCGCTGAGCCGGGCCAGCGCGTCGATCGCGTCGGGATAGCACTCGACGCGGTTGCGTTCGGCGAAGAACACGGCGTACGCGGTCTCGGCGAGCACGTGCGGGTCGGCCTCGCCGCTGGCCTCGAAGGCGGTGCGCAGCGTCAGCCGGCGCAGTTCGCTCATATCGTGGGCCAGGTCTGTGCGCTCGGCGAAGATCCGATCGCGCAGTTCGCGCATCACCGGGATCGGGAAGCGTTCGGCGGTGCGCGGACTGTGCGCGCGCAGCCAGTCTTCGAGGACGCGTTCGATCCGTGCGCCGATCGGCGCGAACGGCCAGAGGGTGTCGTCCAGGTCGAGGGTGATGGCGCGGATGCGGAAGTTCACCGCGCCAGTGTAGCGCGGGGCGCGGGGCGACACCGGTGCGCGGACGGGCAGGGCGCTCATTCCATCAACCGCGCCCAGGCCTCCATGCCGTGCAGGCGCTCCAGCGCCAGCTTCACGCAGGCCAGCAGCGGCACCGCCAGCAGCAGGCCGACCACGCCCCACAGCCAGCCGAAGGTCATCAGGCCGAGGATCAGCACCAGCGGAGAGATGGCCATGCGCCGGCCCAGCACGATGGGCGTGAGCAGCTGACCCTCCAGCGTGTGCAGGAGCAGGTAGCCGCCGGCCGGCAGCAGCGCTTCCAGCGGCGAGTCGAAATGCACGAAGCCCATCAGCAGGGTCATCGTCACGCCGATCAGCGGGCCGACGTAGGGCATGTAGTTGAGCAGGGCTGCCAACGTGCCCCACATCAGCGCCTCGGGCAGCGTCAGGCCCAGCGCGGCCAGCATCCCGGCGAACGCTAGGCCCAGGCCGAAATTGATCACGGTGATGGTCAGCACGTAGCGCGAGACCTCGCGCTCGATCGACTGCAGCAGATCGCGGGTGAAGCGCTGCTGCTGCCGCCCGGGCAGCAGGGCCAGCACCTTTCGCTGCAGGTCGTCGCCGTAGACCATGAAGAAGAAGGTCAGCAGCACCACGGCCAGCACCGTGGCGGCCATGCGCGGCGTGGCGACCAGCGCGCGGTACGGGTCCTCCTCGGTGCGCACCACGCGGACCGGCGCGGCGTCGCCGCCACCGGCGACACGGGCGATGTTCTCGGCGCCCTTGCGCGCCTCCTGCACGGGCTTGATCACCTCGCGCAGCTTCGGCGCGACTTGGCGCATCTCGCGCGGCAGCTGGCGCATCAGGTCGCCGGCCGGCGCGGCCAGCAGGCTGCCCATCAGCACCGCCGAGGCGATGCCCGCCGACAGCACCGCCAGCGCGCCGAGGAAGCGCGGCACGCGCAGCTTCTGCAGCACGCGCAGGATCGGATTGCCGATCAGGGCGAAGAACATCGCCAGCAGGATCGGCAGCAGCAGGCTCTGCATCGCCCACAGCGCGAAGCCGACGGCCAGCGTCGCCAGCACCACCGCCGCCGTGGACGAGCGCGGTCGCGGCGGCGGAGCGACGGCAGGGCTTTCCCCTGGCAGGGAGGCGACCGAAGGAAGGTCGTGGTCGACTGGCGTCGGCTCGGGCGTGCTGCTCATGCGGGGGCGCTGGGGCCGAGGGGCGTGGACCGACAGCTTACGCCGACCTGCCCGCAGCCTGCCGGTCGATCAGCGCAACGATCAGCGCATCGGCAGGTCGCCCTGGCGTCCATTGCGCCAGACGCGCAGCCACAGTTCCTGCGGGCGGTCGCCGAAGCTGGCGCGGAAGCCGCCCAGGTCGCCGAACTCGCCCATCGTGCCGGCCAGCACCACGTCGCCCTTGCGCAGGCCGTTGCGGGCCGCGCGGCTGTTGCGCTCCACCTCTTCCACCAGCACGCCGGACACGCCCTGGCGGCGCAGCGATTCGGGCAGCTCGGCGAACTTCGCGCCGGCCAGGCGCGGGTCGAGGTCGCCGCCCGAGGTCTCGCGCGGCTGTTCGCGCAGCGTCGCCGACAGCTGCAGCGGCTTGCCGTCGCGGCGCACGTCCAGCGTCACCTTCGAATTCACCGGCTGCAGGCCCTGGAAGTTGCGCAGCGCGGCGCTGTTGTCCACGCGCTGGCCGTTGGCGGCCACCACCACGTCGCCGACGCGCAGGCCGGCGGCCGCAGCGGCCGAGCCTGGGTAGACCCGGGTGATCGCCGCGCCGTAGGACTGGTCGAGGCCCAGGCCCTGGGCGATCTGCGGGGTCACGTCCTGCGTCTCGATGCCCAGCGCGCCGCGGCGCACGGTGCCGCCGTCGTTGAGCTGGCGCATGATGCTGGCGGCCAGGTTCGCCGGGATCGCGAAGCCCAGGCCGATGTTGCCCGCCGCGCTGCCGCGCGGGTTGAAGCTGGCGGTGTTGATGCCGACCAGCTCGCCGCGCAGGTTGACCAGTGCGCCGCCGGAATTGCCCGGGTTGATCGACGCGTCGGTCTGGATGAAGTTCTGGAAGCCCAGGCCCGGCAGGTTGCTGCGGCCCACGGCCGAGACAATGCCCGAAGTGACGGTCTGGCCCACGCCGAACGGATTGCCCACCGCGACCACGAAATCGCCGACCTGCAGCTGGTCGGAATTGGCCAGCGCCAGCGCGGTCAGCTTGTCGGCCTTGATCCGCATCAGCGCCACGTCGGTGTCGGGATCGGAGCCGATGAACTCGGCGCGCAGCTCGCGGCCGTCGGACAGGGTCACCGACACGTCGTCGGCGCCTTCGATCACGTGGTGATTGGTCAGCACCAGGCCGCGCGCGGCGTCGACGATCACCCCCGAACCCAGCGACTCGTTGATCCGCTCCTGGGTCATGTCCGGGAACATCCGCCGGAAGAACGGATCGTTCCCGAACGGGCTCACCCGCACGCGCTGCTTGCTGTGCACGCTGACCACCGCCGGGGTGACCTTGCGCAGCATCGGCGCCAGCGAGGGCAGCGGCTGTCCCTCCACCGCCACCGGCAAGGCGGCGACCGTTGTCGCCGGGGGCGGCACCGTGGCGGCCAGGGCCGGGGTCTGGAAGGTCTCGCGGACCCAGGTCGCGGCGAAGCCGCCGAAGGCCGCGGCGGCGGTCAGGGCGAGCAGGAGGGAGGTCTTGGCGCGGCGTCTGGCGGGGCGGCGGTCGGTGGTCATCGTCGTTGGTCGCGTAACGGTCGCAGGGAAGAGGGATGGGATCGGGATGCCGTCCGTCGAAACCCGACACGGCAGGAGCCCCAACATCGCGGCGGATGGGGCGCGAATCAAGAGCGGAATGACCGTTCGTCGGCGTCGAAGGTTCCGCTGGCCCGGCGCAGGTTGGGATGCCGTTCACATCTTGCTGGGCCTGCCACGCAGCGCATTCACGCCCCGCGATCGACCCGCCTGACGCGCAATTCCGGGTCCGTCAAGCCGTTGACTTGCCCCCGGCGGGGGCGTAGCTTGGCAACCCGCGCCGCCACTACATCTTGGGGTGGGAGTGGCAGGCGGCCCTACCAATGGTGTTCCACGGAATCGCTGTTCCACGGAAGTAATGAAGGGCAAGCGGGCGTCGCCAGGCATCAGCGCAGGAGGCAGGCGAACTTTTCCGGATCGCGAATGGAGCGGTATCTCGCGTCAGATCCCGGAACCGCGTCACACGAAATTGCGCCGAAGAGGTAGAGCAGGGGGCTCCGTCGTCGGCATCACCTACAACGAAGGCTGCGGCATGACCGTGGTCACAAACGACGAGGAAACAATTGGATGAGCACAGTGCGTCTTGAGGCCGTCGCCAAGGCAGCCGCCGCAGCCGAAATCCCGATGCAGCCGGCGTCCTGGGACATCTGGGACAAGAAGTACCGCCTCAAGACGAAGCAGGGCGAGGCGGTCGATGCCGACATCGACGGCACCTACCAGCGCGTCGCCCGGGCCCTGGCCGATGCCGAGCCCACCGCCGAGAAGCAGAAGTACTGGTACGACCGCTTCCTGTGGGCGCTGCGTCGCGGCGCGATCCCGGCCGGCCGCATCACCTCGAACGCCGGTGCCCTGGAGCACAAGCCGGCCACCTCGACCATCAACTGCACCGTGTCGGGCACCATCACCGACTCGATGGACGGCATCCTGGAGAAGGTCCACGAAGCGGGCCTGACCCTCAAGGCCGGCTGCGGCATCGGTTACGAATTCAGCACGCTGCGTCCGCGTGGCGCCTTCGTCGCCGGCGCCGGCGCCTACACGTCCGGCCCGATGTCCTTCATGGATATCTACGACAAGATGTGCTTCACCGTGTCCTCGGCCGGTGGCCGTCGCGGCGCGCAGATGGGCACGTTCGATGTCTCGCACCCCGACGTGAAGGACTTCATCCGCGCCAAGCGCGAGGACGGCCGCCTGCGCCAGTTCAACCTGTCGCTGCTGATCACCGACGGCTTCATGCAGGCCGTCGAGACCGACGCCGACTGGCCGCTGGTGTTCCCGATCAACGAGAAGGAAGTCGGCGACATCGACGTGACCAGCGCCGAGCAGGTCGTCTGGCGCGACTGGCCGACCACCCGCAACTACATCACCCGCGACGACGGCATGGTGGCCTGCAAGATCTACGGCCACATCCGCGCCCGTCACCTGTGGGACATGATCATGGTCTCGACGTACGACTACGCCGAGCCGGGCTTCATCCTGATCGACAAGGTCAACGAGATGAACAACAACTGGTGGTGCGAGACCATTCGCGCCACCAACCCCTGCGGCGAGCAGCCGCTGCCCCCGTACGGCGCCTGCCTGCTGGGTTCGGTCAACCTCACCAACTTCGTCCGCAACGCCTTCACCGACCAGGCCACGTTCGACTGGGAGGAATACAAGGAAGTCGTGCGCGTGTTCACGCGCATGCTCGACAACGTGGTCGAAGTGAACGGCCTGCCGCTGGAACAGCAGCGCGCCGAGATCATGCGCAAGCGCCGCCACGGCATGGGCTTCCTCGGCCTGGGCAGCACCATGACCATGCTCGGCATGAAGTACGGCGCGAAGGATTCGCTGGACTTCACCGACCGCATCGCCCGCGACATGGCCGTCGCCGGCTGGGAAATGGGCCTGTCGCTCGCCCAGGAGAAGGGCCCCGCCCCGATCATGGAAGAGCGCTTCACCGTCACCGCCGAGATGCTGCGCAAGCGCCCGGAAATGGCGAAGGACGGCTGGAAGGTCGGCCAGGAGATCCCAGGCAAGGTGCTGCACGCCCGCTACAGCCGCTACATGCAGCGCATCGCCAGCGTCGCGCCGGAACTGGTCGAGCAGCTCGCCGAAACCGGCGCGCGCTTCACCCACCACAGCTCGATCGCGCCCACCGGCACCATCTCGCTGTCGCTGGCCAACAACGCCTCCAACGGCATCGAGCCCAGCTTCGCCCACCACTACAGCCGCAACGTCATCCGCGAAGGCAAGAAGACCAAGGAAAAGGTCGACGTCTACAGCTTCGAGCTGCTCGCCTACCGCGAACTGGTCAACCCGAAGGCCATGCCGTTCAGCGACGACCCCGCCGCCAAGCTGCCGGACTACTTCATCTCCGCCGACGACATCAGCCCGAAGGAACACGTCGACGTCCAGGCCGCCGCGCAGAAGTGGGTGGACAGCTCCATCTCCAAGACCGCGAACGTCCCGACGGATTACCCGTACGAAGACTTCAAGGACATCTACCGCTACGCCTACCAGCAGGGCCTCAAGGGCTGCACCACCTTCCGCTTCAACCCCGCCGCCTTCCAGGGCGTGCTGGTCAAGGAAACGGACCTGGAGAACACCCTGTACCGCTTCGAGCTGGAAGACGGCAGCTACATCGAAGTGAAGGGCAACGAAGAGATCGAATACGACGGCGAAATGCACACCGCCGCCAACCTCTTCGACGCGCTGAAAGAAGGCTACTACGGCAAGTTCTGACCCGCCGCACCCGCTCGAACCCTCTCCCCCGCCAGCGGGGGAGAGGGCAGGGTGAGGGGGGCAGTCCCGCAAGACTTTCCGTCCGTCGTCCTTCGCTCGCCGACCCGCGCCACGCACCAAAGATCGCGCTACATTTTCATTGACGGGCACCCCGCCCGTTGTCCCTGACGAGGAACCACCATGAGCAATGGCAATGTGATTACGGACGCGATTTCCGACGCCGCCGAAGCAGTGGCCGACAAAGCGAAGGAAGTCGGCGAAGCCGCCGCCAACACCCGCGCCGGCAAGGCCGTCACCAAGGCCGTCGGCAAGGCGAAGAAGGCCGCCACCAAGGCACGCAAGCAGGCCGGCAAGGTCGTTGGCGAAGCCAAGGCCAAGGCCGCCGCCGCCGTCGAAACGGTGAAGGCCAAGGTCTCCGGCAAGCCGGCGAAGAAGGCGGCCAAGAAGGCTGCCAAGAAAGCCGCCCCCGCCAAGAAAGCCGTGAAGAAGGCTGCCCCGAAGAAGGCCGCCAAGGCCCCGGCGAAGAAGGCCGCCGCGAAGAAGGCCCCGGCAAAGAAAGCTGCGGCCAAGAGGGCACCGGCCAAGAAGGCCGTGAAGAAAGTCGCCAAGAAGGCCGCCCCGAAGAAGGCCGCCCGCAAGGCCGCGAAGAAGTAACGCATCGCACCACCCGCTCCCCGCCCAGGGGAGCGGGCTGGACCGGAGCCCGGCTCCCGTCCGCACCCGACACCACATCACACGCATCCGGAAACACGTCTCATGGCCGTCAAGATCGACAAGAAAATCAAGGGTTACGCCGTCCTCAAGCCGGAAGACAAGGCGAAGGAGGCCGCCCAGGCCGCGTCGGTCCCGCGCGCCGCCATCGAGGCCGAATTGCCCGTGGCCGACGTCATCCAGATGCACGAGCGCATCGAGCGCCCCGACGTGCTGATCGGCAGCACCTACAAGATCAAGTCCCCGCTGGTCGAACACGCCATGTATGTGACGATCAACGACATCGTGCTCAACGCCGGCAGCGAGCACGAACAGCGCCGCCCCTTCGAGATCTTCATCAACTCCAAATCGATGGAGCATTTCCAGTGGATCGTCGCGCTGACGCGCATCATGTCCGCCGTGTTCCGCAAGGGCGGCGACGTCACCTTCCTCGTCGAGGAAATGAAGGCCGTGTTCGACCCCAAGGGCGGCTACTACAAGGCCGGCGGCGTCTACATGCCGTCCCTCGTCGCCGAACTGGGCATGATCGTCGAAGACCACCTCAAGACCATCGGCCTGATGCACGACCCCGAAATGAGCGAGCACCAGCGCGCCCTCATCGCCGAGAAGCGCCGCGCCTACGAAGAGAACCGCTCAAAAAAAAACAGTGATGTGAGCGCCGCCCCCCAGGCCGACGGCGCCCCGCACCAGGAAGACATCGCCGTCACCGGCGAGGGCGTGTCCTTCCCGCCCTCCGCCACCATGTGCCACAAGTGCAGCACCAAGGCCGTCGTGATCATGGATGGGTGCGCGACTTGTCTGAATTGTGGGTATTCGAAGTGTGGGTGATCTGCTGATTTATCCACAGCTTGTTTCATCGCCAATCCACAAAGAAGAGGCGTATAAAGTCCAGAAAAGGAAACGGCACGAGGTGCGAACTCGTGCCGTTTCGGAAAGCTCGATTGATCAGCACCAAGTCGAGCGTGCAGGTGCGTGGTTGGGATCACTTACTGCTAGCGGAAGTTACCATGTTGCCGGCAACGAGCACAAGCAGTAGTCCTCGCATTTGCAAACTGCTCCCCGCTTTTTCAGTGGGAGCGGTAGGTGCTTTGCAAAAATGAGGAAAACGCATGAAGCTACAACTAACTGATTTCTCCGAAATCGCTACGCAGTCTTTTGCTAAAAAAGCATCAAAAATCAAGGATGTTCTTGAAAAAGGTCGTGAGCCATACAGCCCCCAAAAAGATTTTTACAAGCGGATAAGATCTGCTGTTGTCGCCTTGCACAAGGGCGATGCGGGAATTGAAGGGCTGGACTCGCTAATGTTTACATTGAGCGACCGCAAGAAGCGTGCTCGATATGCGTTGCTGATTCCGGGCTATAAGCGATGGATGGGCAAGAAGAAATTTGGCTGGGTAGCCCCTCCTCAGTCAACTTACCAATACCGTGATCATGCCATTTCCGTAAATCCTGAAGTGGGTTTGGAAAGAAGTGGCACTGTTTACGTTATCAAACTGTATTTCAAGAAGGATGAATTGACTCCCGAGAGTGCAGACGTCATCACGGGAGTAATGGGTCTCTCTCTTCCAAGGTCAGAGGGAATGATCTTTGGCGTGCTTGATGTCGAGAGAAGCAGGCTCTTTGTTGAGAAAAAAACTGTGCGACCGGGCTTGCAGGCAATTATTAATGCGGAACTTGCATACATTGCCGAGATGTGGGGCGACCTAGAGCAGGTTGCGTGAACTCGTAACCCGTAAGGCAAGACATGGATGTCTTGTCGAAAAAACCGTGAAACCGAGTGATCAGATGCCTATCACGGAAGCACGCGGCCTCAGGTAAGACTTTTCCGAAAGCCGAGCGGTGCCATCCGTGATTCCGTGCCTGCTTCGATTCAGTGCGGTTACACGAAGACGCGTGTTGCAGTGCAGCGCGCTGATGCCTGCATAGTGGTCCGCCGTCAGTCCCAAAGCCCCCTTGAAGATGTGATGTCCACCCCAATTCAATTGAACACAGGGCTCGTTAGGCCGTCGCAGCAACTGAGACGCAAACGGGAGACCATAAGAACAGCCAGCGGCCTCAGGGGGCCTAATGCACGATTCCATGCAGGGGAATGCCGACTCCCAACACACCGAGGGGTCTGCAGCGGCCCCATCCAAGTTCCAGATCCTGGCGCTGTCCGGAGGCGGGTATCGCGGCCTGTTTACCGCCAAGATCATTGCTGATCTCGAACAACATATTGGCGCACCGATCGCGACACGTTTCGATCTGCTGGCCGGGACTTCTATCGGCGGCATTCTTGCGCTGGCTCTGTCCTTGGAGATTCCGGCCGAACGCATGGTCCGTCTGTTTGAGCGGCACGGCTCGGATATCTTCCGACCGCGCTGGTCCTTGAAGGGAATCTTGCGCGCCCCATACAGCCAAGTTGCTCTGCGAGACTTGCTGTCTGCAGAAGACATCTTCGGTGACAGGGCCCTAGAAGCCTGTAAGCACCCCGTGTTGGTGCCGAGCATCAATTACAGCACGGGCCACCCAGTGCTGTTCAAGACGCCCCACCATCGCGACTTTTTGCGGGACTGGCGCTACCGGCTAGTCGATGTTGCCTTGGCAACCAGTGCAGCACCAGGGTACTTCCCGCGACATATCTTTGATCATCGCCAATACGTCGATGGCGGCTTGTTCGCCAATGCGCCCGGCGTGCTTGCGGTCCATGAAGCTCAACACTTCTTCGGCCGTTCGCGCGAACAACTGCATGTCGTAGCCATTGGCACGATGTCCTCGCGCTTCACCGTCGACCCTAGACGAAATCGGTCTGGGGGAACGATCGATTGGGGCGGCTGGAATCCAGCGGCGACGCCAAAGCGTCTCTTCGGCATCGCGATTTCCGCGCAAGAGTCGTTGGTTCATCACCTTCTTCGACATCGGCTGCTTGATGGTCAGTATCATCATGTCGATGAAGAGTTGACCGACGAGCGCGCACGCGCAGTCGCCTTGGATAAAACAGATTCAGCAGCTCAAGAGGTATTGCTGGGTTCGGGCGCAGAAAAGGCAAAATGGTGCTTGGGAGACGCCTCATTCCGCGAATTGCTCAATCACTTCCCGGCTCCGCCGGTCTTCTACTACGGCGCCAATGCGCAAAACTCTGGGTCGAATACAAATGCTCACGCTGCATAAGTTGTTCCTCAACGCCGGCAGTCCGGATAGCTTCGACGAGGTGATCGTACCGACGGAAGGCCAACGCAGAACATTGGTGCAAGCTAAGAACACTATTCGTGACCGCCTACGCATCTCGATTCGTGCGGCGACGACCAAGATTCTTGGCATGGATCGAATGGTAGATCCCCGTTTTCGTACCCAAGGTTCTTGGGCGTACCGGACTTGCGTACAAGGCGCGCACCTACCCCCACAAGAGATGGATTGGGACTTCGGCGTCTATCTGCCGGTGACAGTCTGGGCAGATCAGGCTCCGCCTCCGGCGATGGCCAAGCTATACTTCGATCTTGTTGAGCAGGCACTCGACCAGCTCTGCGGCGAACAAGGGTGGAAACTGGATCGGAGTAATCTACGTTGCGTGCGCGTCAAGATCACCGACTGGGCGCACATTGATATCCCACTTTACGCCGCCCCAGAGGACAAATTTCGCGAAGTCGCAGAAAAGGCTGTGACCATGGCTTCTGCCAACGCGCATTACTATCGCGAAAGCATGACGTTGGATGAAAGCGCCGACTTTGGGGAAATGCCAGAGCAATTTTGGGAGTTGATGGAAGACATCCACTTGGCTACACGCGACGGAAAATGGGTGCCGTCTGATCCCGAGATGGTCGCGAAATGGTTCGACGATCGCATCGAAGAACATGGCGAGCAGTTGCGACGGGTGTGTCGTTACCTCAAGGCATGGCGCGATCACCACTGGCGAGATGGCGGTGGCCCAAGCTCCGTACTCCTAATGATCATTGTCGCCCGCAACTTCCAATCGGAGTTCCGTCGGGACGATCTCGCACTGGAACGTGCTGCCAACCACCTTGCTCGTGAACTGAACCAAGACGTGCGCGAGCGCGGCATCGATAATGGCGAAGAGGACTTCAACCGCATGTCGGCTGCGGATCGAAAGCACGCCTCAGGTCTCGCCGAGACCTTGGCCCGGCAGATTTACGCTAGCCGTCACTACGGGCCAGGCTTGATGCAGGCAGCGCTGGACAACATGCGCATCCAGTTCGGCCCCCGCATCTCGAATAACCGCGATCTGGTGCAGCCAGACTCCGGCGCAGAGGTCCGCAGTACACCCGCTGCTGCAGTCGCGCCCCCACTCGTGCAAGCGACCAAGGCCGGCTGAGGAATGGGAGCAGGCATCGGCGATACCGGCCTGGGCGCTGCTTTGCGGCTCCTGCGTGGACGCGGCTTCATCGATCTGCCCCGCAAGGGACTTAAGCGTCGGTTCGAAGGACCGTTGCCATACCGCAATGGGTCGGTTCGGATTCGTCTCGAAATCGAAGACTGGGACTTCGTCGACTACCCGTCGATTCAGCTGCTCGAAGCACCTGCCGACGTCCCAGCGTTGCTTCCACACGTGAATGCGATTGGCGGATTCTGCTACCTCGCCCAAGGGTCGCTCGTATTGGATCGCTATCATCCTGAGCACGCCATTGCGCACTGTCTCGACCGGGCAAGTCAAGAACTTGATCGCTTGTCGACCGATCCTCAGTATCGACAAGGCGAGTTTCAGACCGAGTTCGGTGCCAACTGGAGTGTGGGCCAATTTCCGCTCCCATGGAATGTCTTTCTTGGCTCACTCTCGCCCGACGCCAAGCGAGCCAATGCATTCCTCATAGGCCCAAGCGACGCCCGACTTGCTGCGGTCGTGGGTCGGGACGAAGAAGCGGCCCAGTTATGCCAGACCCGCGGCTGGTCACCTCCAGCGCCAGCAGCAGCCACATGCTGGATTATCCGTAGCGATTGCATGCCCACCCTGGCGACGACCGGACTTCCGTGTTCAGTGGGTGAAATGTTTGCCTGGATCAAGGCTTGGGATCGTCGCGCATACGGCGCAATCCAAGCAGTGCTAGGTCAACGGGAATATCTTGCCCAGCCGAAGGTTGTGTTTTTAGTCAAGAGCCCTGCTGGGTGGTTCGGCTTCGGGCTTTCATTGGACGAATCGAAGCGGAAGGTATTCGCTCGAAAGCCCAATCTCATGCGCCAAAGCCTACACGGACGAGGGAGCACTCGCCCTATCGAGCGCGTGTCGGTGACGGAATTTGGTACTGATTTTGTCCACAGCAGAAACTTGACCTTCCCCAATCTGAAGGACCGCAAGATTGTCCTCGTCGGTTGCGGAGCAATCGGTAGCTACCTAGCGCAAGCACTGGTCAAGCTCGGCGCGGGATCCGGGACAGGGGAACTGGTGTTGATCGACTCCGATAGGCTAGGCGCAGAGAACATTGGTCGACACCTGCTTGGCTTCGAGAGCTTTTTGATGCCCAAGGTGCAGGCTTTGGAGCAGACATTGACCGCGCAGTTCCCGCAGGCACACGTCACCAAGCAGGAGCGCGATGCGTTGTTGCCCGCCGATTTGTCTGGGGACCTGATCATCGATGCGACAGGTGAAGAAGCGCTCAGCGAAGCTATGAACTACCACCGCCAGCAACTTGCGGCGACAGACCGTCCCCCATTGCTGCACGTCTGGGTGACCGGCAACGGGGAATGCGTCCAAAGCCTCTGGCAAGACGCGCAGAAATTCGCTTGCTATCGGTGCTTGCGCCGGAATGATCCTCCTCGAACGCCACGGTTCGACATCATGCCGGCGCCCAAAGAAGTCCGCATTCTTGGCTGTCAGGCATTTACGCCATTTGCGGTTTCCGCACCCATGTCCGCAGCAGCGCTCGCAATCGACAACGTTATTGATTGGATGAAGGGCGACCCTTCGCCTCGATTTCGCACACGGATGGTCGAAAGCAGCCAAGCAAGGAAGATCAGGAATCAGGATCTGTCCCCACTTTCAGATTGTCCTGCATGCAAGAGGCCATAATCGGACCACACCCATTTGCGGCGGATGGGCTATTGCTCATCGAAGGCGGCGTACTCTCCGTGATGCAGAAGTTTCGGCAGGACGCACCACACAAGCCGGAGGCTGGAGGAATTCTTCTCGGGTATCGGCGAGGCAGACATCTTCATGTCGCCTTGGCCTCGACACCTTCTTCAGCAGATAGCCGAGGGCGAACTCATTTTTATCGAAAGGCGCTTGCCCATCAACAATTTGCGATGAAACGGTGGCTCTCCAGTGGTGGCACCCTTGACTATGTTGGAGAGTGGCACACGCACCCGGAGATGCAGCCAACTCCGTCGCGCTTGGACCTTGAACAGTGGCAGGCAATCCATAGCCCTCGCAACAGCGCCGCAATGGTTTTTGTGATCGTCGGAAGCCAGCACCAGAATTGGTATGGCGTTGGTCGAGGAAACATCCTTCGCCGAGCAATCCTCGGACCTGAAACTACTTGATGCTCGCTACATGGGGCCCTGTGTTTTCTCGACAATACGTGTCACCGACTCATACGAATTGACGCCATTGCACTCACACGTGATGAACTTCAACCGAAAGGCCGTAAGGCGTAATCCGTAGGGTGGAACCCGCGCAGCGGATTCCACCTTTTCATGCTCACGGCCAGACTACGGCGACTGATGCAAAGGCGGAATCGCCTTCGGCGGTTCCGCCCTGCGGCAATTACATGCACGGAAGCGGTATCGTGAGGTGTGCCCCCCGTTGCCGTCCTAGGGTCGCACCGTGCTCGGCGCGTCAAGGTCGGGGCGAGTTGCGGTGCAAACCTTGACGCGCCTGCGCGCGATGCGTGTCTGACTCGCCAACGGCGCCCACGGTGGGCGTCGGGCGAATCAAGGAATGCCGTCATGCTCAAGCTGCCCAACGTCCTGCTCGTCGAAGTCCCACCGCAGTTCATCGCCCTGTGCGAAACCACCGGCGTCAGCCCCCAGGCCGCCCTGCGCGGCATGGCCGCGATGATCTGCGGCCTGCGATATGACGCCGACGATCGGCTGGTGCCGTTGGAGGGTGAAGCGGCGTAAGCTTTGCCGGGCGCGGGACGCTCCCGCGCCCGGGTCTTTTCGGCCGATCAGCTCGGTAAGATGAGATGGCTCTCGGCGCAGTGTTCAAAGATGTCGAAGCCGGTGAAATTCAAGGTGAAGAACAAATGACGAGAATTGCAGCGCTTGCCATGTGTGTCCTTGTGCTTGCGGCATTGCCTGCCCAGGCGAAGAAGCTCAACATGGTCGCAGTGCCGGAGGCGCAGGCGCATTGTGCTGCCGAGGCTGCCGATGGTGCCTACTGCTACGAATGGAAGCTCGTTGCCGATCCTGCGCTGCGCATCGTTTCGTCCGGTTATGAGGATGGCGGCAGCGTCATCGTCTACCGTCGCGATGCGCGGGGCCGATATCGGCACCTGGCCGAGATCCTTCCCGCCCTGCGCGATTCACGTTATCCCGGTCAGCTGTTCTGGGGCTATTCCTGGGACATCGAAGACATCGAGGTGGTCACGCATGGCCGCCGTATTCGCATGATGGCGACGTTCGATCATCCCGAACTGGATCGAATGCTCGCCGGCGAAATCACTACCCCGGAGACGCGCGCGCTGGTGCTCTTCGTTGGCAAGACGACCCAGCCTGAAATGAAGCTGGCATCCGTGCGCTTTCGTGAACTGCCTGTCGACGCGTTGGTCTCTTCCGCACCGTAAGCCGTTGACTCGCCAACGGCGCCCACGGTGGGCGTCGGGCGAATCAAGGAATGCCGTCATGCTCAAGCCGCCCAACATCCTGCTCGTCGAAGCCCCCCGCAGTTCATCGCCCTGTGCGAAACCACCGGCGTCAGCCCCCAAGCCGCCCTGCGCGGCATGGCCGCGATGATCTGCGGTCTGCGATACGACGCCGATGACCGCCTGGTGCCGCTGGAGGGTGAAGCCGCGTGAGGTGCGCCTGCGCGCGACACGCGTCCGATCGCGGCTGACAGATTGTCAGGTGCGCGCCTGACATCTCCGGAATTGTTCGTTCGATGTCCTTTCCTGATTCTGGTGTGGGCTGCCGTCGGTGGCTCAACAACACCCAACCACAGGAAGGTTCATATGCAACGACTTCAAGAATTTCCAGGCGCGATGCCGCGCTCGTATCGGCACGGATTTGCCGGCCTGCGCTCGCTCTGCCTGCTGGCATGCCTGGGCACGGCCCTCGCAAGTCCTGCCTACGCGACGAACACCGCCGGCGCTGCGGTGTTCGATGCGCATGCCGTCGACCCCTTGGCGGGTACGGCCCGCCAGGAGCAGGTGGCGAGCGCGATGGACGCCGAAGGACGCTCGGTCACGGTGTGGCTCGATCGGCGTGGCACGAGCGCGCATCTGCGCCTGCAGCGACATGATGCTGCGGGTCTGCCCTACGGCGAGCCGATCCAGGTCAACAACACCGCGATCGTCGGTTCGTATGCCTATCCGCAGGTCGCGATGAGCGCCGACGGCGCGTTCACCGTGGTCTGGACGCAGATGGAGCCCTGGCTGGGCGGCATGCCCCACGTGTTCCGGCGCAGCTTCAACCGCCATGGTCAGCCGCTGATGATGGAACAGCGCGTCGACCCGCCCGGCACGCCCGAAGCAGGCAGCGCACAGGTCGCCATGCGCAGCGACGGCAGCCACAGCATCGCCTGGCTCAGTTATCCCGGTAGCGGGCAACGCGCGCTGTACCTGGCCGGGTTCGACGCCAACGGCCTGTCGCTCGGCGTCCCGCAATTGGTCGCCAGCGGCACTTCCTCCACGCAGTTGACCTGGCCTCGGCTGGCCATGGACGACGCCGGCAATACGCTGGCGGTGTGGAGCGAGGATCGCAACGGCGCGATGGAAGAGGTGTGGATGCGCCGACGATTCGCGAATGGCACGTTCGGCGCGATCGCACGGGTGAACAGCCTTGCGCCTGCGACCGTGCCGAGGCCGGACCTGGCCATGGACGCCGCAGGCAACGCCGTCGTCGTCTGGCGGCAATACCATCGCACGATGGGGCTGCGCATCGTCGGCCAGCGCCTGCTCCCCAGCGGCGTTCTCGCAGGCAGCGAGTTCCTCCTCGCCGCACGCGAGCCCTATCCGAAGGACGAGCCTGCGCATCCGAATGTCGCCATGGCGCGCCAGACCGGCGATTTCGCAGCAGTGTGGCGACGTGCCGATAGCCATATCTATGTCCGCCACTTCCATGCCAACGGCACCCCGCTCGGGCCGGAGCGGCCCAGCTCGCAGGGAGGGGCGCGAACCGACTATCCCGACGTGGCGATGGACGCCGATGGCGACACCCAGGTGGCCTGGCAATCCGTCGTTCCGGCGCAGTCCTACACGCATGCGTTCCAGCGCCGCTTCGCCGGCCTCGCGCCGCTCGACGTCCGCGCACGGCTGCAGCACATCGCGCGCAACGAGTCGCCCTCGGGCGTTCGTCTCCATGAGGTCGAGCTGCGCGGCGCTTTGATCCATGCTGCCAATACCAGCGGACGCGGGGTGGCGAGCGGCATCATCGCCCTGATCGAGACGACCGACGCCCTGGTGCCGCAGATGATCGCCAGCGATGGCTGGGTCTGTTCACCCGCACCTGCGTATGCGCTGAGTTGTGCCTACCTGCCCTCGCTCTGGCCGCTGGGCACGGCTCTGGATCCCGAGACCCCGACCAAGCCGCTGCGGCTGCAACTGAACGTGCCCGCCGAGCTTGCCCAGACCGAATTGCGAGTGCGCATCGGCGTGAACCAGTTCGACGCCTCCGCCCTCAACGACCAGGTCAGCCTGCAGTTGCAGTGACTGCTTCGCGACGACGCTCGGTGGTCTCATGTGTGCGCCGAGACTGCCGGGCGTTGCAGCACCGCGAGGCCGTCAGGCATATGCGCAGTCGCAGGGTGCATGAGCGAAGCGTCATGCACCTTCTCTGATGTCAAAATTGTACAAAGGCCGTAAAACGCAATCCGCAGGGTGGAACCCGCGCAGCGGATTCCACCGCTTCATGCCCCAGCCGCCACGGCCCCACTACGGAGACTGATGCAAAGGCGGAATCGCCTTCGGCGGTTCCGCCCTGCGGCAATCACATGGACGGACACGGTATCGTGAGGTGTGCCCCGTTGTCGTCCCAGCCTCGCGCCGTGCTCGGCGCGTCAAGGTCGGTGCGAGTTGCGGTGCAAACCTTGACGCGCCTGCGCGCGATGCGTGTCTGACTCGCCAACGGCGCCCACGGTGGGCGTCGGGCGAATCAAGGAATGCCGTCATGCTCAAGCCGCCCAACGTCCTGCTCGTCGAAGTCCCCCGCAGTTCATCGCCCTGTGCGAAACCACCGGCGTCAGCCCCCAAGCCGCCCTGCGCGGCATGGCCGCGATGGTCTGCGGCCTGCGATACGACGCCGACGACCGGCTGGTGCCGCTGGAGGGTGAGGCGGCGTAAGTTTATTCCGGGCGCAGTCATTGTCTGCGCCCGGGCATCGGGTAGGCCACCCATGGTCGACGGCTACTTTGCGCTGGTGTGGATCCGTCGATGGGCCGATGCCGACTCGCGGTTCGCTGCGTTTGAACACTGCGAGAATAGGCAACGCACTACCATTCACTCTGGCGGAAACACAATGCCAGGGAATCTATCGATCAGGAAATCATCCAGAAGTAGGCAGCAATCGGAACACACGTGGCAAAAAAGCAACATCCCGTCAATGATTCTGAATTCGTCGATGTCTCCATGGTCGTCCCTAACGAAGAATGTGGCATTGTGCAGGTGTGGGGCGAGCTCGGCGATGTGGCCGCGGAATTCGTCGTATCCGCACCACATCTTGCCTCCGCTCTGTATGGTCAATCTCGCAAAAAGCGACGGCTCGAGTATCGTGTTTCCGAAGTCGAGATTCGCCATGATGTCGCGAATCCCGGCTGGGAGAATCGACGTGTAAAAGTTGCTCGGCTTGTATCGATTCAGAATGCTCTTGACCGCAGGCAGAGCGCCATTCCGAATTTCGATAGCAACACCAAGGCGAACCTCCGGAAATGTCTGTCGAATTTCTCTTTGGTTTCCCATCATGAATCCTGTTGTCAAAAAATAGTAAAGCATAAGGCCGTAAGGCGTTATAGCCGTTGTATGGTGCATAAGAGAAGCGTCATGCACCCTCTTCGGGAACCTCGCGATCGGCAACGCATCACGGCGCATGACGCCTTCGGCTTATGCGCACGACGAAAAGCAAAGGCGGCGACGGAAACGGTACTGTGTGCTGTATCCCGTTGTCGTTCCAATGGCGTGCCGCGCGCGGCGTCCATGGCGTCATGTCGGATGGTTTGAACCGATGGGCAAACATCCAGCCTTGTGGCCTGACGGCACATCGGAATTTCAATGACCCGTCGGACGATAGCCTTTGCCGCAAAGCAGCAAGGCTTCGGATCCGGTTGATGACGCGACAGATCGGTGAGCGAAGGTTTTGCGGCGCATAGGCGTTGTTTTGCATTGCCCAGCAGGCTGTGTTATCTAGACGATGTATGCGCCGAAGCCGCGTACGGACGTGCGAGCCTCTCCAGATTTTGCATTTTCCTTTCCGAAGACTCTTAAGGAGAAGATTCATGAAGAAGAGAATGAAATTGCTGAGCGCTACTCTCGGTTTTCTAGCGGTGTTCGTCATCCCTTCGGCGAATGCGGTGCCTTTCATCATTTTTGATCCAGACCATGGTGATTGCATCCTGTTCGACGCCACGGACAACGACTACCTGTACCAATGCCAGGATGGCGCCATCCTGTACATCAGCAAACGTACGACGGGCGGCGGCGGCAGTGGTGGCGGCAATGGCAGCGGCAGCGGCCCCTTCGACGGTTGATGCTTCCGGTTTGTCATCTGCACGGCGCGTTGAAACCTTTCTGTAGCACTGTAGGGCGGGCACAAGCCCGCCGAGGAGACACTGCGAGATGCAGAAGCGGCATGTCTCCGTGATGTATCTTCGACTGTCTGCGGATACTGCCCGATGCAATGGCCGGCTTGAGTCCGCCCTACAGACGCGCTTCCTTGTGTGAAAGACAAGCCTGTACCCACGGTTGGGAGGCGAGTTCCTGTAACGAACGACCTTTATCTTCTGCACGCTCGTAATCGGCAAAGCCGCAGCCATCGTTTCCATCCAGATCGTCGAGCTTGCCGCTGCACAGGCGCAAGGGGCGATCGATGGCCTCCCAGCCGGTGTCGCATTCTGTGCGGGTCTCGCTGCCGGGTCGGCCGCATACCCGTCTGCGTCGCGCTTCCAGAGGGGACATCACTTCGGCGATGACACGGCCCTCGTAGCTGTCGCCCGAAGCGAAATAAGACCAGGTACCGCAGATGCGTTTCCCGCGCTGCAACAGCAGGTAGCGGCTGCACTGCTCTGCAGCGTCGGTGCCCTTGCAGGATGTCCAAACGCCAGCGAATGGTGTCGATGCGGGCAGATCCAGCTTTGCATCGCCTGCGGCGAGCGAGGGCGCAGGCGGTGTCGCAAGCAGTGATGGTGATTTCGCGCAGCCGGTCGCGGAGATGGCGGAAATGGCGAGAAAGATGCAAATGCCGGGACATTGCCAGCCCCTGGTTTTCTTTCGTGCCTTCCTGGCTGCCAAATGATGCTCAGGGACCGATAGCAAGAAGCGATTTGCGTCTTTCATCACCATGCGTCCCTGCTCGTCATGTGTCGGGGCAAGTATGTGGGGACGTGCAGATCGGCTGCATCCATCTCGGAAGAATGGGCGGTTTTGCCGGAGACAACAATGCGAGCAGTGGCTGAAAGGTGGATTCGCGAAGCCTCATGTCCTCTCTTTTGTCGGCTTGCCAACGGCAACGGGTCGCAGCGCATGACGCCTTCGGCTGATACCCCGCCAAGACAAGGCAAAAGGCGGCATCGGGGCATTATCGAGAAGCAGGTCCCTTTTTTACCCCTGCGGGACACCGTGCTCGGCCGTCCCCCCTGAGGAGGGAGCGCATCCCGAAAGGCCGCAAGGCTATACTTTGGGATCACCGCAACAGAGGTTTTGAAAATGAAGCCCACGCTCGACACCATCGCTTCTGCCAAGGCCAAACTGGCCGAGGAACTGCGCCAGCTCGAAAAACAGGAAGAAGAACTGCGCAAGGAGCAGGCAGCGAGCGCGTTTTCGACCGTGATCGAACTGCTCGGACAGTTCGGCGCGACCTTCGACGCGAAGCAGCGCGCCGAGATCGCGGCGCTGGTCGCACCGAAAACCCAGGCCCCGAAGCAGCCCAGGCAGGCTGCCGCCAAGGCGGAAGTCCAGCCGAAATACTGGCTGCCGCACACCGGCGAAACCTGGTCGGGTCGCGGCCGGCCGCCGCGTTCGTTCACCGCATGGGAAGGCACCGTCTCCCATCGCGAATGGAAGGCGAAGCACCCGAACGAGAAATTCCCGAAATATCCGGGCTGAGTCCGCATCGGCCTTGCGATCCCGTCTTGGCATCGCAAGGCCGCAGGGCCTATGACTGTTGCGCTTTGCATGCGCGACGCGTCATGAGTCGATGATCGTCTGGCGCCGCCGGATGGCGAAGTCGCGTGAGATGTGATCGGGCGTGGGGTGTTCGCGCGCCAGATTTGTGCCCGAGGTGTGGACGCCGTGCAGGACGCGGACCGCCCTGCACAGCGCGTTGTGATCGCCCGATGGGGATTACTCGGTATAGAGCTCGCTGCTCGACAGTTTGACGCTGGTCGATGTGCTGCCGCCTGCGATGACGGCCTTGCCGTTGCCGGCGAGACCGGCGCCCACCAGGTTGCGCCCCTGGGCCAGGTTGCCCGCGACGGACCAGGTGCTTGTGGTCGGGTCGTAGAGTTCGGTCGTAGTGGTGGTGGCAGGCCAGCCGCCGGCGATCAGCACCTTGCCGCTGGGCATGGCGATCGCCGCGTGTTGCTGGCGCGCCATCGACAGCGTGCCGGCGCTGCTCCAGGTGTTGGTCGCGACCGAATAGCGCTCCGTGCTTGCGGTCGGACCGTTGTCGCCCAGGCCGCCCGCCACCAGCACGTCGCCATTGGCGAGTGCGGTCGCGGTATGAAACATGCGGACATTCGCGAGACTGCCTGCCGGGCTCCAGGTGTTGGTGGTCGGGTCGTAGATCTCGGCACCGGGGACCTTGACCCAGCCCACGCCTTCGCCACCGGTCACCAGCACCTTGCCGTTGCCGAGCAGCGTTGCCGTGTGGTCGCGGCGCGCGGTGGTGAGCGGGGCGACCAGCGTCCATGTGTTCGTGGCCGGGTTGTAACGCTCGACGGTGGCCTGCGGCGTGCCATTGGTGATCACGCCGCCGACCGCCAGCACATGACCGTTCTGCAGCGTCGTCAGCGTGAGCGCATAGCGTTGCTGATTGAGCGGCGAGGCGATCGTCCATGTGTTGCTGGCCGGCGCATAGATCTCGGCTGTCGACTGGATGCCGGAACTGCCCAGCCCACCGGCGATCAGCACCTTGCCGTTCTGCAGCAGCGCGATGCCGGGCAGATAGTGGGGGGCGTTGCTGTAGCTGCTCTGGGTCCAAGCCTGGGTGGTCGGGTTGTAGATATCCGCGGTGTAGAAGGCGAAAGCCGAACGTTTCGCATCGGCGCCGCCCACCAGCATGACCCTGCCGTCGGCCAGCGTCACCGAGCCGGTGCCGGCGCGTGCGTTGGTCATGGCGGGGCCTGCGCTCCAGCCTGCGGCAGAGGCCAGCCCGGAAGCGGTGAGCGAGGTCATCAGCGCGGCTGCGATGAACAGCCTTCGGGAAGCGACGGAATGGAGAGCGGAACTGCGGCCATGATGCGTCGTTGTCATGTGGTTGTCGTCCTGAGCGTTGAAGGAGGGTGATGCGCGCTGTGCAGCGACCCGATGGCGCATCCGGCGCCGTCGCGTTGCGTTGCGTTGCGTGCAGGGATCGAGAGGGCGGATCGCCTTGGGTTGCCAGCGATACAGCCTAGGCACGGTGAATCGCCAGCTGCCATCATCGCTCGATGGGGTATCGCGGATTGAGACCACAGGTATTGCCGTGAATGCCGCTCGTCACTGCAGGCAAGCCGGGTTGGTGTGCGGCGCCGCAAGACCGCATGTCGATGCCGGAACCTTCGCTGTGCCCGCATCGTTGATGCGTCGTGCCGCATGCGCCTGCAGGCGCTGATTGTTCATGGGGTGCGCCCCGCTGTCTTGTCGGTGTCGCAGTGTGCAGGGCGCAAAAGCTTCAATCGGGCGTCTCTTCCCTAGATGGCGGATAATGCCCGGAATCATCGACATCGATCAGCCGGGGAACGCGCTCATGTGGAGAAGTCTGTTTTTCGCCATCGTCTGTTTCGGGACGATGTCCGCCGCGCGCGCGGAACCGCAGCGTCACGATGCAGCCGGACCGGGCGCCGCGACGCTTCAGGACGATGCCGACAAGATCAGGAAGCCCAGTGTCGAGATGGCGCCGCCCGCGAGCGAAGACACGACGCGCCGTGTGCGGATCGGCGAAGTGGAAATGACGATTCCACTGCTGAAGGAATATCGCGACCTGGATGGATTGCCCGATGTTTATCGAAGCCTGTTCGAACGTGTCGTGCCGCCCTCGGCGGAATTGCTGGATTTCCATCTGCATCGGTACGACATCGACATGCCTGTCCATGAGATATCGCCGCACGAGCACTATGAGATCTTCGTGATGAAGGCATATGCAGCGAAGCAGACGGACAGGAAGGGTTGGAACGATTTCCGTTCCGAGGTGTCGTCCGCATTGGGGGACGTCGATCTTGCGCCCTTGCTGAAGCGCAACGAGGCGCGCATCAACGATGCATTGACCGAGCATGGCGTCGACATGATCAAGGTCGAGGATCTGCGCACGCAGGCGCCGAAGATCTATCGCTCCGATGAGCGTTCGATGCGGCTCCTGGCGACCGTGGCGAACCAGCAGACGATCGAAGGCAAGGTGTATCGGGTCGAGGAAGTCCGTGCCACTGCCGTTCTGTACATTCGAGGCAAGCTGCTGACCGTGGTCGCGGCAAAGGAGTTTCGTGAAGGCACGTCGAAGCCGCTCGAAGTCGTAGGCAAGCTGGACGCTTTCGCGGATCGGGTCCTGCTGCTCAATCTATGAGGCCCGCCATGCGGACCATCCAGGTGCCGCAGGGCGGGCTCAAGTCCGCCAGTGGCAAGAAGCGAACAGCAAGGAAAGGCATGTCCGCATGGCGCTTCCAGTGCCGCCTGCGTTCGGTGCGCTGAAGTCGAAGCGGGTTGTGGCGAAAGCGCTGACGCGACAGCGTCCGATGTGACCCGGCATCGCATCGGCATCGTGCCGGCCTGAGACCGGTACTGCATCGGGCGCCATTCGACGCATCGATTGATCGCGTCCCGGCCACGGGTTACAACGCATCGGTACGAGGCGCACGGGCGCGACACGTCCCGGTTTCGATGCCGGGCTTCCAGGACAGGAACAGGAGCAGACATGATCCATCACAACACCATCGTGGTCGCGGGCATGTTCGCTGCGCTGGCGTCCATGGCATGCACGACGGCGCGTGCGCAGTCGGTGCCCGACGTGGGCGAACGCGGCGCGGTCAGTTCGGTGCAGGCCACCGCCTGCGTGCCGCCGTCGCCGGTCAACGATCGCTACAACCACTGCGGGTGGGGCGTGTGGCGCCTGGAGACGCAGCGGACGGCGGTGATTGCCACATTGGCGGAAGCGGCGAACTATCTGATCTGCCGCGAGATGGTGGATGCCGCAGAGCCGGGGGGTTATCCCATTAGTGTCGAGGCTGACGGCGTGGTGATCTCGACCGGCACGCCTGCCATGGCGGCAGGACATGCGCCCGGGGGCTGTTTCCTGGTGTCGGGCAAGAAGATCGTGATCAACGGGGCGGCCAGGCCGCAGAAGCCGGTCGGTGGCTACTACATCCGCTTGGGCGCGCTGCCCTGGTCGAACGCGGTGTCGTGGCAGGCGCGGAAGCTGGCGGCGGCCACCGCAGATCGCACGCTGCTGGCGCGCTTCCCGCAGCAACGCCTGCTGCGCGTGTGCTTCGGCAACTACAGCGTGCTGGGCAATCCGCCGCCGTACCTTCGCGACTTCCGCCTCTGGGCCGACAACGGTCACGTCGTCGTGCGCGGCTCTGAAGTCGCCGTGTTCAACTTCGGCAGTTGCACCGATGTGTCCGCTTCGCTGCTGGCGGTGGAGCCGCAGTGGGCCGGGGGCATCGAGGCCAGCCATGGGCGGCTGGTGTTCTGACGCGATCCGTACGCGTCGTGCTCATCCCTGACGTCGGTCAGGGCGCCTTGGCCGACGTGCGGCACGCGGCAAGCGTGTTCGGCGATGTCCAGATCCCGGATGGAATCGCCGTCCTGATCCGGGGCGACAGCTTGCGGAACGTTGCATGATCGCGGGCGAGGCAGGCGAAGTGCGCGTAGTTCTGGATGTTCCACTGGTCGGGGTAGCGCTTGATCACGTCATCGAACCCCGAACGCATGTGCGCCCAGTGGACGCTCGATGCCTCGAACAGCGCGTCTCTGAACTGCGACTGTGCGACGACCCAGTAGATCCGCGCGTACATGCCCTGTCCCTCGGTCTTCCGGGAGCGCTGGACGGCATCGCGCGCGAATGCTTCGACGGCGTCGATGTCGCCATGCCATTTCGGCAGCAGGTAGGTCGCCATGGCGAAGTAGACAGGGTAGTAGTCCGGGAACCGGCGGGTCGCTTCGTCGTAGATCGCATCGACGGCCTTGCGTTCGCTGCCGAGCGCGGTTTCCTGCTGGATCAGCAGCGCGTAGTACTCGGGATATCGCGACGCGACCTTCGAATGCTTCAGCAGATGGCGCCGGGCGCGCGCCATCTCTTCGCGGAACGGTTTCCAGGCCGAGGCCGGCACGCTGGACGCATAGCCACCGCCGCGGATATGCCACGCATGGTCCATCATCACCTGCGCCATGGTCAGGTGTGCCAACGGCGAGTCCGGGCTCGAATCGATCCATCCCTGCACCTGTCGTTCCAGGCGCTGCCACCACGCGAGGGATTCGGGGTGGCTGGCCATCGGCGTGCCGAGACCATGCAGCACGTTCTCCGCGAAGATCCCGCTGGCCCAGCGTCCGCTGCTGCTGCGCGTGCGCTGCGTGGTGTAGTGCGCCATGCGCGCATCGAGACCGGCATGGTCCTTCGCGAGGAATAGCCGGCTGCTTTCCCGCTGCAGCGCGAGATAGCCTTCCGGTTCGGGCAAGCTGGCGGGCTCGGCCGCGGTCGCCAGCGTGCTCGCAAGCATCAGCATGGCCGCGAGAATTCGGGTGTGGATCTTCGTCATGCGCTGGCTCCGCTGTCCGGAATGGCGAGGTCGCGCGCACCATAGCATGCGACCGATTCCCTGGACGCAAGCCCGGCCCGAGTCCCTCCCATGCGCTGTGCCGTCCTGCTCTTACAATGCAGTTCGTCCTGATCCGATTCCGACGATGAAACATCGACGCTCCGCGACCCTCCTGCCGGTGATCCTGATCTGTGCGCTGCTGGCTTACGGCGTGTTCGGCGCCATGTTCAACGACGTCTACATTCCCGGGCGGCGCAGCCAGGGCCTGCATTTCCGCTACGATTCAGCGGTGCCGGCGGGCCTGGCGATCGTGTTCTACGCGATGTCGCTGTTCGTCGGCGCCTTTCGCGCCTCGGCAGCGAAAACATGGGTGATCCGCGGATTCAAGCTTGCCGCGATCCTCTCGCTGGCGACGGCTGTCTATTTTGTCTTTGCGCCCTCCGGGAGGGCGGTAGTCAGCGAGGCGCAGTGCCGCAAGACGTATGCACGCCTCGGACGTTTCGCCACTGACCTCGACGGTAGCGGTTCGGAGAGCGTCCAGATCTTCACGGCCATGGCGGCATCGTGCGATCGCGAGCCGATGCTCAAGACCTTCCACGACTGCGTGATGCGTGCGGCTGTTCCGGCGGACATCAACGGCTGCAGCGACGAGACACGTCGACTCTATCACCGGAGGAACATCGAGTAACCATGGATCGAGCTGGTGTGTTTTTCCCGACCTCCGACATGGCCATCGCGACCTATGCCGTTCGCCGGTCCTTCGAGATCGATGGGCAGCCGCAGACGAGGCATGCGTACGATTTCACGATCCGGGTAAAGACGGATGATCGATGGCTCGCGGTGCGGCACGTGGAATCGCCGCGCCAGTCGACACAGGGCAAGCGCCGCGATCCCTGCGCACTGGATCACGCCTTGCACAGACACGGAAAGCGCAGGGCGTGACCGCCGGGTGGCACTCTCGCCGCCTCCGCCCGCCTGCGCTATCGTGACCGTCCCGAATCCGACCGGAGCCCCTGCATGCGTACGTCCCTTGCCCTGTTGACGATCCCGCTGGTGTCGCTGTTTGCCCTGGCGCATGCAGGAGAGCCCGGGGCCTACGGCAAACCGGTGCCGGCCGGCACGGCGACGCCGGTCTCGAAGGCGATCGCTGACTTCGACGCGCATGCGGGCAAGCCGGGCCTGTTCAGTGGACGCATCACCCAGGTCTGCCAGGCGAAGGGGTGCTGGATGATCCTGGAGGACGAGGGCCGCAGCGCGCGGGTGATGTTCGGCGACCACGCCTTCGCGATCCCGAAGGACAGCAGCGGCCGCGCGCAGGTGCACGGCGTGCTCTCGCGCAAGGCGCTGACGCCGGCGCAGGCGAAGCATCTGGAAGAAGACGGCAAGGGGCTGGCCGTGGCGGCCGAGGAATACCGCATCCTTGCCGATGGCGTGCAGCTGCAGGCCGCAGCGCCGTAAGCCTGGCCGAGGTCGCTGGATCCGGTACGTCCGGATGCCTGGGGGCGCGATGAAGCAGAGGGGCTCGATCGGCCTGTGCTGGGTTCATGGCGTGGCCATCGCGCTGGCGCTGGGCGTCGCGCATGCGCAGGAGGCACCTGCGTCGCCCGCTCTGCCGCAGGACGCGGAGACGACCGTGATGACCACCGTCGATGCCGTCTCGACCCTCGTGGTCTATCGCATCAACGCCTATCCGACCTTGCGCACCCCGAAGGTGATGGTCAACGACCGGCTGATGTTCCGTCCGAAACAGAAGACCTACGCCGAGATGGACCTGCCGCCGGGTCGCCATCGCATCGTCGTCGACTGGTCCATGGACACCGGCTGGCCCGACCTCGGTTTCGAAGTCGAGATCCGGCCCGGCGAGATCAAATACGTGGAGATCAGCGGCAGCTTCACCCGCAATGGGTATGAGTACACGGCGGGATCGGTGGCCCGCGAGGTCGATCCGGCGAAGGGCGCCGAGGACATCCGTACCTGCTGCAGGCGCTTGCCCCTGCGCTGAGTCCGCGCAGGGTGCGAAGGCCCTTCCTTGCAGGCGCCAGGGACGCGGCACGCAGCGCGATCTGCCCGGTTCATCCCCGCGCGATGCCGGGCACAAACCGGGCAGAAATCCGGATTCTGCGCACAAATTACTGATTCGATTGGGAAAGATGCCCTGGCCCGATGGGCGGCGCGGAGCGTCGCCGAACGCCGGTGACGGGATCGATCGGGCAGACCCGCACCATCTCCCAAAGGACTTGCACCATGAACCAACCTGCACAGAGGGACTCGTCCTTGCGACGGGGCCTGTTCGCGCGCGCCCTGTTCGGCGTCGCGCTCGCGCTCTCCCTGGTGACGGCGGCCCACGCCCAGACCTCGGGCCGCATCGCCAAGCCCGCCCTGGTCACCCTGGACCCCGACGACGGCAGCACCGACGGCGGCTGGAAGCGCGTGCCGTTCAGCGCCACCGACGACTCGGGCCGGCTCATCCAGTCCGAGATCTACCAGATCGAAGGCGAGAAGGGCGTGGCCCTGGCGCCCATCCCGGAGCTGATCCGCGACCAGTTGATCGAGGAGCTGGCGTCGGTGCCCAAGGGCGAGAACGTGGTCTTCACGCTCAACGCGCCGATCGTCGACGAAATCCAGCGCTCGCTGGAACTGGGCGAACCGACCAAGGCCCTGATCGCGTATGCCGAGCAGGACCTGGAGATGGCGACCGCGCGCGGCTGCGCCGACACCTTCATCACCCGCAACAAGCGCCTGCAGTACACGCCGAACTTCTCGACCTCGCAGCCCATGGGCGGCGGCTTCACCGGCACGCTGCAGGTCGATGGCGGCGGCAACCTCGACGCCAACGGCGAGATGAAGCTCCGGGTGAAGCGCGCGAAGGTGTGGTTCCTGTGCGTGCCGTACGGCGTTCGCTTCGAACACGTGCGCACGGTCGGCAGCGTGTCGCTGGAAAGCACGCTGACCTTGAACGGATCGATCAGCTACGCGAACCCCAGCCCGTTCGAGCATGAAGTCGCCAAGCCCTTCCTCGGCGGCGTCGCGTTCATGGCCGGCCCGCTGCCGGTCTACATCGGCTTCAACCTGCCGATCGTCATCGGCGTGGAGATCAAGGCCAACGTGACCGGGCAACTGCAGTATCGCGGCGGCCATCGCATCACCGGCAGCTTCGACTACATCTGCACGGCCAACGGCTGCACCGGCTACAACGACATCCAGAACACCGTGCAGAACATCGATAACCCATTCGGTGCCGGCGTGGCCGGGCGCATCCAGCCTTCGCTGTACGCCGACCTCGCGGTGCGCGGCTTCCTCTACCACGATGCCGTGGCCTACGCCCAGGTCGGCGTGCGCGGCTACCTGCACGGCGACCTCTGGGGCTACTACGGCAACACCTGCGGCGACGCCGACCAGAACGGCAACTACGAAACCGTGCGGGCGCTGACCTTCGGGCTGGACTGGCAGGTGGCGATCACCGCGAAGGCCGACACCTTCTTCACCCGGCCGTGGAAGAAGACGCTGTGGAAATCGAAGCAGTGGTACATCGGTTTCTGGGACCTGCTCAGTGGCGGCTCCAGCGCGCTGACGCCGATGATCGATGGCCCGTCGTTCGCCGGCACCGGCACCACGGCCGCGTACAACCTGCGCATGCGCCCGTGCTGGCCGTACACCGACAACGTTGACTACACGATGAACTGGGGCGACGGCACGACCAGCAACCACAGCGGCCCGGCCGCGCCGCCGTCGTGGCAGCCGGTGGTGGCCGCGCACATGTGGAACCAGCCCGGCGCAAAGCCCATCCAGCTCACCGCATGGCGTGATGCGCACGGTCGCCGCTTCGGCGATGGCCGCAGCACCGCGCGCACCATCCAGGTCGGCACACCGCCGCCGGTGAACCTCGCCCGCGAAGCGCTCGCGGTGGCGTCCACCACGTATTGCAGGACGCCCGGCACCATCGACTGCTACGCCCCGGCGCGCGTGAACGACGGCAGCAACAGCACGACGCTCGGCGGCTTCGACAGCTGGTCGAACAACAACGGCGTATCGATGCCGCAGTGGGTCGAACTGCAGTGGGGCCGCATGGTCACTTTCTCGCGGATCGAGCTGTACACCAGCGAAGGTTTCCCGATCCGCGATTACGACGTCGAATACTGGACCGGCACCGCCTGGGCGAAGGCCGCCAGCATCCGCGGCAACACCGCGCTGCATCTCACCCACCGGATCACCCCGGTGCAGACTTTCCGCATGCGGATCCTCGCCATCTCCGGCCCGAACAACCAGACCATCCACGCACGCGTCAACGAGATCGAGATCTACTGATCGCGCTCTACAGATCGTGCTTACATGCTCCGGCCGCCTCGTGCGGCCGGAGTTTTGCGAGTTTGCAGCTGGCGCATATCAGCGCCTGCGGTATGGCTCGCAGCCGATGCCATCGTTGTCCCGGTCGAGATGCGGGCCGTAGCCGGGATCGCCGCGACGCACCGGCGCCGCACCCGCCGAGCGGGCTTCCGCGCAGTTGGCGAACGCGCCGCCTCGGTCACTTGATCCGGCAGGCGCGCGCCTGCTGTCGGGCAGGAACGCACTGCGCGACGGCGCAGGCGAGCCACCGTGGCAGTGGTACTCGCCGGTCTTCCTGTTGGTGTGGCAACCATTCCTGTCCAGACCGCCACCGTGCGCGATGGCCTGGAGCGGCAGGGCCAGTGCAAGCAGCCATGGAAGTGTCGATCGCATCCAGCCCCCTGTGTGTGTCACAGCTTCAAGCGGTTTCTCGATTCGATGCCTTGTCTTCGTAGGACGCATGAGCCGGAGGCGTCATGCGCCATGATGCGTCAGCGATCCGCAATTCTCTGTAGAAGGTGCATGACGCTTCGCTTATACACTCTATTTATGCGTCTTACGCCCTTACTGCTCATTAGCCCCGAGTTTGGGTTTCTGTCTCAGGTGGCGGTGGTGGCTCACTTGGAGTAGATTGCTGTGCTTGAGCGTCGTCAAGATTTCTGACGCGATCTGCATAGTCATGGTACTGGTTGATATCCCTAATCAGGGCTACGCCAGGTAAGACAACGCCTGTGGCGCGATTTGGAATGTAAGCAGAAACAAGGCCGATCATTTCAACATCGTCTCCCCACTTTGCGAAAGCTGGGCCACCACTGACACCGTTAATCGCCACGCCATCCACTAGGTAAGATGTTTCCCTGTCTAGGTATGCGCTGACATGGCCCTGAAAGAAGCACAAATCTGCACCTTGAACTGCAGGGTAGCCTAGCCATCCAATCTCATTGCCAGGTTTGAGGTGATAATCGCGCTGGAATAGTTGGGGGTTGTTCTGTGGGAGATGCAATTCGCCGCTATTGAATATTAGCGCTGCAGTGTCTTTCGCCGAGTCAATTATGATCGCACGTTGGTCGGCTCTAAGTAGAAGGGTGCCGCCACTTTGGTGGTGCGTTATGCGAATGGGCTTTTCCCAGTAATGGGCACTGTCTATTACGTGCGCTGCGGTGGCTAAAACACATAAATCATCAACCTGGCTACGAGAAACAAGCCATCCCGATCCCGAGCCGTCTGGGGTAGATATGCGGAACACGTGCGGAGTCACTTGATCAATTGCTTCATACCATTCCACTATTGTGATACTCCTCAGAATAGGCCTAAAGCCTGAGTTAATTCGTTCCGTGAAGCGGCGTCTGCTTGGGCGAACTGTTAGCTTAGCTCCTGAAGATCTTGCCCAAGGACTTGTTCCCGAATCTGGGCGAGCTTTTGTGTGGCGGTTAAACCCTGGTTCCAGCTGCGGCGATAAGGGGCCCTGACGACGATTAGTCCGTCAAGTCGGTCAGCAACGGCTTCCGCCAATACCATAAGAGGCGAACTCTTAGGCCATATGAATACATCACACTCGTTATTGAATGGTGCTCCGGTAGAGAAGGCATTTCGAGTGATGTTGGAGCTGCCAATTATTCCCAAGATCGGCTTTCCCTTGCGAGAAGCAACGAATACTTTTGCGTGCCAACGAAGGCCAGGCTTGTAGAGGCATTTTACGTTTGCGCCCGCGGCGACCATGCTATTTCGAAAGTTTCTATAGGACGGCTGCCACGACTGGTTATGAACCCCAATAGTTGTGAGCTTTACGCCGCTCCTTGCACATGCGGAAGCGAGCTTCTTCTCCTTGCTCGCTTGATATGGCGAGCCCTTGAAATTTTCTTGAAAGAAGCCGGAGCAAAGTAGCGCCTCATCTGCCTGGCCTGAATCTAGCGTATCGATTATTGTGTCCCGAAACACATTGACTGCAGCCAAGGTTCTGAGGGCGATAGTGATTGGCAAGTGACCTCCTAACTCAGTTAACTACAATTAGAAGTTAAATTTTTTGGATAACAGGGCGGCGCAAAATCCAAGAAGCCAGTATGTTCGCACCAGATCCGCGACCGTAAAATCTTCGTATCAATCAATTGGATGCTGGTCGGTGTCGAGCGACAGCCCTCTCTGCGATCCGGATCTGCGACAGCACCGCCGCCAATCGTCTTTCAATCCCTGCCCGAATGTCATTCCTGTTAGAACTGACAGGTGCTTCTTCGCAAGAGCGTTTTACTGAAAAACAGCTCCCTTGCCTTCAACTCGCGATGACAGGCATCGAACTGATCCCGATCAGATGCCGAACTGATCCCGCTACCATCGCAGTGTCGACATTCGTCGTGATCCCCGAAAAGAAAACGCCCGGGCAAAGCCGGGCGTTTCAATGTTGAGCGGATGCATCCGGATTTCCCGATTGAAATCAGACCTGCATCGTCCTGCGCGTTTCCTGCTCGGGTGCGGCGGGCTGCTGGGTGCGCGAGGTGTCGGCGACGTTCGCGGCGACCTGCACCGGTGTGGTGCGTGCCTCGTTTTCGCTGAGCCGGGCGTGGACGGGGCCTTCGACGCCGTTGCGGCCGTCGAAGACGAACAGGGTGCGGTCCGGTTGGCCGTTGGCGCCTTCGATGCGGTTGCCGATCTCGATGTTGGTGACGCCGGCGAGGTTGGCGCGGGTGGCGGCGGCGTAGACGTTGGCGGCCATGGTGTCGTCCTGCAGGCCCTTGGCGGCCATGGCATTCACCACCTGGCCGAACATCGGATCCTGGCGCATGCGCTCGACGGCGGGGTCGGCGGCGGCCATGCGCGTCTCGGGACGCGCGGGATCGGTGTTGTTGAGGCCGACGATGTCAGGCGAGACCACGCCGGGCGTGCGCAGGTTCGGGCCGATCACGTCGTTGGGTGCGAGGCCGTGCTGACCGCGCGCGACGCGGTCGCTCCATTCCAGGTTGCCGCTGCGGTCGATGGTGACCAGGCGGCCCTGGTTGAGTGCCTGCTCGACCTGGTTGGCGAGTTCCTGCGGTGTCGCGTTGGGATTGGCCGCGCCGATCGAGCGACCGATCTGGTTGTTGTACAGATCCATCGCTTCGCGATTGGCGGTGTTGCCGGGAATGCCTTCGTGTGCGGTCGCGAATGCGGCGGTCCAGCTTTCGCCGTAGCGCTGCGTCATCAGCGCGTTCCAGTAGGCGTGGCGGAACGCGTCTCGGTGGCCGTCGTTGCCCTGCCATTCGCCGGCGCGATCGGCGGGGATGTTGGACGGCACGGGGTTGTTCGGGAAGCGGTTGATCGCCTCGGTGCCGGCGAGCCGGGCGGTGTCGCGGAATTCGCTCAGTCCGACGAGGCCGCGATGGAAGGTCAGCTCATCGAGCAGGGCGCCTTCGGTGCGGGTCATCCTGACCGAATCGGTGAAGGGGATGTCGAACGCGCCGAACGCGCGCGGACGGTAATCGATCATCGTGTCGTCCGCGACCTGGTAATCGGTGCGGACCCTGCCGAGGTCGGGTCTGGACATGACGGGCTCCTGGGTTCCTGAGGCGTTGCGATCCTAGGGAAGGTGTTGCGGTGCGGCCGGCGGTGCGATCAGCGGCGGCCCATGCGATGCGATTCGAGCTTCCCGTCGCGATAGCGCAGCTCGTAGTACTCCTCATCGACGCCGTAGCCGGCGATGCCGAGTTCGTACTGGTCGACGCCGGCCTGGGTGTCGCTGTGATCGGGTTCGCCGAGCAGCTTGACGACCTCGTCGCGGCTCATGCCGGCGTGGAGGACCTTGTCGAGGGCCGGGAGCATGCCCCCGCGGCGATTGTCGCTGGCGGCGGCGCCGCGCTGCGATTTCCAGGCGTCCGAATCGAATGAAGAAGAATGTTCCATGGCGCAGGCCGAGAGTGAGAAGGTGAGGGCGAGAAGCAGGGCGCATGCCGGTGCATGCAGGCGTGGCCCGGGGCCGGGCGGTGGCGCGGACGGTTCCATATCCATGAGTCACGCGGGGAGAGGGGGATTCCGGCCGAACGTAGCACGGTGCCGCGACGGGGATGAAGACAGCCGGGGCAGGCCTTCATCCCCGGTTGTCGTTCCGCCGACGAGCGGTCAGCCCGCGCGCAGGGCCTCGGTCACCGGAATCCGCGCGGCGCGGATCGCGGGGGCGAGGCCGCCGATGAAGCCGATGCCCAGCGCGAGCGTGACCCCGAGCAGCACCAGCCCGGGCGTGACCGCGAACTGGAACGCGACCTGGGTGAAGCCGCCGCCGAGGGTGGACACCGCGTAGCCGTTGAAGGCGAGGTACGCGATGACCGCGCCGAGCACGCCGCCGCACAGCGAGAGCAGCAGCGATTCGGCCATGACCGAGGCGACGACCGGCAGGGCGCCGAAGCCCAGCGCGCGCAGCGTGCCGATCTCGCGGGTGCGCGCCGACACGGCGGAGTACATCGTGTTCAGCGCGCCGAAGGTGGCGCCGAGGGCCATGATGACGGCGACGATGGTGGCGAGGAAGCCGATGACGCTGGTCAGGCCTTCCGACTGCCCGCTGTAGTAGTCGCGCTGGCTGCGCACGTCGACATCGAGCTGCGGGTCGGCGACCAGGCGGGCCTTCATCGGCTCGACATCATTGGCGCTGCGCAGCTGCGCGAGCAGCGAAGACACGCCGGCACGGCCGAAGGCGCTCTGCAGCGTGTCGCGATCGGTCCACAGCTCCGAGTCGTAGGCATCGCCGCTGCGGAAGTGGCCGACGATCGTCCAGGTGCCGCCACGGAAGCGCAGCTGGTTGCCGATGGCCAGGCCCTCGAACTGTCTCGCGGCGCCGTCGCCCACGATGATTTCCTGCACGCCGGGACGGAAGCGGCGGCCTTCCACCAGGGTGAAGTCCGGGCGCAGCCGGAAACTGGTCGGTTCGACGCCGCGCAGGGTGACGTTCGCGCCGGTGCTCTGCCCGGGGCGCGGGACTTCGGTGATGACGATCAGTTCGCCGGCCGCCAGGGGCAGGCCGTCGCTGCCGCGCGCGATGGCGCGGTCCTGCTTGATCAGGGTCATCGAGGCGATCGCGAGGAAGCTGGACAATTCGCCCTGCGAACCTCCTCGGGTGATCACCGCCTGGTCGTCCCGGCCGTTGCCGCCGAGGGTCTGTTTCAGGCCGGTGGACATCGACAGCAGTGCGACCAGCACGCCGACCACGCCGGCGATGCCGATCACGATCACCAGCGAGGGCGCGAGGCGCTCGGGGATCGAGCGCAGGTTGAGCATGACGATTTCGCGCGTCTGCGTCAGGATGCTCATGCCGCTTCCTCCTCTTCCGTGCGGCGGCCGAAGAGTCGGGTCAGGGCGTCCAGGCCGCGATGCAGCAGGCGCTCCAGCGGCGAATCGTCGCCGCGCCCGGCGAGCGCATCGACGATCTTCAGGCGTTTCGCGGTCAGTGCGGGCGGCATGCCGATCATCACCGTCAGCACCAGCACGCTGATGCCGGCGATGATCCACACGCGGAGGTCGGTGGTGATCGGGAATTCCGGTGGCAGCAGCAGGGTCAGCGCGCTGGCCAGCAACATGCCCGCGAGCGCGCCGAGCAGGCACAGCGCGAAGGCTTCGGCCAGCACCAGCCACATCACCTGCCGATCGGTGAAGCCCAGGCACTTGAGCACGGCCAGTTCCGGGATGCGTTCGCGTACGGCCTGCGACATCGACACGCCGGTCAGGAACAGGATCGAGAAGAACACGGCGGCGGTGATCAGGTTGACGATGGCGCCGATGTCGCCGAACTGGCGGGCGAAGCCGAGCTGGAACTCCTGTTCGCTCTGGGTTTTGGTCTCGTCGGAGGAGTTGTCGAACTTGGCGTCGATTTCGGCGGCGATGCGCGCGGCTTCGTTGGGATCGGCGATGCGCACGGCGAAGATGCCGGCGAGTCCGCGCGCGGCGGCGCTGCGGCCTTCGTCGAACTGGCCGTAGTTGAGGTACATGACGTTGGCGCGTTCGTCCCACTCTTCGTCGCGGCCTTCGAAGATGCCGACCACGCGCCATTCCCAGGTGCGCGAGCCATCGGCCTTGGTCCAGATGAAGGAGTTCAGCGGGATGATGTCGCCGACCTTCCAGCCGTTCGTCTCGGCGAGATTGCGGCCGACGATGGCGCCATCGCGGGTCGAGATGAACTGGCGCCAGCCGTCCTCGGCCATGACCCATTCGGGATAGGTGTCGCGCAGGCGCTGCGGGTTCACCGCGAACTGCGGGAAGAAGCCGCGTCCGTCCTGGTACACGCCGCCGAAGAACTGCGAGTGCATCACCGATTCGACGCCGGGCACGGCCTCGATCTGCGGCATCAGGCGCATCGGCAGCGGCTGGGTGAACGAGGTCGAGGCCTGGGTGATCAGCCGGTTGGCGCCGAGGAAGTCCGCCGCGCCACCGAACAGCGAGTTCACCGCCTGCAGCAGGCCGAGCAGGGTGAAGGCCATCAGCAGCGCGAGCAGCGTGAGGCCGGTGCGCAGTTTCCTGCGCAGCAGCCCGGAGAGCACCAGTCCGACGTATTTCATGCGTGCTTCTCTCCCTCCCCCGCATGGCGGGGGAGGGTTGGGGTGGGGGCGAAGCAATGCGCGGGTATGGGATTCACTTTAGTGATGCCCCGGGTCGTCGACCAGACGACCCTTGTCAAGGTGCACCGTGCGCCGTGCGTACTCGGCGGCCTTCGGGTCGTGGGTGACCATCACGATGGTCTTGCCGTAGTCGCGATTGAGCGTCTGCATCAGCGTGAGCACTTCGTCGGCGGTCTTGCGGTCGAGGTCGCCGGTGGGTTCGTCGCAGATCAGCAGCAGCGGGTCGGAGACGAGCGCACGCGCAATCGCGACGCGCTGCTGCTGGCCGCCGGACAGCTCGTTCGGCTTGTGCCGCGCGCGGTCGCCCAGGCCGACCAGGTCCAGCGCGATCTTCGCGCGCTTCGCGCGTTCGCCGCTGCCCATGTCGGTGAGCAGCAGCGGTAGCTCGACGTTCTTCTGCGCGGTGAGCACCGGCATCAGGTTGTAGCTCTGGAAGATGAAGCCGACGGTGTCGGCGCGCCACGCGGCCAGCGCATCGGCGGGCAGGTCCTCGATCGCCACGCCGTTCACCAGCAGCCGGCCGTCGCTGGGTGTGTCCAGCCCGCCGATGATGTTCAGCAGGGTGGTCTTGCCCGAGCCGGATGGGCCCATCAGCGCGACGAAGTCGCCGCGCGGGATGTCCAGGTCGATGCCGTGCAGCACCGGCACCAGCTGCTTGCCGCGCGTGTAGATCTTGGTCAGCGCGCGGATTTCGACCAGCGGTCGGGTCGCATCGTCCATGGCGGTCACTTCGCGGCCTTGGCCTTCGGGTCGGCGACGACCACGCGCTGCCCGTCCTGGATCTTCGAGGCGTCGTCGACGATGCGTTCGCCGGCCTTGAGGCCGGAGGTGATGCGGCGGTCGCTGTCGCGGGCTTCGCCCAGCGCGACTTCGCGCGCCTGCGCCTTGTCGCCATCGATCGCGAACACCGTGCCGCGCGTGGCCTTCGCCGCGGTTTCGCCCTCGGCGAGGCGGATCGAACGCGAGGGCACCCACACGCCGGTCGGCTTCGGCGCGCCGGGCACGGCCTTTTCGAGGAAGCTCACGCGCACGCCCATGTCGGGCACGATCTTCGCGTCGCGCAGCTTCAGTGCGATGCGCACCTTGACCGTGGCCTTGCTGCGGTCGGCGGCGGGGATGATCGCGATGACCTCGGCCGGGATCTTCCAGTCCGGATAGGCGTTGAGCACCGCTTCGACCGGCATGCCCGGCTTCACGCGGCCGATGTAGGCCTCGTTGACGTCGACCTCGATCTCCAGCGAGTCCATGTCGACGATGGTGCCGATGCCGGTGCGGGTGAAGCCGCCGCCGGCGGAGATCGGCGAGACGATTTCGCCGGGCTGCGCGGCCTTGGCGGTGATGACGCCGGCGAATGGTGCGCGGACGATGGTGTTGTCGACGCCGATCGCGGCGACGTCGCGCTGGCGGCCGGCGACATCGGCGCCGCGCCGCGCGCTGACCAGCGAGGCGCGCAGGGCGTCGCGCTGGGCAACGGCCTGGTCGTACTGCTGGCGCGAGACCAGCTTGTCCTTCACCAGCGACGACAGCCGGCGCGCGCTGGCTTCGGCTTCGACCAGCTGCGCCTCGACCTGGGCGATCTGGCTCTGCGAGGCCGCGAGCTGGGCGTCGGCGAGCGCGCGCTGGGCATCGGCGTCGATCGGATCGAGCGTGGCCAGCACCTGGCCGGCCTCGACGCGCTGGCCTTCCTCGATCAGCACCTCGCGCACGCGGCCGGTGGTCTTGCTGGACACCGTGGCGATGCGCCGGGCGACGATGAAGCCGGAGGCGTCGAGCAGCGAGGCGTTGGCCGGGTCGGCGGCGTCGCGGGCGACGGCGGCCTGCACCTCGACCGGGCGGTTCATCGACATCACCGCCAGGCCGGCGATGACGACGACCAGGCCGCCCACCACCCAGGGCCAGCGCTTGCGGCGCGGCTTGCGCGCGCCTTGGCTGCGGTCGATGCGGAGCTGGGACAGCGGGTCGGCGGGGGTGGGGGTGCTCATGGCGATCCGTGGCAAGGCGGGAAGGGTGGGGCGCGGTCGCAGTCTGACGAAGCCGACGGCGCGCCGGATGCAGTGGAGGCCAGCATATCGGGCCGACCTCGCCCGCGTCAGGTGACGTTTGTCACCTCCGATGGCTGACGCCCGCGACTGCCGGCCGGGCCGGGCGATGTCGAGACTGTGCCCATCCCGACACCAGGACCGGTCATGTCACCCCAATCCCTCCCGTCCCTCCCGTCCCCTGCGACCGTCCCGCTGGCCCGCCTGCACGGCGTGCGCAAGGCCTACCGTACGCTCACCGCGCTCGATGGCGTCGGCTTTTCGATCCGCCGCGGCGAGGTGCTGTCGGTGCTCGGCGCCAACGGCGCCGGCAAGAGCACGTCGATCGCGGTGCTGCTGGGCCTGGTCGCCGCCGATGCCGGCGAGGCCGAGGTGCTCGGCCTGCCCCCCGGCGATATCGCCGCGCGCAGGCGCATCGGGGTGATGCTGCAATCGGCCGGCATTCCCGAGAACGCGCTGGTGGGCGAACTGCTCGACCTCACCCGCAGCTACTACCCGCGCCCGCGCAGCGTGGCCGATTGCGTGGCGATGGCTGGCCTCGACGGGCTGATGGACCGCCGCTACGGCCAGCTCTCGGGCGGGCAGCAGCGCCGCGTGCAGTTCGCGCTGGCGATCTGCGGCAGCCCGGAACTGCTGTTCCTCGACGAACCGACCACCGGGCTGGACATCGATGCGCGCCAGCGCATGTGGGCGACGATCCGCGAGCTGGTCGCCGGCGGCACCGGCGTGCTGCTGACCACGCATTACCTGGAAGAGGCCGAGGCGCTGGCCGATCGTGTCGTCGTGCTCGATCGCGGCCGCGTGGTCGCCGATGGCGCGATGGACGAGGTCCGCGCGCGCGTCTCGCAGCGGCGCATCCGCTGCCTGTCCGCGCTCGACGTCGCACGTGTCGGCACCTGGCCCGGCGTGCGCGCCGCCAGCCGCGACGGCGCGCGCATCGAGGTCGTCGCCGACGCCGCCGAGGACGTGGTCCGCCGCCTCCTCGCAGAAGATGCCGCGCTCACCGAACTGGACATCCGCCGCGCCGGCCTGGCCGACGCCTTCCTCGAACTCACCCGCGACACCGACCGCAACACCGACCGTGAGGCCGCCTGATGAACACCACGACCGCACTCGATCTCCCAGGCGTCCCGCATTCGCCGCTGCGCAGCTACGCGCTCGAAGCCTGGTACGAATGGCGGCGCCTGCTGCGCACCCCGTCGTACGTGATCCCGACCCTGCTGTTCCCGGCGCTGTTCTACGTGCTGTTCGGGCTGGTGCTCAACAAGGGGCGGGGCGATGCAGCGCAATATCTGCTCGCCACCTACGGCGTGTTCGGCGCGATGGGCGCCGGCCTGTTCGGCTTCGGCGTGACTGTCGCGATCGAACGCGAACAGGGCCTGCTGACCTACAAGCGCGCGCTGCCGATGCCGCCGGGTGCCTATCTGGTCGCGAAGATGGTCACTGCCGTGCTGTTCGCCTCGGCGATCTTCGCGCTGCTCGCGGTGCTGGCCGCGTCGTTCGGCGGCGTGTCGCTGTCGGTCGCGCAATGGCTGCTGCTCGCCCTGGTCTGCGCGCTCGGCGTGCTGCCGTTCTGCGCGATCGGCCTGTTCATCGGCACGCTGGTCGGCGGACAGGGCGCGCCGGCGGTGGTGAACATGCTGTTCCTGCCCATGGCCTTCCTGTCCGGCCTGTGGCTGCCGCTGAAGCTGCTGCCGTCATGGATCGCCGGCATGGCCCCGGTGTGGCCGGCCTATCACCACGCGCAGATCGCGCTGAAGGTGATCGGCCTGGACGGCGGCGGCCTGCTCGCGGTGCACATCGGCGTGCTGATCGGCATCACCGTGCTGTTCGCCGCGCTGGCACGGCGCAGGCTCGCGGGTTGATGCCAGATCCTGTCATCCCGAGCCGAAGGCGAGGGACCTGCTTGAAAAGCGAATCTGCGGACGCGCATCAAAAACAGGTTCCTCGCCACAGGCCCGGAATGACAGAATCATGAATCGACCGCAGTTGTCTGAATGACCCTGACGCCCTCTCGCAACATCCTCCAAGAACCTTCCATGTCCAGATCCCTCATGCCCCTGCTGCTGCGCTGGCGCAACCGACTGGTGCCCGATTCGCTGGGGCTGGGCTGGATGCCGGTGTTCACGCTCGGCTACCTGCTGTTCCTCTTCGTGCCGTTCGTGGTGGGCTGGCTGGCCGACACGCGCGGCAGCTGGGTTGGTGAGCCGGCCGAAGTGCTCGGCCCGACTCTGCTGTCGATCGTGGTGTTCCTACCGCTGTACTTCGCCTCGTTCCGCTTCGAGGGCGCCGCGCGCCCGGTGTGCATGCTCGCGATCGCCGCTGTCGGCTATGCGCTGATCCCGGTCAATCCGTTCGGCAACACCTACATCATCTATGCCGTGGCGATCGCCGCCGGGGTCGGGCGTTCGCTGTGGCCGCGCGTGGCCTGGGCCTTCCTGATCCTCGCCGGCATGCTGGTGGAAACCCTGGTCCTGCGCATCCCGCCGTTCGTGTTCGTGATCACCCTGCTGGTCGGGCTGGGCGCGTTCTTCGGGCAGTACCAGTTCATCGAGAACCTGCGCAAGCGCGCCGAACTCAAGCTCAGCCACGACGAAGTGCGCCGCCTGGCCACGGTGGCCGAGCGCGAGCGCATCGGCCGCGACCTGCACGACCTGCTCGGCCACACGCTGTCGCTTGTCGCGTTGAAGAGCGACCTGGCCGGCAAGCTGCTGGCGCGCGGCGAAGGCGACGACGCCCGCGCCGCCGAGGCCCGCGCCGCCGCGCAGCGCGAGATCGCCGAGGTCAGCCGCGTCGCGCGCGAAGCCCTGGCCCAGGTGCGTTCGGCGGTGACCGGCATCCGCGCCGCCGGCATCGCGGCGGAACTGGTGTCGGCGAAACTCCTGCTCGAAACCGACGGCGTCACCTTCGCCTCGCAGATAGATCCGCGCTGGCTGGAAGGCGGCGCGCTGCGGGCCGAGGTTGAGACCGCGCTGGCGATGACCGTGCGCGAAGCAGTGACCAACATCCAGCGCCACGCCCGCGCGCGCAAGGCGAGTGTCGAACTCGAAACGATCGGTGGCGACGCGGTGCTGCGCATCGACGACGACGGGCGCGGCAGCGACATCGTCCCGGGCAACGGCCTCGGCGGCATGCGCGAGCGGATCGAGGCACTCGGCGGACGCCTGCGCATCGACTCGCGACGTGGCGAAGGCACGCGCATCGAGGCGCGGCTGCCGCTGCAGGCCGGCCATGACGTGGCCATGGCGGTGAACGCATGATCCGCATCCTGCTCGCCGAAGACCAGGCGATGGTGCGCGGCGCGCTGACCGCGCTGCTGTCGCTGGAAACCGACATCGAGGTGCTCGGCGCAGCGCCCGATGGCGAAAGCGCCTGGCGCGAGGTGCAGCGCCTCAAGCCCGACCTGCTGGTCACCGACATCGAGATGCCCGGCCTCAGCGGCCTGGAACTCGCGCAGCGCATCCAGCGCCACGAGTTGCCGACCAAGGTGGTGATCGTGACCACCTTCGCCCGCGCCGGTTTCCTGCGCCGCGCGCTGGATGCCGGCGTCTCCGGCTACCTGCTCAAGGACGCGCCGGCCGAGGACCTCGCCGAAGCCCTGCGCAAGGTGCATCGCGGCGGTCGCGCGATCGATGCCCAGCTCGCGCTGGAAGCCTGGTCCGAACCCGATCCGCTCAACGACCGCGAGCGCCAGGTGCTGCGCCTGGCTGGCGAGGGCCTGTCCGCCGGCGAGATCGCGACGCAGCTGAGCCTGTCGCAGGGCACGGTGCGCAACTATCTGTCCGAGGCCATCGGCAAGCTCGGCGTCGGCAACCGCATCGAGGCGTACCGGCTGGCGCGGCAGAAGGGGTGGCTCTGATGCCGCCCGACCGTCCCGATTCCGGATAGCCGCCCGGTCCGATCCCGCCCGGCCCCGTCCCCTCTCGTTCCGATCCCGCATGCGGCCGGTCACATCGGCCGCACTGGATCGTCCTGTCCCTCCATCGCCCACGCGGTCCCCCACCAAGGAGTCCACCCATGTCCCTGTCCACCCCTTCCCGCCGGCTGCCGTTCGCGGCCGCCACCGCCATCGCGGTCGCGATCGCGGCCTCGCTCTCCGGTGGCTCGCAGGCCGCCTCGCCGATGCGCGACAACGACCCGGCCAACGACGTGCTGATCGACAACGTCCGCGTGTTCGACGGCAGTCGCGTGCTGTCCAACACCCGCGTGCTGGTCATCGATGGCCGCATCGTCGACATCGGCGGCAAGGCCGCCGCGCCCGCTGGCGTGACCCGCGTCGACGGCAGCGGCAAGACCCTGTATCCGGGCCTGATCGACGCGCACGCGCACAGCTGGGGCGAAGCCCGCACCGATGCGCTGCGTTTCGGTGTCACTGCCGAACTCGACATGCTGGGCGACTGGAACCGCTTGCCAGACCTCAAGCGCGAGCGCGAATCCCTGGCACGCACGCAGCAGGCCGACCTGTGGAGCGCGGGCGCTGCCGTCACCGCGCCCGGCGGCCACGGCACGCAGTACGGCATGAAGGTGCCGGCGCTGGACAAGGACGGCGATCCCGCTGCCTTCGTCGCCGGCCGCATCGCCGAAGGTTCCGACTACATCAAGATCATCCTCGAAGACTTCAGCGCGCACAGCGAGACGCGACGCATCCCGACGATCACCCACGCGCAGGCGAAGGAGGCGATCGACGCCGCGCATGCCGGCAAGCGCCTCGCCGTGGTCCACGTCTCGCGCATGCGCGACGGCACCGCCGCGATCGAGGCCGGTGCCGACGGCCTCGTGCACATCTTCGGCGAACCCGCCGACGCGGCCTTCGTCGCCGCCGCGAAGCGCCGCAAGGCGTTCGTCATCCCGACGCTGTCGGTGCTCGGCACCATGGCGCAGGCCGGCGAAGGTGCGAAGCTCGTCGACGACGGCAAGCTCTCGCCGTGGCTGACGAAGGAACAGCGCGACAGCCTGAAGGCGACCTTCGGCGCGGGCGATCCGCACCCGGCGGTGCTCGCCGACGCCATCGCCAACGTGCGCGCGCTGCACGCGGCCGGCGTCGACGTGCTTGCCGGCACCGACGCCGGCAATCCCGGCACCGCGCACGGCGTGAGCATGCACGGCGAACTGGAACTGCTGACCCGCGCCGGCCTTTCGCCGAGCGAAGCCCTCGCTGCGGCGACCTCGGTGCCTGCGCGTCGTTTCGATCTCGCCGATCGCGGCCGCATCGCGCCGGGCCTGCGCGCCGACCTCGTGCTGGTCGAAGGCGATCCGACCACCGACATCCGCGCCAGCCGCGCGATCGTGACGGTGTGGAAGAACGGCTACGCGGTCGAGCGCACGCGCCCGGTCGCCGGCGAGGCCGCGAGCCCGGCCGGCGAAGCGCTGCCGGCGCAGACCGTGCTGTCGGATTTCGATGCGGACGCTGCAGGCAACGCGCCGGGCATGGTCCCCGCGAACTTCGGTGCCGGCTGGATGCCGACCACCGACAGGATGGCCGGTGGCGCATCGACCGGACAGATCCGCCGCATCGCCGGTGGCGCCAACGGCAGCGCCGGTGCGCTGGAAGTGAGCGGCGAAATCAAGCCCGGCTTCGCCTTCCCGTGGTCCGGCGCGATGGTGTTCCCGTCGAAGGTGCCGATGCAGCTCGCCGACTTGTCCTCGCGCAAGGACCTGGTCTTTCGCGTCCGCGGCGACGGCCGCCGCTACGCACTGATGCTGTTCCACGGCAACCAGCAGATGCCGAGCATGCAGATGTTCGAAACCACCGCCGACTGGACCGAAGTCCGCGTGCCCTTGAAGAACTTCCCCGGCGCCGACCTCAGCCGCGTGCGCGGCCTGGCCTTCACCGCCGGCAATCCCGTGGGCGCGTTCGCCTTCGTGCTGGATGATGTGCGGATCGAGTGAGGGTTTTGACAGCGTGCGTCCTTCCTCTGCGTGCAGAAGGCAGGACGCACTGCTTTCGCAGGAGCGCCGCGAGTCGCGACGCTCCTTGATTCGAGCATTGTGAAGCGTGAAAGCGTCGCGACTTGCGTCGCTCCTGCGAGATCGGCAGGTCGCTCAACGCTTGCCCTTCACGCACGCCCGCAGGGCGTCACGTGCGGCGTGGCCGCCGTGCCATTCGATCTTCATCACCGGCTGGCCCTTGATCGAGAGTTCGAAGGGCTGGCGGTCGACCATCGTTTCCAGCGCGGCATCGATGGTGGGCACGGTGAAGGCGATGGCGCCGGCGGTGCCGCCGGGCAGGGTGTAGTTGAGCGCCTTCACGGTCTGCACCGGACCGTCGAACTGGTTGAGCGAGACGGAGATCGTGGCGACCTTGTCGGGCTTCGGCACATCCAGTCCCCAGAAGACCAGCATCGCGCCGGTGTATTCGCCGCCGGGGCCGGCCACCGCGACCGCACCGTCGAGATTGGCGAACATCGCGACGCAGCCCTGGCCGGGGCGCGGCGTCGCGCTGGCCTGGAAGTGGTCCCAGAAGCCCTCGCGGTAGCGCTTGTATTTCGGGTCGCGCTGCAGCGCGGCCTGCTGCTCCATGTTCGCGACCATCGCGGTGAGCGCCGACAGGCTGGCGTCGATGCGCAGGCGCATCGGGTCCGGCGCGGGGGTGTGCTGTTGCGGCGCGTCTTCTTCTCCGCCGTTGCCCTGATCCCCGTACGCGCACAGCGGAATCGCGGCGATGCCGTGCGAGCCGCCGGTCACGCCGATCTGGCGGTCTCCGGGCCCCGGCCCGTTGGGGCAGGGATAGGTGTCGGCGAGCGCGAGGCCGGGCAGGGCCAGTGACGCGAGGGCTGCGAGCAACGCGAGCGGGCGGCGGATCGGGTGTCGAGTCATGACGGCTGGGGCGGAGGGGGTGTGGGCAGGGTAGCGGTTCGCATGCGCCGACGGCAGGTCAGGTGTTGAGGTCGGCGAAGGTGCCGGTGTCGTCGGAAGCGAGGCGCGCGATGTGGAAAGGGGTGTTGTCCAAGGTGCGCCTCCGGCGGGGGATGCCCGGATGGTCGCCCGCCGCCGCTGCATCCGCCACCCCGTCCCGCCCGTCCATGCCATCAGTTGGGTCCCGGCGGGCTTGCGTCCCCGGGGCCTTCGCCCAATATCCCCAGTTCGACCCCTGCCCCCGGAAGCTCCCCATGACCTTGACCCCCGAGGCCGCCACGCCGCCGTCCGACGACGCCACCCCCGCCGGGGCCAAGCCTGCCGGAGCCACGCCTGCAGGAGCTCCGGGGTCCGCGCCGCCCGCGCTGCGGGTGGAGGGGCTGGGCAAGCGGGTCCGGCTGCCTTCGGGCGAGCTGACCATCCTCGACGGGGTCGGCTTCGACATCGCCCGGGGCGAGAGCGTGGCCATCGTCGGCGCCTCGGGCTCGGGCAAGAGCACGCTGCTCGCGCTGATGGCCGGGCTCGACACCCCCAGCGACGGCCGCGTCCTGCTCGACGGCGCGCCGCTGTCGACCCTCGACGAGGACGGCCGGGCCAAGGTGCGCGGCGAGAAGGTCGGCTTCGTGTTCCAGAGCTTCCAGCTGCTGCCGTCCCTGACCGCGCTGGAGAACGTGATGCTGCCGCTGGAGCTGCGCGGCGACGCCGATGTCGAGGGCCCGGCGCGCGAGATCCTGCGCCGCGTCGGCCTGGGCGAGCGCCTCAACCACTATCCGCGCCAGCTGTCCGGCGGCGAGCAGCAGCGCGTGGCGCTGGCCCGCGCCTTCGTCACCCGGCCGTCGCTGCTGTTCGCGGACGAACCCACCGGCAACCTCGACACCCGCACCGGGCAGGCGATCATCGAACTGCTGTTCGGCCTGAACGCCGACGCCGGCACCACGCTGGTGCTGGTCACCCATGACGACCATCTCGCCGAGCGCTGCGACCGCGTGCTGCGCCTGGACAGCGGGCGGCTGGTGTCGGCATGAGCATGGTGTCCAGCGCAGAAGCAAATCCCCCCGCCGACCGCTGCGCGGCCGTCGGCCCCCTTTTGCAAAGGGGGCGACAGCGGAGGCGCTCGAAGAATTCGATATCGCGAGCGATGGCGACGACCGGCCTGCAGCAGAAAGGTCGCAGCGATGCTTTCTCCCTGTTCCAGATCGGTGCCGATGCTTTCCCCCCTTTGAAAAAGGGGGGCAGGGGGGATTTGCCTTTCGTGACTGAAACGACAGGAGGCCGCGCATGAGGCTCTTCTCCCTCGCCTGGCGCCAGCTGCGGCGCGACCTGGCGGCCGGCGACATCCGCATCCTCGTCGCCGCGCTGGTGCTGGCGGTGGTCGCGGTGAGCGCGGTCGGGTTCGTCACCGATCGGGCCGAACGCATGCTCGCCAGCGAAGCCAATCGCCTGCTCGGCGGTGATGCGGTGGTGCGCGGCGACGCGCCGATCGCCGGTCGCATCCGCGAGGCCGCGAACCTCGGTGGCCTCAAGCGCACCGAAACCGTGGAGATGCCGACCATGGTGCGCGTCGGCGCCGGCGAAGCCGCACGCCTGAAATTGGGCGAACTGCGCGCGCTGGGCGACGGCTTTCCGCTGCGCGGCGGTTTCCGCATCCGCGATGCGCGTGGCGAGCGCGACGTCGTCGGTGGACCGGCCGCCGGCACGCTCTGGCTCAGTCGTGCGGGTGCCGACCAGCTGGATGCGAAGCCGGGCGACCGCATCGGCATCGGCGAGCGCGAGTTCACACTCGCGGCGGTGGTGCTGCAGGAACCCGACGGCGCCATCGACTATTTCAACGTCGCGCCGAAAGTCTTCCTGCCGCTGTCCGACCTGCCTTCGACCGGCCTGATCCAGCCCGGCAGCCGCGCCGGCTACAAGCTCGTGATCGCCGGCGAGCCCGCTGCCGTCGAATCGTTCGTGAAGACCGCCAAGGCCGCGATCGGTCGCGGCCAGCGCCTGGAAACCATCGCCGATGCGCGCCCGGAGATCCGCTCCGCGCTCGATCGCGCCAGCCGCTTCCTCGGCCTCGCCGCGCTGGTGTCGGTGGTGCTCGCGGCGGTGGCGGTGGCGATGGCCGCGCGCCGGCACAGCGAACGCCATCTGTCCGGCGCGGCGGTGATGCGCTGCCTCGGTGCGAGCCAGCGCACGCTGGCCGCGATCCACATCGGCGAGCTGCTGATCCTCGGCGTGCTCGCCAGCGGCATCGGCGTCGCCATCGCCTATGCGCTGCAATGGGGCATCGGCTTGTGGCTGGCCGATCTGCTGAAGGTCTCGATCCCGCCGGCCAGCCTCGCCCCTGCGCTGCAGGGCCTCGGCGTCGGCCTGGTCGTGCTGCTGTCCTTCGGTGCGCCGCCGGTGCTGGCGCTGCGTCGCGTGCCCGCGCTGCGCGTGCTGCGCCGCGACCTCGATGTCGCCGAGCCCAGCGCCTGGCTGGTCGCGCTGGCCGGCTTCTCCGGCCTCGGCGCGCTGCTGTGGTGGCAGGCCGGCTCGGCCACGCTCGGCGCCGTGATGCTGCTGGGCATCGTCGCCACGCTGGCCGCGTTGGCGTCGATCGCCTGGGCGCTGATCCTCGTCGTGCGCCGCGCGCGTTCGCGGCTGCGCGGCAGCCTGCGCTACGGCCTGGCGAACGTGAGCCGTCGCGCCGGCACCAGCATCGCCCAGGTGTCCGCGCTCGGCCTCGGCCTGATGGCGCTGCTGCTGCTGACCTTCGTGCGCACCGACCTGATCGACCGCTGGCGGTTGTCGCTGTCCGACGAGGCGCCGAACCGCTTCATCGTCAACGTGCAGCCCGACCAGATGACCGGCGTGCGCGACTTCCTCACCGAGCAGGGCATCGCCGCGCCGACGCTGTATCCGATGATCCGCGGCCGCCTGGTCGAGCACAACGGCAAGCCGGTGACCGGCGCGCAGTACGCGGAAGACGGCGAACGCGCGCGTCGCCTCGCCGAACGCGAGTTCAATCTGTCCACCGCCGAGAGCCTCGGCGACGACAACCAGGTCACCGCAGGCAAGCTGTGGCCGGCGAAGCGGCTGGCGAAACCGGAGCTGTCGGTCGAGGAGGAGTTCGCCGCACGCCTGAAATGGAAGATCGGCGACCGCGTCGCCTTCGACATCGCCGGCCAGCGCTTCGAAGCCACGATCACCAGCTTCCGCAAGGTCGAATGGGAAAGCTTCAAGCCGAACTTCTTCGTCGTCGCCTCGCCGGGTGCGCTCGAAGGCTATTCTGGCAGCTACATCACCGCCGTGAAGGTGCCGCCCACGCGTCCGCGCTTCACCGCCCAACTGGTCGAACGCTATCCCAACCTCACCGTGATCGACGTCGATGCGATCCTGACCCAGGTGCGCAGCATCGGCGACCAGGTCGCACGCGTGGTGCAGGTGGTGTTCTGGTTCTCGCTGGCGGCCGGCGTGCTGGTGCTGCTTGCTGCAGTGAGCGCCAGCCAGGACGAGCGCCTGCGCGAAGGCGGCGTGATGCGCGCCCTCGGCGGCAGCCGCCGCCAGCTGCGCCTGGCGCAGGCCTCGGAATTCGCGGCCATCGGTCTGCTGTCCGGCGTGGTCGCGGCGGTGGCCGCATCGGTGCTCGCGGGCGTGGTCGCGACCCAGGTCTTCGACCTGCCCTGGGAAGCGGACTGGGGCATGGCCGCCACCGGTGCCGCCATCGGCATTGCGGCTGCGCTGGTCGCCGGCCTGTTCGCCACGCGCCGCGTGCTGGACGCGCCGCCGTCGATCACCCTGCGCGAGCTCGACGCCTGAGCGACGGCGTGATGTCGCGATGACCCCGCACTGAATCCGGGCGCCGTTCGCGGCGTCCGGGCCCCGCTTCGTGTCGCGATTCACTGTCGAGGCGAGGCCGGGGCTGCTAAGTTGCCACGCGGGGGATCCGCCATGTCGTGAAGGGAGATCGGAGATGTCGCGGGCTCGTCCATCCTGTGCCGCCTGGCTGGCGGTGTTGCTGTCGATCGCGGGCCTCGTGTCGCCCGTCCATGCGCAGACCCAGAACGCCACCACGCCCGGCGCCACCACGGCGCCGTATCCGACCCTGCAGTCGCTGACCCTCGAATGGGCGATCGGCGGCGACAGCAACCGCAACGGCGTGGTCAACGTGCGCTACCGCGCGCAGGGCGAGACGCTGTGGCGCGCGGCGATGCCCTTGCGGCGCATCCCGGCGGGACTGAACCAGGGATTCCAATGGGCCAACCGGCACTCCGGCAGCCTGTTCGACCTGCGCCCGGGCACGACCTACGAGATCGAACTGTCGCTGTCCGACCCCGACGGCGGGCAGGAGACCCGTGTCATCACCGCGACCACGCGCAGCGTGCCCCGGCCGGCGACCGATGCGGTGATCAAGCCGGTCACGCCCGGCGACCTGACGGTGAACATCGCGAATGCGCAACCCGGCGACATCCTGCTGCTCGGCCCGGGGACGTATCCGGGTTTCGTGTTCGGTCGCGACGGCACCGCCGCGCGGCCGATCGTGATCCGCGGCCAGCCCGGCGCGGTGATCGAAGGCGAACTGGGCATGTTCAACCGGAGCCATGTGCATCTTGAATCGCTCACGGTCAACGGCCGCATCCGCTTCAACGCTTCGAACCACATCAGCATCACCCGGTGCACGGTGAGCGCCAGCGCCACGCAGTTCAGCGGCGACGGCATCGTCAGCTACCTGCGCGCGGAGAACGCCTACATCGCCGACAACGTGGTCAACGGCACCACGCCATGGCGGGAAGACGCGTTCGGTGCGAGCGGCATCAATCGCGGCGAAGGCATCCTGGTGACGGGGCCCGGGCACGTGATCGCGCACAACCGCGTCAGCGGCTTCCGCGACAACATCTCGCTGCTCGAAGACGGCGAAGCGCGCGAGCAGTACAGCATCGACATCATCGGCAACGAACTGGGCGAGGCCGCCGACGATGCCATCGAAGCCGATTTCTGCTTCCACAATTGCCGGATCCTGCGCAATCGCGTCACCAACGCCTTCATTGCCTTCTCCTCGCAGCCCGGCCTCGGCGGCCCGACCTACTTCGTCCGCAACGTCGCGTACAACGTGCCGCACGTGGCGTTCAAGCTGTATCGCGGCAGCAGCGGCGACGTGCTGCTGCACAACACCATCGTCAAGGCCGGCGATGCCTTCGGCCTGTATCCCGGCGTCGGCGTGTCGCGCCTGCTCACCCGCAACAATCTGTTCCTCGGCGGTTTCCCCGGCACGTACAACGGCTTCGACAACGGCACCGGCGCGGTGCTGGCCATCGCCGACCTCGTGGTCGACGGATCGAGCCTCGACTTCGACGCCTTCGGCTCCGAGACCGGTCGCTTCGAGGGCCGCTTCGCCACGACCAGCTTCAGCTCGCTGGCCTCGCTGCGCGGTCTGACCACCGAGGTGCACGCTGTGCAGGCCTCGCGTGCGGTGTTCGCCAAGGCCATCGCCGCACCGTCCTCGCCGCTGACCCGCTACGCACCGCAGGACCTGCGTCCTGCGCGCGGCAGCGTGCTCGATGCCGGCCAGGTCATTCCGAACATCAACGACGGTTTCCTCGACGTGGCGCCGGACATCGGCGCCCATGAAGCCGGCAGCGACCTGCCGGAATATGGTCCGCGCAGGCCGCGATTCGTCAGTCGTCCACTGCCGCCGCTGCAACGGCCGGTCGGAGGTGCGCAGGGTGGGAAGCCGTTGCCGCGCGTGACGAGGCAGCGACTTCAACTGGGGCATTGATGGAGTGGCATCAGCCGCAACACCCTTGTGCTGTGCCACTTTCCGTTCCTGCAACGCCTTTGCACCCTGGACCGATACTCTTCAGGGGACTTCGGTCTTGGTGCCTGATGCCTGCGCCTGTTGCAGACATGGTGTGCGGCGACGATGTTTTCGGGTGAATCTCCACCGCCATCCCTTCTGGCATGAAGATGTTCAGCGGTTGCGAGCAGGGCGCGAGCTTCTCGCGCCTTCAGTCCATGCGCTCTGGCGAACGACTGGAGTTCTTCAGGCGATGCGGCCATGGGGAGATTGCAGTAGAAGCACAGGCCTTGCTGTGCGTCGAAGGCGCGGGCGCGGATATTGCGGATGGACATGTTGGACTCCCTCGCAGGCGAGACCCGGGCAGTCCGAACGACCCACGATAGACGCAGGCATCGGAGGCCCGAGGAATCTCCTACGAGGCGCCATCACCCGATAACGGGATGAGGCTGAGGATCATGGGTCACGGTGCAGCGGTTATCGCCACCCTTCAATGGGTCTGCCTCCGCTGTCGGGGCAGGCGCTGATCCTCACGACGCGAATTTATCGACAGGCAACGATGTGCGCAAGCTCGCCCACTCAAGCCTCTGACAAGCGGCGCAGTGCACGCCTCACTCCGCCATGAACCGCTTCAACTCGTCGAGCTGCGCCTGCGCGCGGCGCAGGCTGCCGCCGGCGGCGCCGTCGTCCATGCGCTTCGCGAGGGCTTCGCGTCCCGGGCGATGCAGCCAGTGGTGGAAGACCAGCGTGCCGAACAGACCGATCGTGCCGCCGGCAAGGCACAGCCACAGCCACATCGGGATGTCGGTTGCGCTGCCACCGGCCTTCATCGCCTGCAGTGCGGCGATGGCGAACAGCGGCACCACCCACAGCACCCACCATGGCAGGCCGACCACCATGCCGCTGATGAGATAGGCCCTGCGCATGCGCAGCAGGCGATGCTGCACCTCGACCACAGGCAGGCTGGCGTCGATCTTCGCGATGTGGCCGAGCATCACGCCCGAGGCGATGATCGCGGCGATACCGTAGACGTGGCTGATGATGCCGGCGACGAACAGCGGCATCGTGACGCCATGCCCGATACGCCACATCCACACACCAAGCACCACGAAGCCGAGGCCGAACGCCATCTGCACCAGCTGGCCCCAGAACAGCGGGCGTAGCGTCTTGCCGATGCCGCGCAGTTTCGATTCGCGATACTGCTGCAATTGCAGCGTGTTCTGCCGCTGGAGCTGGCGGTCCAGCGACTGCCAGGCCTGCTTGAGATCGTCGAGTTCCATGGTCGTGTCCATCATGTCGTGTGTCGCCTCGTGGGGGAGGTCAGGAAAGATCGGAAGCCGTCGACGTGTTGTCGGACAGCTGTTCACGGATGCGTTGCTTGAGCCGGTTGAGCTTGGTCGAGACGTTGCTTTCGCTGAGGCCCAGCACCTCGGCGATCTCGCGTTGGCTGCGTTCGTCCAGCCACAGCATCAGCAGCGCGCGATCCAGCGGCGGCTGGCTGTCGATCACCGCATACAGCGCGGCGATGCGTTCGTCTTGTTCGTGCGCCGTGCTGTGGTCGTCCACCGACAGGCTCGGGTGCGGATCGTGGGGCTCGTCCAGCGGCACGTGAGATGCGCGCTGTCCGGCGCTGCGCACGTGCGAGATCGCCACGTTCAGCGCGATCCGGTACATCCAGGTCGAGAAGCTGCGTTCGCTGTCATAGCCGGGCCAGGCACGCCACAGCTGCGCGGCGATCTCCTGGACGAGGTCCTGCCGGTCGTCGGGGTGCCGGCAATAGGTACTCGCGACCTTGAACACGATGCCGCGATGGGCGTCGAGCAGGTCGGCGAAGCGCTGGCGGGCGGCATCCATGGCGTGGGCGGTGGCGATCACGGCGAGCGGGTCTGTCGTGGCGGGGATGCTCACATGATTCGCGGCGGGGCGGGAAACCTCACAGCCGGCATTACAATGCGCGGATGCCCGCTCCGCAGAAGTCCCGCCGCCATGGCCGCTGACCACGGCGATCCCGCCCTCGACATCCTCTGCCTGCCGTTCGACACCGACGTGCTGGCGTGGCCGCAGGCCGGTGGCGCCCTGTTTCTCAGGGCACGCGCTGGCGTGGCCCTGCGCACAGCGACCCGGCCGAGGCTGATCTGCGAGCAGAGCTTCCGGCCCGCCGCCGATGCCCTGGAACGCGACGGCTGGACGGTCCGCGATGCGAGCGTCGACCGGAACACGCACTACCCGTTGGTGCTGGCGCTGCCGCCGCGCCAGCGCGACGAGGCCCGAGCCCTGTTCGCACGCGCGGTCGCGCAGTGCGCACCGGGCGGCACCATCGTCGCCTGCATGGCCAACGATGAAGGCGCGAAGTCAGGCGAATCCGATCTCAAGGCGCTGTGCGGCCTCTCCGGCAACCTGTCGAAGCAGCACTGCCGTGTGTTCTGGTCGACGCCCGATCCCGCGCGCATCGACGCCGACCTGCTGTCGCGCTGGTCCGCGCTGGATGCGCCGCGCATGCTGATGCCCGACACCGATGACGCCTTCGTTTCCCGGCCCGGCGTGTTCGCCTGGGATCGCATCGACGCCGCGTCCGCACTGCTGGTCGCGCACTTGCCCGACGATCTGGCCGGTCGCGCCGCAGACCTTGGCGCGGGCTGGGGCTATCTCTCTCGCGCGTTGCTGCGGCACTGCCCGGGCATCGTTTCGCTCGATCTGTACGAAGCCGAGGCGCGTGCGCTCGATCTGGCAAGGACCAATCTCGCAGAGGCGCAGGTGCCGGTCGACTTCCATTGGCACGACGTGACGACTGGCCTGCCGCAGCGCTACGACGTGATCGTCAGCAATCCGCCGTTCCACGCGCAGGGCCGCGCCGATCGCCCCGACATCGGTCGCGCGTTCATCGCCGCTGCGGCCGATGCACTGAATCGGCGCGGACGACTCTGGCTGGTCGCCAACCGCCATCTTCCCTACGAACAGGTCCTCGACGCGCGGTTCGCCAGTGTACGCACCGTGGCGCAGGCCGACGGCTTCAAGATCATCGAAGCCATCAAACAATGAGTACCGCATGGCCGTGAAAATCCTCAAGCGCATCGCCAACCTCGGCTACGGCAGCCGCAAGCAGGTGATGGCGCTGTTCCGCGAAGGCCGCATCACCGATGCCGATGGCGAAGTGCTGTACGCCGACGACGAGCTGGACGTGCATGCGGCGCACGAGTCGATCCGCGTCGACGGCGAACCGCTCGATCCCGCGCCCGGCCTGCTGCTGATGCTGCACAAGCCGGTCGGCGTGACCTGTTCGAGCAAGGACCAGGGCCGGCTGGTCTACGACCTGCTGCCGTCGCGCTTCAAGCTGCGCGATCCGGTGCTGTCGACCGTGGGCCGGCTCGATCGCGAGACCAGCGGCCTGCTGCTGCTGACCGACGATGGCGTGCTGCTGCACCGGATCATCTCGCCGAAGGCGAAGGTGCCGAAGGTCTACGAGGCGACCCTCGCGCGGCCGTTGAACGGCGACGAGGCCGCGATCTTCGCCAGCGGCACGCTGATGCTGGAATCGGAGCAGACGCCGCTGTTGCCCGCCGAACTCGACGTGCTCGACGCGCAGCGCGTGCGGCTCACCCTGCACGAAGGCCGCTACCACCAGGTGCGGCGGATGTTCGCGGCGGTCGGCAACCACGTGGAAGCGCTGCATCGATCGCAGGTAGGCGGACTGACCCTGGGCGACCTGCCGGACGGGCAGTGGCGCATCCTCGACGACGCGGGCCGCGCCGCGCTCTTTGCCGGAGCGACGGCATGAGCCCGGTCGATTTCGTTCCCGAAGCGGTGCTGTTCGACATGGATGGCCTCATGCTCGACAGCGAGCGCGCGATCATCGACTGCTGGCGCGAGGCCGCCATTGACCTGCAGGTCGAGGTCGACGACGACCTGTGGTTCCGCATGATCGGCATGCACGAGAAGGATTACGTGCCGCTGATGCTGCGCACGATGCACGAGGACCAGGTGCGCGCGCTGCGCGAAGCCTGCTACGTGCGTTACCACCAGCGCATCGAGGACGGCATCCCGCTGCATGCGTACGTGCGCGACGTGCTTGCTGACCTGCAGGCGCGTGCGGTGCCGCGCGCCGTGGTCACGTCCACGCAGCGCCTGCGCGCGGATCGCAAGCTCGCCACCAGCGGCATCGCCTCGTTCTTCGAGATCGTGGTCACCGGCAGCGACGTCACCGAACCCAAGCCCGCGCCCGAGGGTTATCTCAAGGCCGCCGCTGCACTCGGCGTCGATCCCGCCCGCTGCGTGGTCTTCGAGGACTCCGCGTTCGGCGTGCGCGCGGCATTGGCGGCAGGCATGACCCCGATCCAGGTGCCGGATCTGATCGAACCCGATGACGCGACACGCGCGCTGGGGCATCGGATCGTGGCGGATCTTGCCGAGGCGTATGCGTTGATTCGATAGGTTGCGATTCATCCTGAGCTATCCCCAGTTTTTCTCTCGATGGATCATCGACTTAGGTCAGCGAATCCTTGCCTGTCATCCCGAGCCGAAGGCGAGGGACCTGCTTGTTGCTTCTTCAAAGCAGTCGGAAGGATTTTCCGCCGACCCAGTGTTTCGCTCGCTGTCGCGAGCGAGCCACCTTTCTTTGCTTGTGCAAAGAAAGAGTGGCCCAAAGAAAGCACACCCCGTCGGTTGCGCCCGGCGCTGCGCGCCGGGTCCACGGGCTTCGCGGGGTTTTTCGACAAGACGTCCGTGTCTTGTCGAAAAACGCGCGGCGTCCTGCCGCGCGCCCTGCGGGCCTGATCCGCGAAACCCGTCGCAACCAGGGGCCCCGGTAGATCAAGATCAAAACCGGCGGTAGCTGACGGATTGTTTGGCGAACGAAGGATCCCGAGGGTTTCTGCAAAAAACCGGGGATAGCTCAGGATTCATCGCATCGCTTCAAGACGCCTCGCGAATAAAAGCGGTGCGATGAATCGCCCCCTATGGCGCATTCACGCGATGCGGCGGCTGCCGATGCAGGGCTCGTTCGAGCGCCTGGAACTCGCGTTCATCGGCCCAGACATTCGCGCCGTTGATGGTGTAGTCGTCGTGGGTCGCGACCAGGAGGCGACCGTTGTCCTGCGGAACGCCGCCGCAGCTGTCGACGACGAGCACGCCGTCCGGTGGCGCCTTGCCGCGATGCACGCGCACATCGGCGACATGCACGACCACGTGATACGGCGGCTGCGATCGCGTGCTGGATTCGTCGTGAATCGTCGCGACCACCCGCGCCGTGAAGATGTTCGTGTAGGTGGGCATCGCCAGCCGTTCCTGCCATGCGCGGCTGCGATAGTCCGCATCGCGCTCGCCGTGCAATTGGGACGGCGGCGGCATGGGGCTGCAGGCGGCCGCATCGATGCAGGCCGTGGCGAGCAGGCAGGTCACGACCAGGCGAGTCATGCGCATGGCGTTGCCTCGTCGTCGAGCAATCGGCGCAAGCCGTCCAGTCCGAGCCTCTCCATCGTCTCCAGATTGCGCTGCACGATCGCGTCCGGATCGGGATACGCGGCGACCGCGCGATCGAGGCTGTCTTCGCGCAGCAGGTGCAGGGTCGGGTAGGGCGCGCGGTTGGTGCCGTTGCCGGGGTCGTCCGGATCGGTGTCGGCGAACTGGTACTGCGGATGGAAGCTCGCAACCTGCAGCACGCCGTCGAGGTCCAGCGCCTCGATCAGCGCGTCGACGCGGTCGAGGAAGTCGTTGTAGTCGAGGAAATCGCCCAGCACGCGCGGATGCACCAGCAGCGTGGTGTCGACTTCCTCGGCCGGCGTGTCGCGCAGGCGCAGCAGCTCCTCCGCCAGTTCCTCCAGCAGATCGTCCTCCAGCTCGGCATCGCTGAGCACGAAGCGGACCTGCTGCTTCACATGCACCGCCTTGGCGAACGGGCACAGGTTCAGGCCGATCACCGCGCGTTCCAGCCAGCGGCGGGTGGCGGCGAGTTCGGGGGCGTCGTCGTTGCGATCCGGGTCCTGCATCGGATCAGTCGCGGAAATTGTCGAACTGCAGCGGCTGCTCGAAGGTCTGGGCGCGGAGCAGGGCCATGGTGGCCTGCAGGTCGTCGCGCTTCTTGCCGGTGACGCGCAGCTTGTCGCCGTTGATCTGCGAGTCGACCTTGAGCTTGGCGTCCTTGATCGCGGCCTGGATCTTCTTCGCCAGTTCGCGTTCGATGCCCTGCTTGACCGTGACCTTCTGGCGCGCGCCGGCGAGGTTGGTCTCGACATCGCCGAAGTCGAGGCAGCGCGCGTCAATACCGCGTGCGATCAGTCGCGCGCGCAGGATCTCGGTCATCTGCTGCAGCTGGAACTCGCTGGGCGCCGACTGGTTGATCAGCTTGTCTTCCAGCACGAACTTGGCATCGACGTTCTTGAAGTCGAAGCGGTTGGACAACTCGCGGTTGGCCTGGTCGACGGCGTTGGTCAGTTCGTGGACGTTGACTTCGGAGACGATGTCGAAGGAGGGCATGGCGGCAGCGGTGTGGGTCGGGGGTGCACAGGGTAACCGATCGGCTTTCCTGACCGATTCAAGGCTCGCGTCTGGACCGAGCCCCCTTTGGAAAAGGGGGCGGCGGGCGCGAAGCGGCCGCGGGGGATTTGCGACCGATCGCCGTTCACGACGGTTCAGGCGCAACACTTGCGTTCGCAAATCCCCCCGCCACGCTTTGCGTGTCGCCCCCCTCGCAAACGGGGCTTTCTGAAACACGCGGCTCAGCGCTTCACCAGCTCCACGCGGCGGTTCTTCGCCCGGCCGTCCTCGGTGCCGTTGTCGGCGATGGGCTTGTCCTGGCCGAAGCCCTTCGAGCTGAGCCGCGCCGGGTCGATGCCCAGGCCGACCAGCGCGCCGAGCACGCTGCGCGCGCGGGCCGTGGACAGCTGCAGGTTGTGCGCGGCGGCGCCGGTGTTGTCTGTATGCCCCTCGATCGACAGCTTCAGCGTGGCGTCGCCGTCGAGCAGCTTGCCGATCTCGTCGATCACCGGCTGCGCGTCGGGGCGCAGGGTGGCCTTGTCGGTGTCGAAGTTGATGTACAGCGCGACGCGGCCGTCCTTGTCGATGGCCTGCTTCATCGCGGCGGCATCGAGAAAGCCCAGCGACTGCTTCATGCCGGCCTTTTCGAGCACCACGACATGGCCGTGCAGCGGGAAGGATCCGGTGCTGACGTCGATCCACCACTCCTTGCCGCCCTGGCGGAGCAGGTAGATGTCGTGCGGAGAGTCGGGATTCATCGGCGCCGCATGGTTGACCTTCTCCAGCGCGTCACGGCCGCCGGCGGCCTCCATCACCTCGTAGGTGTAGCCGGTGGTGTTGATCTTCTTGCCGCCCAGCGCCTGGATGGCGTTCTCGTAGTTGCGGCGGAATTCGATGTCGCTGTACTTGCGGCCGTCTCCGGCGAGGTTGAAGCGGTCGTGGAAGATCCGTCCTTCCACCGCCACGGCCTTGCTGCCGGCGATGAAGAAGTGACGGTCGAAGTTCACGTGTTTGTCCTTCTCGTCGAAGGTGCTGGTCAGCCCTTCGGGAATGTCGAAGAACGGGAACGGCGGCAGCACGGCGGTGCTCTCGGGCACGCTGGCCGGGTCGAAATCCGCAGCCGGCGCGGCGACCGGCGCTTCGGGCGCGGGTGCCGCCGGCGCGGTCGGGGCCGCCACGGGAGCGGGCGGTGCGGGCTCGGCCGGAGCCTCGCGGTTGCACGCCGACAGCCACAGGGCGGACGACAGCAGGCAGAGCAGGGGCAGTGCGCGGGCGGTGTTCGGCGTCATGTGCGGTCTCGGGAAGCGGGATGGATGTCGCCCGGGCAAACGTCGAAAACACCGTCTCCGGGTCACCCGCACGCAGTGTCCCGTGGCCCGGGGTGGTCGAATCCGGCCCGGCCGGTATCCTTGCGCGATGACTCCCCACGCCTCTCCTGTGCGCCTGCGCTGGCGCGCCGTCGTGCTCATGCTCGTCGCGGTCGCCTTGTTCGCCCTGATGGATGCCGGACTCAAGCTCCTGTCGGCGCACTATCCGCCGTTCCAGGTCGCGGCCATCCGCGGCGCTTCCTCGCTGCCCTTCGTGCTGGTCTGGGCGCTGGCCACGGTCGGCGTGACGCCGCTGTTCCGGGTGCGCTGGCCGCTGCACCTGTTCCGCGGGGTCATGGGCGTGCTGATGATGGCGACCTTCGTCTCGGCGCTGCGCACGCTGCCGCTGTCGACGGCCTACACCATCTTCTTCGTCGCCCCGCTGCTGATCACCGCGCTCTCGGTGCCGGTGCTGGGCGAAAAGGTCGGCCCGCGACGCTGGACGGCGATCGCGGTCGGTTTTGCCGGGGTGATGGTGGTCCTGCGCCCGAGCGGCGAGGGCGTGCTGACCTTCGCCGGCCTGGCGGTGTTGCTTTCGGCCCTGGGCTACGCGGTTTCCGCGATCACCGTGCGCGTACTGGCGCGGACCGACAGCACCCAGTCGATGGTGGTCTGGCTGATGACGAGCATCGCCCTCGGCGCCGGCGTGCTGGCCTGGCCGGACTGGGTGCCGGTGGCCGGCGGTCACGGCTGGCTGATCGCCGGGATCGGGCTGTCGGGCGCGCTGGCCCAGTACTGCGTCACCGAGGCCTTCCGCCAGGGCGAGGCCTCGTCGATCGCGCCACTGGAATACACCGCCCTGCTGTGGGGCGTGATGCTCGACTTCAGCCTGTGGGGCGTGCTGCCCGACGGCATGACCTGGGTCGGCGCCGCGATCATCGTCCTCAGCGGCCTGTACCTGCTGCACCGCGAGCGGGTCCACGTCGAGGCCGAGCATCCCTGACCGACGCGTCTGTCCGGATCCCGGGCACAAGCCGGGCACAAATCCCGGTTTTCGCTACAAATCATTGAATCGATTGGGAAAGATGCGCGCCTCCGAAGGGCGCGATCCCGGCGCAGGCGTCCTTCGGTTGTCGCCCGCGCCGTGACCCGATGAATCGATCCGATGAAGACACTTTCCCGCACCGCCTGCGTCCTGCTCACCACGACCCTGTTCGCCGCCGCTGCGGCGGTCTATGCCCAGCGCGATGCGTTGTTCGACGCCGGCGGGCCGCTGCCGCCTCCGGTCGACCCGCGCTACGAGATCGAGGGCGAGCGGGCGGTGTCCGCACCCACGTCGATGCTCGCCGACCTGCCCGAGATGGCGCCCAACCTGCCGAACGATTACGGGGTCGACCACGCCCAGGTCGGCGATGCCGACTCCTTCGGCCGCAACCTGCGCTGGCTGGGCCTGACCCAGGGCCTGATGTGGCTCGACATCGGCTGCCCGCGCGCGGACCTGTCGCCGACGACACCCTGCGTGCGCATCCCGAACATGGCCAACGAAACCCTCTTCGATGTCCCCGATGTGGCGAAGATCGACCTGCCTGCGCGTGCCAGCACCTCGCAGATCTGCCAGTGGTTCTCGCCGCAGATCGGCCTGACCCACCAGAACAGCGGCACGACGCGCGCCTACAGCTACCTGAGCTACTGGCCGGTGGTGACCGTGCGCAGCGACGTCCTGATCGGACAGGTCAACGCGATCACCGGCCAGCCCTTCGACGGCAAGATCGTCATGCCGCTGACCAGCCACGGCAGCTTCGTGAACATGGCGCTGGAGCCCGGCGTGGTGTTCGGCCAGCGCTCGCGCGACAGCCAGGTGTGCCTGGCCGGCATGGTGTCGCGGCGCGCGCTGATCGAGCGCTATGGCCTGGATGAGGCCACCGCCGACCAGGTCTTCGCCTCGCCCATGCAGATCAGCATCGGCCTCAAGGGCGTGGCGCGGAACATCCGCCAGGGCTACATCCTGTTCGGCACGCGCCTGATCGGCGATTGACACTGTGTCCGGCTGGTTTCCTAGCCATGGACTGCCCGCGATCCCCGGATCGCGGGCACAAGCCGGGCACAAATCCCGGTTTTCGCTACAAACCATTGAATCGATTCGGAAAGATGCGCTGCCTCGAGCGCTGTGGTGGCTTGCCCCCGGGCGCTTGAGTCCCTCCGCCTTCCGCACAGGATCGATCCAGCCCCATGACCAAGACCACCCGACTCGCCGCTCTCGCCGCCGCCATTGCCCTGGCCTCGGCCGTCGTCTACGCCCAGCAGTTCGACCTGTTCGGGCCCGATACGCCTCCGGCACCGCCCGCGCCGTCGCCCGACCTGGTGTCCGCGCCGGTGTCCATGGCCGAGCCTGGTCTTCGGGTCGAGGCCGCGTCCAACCTGCCCAATGACTACGGGGTCACGCATGACCAGGTCGGCGATGCGGACTCTTTCGGCCGCCCGCTCAAGTGGCTGGGCATCCACTTCATGCAGGTCGCCTTCCAGGCCAGTTGTCCCCGTGCCAATGCGCGCCCCGACGAGATCTGCCAGCCGATCGTCGACGTCAACGCCCCCACGTCCTTCACCTTGTGGTCGACCACCTCGATCGAACTGCCGCCGCAGGCTGCCCAGTCCCTGATCTGCCAGTGGGTGTCGCCGGTGCAGAGCGTGAACTTCCAGAACAACACCAGCGCCCGTCGTTACGGCATCTTCCGCACCACGCCCATGGTCGTGATCTACAGCGATGTGCTGAACGACGACAGCAGCACGTCCGGCCCGTCCGCCGGGATCACGCCCGCCGTGCCGTGGTCGAGCGGCAAATGGGTGATGCAGATGGCCTCGCACTACAACAACATGACGCGTCCGCTGGAACCGGGCGTGGTCTACAACGAGAGTTCGCGCAACAGCCAGCTCTGCCTCAGCGGCATCGTGAACCGCCGCACCCTGATCGAAGCCTATGGCATGAGCGAAACGATGGCGGACGAACTCTTCCGCCGGCCGATGCGGCTCCAGTTTGGCGTCACCGGCCTGACCCAGAACGTGTACTCAGCGTATCTGACGATGGGGACGAGGGTGGTCGGCGACTGAGCCACGTCGCGCCGTGGCCGGTGCGGGCATCGCCCCCGCACCGGTCCGGCGCACTGTCCTGTCCCGCGTCGCGCCCGCGTTCTGCTCCGGTTGCCACCCACGCAAACGGAGTTCCATCCATGCAACGCAAGCATGTCCTCGCCCTCGGCCTCGCCGTCGCGGCCACCGTGTCGATCGCCGCTTTCGCCCAGAAGGGCACCCTGCTGCGCGACGAACTGGTGCGCGGCCGCTCGGCCGACATCGTCGCCACGCCGAAGCAACGCCTGCTTTCGCAGCGCGCCGGCACCGTCGCCAAACCCGCCGCGCGCCGCGTGCCGGTGACGGCGCGACTGGCGTCGCCGCTCTATCCGGTCACCGAGGACGAGGTGTATGACGTCGATTCCTTCGGCCGCAACGTGCGCTGGCTGGGCCTGACCAGCGCCTTCATCAACGTGCAGAGCGGTTGTCCCAAGCCGACCACGCCCGATGAGTACTGCCAGGAGCTCAATGCGACGCCGGGCGCCTCGACCAGCTTCACTTTCAGCGACGCCGCGCGCATCAAACTGCCCAAGTACGCATCGAACTCGCTGCTGTGCTACTGGTTCTCGCCGGTGCTCAACGTCACCTACAGCAACGTCACCGCCAGCCGCGTGATCGGCCGCTTCCGCTACAGCCCCACCTTGACCATCGAAAGCCCGGTGCTGTCCGATCCGGCGCTGATCGATCCCACCACTGGTGTGCCGTTCGGTGGCCAGCTGCTGACCAGCATGACCTCAAGCGAGAGCTTCCAGGAATCGCTGGAGCCTGGCGTCACGCTGAGTGAACGCAGCCGCGATTCCACCGTGTGCATGGCCGGTTTCCTCAGCCACAAGGCGCTGATCCAGAACTACGGATTGACCCCGGCGCAGGCGGACGATTTCTTCGCCGGTCCGATCACTGTCCGCCTCAACGTGAGCGGCAGCGTGCAGCACGTCAGCAACGCCTCGATGGTGTTCGGCCTGCGCGTGGTCGGCGACTGATGCCGCGCACCGTTCGTCCGGTCGCCCGTGCGGCACCGGACGAACGGTGGCCTGCAGATCCGCGCGCCGGCGTTCAGATCGGGTACCTGTCCACCTCTGGAGCGTCGTTCATGTCACGCAAGACCCTGTTGTCCATCGGTATCGCCGTCGCCGCATTGGCCTCCATCGCCGTGTTCGCCCAGCAGCGCGGGCCGAGCCGCGACGACATCATCGAGGCGGTGTCGCCCGACCTGCCGACTGGCGCACGCCAGCAGCAGCGCATCCAGAGCCAGAAGGCCATCGCTGCCTCGCGCGCATCCGCACCGAAGATCGCCGCACGCGCGCCGGCTGCGCCGACGATCGACGACGTGTACGACGTCGATTCGTTCAAGCGCAGCGTCACCTACCTCGGCCTGGCCAGCGCCTTCATCAATCTGAGCGATACCTGCCCGGTCGATCCGGCCAATCCGGACGAGCTCTGCCAGGTGCTCGCTCCGGCGCCGGCCTTCACCAACTTCAATTTCCAGGATGCCGCGCGCATCAAGCTGCCGGCCAAGGCGTCGAACTCGATCCTCTGCTACTGGTTCTCGCCGGTGCTCAACATCGGCTACGGCAACTTCGGCACCACGCCTGCCTACGGCCGCCTGCGCTACAACCCCACGCTGACCATCGAGAACCCGGTGCTCGACGATCCGGCGCTGATCGATCCCACCACCGGCGCGCCGTTCGGCGGCAAGCTGCTGACGAGCATGAGCTCCAGCGAAAGTTTCGTGGTCCCGCTGGATCCGGGCGTGAGCTTCAGCGAGCGCACCCGCGATTCCACGGTCTGCATGGCGGGCTTCGTGTCGAAGAAGGCGCTGATCGACAACTACGGCCTCACAGAGGCGCAGGCCACGAAGTTCTTCAACAAGCCGACGACTGTCCGTCTCAACGTGACCGGCGCGGCCCAGAACGTGACGTTCGCCTCGATGGTGTTCGGCCTGCGCGTGATGGGCGACGAACGCTGAGTTCGATCCCGGCCTGATCGCTTGCGACGAAGCCCGGCACGCCCGGGCTTCGTCGTGTCGGGAACGAGGGTGCGCTGCATCGCGCCATGACGGCGACGCGCACGACGTGTACCTTCGGGGACATCGCCCGGAGAGTGCACGACCATGACCCTGACCCACGCTGCCGGTTCGCCGGTCTGGTTCGAGTTGATGACGACCGATCCGTCTGGTGCGGAGGCCTTCTACGGCGCGCTGTTCGGCTGGACCCTGCAGCGCCACGACATGGGCGAATATGGCCAGTACACGATTTTCCAGCTCGGTGGCCGCGATGTCGCTGCGGCATCCCCGCTGACGCCGGAACAGCGCGAACGCGGCGCGCCGCCGCACTGGGGCGTGTATTTCCAGGTGGACGATGCCGACGCCAGTGCTGCGGCGGTCGCCGACCGCGGCGGCACGGTGCTCGCGCCGCCGTTCGAGGTGATGGACGATCTGCGCATGGCGGTCTGCGCCGATCCCGAGCAGGCCGTGTTCATGCTCGATCAGCCTCGCCAGCATCCCGGCGTCGGCGCGATCCGCGAACCCAATGCCGTGTGCTGGGTCGAACTGGCCACGCGCGACCTCGCGCGTGCCGAAGCGTTCTATGCCGGCCTCTTCGGTTGGACCATGGGCGATCACCAGGCATCGCCGCCTGGCGGCTATCGGATCTTCTCAAACCGCGACGGCATGCTTGGCGGCCTGCTGCGCATGACCGAGGAATGGGGCGACATGCCCTCGCACTGGTCGATCTACCTGCAGGTGGAGGACGTCGATGCCACCGTCGACAGGGCCGTGGCGCTCGGCGGCGCGCTCTGCTTCCCGGCCTTCGACGCGCCCGGGGTCGGACGCATCGCTCGCATCGACGATCCGGCAGGCGCAGGTTTCTATGTCATCCGCTTCATGGAAGGCCCCTGAGGATGGTGACCAGCGCCGCGCCCACGGTCGACGCCTATCTGCTCGAACTCCCGCCGGAGCGTCGCGCCTCCGCGGCCGCCATCCGTGCCCTCATCCGCGAGCACCTGCCGCCCGGCTACGAAGAGGCGATGACCTGGGGCATGCCTTCGTACGAAGTGCCGCTGTCCCGCTATCCGAAGACCTACAACCGCAAGCCGCTGGCCTATGCGGCCTTCGCCGCGCAGAAGCAGTACTTCGCGATCTATCTCAACATGGCGTACGCCGACTCCGAGCAGGAGCGCGTTCTCCGCGACGCCTACGCCGCCGCCGGCCGGCGCCTGGACATGGGCAAGTGCTGCCTGCGCTTCAAGCGTCTCGACGACCTGCTGTCTGCGCCCGTGGCCGCCGCCATCGCGAGCACCTCCGTCGATCGTTTCATCGAACAGTACGAAGCCGCGCGCGCCGCCGCCGTGCGCTGACCGGGTTCGGCCCTGAGTTTTCGATTTCAATACGCTGCCGTCTGGTTGGCGGACGGGCGGTCCGCGTCCACAATAGCGACCGTATACGCCGCGCGTGCGCGCAACCGCATCCGTGCCCGGCACCCCCACCGTGACCCCCCATTGCACAAGGCCCAGACATGACAGCACTGAAGGAAGCGCACGTCCCCGACATCGGCGATTTCTCCGACATCCCGGTGATCGAGATCCTGGTCGCCGTGGGCGACACGGTCGCCAAGGACCAGGGCCTGGTGACGCTGGAATCGGACAAGGCGACGATGGAAGTGCCCGCGCCCTTCGCCGGTGTCGTGCGCGAACTCAAGGTCAAGCTGGGTGACACCCTGTCCGAAGGCGCGCTGGTCGCACTGATCGAGCCCGCCGAAGGCGCCCCCGAAGCGACTGCACCGGCTGCGCCCGCCGCTGCACCGGCGCCCGCGCCCGTGGCGGAAGCGCCCAAGCCTGCTGCCGCACCGGCACCCGCGCCTGCCGCGCCGCCCGCGCCCGCCGCGAATCCGATGGGCGCAGGCCTGCCGCCGGTACGCTTCGAAGCCGCTGCCGTGCTGCCCGACAAGGTCCCCTACGCCAGCCCGGCGGTGCGCCTGTTCGCCCGCGAGCTCGGCGTCGACCTGGCCCGTGTCAGCGGCAGCGCGCGCGGTGGCCGGATCAGCAAGGAAGACGTGCAGAATTTCGTGAAGTCGGCCATGCAGGGCGGCGCTGCGTCCGCCGCACCGGTCGCCGGTGGTGGTGGCGGACTCAACCTCCTGCCGTGGCCGAAGGTCGATTTCAGCAAGTTCGGCGAAGTCGAGGTGCGCGAACTGTCGCGCATCAAGAAGATCTCCGGCGCCAACCTGGCCCGCAACTGGGCGATGATCCCGCACGTCACCCAGCACGACGATGCCGACATCACCGATCTCGAAGCGCTGCGCGTCGCGCTCAACAAGGAGAACGAGAAGGCGGGCATCAAGCTCACCATGCTTGCCTTCCTGATGAAGGCCGCAGTGTCTGCGCTGAAGAAGTACCCGGATTTCAATTCGTCGCTCGACGCCGACGGCAACCACGTCCTGAAGAAGTATTTCCACATCGGCTTCGCCGCCGACACCCCCGGCGGCCTCGTCGTGCCGGTGGTCCGCGATGTCGACAGGAAGGGCGTCATCGAGATTGCGCAGGAAACCGGCGAACTGGCGAAGAAGGCCCGCGACGGCAAGCTCGGCCCGGCCGACATGAGCGGCGGCTGCTTCTCGATCAGCTCGCTTGGCGGCATCGGCGGCACCAGCTTCACCCCGATCGTCAACGCGCCGGAAGTCGCGATCCTCGGCGTCTCCAAGTCGGCCATGAAGCCGGTCTGGGACGGCAAGCAGTTCGCCCCGCGCCTGATCCTGCCGCTGTCGCTGAGCTACGACCACCGCGTGATCGACGGCGCTGCCGCCGCGCGCTTCACCGCATACCTGGCGCAGGTCCTCGCCGACATGCGCCGCGTGCTGCTCTGAGGTGCCGACAATGACGAACACGATCGAAGTGAAGGTTCCCGACATCGGCGATTTCGACGGCATCCCGGTCATCGAGATTCTGGTGCAGCCCGGCGACACCGTGGCCAAGGATCAGGGTCTGGTCACGCTGGAGTCGGACAAGGCGACGATGGAAGTGCCCTCGTCCGCCGCCGGCGTGGTGAAGGAACTCAAGGTCAAACTCGGCGACACGGTGTCGGAAGGCAGCGTGATCGCGATTCTGGAAAGCGCAGACGGCGTGGGCGCCGCACCCGCTGCACCGAAAGCGGAGACATCGCCGGCACCTGTCGCTGCCCCTGCCCCTGCGCCTGCCGCACCGCCTGCTGCCGCGACGCCCGCACCCGCTGCCGCCGCATCCACCGGCCGCAAGGCCGACGTCGAATGCCGCATGCTCGTGCTCGGCGCCGGTCCCGGCGGCTACACCGCCGCGTTCCGCAGCGCCGACCTCGGCCTCGACACTGTGCTGGTCGAGCGCTACGCGAGCCTCGGCGGCGTCTGCCTCAACGTCGGCTGCATTCCGTCGAAGGCGCTGCTGCACGCTGCGAACGTGATCGACGAAGCCGCGCATGCGAAGGACTACGGCATCGACTTCGGTGCGCCGAAGATCGCGCTCGACGCGCTGCGCGGCTACAAGGAGAAGGTCGTCGGCCAGCTCACCAAGGGCCTCGCCGGCATGGCCAAGCAGCGCAAGGTGCGCACGCTGCAGGGCGTCGGCCGGTTCGTGTCGGCGAACGAGATCGAAGTCACCGGCGACGCCGGTACGCAGCTGGTCCGTTTCGAGCAGTGCATCATCGCCGCCGGCTCGCAGCCGGTGAAGCTGCCGGCGTTCCCGTGGGAGGATCCGCGCGTGATGGATTCGACCGACGCGCTCGAGCTGAAGGACATCCCGAAGTCCCTGCTCGTCGTCGGCGGCGGCATCATCGGCCTGGAAATGGCGACGGTCTATCGCGCGCTCGGCGCCGAAGTCACCGTGGTCGAGTTCATGGACCAGATCATGCCCGGCGCGGACACCGACCTGATCAAGCCGCTCGCCGATCGCCTGAAGAAGCAGGGCATCGCGATCCATCTGAAGACTAAGGTCGTCGAAGCAAAGGCGACGAAGGCCGGCATCGTCTGCGGCTTCGAAGGCGCGAGCCTTCCCGCGAAGGACACCTACGACCGTGTGCTGGTCGCCGTCGGCCGCGCGCCGAACGGAAAGAAGATCGATGCGGAGAAGGCAGGCGTCGCGGTGACCGATCGCGGCTTCATCGAGGTCGACCGGCAGATGCGTACCAATGTGCCGCACATCTTCGCGATCGGCGACATCATCGGCCAGCCGATGCTCGCCCACAAAGCCACGCACGAAGGCAAGCTCGCCGCCGAAGTCGCCGCTGGCGAGAAGAAGGAGTGGGTCGCGCGCGTGATTCCGTCGGTGGCCTACACCGATCCTGAAATCGCCTGGGTCGGCGTCACCGAAACCGAAGCGAAGGCGAAGGGCCTGAAGGTCGGCGTCGGCAAGTTCCCGTGGGCCGCCTCCGGCCGCGCCATCGGCATTGGCCGCACCGAAGGCTTCACCAAGCTGATCTTCGACGAGGCCACGCACCGCATCATCGGCGCCGGCATCGTCGGCGTGCATGCCGGCGACCTGATCGCCGAAGCCGCACTCGCCATCGAAATGGGCTGCGAAGTCGAGGATATCGGCCACACCATCCACCCGCATCCCACGCTCAGCGAATCGGTGGGCATGGCGGCGGAAGTGTTCGACGGCACGATCACCGACCTGTACATCCCGAAGAAGAAGTAAGCCCGTGCGCACGCTCGGGCTGATCGGCGGCATGAGCTGGGAATCGACGATTCCCTACTACCGCATCCTCAACGAACGGGTGCGGCAGCGCCTCGGCGGCCTGCATTCGGCGAAGTTGCTGCTGCACAGCGTCGACTTCGCCGACATCGAGGCCCTGCAGCGTGCCGACGACTGGGATGCTGCCGGCGCGATCCTCGCCGATGCCGCGCGCGGGATGCGTGCGGCGGGCGCCGACGGGATCGTCGTCTGCACCAACACCATGCACCTTGTCGCGCCGCAGATTCAGGCGGCGGTCGACCTCCCGCTGCTGCACATCGCTGACGCCACCGCCGCGCGCATCCGCGCCGCAGGCCTGTCGCGCGTGGCGCTGCTGGGCACGCGCTTCACGATGGAGCGCGATTTCTATCGTCATCGCATCGAGATCGCAGGCATCGACGTGATCGTGCCCGAGGCGCCGCAGCGCGAGATCGTCCACCGCGTGATCTACGACGAACTGTGCCTGGGGCGCATCCTCGACGCCTCGCGCGAGGCCTACCGCGCGATCATCGCCGACCTCGTCGCGCGCGGCGCGCAGGGCGTGATCCTCGGCTGCACCGAGATCGGACTGCTGGTGGGCGAGGGCGATGCCACTGTGCCGCTGTTCGACACCACGCGCATCCACGCCGAGGCTGCCGCCGACTGGGCGCTGGACGCCTGATCGCCGCAAAAACGAAGCCCCGGACATGCCGGGGCTTCGCTGCCTGTTACGACCGAGGGAGATGTTTGCAGGCGAAGGATGAGACTGGCGGCTGCGCGTCGAGTTCCGGCGGGCCGGCGGCTGGATTCAGGTACCGATCAGCCTTCCGGCGCCACGCCGGGCCTCGATCCGCTTCCATACCTTTTCGTGCAGGTGAAAGACCACCGTATTGCAGGCCGGCTCGACCAGGGCCAGGGCGCCGCCGACCCAAGGACTGCCGGTCATGGCGTAGCCGATACCGAAGGCGGTGCCCATGTGCAGGCCGGCGAAACTGAGGGTCTTGGCCATGGCGGGCTCCGGAAGGAACGGATCTGCAGGGTGCGACGAACCGCAAGCCCTTGCAAATCAAAGATTTGGAATGGATCGATAGGCGCCGGCTATCGATCCGGGGGTGCCGGCCAGCTCCCGCTGTCCCGGGACAGTCGCGGTTGCCCCTCAAAAGCCCCCGCTGCTATACTTTTGCGGCTTCGCGGGGCGCTTTTCGATGTCGGTTCGACGCCGGATCGCCGTTCCGCCGCTTCTCGCCATTTACCGGGTGCCGCGCGTGCTGAATTCTGTCGCTGCGGGTCGCCGGCTGGCGCGACGCGCGATCGCCTACCAGGTGATCGCGTTGTGCGCAGCCTCGCTGGTCTGCCTCGCGCTGGGTGTCGAGAGCGCGCTGGCCGTGCTCGCGGGGGGCGGGGCGGTCACGCTGGGTGCGGCGCTGTCGGCCGGTTGGTCGCTGCGACGCGACGTGGTGCCCTCCGGGGTCGCGCTGGCCCGCATGTTCGGCGGCGTGGTCCTCAAGTGGTTGCTGGTCTTCACCGTGTTTTCCCTGGGTCTCCTCCTCTGGCGCCTTCCTGCGCTGCCTCTTCTGGCCGGAGTCCTGGTCGCGCTGGCCGCGCAGTTCGTTGCGATGGTCAGGCGCTGAAACCCCAATTCAACTTGAAAGGTCTGTACCTATGGCGGCGGGCGAGCACCACGAACTCACTCCCACGAGTTACATCCAGCACCACCTGCAGAACCTCACGGCTTCGGTCGGCGAGGGGAACTTCTGGACGCTGCATGTCGATACCCTGATCACGTCCTTCGCACTGGGCCTGGTCATCGTGTTCGCCTTCTGGGCAGGCACCCGCAAGGCCACCGCCGGCGTCCCCGGCAAGTGGCAGGCGTTCGTCGAGATCATGCTCGAGTTCGTCGACAAGCAGGTGCGCGACACCTACCACGGTTCCAGCAAGCTGGTGACGCCGATCGCGATCACCCTGTTCTTCTGGATCCTGCTGATGAACCTGCTGAAGATGATCCCGGCGGACTTCATCGCGCTCCCGCTGGAAATGCTCGGCGTTCCGTACTGGAAGCCGGTGCCGACCGCCGACGTCAACGCCACCCTCGGCATGTCGATCAGCGTGTTCTTCCTGATGCTCATCTTCGCCCTCCGTTCGAAGGGCCTCGGCGGCTTCACGCACGAGTTCCTGACCGCGCCGTTCGGCAAGTGGATGATGCCCTTCAATCTCCTCCTCAACATCGTCGAATGGCTGAGCAAGCCGGTGTCGCTGGCCATGCGACTGTTCGGCAACATGTTCGGTGGCGAGATCGTCTTCCTGCTCATCTGGGTGCTCGGCGGCGCCGGCCTGCTCGGTGCCCTCGCGGGCGGCGCGTTCGGCCTCGGCTGGATGCTGTTCCACCTGCTGGTGATTCCGCTGCAGGCCTTCATCTTCATGATGCTGTCGATCGTCTACCTCAGCCTCTCGGAAGAAGCGCACTGATCGCTTCGCCGCGCGAACCCCACTTCATTTCGTCTCACCCTTCCACCCTTACGCACTCGCTTCGGAGATCACCATGGAAATCCTCGCCCACCTCGCTTCGGTTCAGGCTTCGACCGTTCTCGCCGTCGGCATCATGATCGGCCTCGCCGCGCTCGGCGCCGGTATCGGCCTCGCCATCATGGCCGGCAAGTTCCTGGAATCGGCCGCCCGCCAGCCGGAACTGATCCCGGTCCTGCAGGTCCGCATGTTCATCACCGCCGGCCTGATCGACGCCGCGTTCATCATCACGGTCGCCGTGGCCCTGCTGCTCGCCTTCGCCAACCCGCTCGCCTCGGCCCTGCTGGCCGAAGCCGCGCGTCTCGCCGGCTGATCCAGTCTCCAGCGGATCGACGACGCGCACGGCCCGTCCGCGCGCGTCGTGACTGAAAGGACGGGCGCCTTGCGGCGCCCTTTCCCGTCACTTCAGGCAGAGCCCTACGCATGAACATCAATCTCACTCTATTTGCCCAGGCGCTCGCGTTCGCTGGTCTGATCTGGATCATCGCGACCAAGATCTGGCCGCCGCTGCTGAAGGCCATCGAAGAGCGCCAGCAGAAGATCGCCGAAGGCCTCGCCGCCGCCGACAACAGCCAGGCGCTGCTGCAGCAGGCGGAAGAGAAGGTCAACGAAGAGCTGAAGCTCGCCCGCGGCAAGGCCAACGAGATCATCGAACAGGCCCACCAGCGCGCGAACCAGATCATCGACCAGGCCAAGAACGAAGCCGTCGCCGAAGCCCACCGGCAGAAAGCGCTGGCCGAGGCCGAAATCGCCGCAGCCGCCAATCGCGCCAAGGAAGACCTGCGCAAGCAGGTGTCCGCCCTGGCCGTGTCGGGTGCCGAGAAGCTGCTGAAGCGCGAAATCGACGCCAACGCCCACAAGGCGCTGATCGACGACCTCGCCGCCCAGCTCTGACGGGACGCAACCACCGATGAGCCAGGCCCTCACTCTCGCACGCCCCTACGCCCGCGCCGCCTATGCGCTCGCGCGCGACGCCGGTGCCGCCCAGCAATGGTCGGACGCGCTCGCGTTCGCATCGCAGGTCGCCGCCGATCCCCGCGTGCAGGCACTGCTCGGCCACCCGCACCTGGGTCGCGCCGACGCCGTCGCCCTGCTGTCGCCGGAGTCCTCCTCGCAGGCCTTCGCTGATTTCCTCGCACTGCTCGCGGACAACCGCCGCCTGCCGCTGCTGCCGGAAATCGCCGGGCTGTTCGAGGAACTGCGCGCCGACGCCGAACGCATCGTCAAGGCGAAGGTCACCTCCGCCACCGCGCTGCAGGCTTCGGAAGTCGACGGCATCAAGGCCGCCCTCAAGCGCCGCTTCGGCCGCGAGGTCGAGCTGCAGACGGCGGTCGACGAGAGCCTGATCGGCGGCGCGGTGATCGACGCCGGCGACGTGGTGATCGACGGTTCGCTGCGCAGCAAGCTCGCCCGGCTGCAGACCGCGCTGGCGCAATAACACACACTTGAAGAGGCGGGCCGCGGCCTGCTTTCAAACCAGGAAACAACCATGGCTACCTCCCAGCTCAACCCGTCCGAAATCAGCGAACTGATCAAGACCCGCATCGAGAAGGTCAAGCTCGCCGCCGAAGCGCGCAACGAAGGCACCGTGACCTCGGTGTCCGACGGCATCGTGCGCATCCACGGCCTGGCCGACGTGATGCAGGGCGAAATGATCGAGCTGCCGGGCAACACCACCGCGCTCGCCCTGAACCTGGAGCGCGACTCGGTCGGCGCCGTGGTCCTCGGCGACTACGAGCACCTGCGCGAAGGCGACACCGCCAAGACCACCGGCCAGATCCTCTCGGTGCCGACCGGTCCGGAACTGCTCGGCCGCGTCGTGAACGCGCTGGGCGAAGCCATCGACGGCAAGGGCCCGATCGAGGCAAAGGTCCATGCGCCGGTCGAAACCATCGCGCCCGGCGTGATCTGGCGCAAGTCGGTCGACCAGCCGGTGCAGACCGGTTACAAGTCGGTCGACGCGATGATCCCGATCGGTCGCGGCCAGCGCGAGCTGATCATCGGCGACCGCCAGACCGGCAAGACCGCGCTGGCGATCGACGCGATCATCAACCAGAAGAATTCCGGCATCAAGTGCATCTACGTCGCGATCGGCCAGAAGAACTCGACCATCGCGAACATCGTGCGCAAGCTCGAAGAGAACGGCGCGATGGCCTACACGACCGTCGTCGCCGCCTCGGCGTCCGAATCGGCCGCGATGCAGTACATCGCCGCCTACTCGGGCTGCACGATGGGCGAGTACTTCCGTGACCGCGGCGAAGACGCGCTGATCATCTACGACGATCTGTCCAAGCAGGCCGTGGCCTACCGCCAGATCTCGCTGCTGCTGCGCCGTCCGCCGGGCCGCGAAGCCTACCCGGGCGACGTGTTCTACCTGCACAGCCGCCTGCTCGAGCGCGCCGCGCGCGTCTCGGAAGAGTATGTCGAGAAGTTCACCAACGGCGCCGTGAAGGGCAAGACCGGTTCGCTGACCGCGCTGCCGATCATCGAGACCCAGGCGGGCGACGTCTCGGCGTTCGTGCCGACCAACGTGATCTCGATCACCGACGGCCAGATCTTCCTCGAAACCGATCTGTTCAACGCCGGCATCCGCCCGGCCGTGAACGCCGGCATCTCGGTGTCGCGCGTCGGTGGTGCGGCCCAGACCAAGATCATGAAGAAGCTGTCGGGCGGCATCCGCATCGCGCTTGCCCAGTACCGCGAGCTCGCTGCGTTCGCGCAGTTCGCTTCGGACCTCGACGAAGCCACCCGCAAGCAGCTCGAGCGCGGCCAGCGCGTCACCGAGCTGATGAAGCAGAAGCAATACGCGCCGATGTCGGTCGCCCAGCAGTCGCTGTCGATCTACGCCGTCGACAAGGGCTACATGGACACCGTGCCGGTCAACAAGATCCTCGCCTTCGAAGCCGGCCTGCAGGCCCACTTCGCCAACAACTACGGCGACCTGATCGGCAACATCGACACCACCGGCGCCTGGAACGACGACATCGAAGCCTCCTTCAAGAAGGGCATCGAAGAGTTCGTCACGACGGGCAGCTGGTAATCGCGTCGCAGGGCGGGTCTCGTACCCGCCTTTCGGCACGGCGACAGTATCTGCAACGGTGGGTCCAGGACCCGCCCTACGCGAGAAACGAAGATGGCAGGCGGCAGAGAAATCAAGACCAAGATCAAGTCGGTGCAGAACACCCGCAAGGTGACGCGTGCACTCGAAATGGTCTCGGCATCCAAGATCCGCAAGGCGCAGGACCGGATGAAGGCCTCGCGTCCGTATGCGCGCGCGATGAAGCAGGTCGTCGGCCACCTGGCCCAGGCCAACTCCGAGTTCCACCATCCGTACCTGGAGGAACGCAAGGAGATCAAGCGCATCGGCTACGTGATCGTCTCCTCCGATCGCGGCCTCGCCGGCGGCCTGAACAACAACCTGTTCCGCAAACTGCTCGTCGAGATCCGCGACTGGCAGGCCAAGGGCGTCGAAGTCGACGTGGTCACCATCGGCCAGAAGGCGACGGTGTTCTTCCGCCGCATCAAGGTCGGCATGCTGGCCTCGGTCACGCACCTGGGCGACACGCCGCACGTCGACCAGCTGATCGGCGTCATCAAGGTCATGCTGGACGCCTACACCGCCGGCAGCGTGGACAAGGTCTTCCTCGTCTACAACGACTTCGTGAACACCATGACCCAGCGCGCGGCGTTCGACCAGCTGCTGCCGCTGCCGCCGTCGGAAACCGCCGTTGCCGAGCACGACTGGGACTACATCTACGAGCCGAGCGCGCAGGCCGTGCTGGAGCACGTGCTGACCCGCTACATCGAGTCGCTCGTCTACCAGGCGGTGATGGAGAACGTGGCGTCCGAGCACGCGGCGCGCATGGTGGCGATGAAGGCCGCCAGCGACAACGCGACCAAGCTGATCGGCACCCTGAACCTCGTCTACAACAAGGCGCGCCAGGCCGCGATCACCCAGGAAATCTCCGAAATCGTCGGCGGCGCGGCCGCGGTCTGACGACCCGGCACCGCGACGCGACGACACGGCCTCGACCTCATGCAACAAGACATTTTCGAATCGGGAACCTCCATGAATACCGCTGCCAACACGCAAGGCAAGATCGTCCAGATCATCGGCGCCGTCGTCGACGTCGAATTCCCGCGCGAGCACGTGCCGCGCGTGTACGACGCGCTCAAGGTGCAGAACACCGACATCACCCTCGAAGTCCAGCAGCAGCTGGGTGACGGCGTGGTGCGTACCATCGCCCTCGGTTCGACCGACGGCCTGAAGCGCAACCTGATCGCCGACAACACCGGCAAGGCCATCTCGGTGCCGGTCGGCATCGGCACGCTGGGCCGCATCATGGACGTGCTGGGCAATCCCATCGACGAAGCCGGTGCGGTCAAGTGCGACACCACCTGGGAAATCCATCGTGCAGCGCCGTCGTACGAAGACCAGGCCTCGACCACCGAACTGCTGGAAACCGGCATCAAGGTGATCGACCTGATGTGTCCGTTCGCGAAGGGCGGCAAGGTCGGCCTGTTCGGCGGCGCCGGCGTGGGCAAGACCGTGAACATGATGGAACTCATCAACAACATCGCGACCGAGCATTCGGGTCTGTCGGTGTTCGCCGGCGTGGGCGAGCGTACCCGCGAAGGCAACGACTTCTACCATGAAATGCAGGAATCCGGCGTCGTCAACGTGCAGGAGCCGGAGAAGTCGAAGGTGGCGATGGTGTACGGCCAGATGAACGAGCCGCCGGGCAACCGCCTGCGCGTCGCGCTGACCGGCCTGACCATGGCCGAGTACTTCCGCGACGAAGGCCGTGACGTGCTGCTGTTCGTCGACAACATCTACCGCTACACGCTGGCCGGTACCGAAGTGTCGGCGCTGCTGGGCCGCATGCCGTCGGCGGTGGGTTACCAGCCGACCCTCGCCGAGGAAATGGGCGTCCTGCAGGAGCGCATCACCTCGACCAAGACCGGCTCGATCACCTCGATCCAGGCCGTGTACGTGCCTGCGGACGACCTGACCGACCCGTCGCCGGCGACCACCTTCGCGCATCTCGACGCGACCGTGGTGCTCAGCCGCAACATCGCGTCGCTCGGCATCTACCCGGCCGTCGACCCGCTGGACTCGACCTCGCGCCAGCTCGACCCGAACGTGATCGGCAACGAGCACTACGACACCGCCCGCCGCGTGCAGTCCACGCTCCAGAAGTACAAGGAGCTGAAGGACATCATCGCGATCCTCGGCATGGACGAACTGTCGGAAGACGACAAGCTGGCCGTGTCGCGCGCGCGCAAGATCGAGCGCTTCTTCTCGCAGCCGTTCACGGTCGCCGAAGTGTTCACCGGCTCGAAGGGCAAGTATGTGTCGCTGAAGGACACCATCCGCGGCTTCAAGGGCATCGTCGACGGCGAATACGACCACCTGCCGGAGCAGGCGTTCTACATGGTCGGCTCGATCGAGGAAGCCGTCGAGAAGGCGAAGAAGCTGGCTGCGTAAGCCACATGTAGGGTGGGCTTCGAGCTCACCATTGCAAGACCACGGATGCGTCCGCGCATCCGGGGTTGCGAGTAGAACGGCGGGCTGAAGCCCGCCCTACAGGAATCGATACCCATGGCCACCATTCGTTGCGACATCGTCAGCGCCGAAGCCGAGATCTTCCACGGCGAAGCCACGCTGGTCGTCGCCACCGGCGAAGAAGGCGAACTCGGCATCGCGCCGCGCCACGCGCCGCTGATCACCCGCCTGAAGCCCGGCAAGGTCATCGTGACCCAGCCGAACGGCGAAGTCCTCGACTTCGCGATCTCCGGCGGCATCCTCGAAGTGCAGCCGCAGGTCGTGACCGTGCTGGCCGATACGGCCGTGCGCGCGCAGGACATCGACGAGGCTGCGGTGAAGTCGGCGATCGAGGAAGCCAAGCGCGCCCTGGCGCACAAGGATCCGAAGATGAGCGCCGAGGAAGCCCAGGCCCAGCTGGCCATGAGCCTCGCCCAGCTGAGCGCGCTGGAGCGCCTGCGCAAGAACCTCAAGCACTGAGGTCGAGCTTCGCACCGTGACACCCGAAACGCCGGCGGAAGCCGGCGTTTTTCGTTGAACAAGTGCATGACGCAATAGGGAGCGGCTCGCCGCACCGGCTTTGGGATCGTGGCAACAAAAAGTGGTGCGGCCAGCCGCGCCCTATGCCTTGTACACCCAGTGCCGCGAGAGCAGGAAGCCGATCACGCCGAGGCTCAGTTCCACCATGGGCTTCGCGATCCACGCCCACTGCAGGCCGAACACGTCGTCGATGTGGCCGAGGGCGAGCGTGCTGGCGGCGGTGGTGCAGAGCCACATGGTGACGAAGCGACGCAGCTGCGTCCGGCCGATGCGGGTGTCGTTGCCGGCGAAGGTAATGCGTCCGTTGAGCCAGAACCCCAGGCTGGCACCGCTGATCCGGCCGCAGATGTTCGCAGCTTCCACCGGCAGGCCGAGGTGGCTGAGCAGCACCATCACGCCCCAGTCGACCAGCCACTGCACGCCGCCGATCATCAGGTAGTGGCCACCCTGTCGCGGCAGGCTCATGGCGTGTCCTCGGTTGCGGGCGGCAGCCGCCACAGTTCGATCTCGTGCAGCGTGTCGATGCGTCGCGCACCGGCGCGGCGCAGGCCCGCATCGAGCGCGTGCGAGGCGGTTGCACGATTCACCAGTGCCCAGCCGATGCGTCCGCGGGCGAGCAATGCGGCCCATGCCGTGCCGCTGGCATCGCCCTCGGCCGACTTCGCATCGGCAGCGAGCGACGGGTCGTGCAAGGACGTCGTACGGCCGCGCCCGGCGAGTTCGGCGACGACATTGCGCGCCGGATCGGTGGCGAGCACGGCGCGCGTGTCGTTCGAGGGAATGCGTCGGATCAGCACGCGCTCGGGAATGTACTCGGCGACGACCGCATCATGTTCGGCGAAGCTGCGGATCGTGCGCTTTACCGCTGCGGAATGGTGCAGCCAGCTCGCGTTCGCCTGATAGGCGAGGTTGAGCGCACACAGCCCGGCGAACAGCCAGACGAACAGGCGGCGACCGAGCATCGCTTCCGCGCCGAAGCACAGCAGCGCGAGCAACAGCAGCATGCCCGGCCAGGCGTAGCGCGCGTACTGCATCGGCACCAGCGGCAGCAGCACGCAGGCGGTCACGGCGAGAAACAGGCCGGAATGCGCGCCGCCGGGCACCGGACGCAGCAGGCGCAGCAGCCACAGGCCGGCGAGCGCGATCAACGCGAAGCCGAGGCCGCCTGGCCAGCCTTCGACGTAGCGGGCGGTGTCGAAGGTGATCCGCCAGAGGATGTCGGGGCCGAAGCCGGCATGCCAGCGCGGATCGTGGAACTGTTCGCGCGGGAAGAACGGCGATTCGAACACGTGGTTGAACATCGGCAGCACCGGGTTGCCGGTCGCGAGCCACGCATGCACGTGGCTCGACGTCGCCAGTGCGGCGCTCAGCACGGCCGCCAGTGGCAGCCAGCGCCAAGGCAGCCAGGTGCGATGCCGCCACAGCGCGAACGCCAGCAGCGGCAGCGCGGCGAGCGCATGCACCAGCTTCAGCGCGAACAGGCCGGCGAACAGGATGGCGCCCGCGAACAGCCCGCGCGGCACGCGCGCATCGGCATCCGGGCCGAGGACCAGCGCGACCAGCGCGAGCAGCACGGCGGTCGACGCCAGTTCGGTCTGCATCCCGGCCGCCATCCACACCAACGGCGGAAAGGTCGCGAACAGGGCGACGGCGATCCAGCGTTCCAGCGACGTGGCGCGGAGGGCCGTCGCCATCGGCCCGCCGATCAGGGTCGCGATGAGCATGAGCCACAGCGCATTGAGCGCGCCGTGCGCGTCCTGCCGCGCCAGCACGAAGGCGATGCCGTGCAGCGCGTCGCCGGCCCAGGGCGCGTAGGACCAGACCTGGTATTCGGCATCGGGCGCGTAGCGGCCGTGCAGCATCAGCTGCATCGGCAGGTTGAGGTGATAGCCGAGATCGTCCGACTGCAGCGTCGGAATCCAGCACGCGACCGAGGCCGCGCCGAGCAGCATCGTCGTCCAGGCAGCGGCGCGCGGTGCGTCGGCGACGGTGCCGCGCCAGCGCGATGCGGCATCGCGCGCGGCGGTGGCCAGCGTGCGGTGGCGCAGCGCGATCGGCACGAGCAGCAGCACCATCCACACGACGGGATGGTGGATCGGCCAGGTCAGCGTCCAGCCCGTGAGCATGCCGATGAGGATCAGTCCGAGTGTGGTGGCGAGCGCGGGGCGCCCCGGTGATGTCGTCGACAGCAGCGCGTCGCCCACCGTCCAGGCAGCGGTGCCGAGCAGTGCCACGGCGAGGACCGGCAGCGGCCCGCAGTACGCCACCAGCGCGAGCAGCCACACGACAGCGAAGGCCGTGGCCGCAGACCAGCGCAAGGCGCGACGCAGCGGCCAGGCGATCAGCCAGGCGATGGCCATGAGGACCAGCGACAGCAGCAGGCGTTCGGCAGGCAGGTCGCGCCACACCGCGTGCCCGATCAGGCCGGCCACGGTCGCCAGCACGCCGGCGAGGGCCAGCAGGGGGCCTGGGCGACGGAAGGGCGAGGGCGGGTGGGTGTCGGCAGCGACGTCCATGCGGACCAGGGTGGCGGGGGCGGACGCATCGTAGCAGCCGGGCGGGGCGGCATCGGTCGCGGGCAGCGCCGGTAGAATGGCCGGATCACCGATCAGGAGTTCCCATGGCCGCGCCCCTCCACGTCGTCGTCCTCGCCGCAGGCGAGGGCAAGCGCATGAAGTCCGCCTTGCCCAAGGTGCTGCAGAAGGTCGCCGGCGTGCCGATGCTCGGTCACGTCATCAACACCGCGCGCGAACTGGCACCGGCCGGCATCCACGTGGTCTACGGCCATGGCGGCGACCAGGTCCGCGCTGCGTTCGCCGACCAGCCCGACCTGCACTGGGCCGAGCAGACCGAGCGCAAGGGCACCGGCCACGCCGTGCAGCAGGCGATGGACGGCGTGCCGGACGACGCGCGCGTGATCGTGCTCTACGGCGACGCGCCGCTGAACCGTGCCGCGACCCTGCGCAGCATGCTCGCGATCGATGCGCCGCTGGTAGGCCTGACCACCGAAATGCAGAACCCCTTCGGCTATGGCCGCGTGGTGCGCGATGCGCAGGGCCATGTCGCGGCGATCGTCGAGGAAAAGGATGCCGACGAGGAACAGCGCCGCATCCACCTGGTCTACACCGGCGTGATCGTTGCCCAGGCCGTCGCGCTCAAGCGCTGGCTGGCCGGACTGAAGAACGACAACGCGCAGGGCGAGTACTACCTGACCGACGTGTTCGCTGCCGCCGCGCACGAGTTCACCCCGGCCGAGATCGTCATCGCGGAGGATCCGCAGGAAACCGAAGGCGCCAACGACCCGTGGCAGCTCGCCCAGCTCGAACGCGCCTTCCAGCTGCGCGCCGTGCGCAAGCTCTGCGTCGACGGCGCACGCTTCGCCGACGTGCATCGCGTCGATGTGCGCGGCGAAGTGATCGTCGGCCGCGATGTCGAGATCGACGCGAACGTCGTGTTCGAAGGACGCGTCGTGCTCGGCGACAACGTGCGCATCGGCCCGTTCTGCCGGCTGAAGGATGTCGAACTCGCCGCCGGCACCGAGGTGCGCGCGCACTGCGACCTGGAAGGCGCGAAGACCGAAGGCGCGGCGCACATCGGCCCGTTCGCGCGCCTGCGCCCCGGCACGGTGCTCGCCGACGGCGTGCACATCGGCAATTTCGTCGAGACCAAGAACGCCACGCTCGGCATCGGCAGCAAGGCCAACCACCTGACCTATCTCGGCGACGCCGTGATCGGCGCAGGCGTGAACGTGGGCGCCGGCACCATCACCTGCAACTACGACGGCGCGAACAAATCGACGACGACGATCGGCGATGGCGCCTTCATCGGCTCCAACAGCGCACTCGTCGCCCCGGTCACCATCGGCGAAGGCGCCACCATCGCCGCCGGCTCCGTGATCAACAAGGACGCCGCCCCGGGCAAGCTCACCGTCGCCCGCGCGAAGCAGATCACCGTCGATGGCTGGAAGCGGCCGGTGAAGAAGCCGAAGGGGTGAGTGTTCCAATCGACACCTAGGGGGGCGGATACTTCATGGCGGGCAAATTCCTGAAACGCGGCGCGATCATCGACGTCATCAAGAGTCAGGAGCGCACCAATGCGCTTCAGAAACGCGCTGGTCTTTCCGATCGTGCAGTCCGTTTCACTACGTGTGGCTGTCCAGACCCCGATTGCGGTGGCTGGCACACGATTCTGGAAGACCGCATTCTTCCGACGGATGCGGAATCCGCAGCCATTCTCAAGGTGGATAACGGCGCGCGCAAACCGTCGAAGCCGCATCGGCGAACGAAGGCGCCAAGGACGGCGCTGTAGCGTTGTAGGGTGGGCTTTCAGCCCGCCGCTTTATCGTTGATGCAGCGTGGATGATTGGTTTTGATATCAAAGTCTGCTCGCCGTGATAAGGCATATCGGGGTGCAGGTGCAGCCTATGTGGCAGCGCATCTCGCTTGTGATGCTGGTGCGCGTCCGGCTCCTCTTGTATTAAGTGCGTTTTCCTGGATTGACCGTCCGGAAGGCGTGTGGCAGCCTCGGTGTCGTGCCCCGATTTGGGGCCTAATCGTAGTTAGGCTTTGCAGGGAGACTTTCCTTACATGAAGCAAGAAAACAGACTTGTCGCCGAGTTGTATCGCTTCATCGCCCCTTTCATCGACACCACAAAAGACCTCTTTGTAAGCCTAGACGGGCAGGCCGCAAGCACTGCTACAAAGGCCGGCCGCTTCGCGGACGCAGCCCTCCCTGACCTATGGTTCACGCTCCTTGGTGCGGATAATTGCACTCTGATTGAGGCGAAGATCATTGAGAACAATGGTAAGGCTCTACTGATGCAGAGCCAACTGTCGGCCTGGCGAAGTACCGGTTCTGGGGCGTACAAACCCAAGTACTGGGTGGCCGCAAACCGTTCTTTTGATCGGTTCTACTTTTGGAGGCATGAGCACTTCCTTCCTGTTCTCGACAAATCAAAAGCGAAGACGAATACGCTGACGCTCTACCCTCCGCTAGAGCGGGTCGAGTTCGCTTCTGTCCCGGAGTTGGCCTTGCATGTCTTGCGCGAGGCCTAACCCTTCCATCGAGCGGATGCCCAACCGGCTGTGTCGGTCGGTCCCTCTCATCATGTCAAACGTTAGTTTTTTGAGTTGACCTCCATGCGTGCACGACGAAAGCCACGAGCAATTAACTTCGACACCGCTACCCATGAAGAACTGGATAACTACGGGATGGGCTTGCTCGCGCTTGACGACGCGCCAGAGTTGTCAAAGGTGCTGCGCGGGCATCTCTTGATCGAGCGAACCATAGAGACGTCGATTGCACGAAAGCTAGAGAAGCCAAAAAAGTTCTTTGACAATCATCGCGTCACCTTTGAGATGAAAGTTGATTTGGCAGATGCACTCGGCGTTCTGCCCGCGCCATATGTTAGCGCTGCTAAAGCGTTGAACCATATTCGAAACGCCTACGCTCATCGCGAAGACCACAAGCTCTCGATTGAAGAGCTGAACGCACTGAAGATCAAGTGGGTTCCCATCCAGGAACAGGCATACGCCGTCGCGTCGGCAAAGGGGCCGGAAGAAGCGGCGGGTCTCGCCGTGATATTCCTAAACTGGTCTTTCCTAAGGCTTCTGCATCCTTCCGGGTCATGAGCGCGCAGAGGCCTAACAATTCACCTATGGACTCTCCACGCAAGCACCACTCTTCGGCTGTTTGAACATCACTGATCATCGGCAAAACGGAACGGTTGCATTCGCCTATCCGGCTTTTCGATATGCGCGCAGCGCCCGGGTCATCATGAAAGTCGCGAAGCGGAAAGACCGGCGGAAAGACCGGGGTGCGCACCTTTCCTCAAGCCAGCACAGAGATCCAATTATTCCCAATCTTCTCCGCCGATTTGGGCTGTGAAGGTGGGTTAGAGAAAATCATCGCCCACGCGTCATCCTCCCGGCCGAGCGATCCTTCTCCTCGCGATGTCTTATCCCAAGTTCAACGCAAGCCGGACGCCCTTCAGTCACTTTTTCCATCTGTTCGGGGCTTAACTTAGGTGTTATGCGCCATGCCCAAGCTATCCGCAATCTGCTACAGGCTTTTTGAAGGCGAGGAGTCCTCCGCAGACTCGGCGGCAAGGGGCGAGATCCATGAATTTGGCGGGGAGCTTGCGCTGACCTTCGATGATGGCCAGAGGCTCTTTGTTTCGTGGGTAAGTGCGCCAGTCCAGTATGCAATCGGCATCAAGGGCGCATCGCACTTCGTGCCAGATGCACGACTCACTGACTTCGATGTCTCTGATTCAGCCATCTGGGCTGGCCTGGTCGGACAAGATGTTTCACTCCAGTACGTCGGACCTGACAATCAGGTTCTAGAGGTGTCATCGGCAACCGACAGTCTCTTTCTCTGCTCCTTTGAAAGAGGAGGCTGGTGGGCAGATGCGGTCACCGTTTGCAAACAGGCGCCGGCAATTTATGGCGTCTGATATTCAAGCCTCATATGCCTGCAGTCACGCACCCGCAGCCCTCTGATAGCTCTGCTGAAGAATCACCTCGCCATCGACTACCGTCGTGACGAGGGTATGCGACGCATGCGACTCCGCAACGAACGCAACGGAGCGCCTGACGACCGGCCGTGACGCGCAGAGCGCCAGCGTCACCTGTCCCGTATCGACCTCGCAGGCGAATCCGATCGGCTGGTCCAGCGTGTTGCGGAAACGCAGGTCGCGATGGCCGTAGACCACGGTGGCGTCGGCGCCGAGCGGGGCAAAGCGGGTGGTGTCGGTGTAGATGTCGAGGCTGTGCGGATGGCGTTCGAGGATCTCCAGGCTGCATTCGAGCGCGGCGACGTAGAGCAGGCCGCTGAGCTGGCACAGACCGCCGCCGATGCTGGCGGCGACTTCGCCGCCGACGAGGGTCCGACCGGCGCGGAAGCCGCGCGAGACGATCGGTGGCCCGACGACGCGCGCGAACGAGAACACCTCGCCCGGTGCGATGCGCGTGCGCTGCAGCGTATCGGCAGCGAGCCGCAGGTTGTGGCGCTTGGCCTCGGCGGTCGGTGTCTCGTGGATGACCTGTGTCCAGTCGTGGCACGGCGGCAGTCCGTGCGGTCCGTCGGGACGCGCGAAGCGGAGGTCGGTGCGCAGCAGGTCGCGCGCGTGCATGCGCGCCTGCAGCAGGCGTGCGCGTGGCGCGTCGGGCAATGCGCGGAACAGTCGACGCAGCATCGTCGGGCCCTCAGCTTCGCCGCAGCGCGATCAGCTGGTACGAGGCCAGCGGTCGCAGCAGCCGGCAGAGCAGGCGATCGAGGCCCGCGCTCAGTGGTCGCAGGCGCGTCGGCAGGCGATGCAGCGGCAGCATCAGCAATCCGTCCGCGCGATCGAGCGTGAAGCCCGCCGCCATCCTGAGAATGTCGGTGACATCGTGCGCCGAGTGCCCGTGCCACTGCGCGATGTCCGAGCGATGCGGGCGCAGGCGGCGACGCAGGCGCCCGGGTACGTCGATCAGCAGCAGCCCGCCGGGCTTCAGGCAGCGCGCGGCTTCGGCGAACAGCGCGCGCAGTTGTTCATCGCGCAGGTGCATCGCCAGATGAAAGCAGAAGGCTGCGCCGAGCGTGCCGTCGGCGATCGGCCAGGCGGTGGCGTCGGCGCGCGCGAACGCATGCGCGGGATGCGCGGCGCGGGCGACGCGGAGCATGCCGGCGGCGAGATCGATGCCGAGGTCCGCGCGATCGCTGAAGCGACCGTCGCCGCAGGCCAGGTCGAGCACCGGGCCGTCCGGGCGTCGTTGCAGGCAGGCCTCCAGCCAGCGACGTTCGGCGGCGTCGATGAAGCGGCCGTAGCTGTTGCCGAAGCGGTCTTCGCGATAACCCGACGCGATGCGGTCGTAGTAATCGACGGGCGCGCGGTCCGTGGTGATCCGATCTGCAGGCATGTGTGGCGTGCGCCCTCCCCGGCGTCGTCCGCCGCAGGATAGCGTGCAGTGTGTTGCGCGTCAGCGCGCCGGCAGGCTGAGGCTGACCAGCAGGCCGCCGCCTTCGCGGTTCTGCAGGGCGATGCGTCCGCCATGGGCTTCGATGATGTCGCGGCACAGCGCGAGGCCGAGGCCGGTGCCGTGGCGCTTGGTCGAATAGAACGGCAGCAGCGCCTGGGCGAGCACCGCATCGCTCATGCCGCTGCCGCGATCGAGGATGTCGATGCGCCACTGTTCGGGCAGGCGGCGCAGCTGCAGCTGCACGTCGCCCGGCGGCGAGCCGGATTCGTGCGCGTTCTTGACCAGGTTGAGCAGGGTCTGCTCGAACTGCGGGATGTCCACGTGCACCACGTCGTCGGCATGCGTCCCGTCCCAGGCGAATTCCACCTGGCTGCGCAACTGGGCGAGGAAGCGACCCCAGGCGAGGGGTTCCAGGCGCGGTGCCGGCAGCTTGGCGAAGCGGGCGTAGTCGCGGATGAAGCCTTCGAGGTGGCGTGCGCGCTCTTCGATGGTGGCGAGCGCGGTGGGCAGTCTTTCGAGCTGGCCGCGCTTGAGGAATTCCGCGCTGGAGTGCGCCAGCGAGGCGATCGGCGCGAGCGAGTTGTTGAGCTCGTGGCTGATGACCCGGATCACCTTCTTCCAGGTCTGCACTTCCTGTCGGCGCAGTTCGGCGGTGAGCTGGCGCAGCAGCACCAGTTCGTGGCGGCGGCCGTTGAGGCGGAAGCCGCGGCGCGAGAGATGGAAGATGTCCTCGCTGTCCTCGTCGCCGACCGCGAAGATGCCGTCGCCGCCGCGATCGATGGCGTCGCGCAGCGGCTGCGGTGCTTCGGAGAGGATCTCCGCGAAGGCGCGACCTTCGAGCCGCCGGCCGTCGCCGAGCAGCTTGCGCGCGGCGAGGTTGCCCAGCACGATGCGCCCGGATTCGTCGACCAGCACCATCGACACCGGCGTGTTCTGCACCATCGTGTCGAGCAGCAGTTCACGCTGCACCAGCGACACTCGCTGTTCTCGCAAAGCGTCGCCGAGCGCATTGTGCGCATCGACCAGTTCGACCAGTTCGCTGTACTTGTCCCAGGTGATGCCGAAGCCGAAGTCGCCGTCGCGATAGCTGGCCACGGTGCCGGCGAGGGCGCGGAACAGCGCGCGCATCGGCGCGACCGTGCGCCACAGTTTCCAGCCGAACAGCGCGGATACCAGCAGCGCGGGCAGCAGGGCGGCGGCCCACTCCGGCAGCCAGCGCATCAGCAGCACGGCCGACAGCGAGGCCAGCACGATGCACAGCGTGCCGAGGACGATCAGGCGCAGGGTGAGCGGCAGCAGGCGAAGGATGTGCATCGTCCCGGGCCCGGTCAGTCGCGTGCGATGCCGAGGCGGTCGATGCGGCGATACAGGGCCTGTCGCGACATGCCCAGTTCGTTCGCGGCCTGCGCGAGCACGCCGCCGGCACGCGCGATGGCGGCCTCGATCGTCGTGCGGTCCGGTTCGTGAGCGTCGCCATTGCCGGCAGCGACCGGTGCGGCGATGACCGGCGCGGGCAGGCCCAGGTCGGCGGCGGTAATGCGCGGCCCGCGTGCGAGCAGGGCCGCGCGCTGCAGGGTGTTGCGCAGTTCGCGGACGTTGCCGGGCCAGCGATGCGCGAGCAGCGCGCGCTCGGCAGAGGCCTCCAGCGACTTGTCGGCCGGCAGGAAGTGCCGTGCGAGCGGAAGGATGTCGTCCGGACGCTCGGCGAGCGGCGGCAGGCGCACTTCGATGGCGTTGAGCCGGTAGTAGAGATCTTCGCGGAACTGGCCGTTGGCGATCATCGTCGGCAGGTCGGCATTGGTCGCGCTGACCACGCGCACCTTCACCTCGCGCTCGCGGTTGCCGCCGAGGCGCTGGAAGCGCCCGGTTTCGAGCACGCGCAGCAGCTTGATCTGCCCGGCCAGCGGCAGCGTGCCGATTTCGTCGAGGAACAGCGTGCCGCCGTCGGCGGCCTCGAACTTGCCTTCGCGCGCGCGGTTCGCGCCGGTGTACGCGCCCTGCTCGGCGCCGAACAGTTCGGCTTCGATCAGGTCGGCCGGCAGCGCACCGCAGTTCAGCGCGATGAACGGCCCGGCGGCGACCGGCGAATTGGCGTGCACGATCTCGGCCATGCGCTCCTTGCCGGCGCCGTTGGGGCCGGTGATGAGCACCGGCAAGTCCGAGCGCGCGACCTGGCAGGCCAGGGTCAGTGCGGCGGCGGTCATCGGGTCGGCGTGGACGAAGCCGCGCAGGTCGAATTCGCCGAGCGCCGCGCGGCGCCGCCGTTCGCCGGCATCGCGGCGCGCGAGCTGCTGGCGCGTCTGCGACAGCTCCAGCAGGTTGTTGACTGTGGCCATCAGCTTGCGGTCGTCCCACGGCTTGGCGAGGTAATCCGCCGCGCCGGCCTTCACCAGGTCGACCGCAGCTTCGAGATGCGTCCAGGCGGTGAGCAGGATCACCGGCAGGTCCGGGTGCCGCGCGCGGATCTCCCGGAACAGCGCTTCGCCTTCCTCGCCCGAGGTGGTGTCGGCCTCGAAGTTCATGTCCTGCACGACGAGGTCGATGCCCGCTTCCTCCAGTGCTGCCAGTCCGCTCTGCGGGCCATCGGCGGTGCGGGTGTCGATGTCGTGCAGCGCGAATAGCGTTTCGAGCGCGGTCGCGACGGCCGGGTTGTCGTCGATGACGAGGATGGTGGGCATGGTGTCAGGTTAACCCAGTCCGTGGAGCCGTCGATGCGGCGAAGGTCATGCGCGTCACACGCTGCGCGTGGCGATCGCCGGGGGCACCGCCGCCGCGCGCCGCGCCGGGCCGAACACCGCGATCTGGCCGAGCAGCCACAGCACCAGCGCGCCGACCGGGAGATAGAGCGCCGGCAGTCGAGGCAGTTCGTAGTGCGTCATCAGCAGCTGGTTCAGGCCGAAGGCGCCGAGCATGCCCAGGACGATGCCGAAGCTGGTCAGCAGGAAGTTCTCGGTCTGGAAGTAGCGCAGGATCTGCGCCCGGGTCGCGCCCAGCGCGCGGCGCACGCCGATCTGTTTGGTGCGCTGCTGCACCCAGAAGCTGGCCAGGCCGACGATGCCCAGCGCGGTCACCACCAGCAGCGCGGCGCAGACCGACACCAGCAGCCACGCCATCGCCTTGTCCTGCCGGTACCAGCGCTCGATGAGGTCGGTGAACGGCGCCTGGTCGAGGATGATGCGGCTGTTGCTGGTCTTCTCCAGCGTCGCCACCGCTGCCTTCAGCACTTCTTCACGGCGCTCGGGCGAGGTGCGCAGGGCGAAACGGCCGAATACCGGGCGCACCGGCAGCAGCGTCGAGAAATGCGACTCGGCCGGGCCGCCGTTGTCGTTCGGGCGGATCACCGGCGCCATCACGCCGATCACGCGGATCGGGTTGGGGCCCCAGAAGTCGTACAGCAGCTTGCCCACCGCGCTCTCGCCAGGGAACAGGCGGTCGGCGAGCGGCTTGCTCAGGATCGCCACCGGCGGCTGGTTGGTGTTGAACTGCTGCAGCACTTCCCAGTCGATGAACTCGTCGGCGTTGAAGTCGCGGCCCTCGATGATCCTGATGCCGAGCGTCTCGACCATCTGCTCGTCGCCCAGGTACACCGCCGTGCTGGCGCTCGGCCGCTGCTGGTCGGGCTTGAGGTTGATCGACGAGTTCCACGACGAGTAGTCGAACGGCACGTGGTTGAGCGAGGTCGCGGCCTTCACGCCGGGGATGGCGCGCAGCGCCGCCGCGTCGACCTTCGCCTGCGCGCCGGCATTGTCGTCCTTGCCGATGCCGGCGACGTTGATGCGCACGATCTCGTCGTTGGCGATGCCGGTCTCGCGGTTCATGCGGTCGAGGCGGCCGGTGATGAGGAACAGCGCGTTGCAGATGATCGCGCAGCTCAGCGCGATCTCCAGCACGATCAGCGCGGCCGCGGTCTTGTGCCGGCGCAGCGTGGAAAGGATGGGGCGGATGTCCATGGTGGGCTCCGGGAGTGCGGGAAAAAGGGAAGGGGCGACGACGGGGGAGGGGAAGGCGTCGCCCCTGTCCGCGAACGGTTACTGGGACTTGAGCTGCATCGCGGGCGTCACCTGGCAGGCGCGCCACGCGGGCAGCAGGCCGGCGGCGAGGCTCGCGACCAGCGTCAGCGCGAGCGTGGCGAGCACCATCGTCGCGTCGATGCGCACGAACTCGGCGTAGTCGGTCGGTTGCTGGCGCACGGCCCACAGGCCGAGCTGGGCGAGCCCCAGGCCGAGTACGCCGCCCGCGACGCCGATGACGCCGGCTTCGACGAGGTACTGCGCGAAGATCGTCCGGCGCGTGGCGCCCAGCGCGCGGCGCACGCCGATCTCCGGGGAGCGACGCAGGAACTTCGCGAGCAGCAGCCCGACGGTGTTGAGCAGGCAGACGAACAGGAAGCCGAAGGCCAGCCATGCCTGCAGGCGCACATCGCCCGGCACCGCGCCGTTTTCGTCCAGCCAGCCCATGACATCGTCCAGGTCGACGTTCGGTTCGCGCTCGAAGCGGCCGGCCGCGCGCTGCTGGTTCGAATAGTTCACCAGGTACTCGCGATAGGCCTTCACCTTCTCCGGCGTGGACAGTTCCACCCAGTACTGCAGCCAGGTGCAGGGCACGTTGAGGCCGTAGTTGCCCTCGTCGTTCCGCGGCGCCTCGTCATCCGGCTGGGCCCAGCAGCTCATGTTGCCGCTCGGCTGCATGTTCGCCGCGCGCGAGCTCCAGAACGGCACGAACACCTGTTCGTCGGTGCCGTAGCGGGACTGGCTGAGGTCGTAGAAGCGCGGATTCGGTTCCCACTTGCCGATCACGCCGATCACGGTGAAGTCGCCCTGTTCGATGCGGATGGATTTGCCGACTGCATTGGCGCCCTCGCCGAACAGGCGCTCGGACAGCGCGCCCGAGATCACCACCAGCTTCGCGCGCGCCTCGTCCTCGGCCGCGGTCCAGCTGCGTCCCGCGGCCATCGGCACGTCGAACATCGGGAAGAAGTCGGCGGTGGTGTAGCGCGCGCTGGCCATGAACGGATCGATCCCGGCCTTCGCCGGCACGACCGCGACGTTGCCCGCGGACATGAAGGCCTGGCGGTCGCCGCGTTTCTCGCGCAGCAGCTGCTCGGCGTCGAAGCGCGACATCTGCCATTCCGGGTCGTCGCCCGGCTGGAAGCCCTGGCGGCTGCGCGGATCGATGCGCGGATAGAAGAGCTTCTCGCTCTTCTGCGGGATCGGATCGCCCGACAGCACGTGGAACACGGTCAGCGTGGTAGTGCTGGCGCCGATGCCCAGCGCGATCGCCACCACCATCAGCGCGGTGAGCACCTTGTTGCGCCGGAAGCTGCGCAACGCCAGCGAGAGGTAATAGCCGAACATGGCGGTCTCCTCAGAGGGTCGCGGTCTGCGTGGTCGCGGCGCCACGCACCAGACCGGCCTCGCGCTGCAGGTCGGTGGCCATGCCGTCGACGATGTGCACGTTGCGCTGCGCGCGCGCGGCCAGTTCGGGGTCGTGGGTGACCATCACGATCGTCGTGCCCTGGCCGTTGATCTCCTCCAGCAGCTCCATGACGCTGCGCGCCATCTGCGAATCGAGGTTGCCGGTCGGTTCGTCGGCGAGCAGCAGGCGCGGGCTGCCGGCGAGCGCGCGCGCGATGGCGGCGCGCTGCTGCTGGCCGCCGGACAGTTCGGACGGATAGTGCTTCATCCGCGAGCCCAGGCCGACCCGGGACAGCGCGTCCTCGATGCGCTGGCGACGCTCGGCCGCGGGCATGCCGCGATAGCGCAGCGGCGCATCGACGTTGTCGAACAGGTTGAGGTCGGGAATCAGGTTGAAGCTCTGGAAGATGAAGCCGATCTTGCGGTTGCGCAGCTTCGAGCGCGCGTCGTCGCCGAGCTTGCTGACGTCTTCGCCGTCGAGCAGGTAGGTGCCGCCGGTGAACTCCTCCAGCAGGCCCGCGATGTTGAGGAAGGTGGTCTTGCCCGAGCCGGAGGGGCCGGTGACCGCGACGAATTCGCCTTCGCGCACGTGCAGGTCGAGCGATCGCAGCGCGTGCGTTTCGACCAGTTCCGTGCGGTAGACCTTGTTGACGCCTTGCATGTGCAGCATGGGGAACTCCGGGAGGCGGGCAGGGGAGAGAGGGAAGGAAAGGGAGCGGCGGACCGGGTGTCGCTGCGCTGCGCGCCGGGGAGAGAGAGGGCCCGGCGCGGGCGCTGCGACGCCTCAGCCGCCGATCCGGAAACGGGCGGCCAGCGGCGGCGTGGCGAGGAAGCGCAGCGTGCGCCGCGGGCGGTGCAGTCGCGCGTCGTTGGCCGACGGCGCGAAGGCTTCGCAGTGCAGCGGCAGGCGCACGGCTTCGACCAGGTCGTCCGCCGACCAGACCATGCGTGGCGAGAAGGGACTGGACGGGAACGGATCGGATGCGGTGTCGCGCGCGCTGTCGCATGCGATGTCGGGCGTTCCGGGCCGGCAGGGCTGGGGGATCTGGGCGTGCATGGTCATTCTCCGGAGATGCGGATGCGTTCGGCGTCGCCGAACTGGTCGCTGCCGGAGACCACGATGCGGTCTCCGGACTTGGCGCCGTCGACGATCTCGACCGCGGCGAGGCTGCTGACGCCGGTGCGCACGGCGCGCTTCACGGCGATGGCACCGTCCATGACGTAGGCGCTGTTGCCGCCGCCCTGGTCGACGAAGGGGCCGCGTTCGACCATCAGCACGTTGCGGCGCGTGTCGAGCACGATGCGCGCGCTGAGCCGCTGGTTCTGGCGCAGCGCGGGCGGCTGCTTGCCGGTGAAGCGCAGGCGCGCGGCGACCTCGCCGTTCACCACTTCCGGCGACACCGCCGAGATGGCCGCCGCGAACGTGCCGGTGTTGCCGCTGACTTCGGCCGGGATGCCGATGCCCAGGTCGCGGGCGAAGCTTTCCGGCACCTTGATCTCGACCTCGAACACCGACAGGTCGACCACGCTCAGCACAGGCGCGTTGGCCGCGACGTTGGCGCGCTGCGCGATCATCAGCTGGCCGACCTGGCCATCGAACGGCGCGCGCAGGGTCAGCGCATCGACCTGGCGCTGCAGTTCGGCGACGACCGAACGCTGGCGCTCGGCCTGCAGGCGCTTGTTGCGGGTGTCCAGGCCCGCACCCCGGCCCTGCAGCGCATGTTCCTGGCGCGCGGCGGCCAGGCCGAGGTCGGCCTTCTTCAGGGCGTCCTGCGCGCGGGCCACGTCGATCTGCGCGACCGCGCCGCCTTCGAAGGCGCGCTGGTTGCGTTCCAGGTCGCGCTGCGCGGCGAGGCGGTCGATCGTGGCCTGGTCCAGCGTCTTGCGGGCGTTGGCGCGGGTCAGCTCGGCGTCCAGTTCGGCGCGGTCGGCCTCGGCTTCCAGGCTGGCCAGCGTCGATTCCTCCTGGGCCAGCCGGCTGCGCAGCTCCGGGCTGTCGATGGTCGCCAGCGCCTGGCCGCGCTTCACCGCATCGCCGGCCACCACCGACAGCGTGACCGTGCCTGCGGCGATGGTGTACAGCGTCGGGCTGTTGGCCGAGATCACCCGGCCCTCGGCCGACAGGTCGCGGACCAGGTCGCCGCGCGTGACTTCGGCGATGCGCACGCGCTCGGCGCTGATCGACTGGCCGCCGGCGCGCCATGCGGCCACCACGCCGATGCCGGCAGCGGCGATCGCCACGGCGGCGCCGATGGCGATCAGGCGACGGCGCGGCATGCGTCCGGCGCTGGCGGCGAGGGGGCGGTCCTGTGCGGAGGTGTCGCGGATGCTCATGGGGGTCGTGGTGCTGAATGCCTGCCCAGTGCTCAGCAAACCGCGTGCCAATCGCAACATGTTGAAATGAAAGAATATTGTCGCCGTCCGCAAGTGTCCGCGCGGCGTCCGGACGCGTCCGCGCGGACGGTCCGGCGCGGTTTCGCCGCTAGAGCGTGTGATGCCCCTTTTCGTATGCCGCGAAGGTCGTCCGGGAGCGTGAGCCAAGGCGCGCACCTTGCCAAGGCTGGCCGCCTTGGCAAGGTGCGCAACGCCGGATCGCGCTCCCGGACGACCTTCCCTTCGGGTTGCGCCCCTGTGGTGCCGATCCTGCGGCCCGTGGCTGGCCTTGGCCACCAGCCAAGGACGGCGCCACGGAACCTTGTCTCGGCGCCACAGGCTGCGCAACGCGGCATACGAAAAGGGGCATCACACGCTCTAGACTACGCACACCAGAATCGAGGACGGCAGGACATGTGCGGCATCGTTGGCGCGATCGCGGATCGCGATGTGGTTCCAGTGCTCATCGAGGGTCTCAAGCGCCTCGAATATCGTGGTTACGACTCCGCCGGCATTGCCATCGTCGGCCCGGGCGCTGCCGACCAGGGTGCCGAAGCGTCCGCCGATGTCCGCCGCGTGCGCCGGACCGGTCGCGTCGCCGAGATGGAGAGCGCCGCCGCCAGCGAAGCCTTCAGTGCAGGCCTGGGCATCGGCCACACCCGCTGGGCCACCCACGGCGGCGTGACCGAACACAACGCGCATCCGCACATCAGCCACGGCGTGGCGCTCGTGCACAACGGCATCATCGAGAACCACGAAGCGCAGCGCGAACGCCTGCGCGCGCTCGGCTACAGCTTCGAGTCGCAGACCGACACCGAAGTCATCGCGCATCTCATCCATCACTACCTCACCCAGGGCGACGACCTGCTGCAGGCGCTGCAGCGCGCGGTGAAGGAACTGGAAGGCGCCTATGCGCTGGCCGTGGTCAGCCGCCAGGAACCGGACCGCATGGTCTGCGCGCGCATGGGCTGTCCGCTGCTGGTCGGCCTGGGCGAGGGCGAGAACTTCATCGCCTCCGACGTGTCGGCGATCATCCAGGCCACGCGCCGGGTGATCTTCCTCGAAGAAGGCGACACTGCCGAAGTGACCCGCGAAGGCGTGCGTGTGTTCGCCGCCGACGATGTTGAAGTCAAGCGCGACGTGCACGTCTCCGACGTGTCGCTGGCGTCGCTGGAGCTGGGCCCGTACCGCCACTTCATGCAGAAGGAAATCCACGAGCAGCCGCGCGCGATCGCCGACACCATCGAGGCGATCATGGACTGCGGCGGCTTCTCGCCCGAGCTGTTCGGCGCGGATGCCGCGCACGTGCTGCGCAACATCGACGGCCTGCAGATCCTCGCCTGCGGCACCAGCTACTACGCCGGCCTCACCGCGCGCTACTGGTTTGAGGCCATGACCGGCCTGCCGTGCACGGTCGAGATCGCCAGCGAATACCGCTATCGCAAGGTCGTCGCCAATCCCAATCAGCTGATCGTCACCATCTCGCAGTCCGGCGAAACGCTCGACACGATGGAGGCGCTGAAGTACGCCAAGTCGCTGGGCCACGACAAGACGCTGTCGATCTGCAACGTGCCCGAGAGCGCGATCCCGCGCGCCAGCCGTCTCGTGTTCTATACCCGCGCCGGCGCCGAGATCGGCGTCGCCTCGACCAAGGCCTTCACCACGCAGCTGGTCGCGTTGTTCGCGCTCACCGCCACCGTGGCGAAGGCGCAGGGCAAGCTGTCGCCGGAGCAGGAAGCCGAACTGCTGGACGCGCTGCGCCACCTGCCGGGCAGCGTGCAGCACGCGCTGAACCTCGAACCGCAGGTCGCGGTGTGGTCGGAACGTTTCGCCCCGAAGCAGCACGCGCTGTTCCTCGGTCGCGGCATCCACTACCCGATCGCACTGGAAGGCGCGCTCAAGCTCAAGGAAATCTCGTACATCCACGCCGAGGCGTATCCGGCCGGTGAACTGAAGCACGGCCCGCTGGCGCTGGTCGATGCGGAGATGCCGGTGGTGGTGATCGCGCCGAACGACAGCCTGCTGGAGAAGGTGAAGTCCAACATCCAGGAAGTGCGCGCGCGCGGCGGCGAGATGTACGTGTTCACCGACGCCGACAGCCATTTCAGCGAATCCGAGGGCGTGCACGTGATCCGCACCCCGCGCCACGTCGGCATCCTGTCGCCGATCGTCCATGCGATTCCGGTGCAGCTGCTCGCCTACCACGCCGCCCTCGCGCGCGGTACGGATGTCGACAAGCCGCGCAACCTGGCGAAGTCGGTGACGGTGGAGTGATGCGTTCCCGGGCCGCGCCAGTGGCCCGGGTTCCTGACGGCATGGCATGCCGCACCGGCGGATGAACCGGATTTGCCCGGCCGCGCAGGTCGTAACGGCTCCATAACTGACAGCCCCGGGGCCCGGGCGTAACTTGAGCCCATGCAAGGAGGTACGTCGGGCCAGCTCCACACCCACCCGACAGGCGCATCCCGCGCCGCCTCGCAACCCCTAGGGGTCAACGGCAGGCATCGGCGTTCCAGGGCGCCATGCCTGCCGTCGATTTTTCCGGGGTTCGAATTTCGCCTCTGCCGGGCGGTGCCGCTGCTTCCGGCGCTGATCAGGCCCCTCTGGGTGATCCCGCTGCACACCTCGGTCCCGGTTTCGCCTGTGTCGCCGGCCGCCCGTATGATCGCGGGCTCATGATCCGGTTCCGTCTCCCCCGCATGTCCGCCCCCGCCACGTCCAAGCGCCGGCAGCTCTCGCACGTCCTGCTGGTGAGCTACATCGGCCTGGTGCTGTTCTTCGCCGTGTTCCTGCTCGGCGCCAGCGTGGGCACGATCCGCGCGGCGGCCCAGGCGCAGGCGCGCAACGAGGCCGAGCGCAGCGCGTCCGAGGCGCGGCGCCGGCTGGTCGAATGGCAGCGCGAACCGGCCGTGGTCGCCGATCTGCTGATCAAGCAGCCGTCGTTGCCGTTCTACCTGCAGCGCGGGCAGTTCACCAAGGCGCGCGCGCTGATCGCCGACGTGGGCAAGACCAGCGACATCGACTACATCGGCCTGGAACGCCAGGGGCAGATGATCGGGCAGGTGGGTCTGCGTCCGCCGACCTCCGTGGCCGGCCTGGCCTTCGGCAAGCGCTCCGAGGCCTGGCGCATCGTGCGCCGCCCGGTGCCCTATGTGCAGGACGTGTTCATCGTCGTCGCGCAGCGGCTGGGCGACCGGCTGTCGCAGCGATCCGACGTCGAATACGTCGATGTCCGCCTGCGTCCGGCGATCCGCCAGCGCAGGGCGCAGCCCGATGCCTGGACCGCCGCGCTGCAGGAGGTCTCGTTCACCGGCGAAGCGGACACCTACGAGGACATCCGCGGCACGGCGGCCGTGCGCATCGTCGCCATCCGCGACACCGACGGCCGCATCGGCGCGCTGCTGGTCGCCAGCGTGCACGAACAGTGGATGACGCGGCGCATCCTCGAATGGCTGGGCATCTTCGGCCTGTCCAGCCTGGTGACCGGCGGCATCGCCTTCGCCCTGGCCTACCTGCTCGCGGCGCGCATCGCGCTGCCGTTCGCGCGCCTCACCAGCGTGGCGCGACGCCTCGGCTCCGGTGACCTCTCGACGCCGGTGGCGCCGCCGGGCACCTTCCTGTCCGAGCCGGTGGCGCTGGCCGAGAACCTGGAAAACATGCGCGCGCGGGTGAGCGCGCTGACCGAGAGCGAACGCGAGCAGCGCCAGGAACTCGACGTGATCCTCGATGGTGTCGACGAAGGCATCGTCGGCATCGACGACCACGACGTGGTGCATTACGCCAACCGCCAGTTCCTCGAACTGGTCGGACGCGAGCGCAGCGACGTGATCGGCCGGCCGCTGCAGGACACCCTCAAGCCGGTGCCGTCGTCGGCGGCGGCGGGTGAGGGCGCGATCCCCGGCCTGCCCGCGCCGGAACGCTATTTCGCGACCGACATGATGCGCCCGGTGATCGCCCGCCGCCTGCGCGCCGCCGAGGACCGCCACGTGATGGTGGTGCGCGAGGAGAACGCCATCGAGGCCGCGCGCGGCATGCGCGACCGCATCCTCGCCAACCTCTCGCACGAGTTCCAGACGCCGCTGTCGGCGCAGATCGCCTCGATCGAGCTGCTGCGCGACCACCTGCGCGACCACGGCGACGAGATCGCGATGCGCCTGGCCGACGCGCAGTATCGCGGCAGCATCCGCCTGTCGCAGCTGGTCAACAACCTGCTCGACAGCGTGCGCATCGAAAGCGGCGAGATGCGCCTGCGCCGCGCGCCGCTGGACCTGATCTCGGTGATCGCCGAAGCCATCGAACTGATGCAGCCGCTGATCGAACAGCGCGACCAGCGCGTGCTGTCGTCGCTGCCTGCGGGACCGCTGCTGGTCGGCGATGCGCAGCGCCTGTTCTCGGTGATCGTCAACCTGGTGGCCAACGCCAACAAGTTCGCGCCTGACCAGACGCGAATCTGGATCGAAGCCGAATGGGCGGCGGACCGCGTCACGGTGTGGGTCGAGGACGAAGGCCCGGGCCTGCCGGTGTCGCACACCGTCAGCGACCTGTTCGCGCCGTTCAAGCGCTCGCCGCACGAGGAACCCAGCCAGCGCGGCACCGGCCTGGGCCTGACCATCGTCCACGCCATCGTGCTCGCGCACGGCGGCGTGGTGAAGGTGGTGGAACCGCTGCGCGCGCGCGGCACGCGCATCGGCATCGTCCTGCCGCTGGAGTCGAATGCATGAGGGACTGCCCGTGAGAATCCTGGTCGTCGACGACGACGTCGAACTGGCGGGCCTGCTCCGCTTCGCGCTCAACGGCGCGGGCTACGACGTCATCAGCGCCTTCGATGGCGAGCAGGCGGTCGCGCGTTTCCGCGAGCACAAGCCCGACCTGGTCATCCTCGACGTGAACCTGCCGATCCGCAACGGCTTCGAGGTGCTCGACCTGATCCGTCGGCACAGCCAGGTGCCGGTGATGATGCTGACCGTGCGCGCGGCCGAGGAAGACGAAGTCCATGGCCTGAACCTCGGCGCCGACGACTACCTGAAGAAGCCCTTCAGTCCGCGCACCCTGCTGGCCCGCGTGCGTTCGCTGCTGCGCCGTGGCAACGAGCAACTGGAGGATGCGGTGCTGTCGCATGGCGCGCTGACGCTCAACGTCGAGCGCAGCGAAGCCCAGATCGAAGGCGGCGAAAGCTTCCGCGTCTCGATGCTCGAACTGCGCCTGCTGCGCCTGCTGCTGAGCCAGCGCGGGCGGCCGGTCGATGCGGACAAGCTGATCGGCTTCGTCTGGTCCGACCGCGACGCCGCCGACCGCGAGTCGCTGAAGCAGGTGGTGCATCGCCTGCGCCGCAAGCTGGCGGCGGCAGGCGGATCGGCGAACTGGATCGAGTACGTACCGAACGTGGGCTACGCGGTCACGACGCAGGGGCCGGGCTGAGCGCCTTCCCGATCACCGCTGCGCCCGCGGCGATCAACCGACCCTGAGCGGCAGGCGCATGCCGTCGCCTGCGCCTGCGGTGGTTTCGACCAGCCAGTCGGTCACGCGCGCGGTCGCGATCTCGCGGCTCTGCAGCGCGTCGCGCTGCTGTCGATAGATCGCCCGCTGCGCGTCGGCGCTGGTGCCGGTGTCGACGATATGCTGCAGCTGCGCGATCTCGCGCTCGCAGCGCAGGCTGGCGACGTCGGGCGCGATCAGTGCGCAAAGCCGAGCGAGGGCTTCGGCCACGCGCTCGGTGGCGCCGGTCGACGGATCGATGAACTCGGCCGCGAGTCCATGGCGCTTCGCGCGCCAGCGGTTCTCGTCGACGATGCGTCGCGTGGCGGCATCGCCGGGCGCGTCGGCACCGGGCGCGCCCAGGCGCGGATCGCGGATGTGCGCGCGCACGAGGCAGCGGAACGCGGACGCCAGCGCCAGCGTGTCCTCGATCCGCGTGCAGGCGTCGCAGATGCGCAACTCCAGGGTCGGGAAGCGCGAGGAGGGACGGATCGCCCACCACACCTCGCTGCCATCGCGCGCGGCGCCGGCGACGCGAAGGGTGTCGAGGAAGCGCGCGTACTCGGCATCGTCGGCGAAGGCGTCGGGCAGGCCGGCGCGCGGCCACTCGTCGTACGCGGCCTGCCGGTAGCTGGCGAGACCGGTGTCCTGGCCGCGCCAGAACGGCGATGAACAGGACAGCGCGAGGAACAGCGGCAGCCACGGCAGCAGGCGGTTCATCAGCGCGACGCGGTCCACGCCGTCGGGCACGCTGACGTGCACGTGCAGGCCGCAGACCAGGCTGCGCCGGCCGATCGCGGCGTAATCGTGCATCAGGCGCTCGTAGCGCGCCTTGTCGGTCGCGGCCTGCGCGCGCCAGGATGCGAACGGATGCGTGCCTGCGGCGAGCGGCTGCAGGTCGAGCTTGTTGGCGATGCGGGTCACCGCATGGCGCAGCTCATGCAGGTTCTCGTAGGCCATGGAAGCGGTGTGCAGCACCGGCGTGGCGATCTCGATCTGGGCACGATGCAACTCCTCGTGCACGCGGTCGCCGAGGCGGGCGCGGCACGCCGACAGCAGCGCCGGCGTGCGCTCGCCGCACAGATCGCGGGTTTCGGGATCGACCAGGAAGAATTCCTCTTCGATGCCGAAGGTCAGGGTGGGCACGGGCTTGGGCATGGACAGGGCGGTGCGCGTCGTCGCGAGCGGTATCGCGGGGGAGATCGTGGTGGAGGTGGCCATGGCGACAGTCTGCGATGCCGCAGGCGCGATCGCAGTTACCGTGCGGTTACGCGTTTTTTGCAGGATTTGCCGTGAAAACCGCACGATCGCGTGCGAGCGCCTGGCGAAGATGGCCGCAGGCTGAACGGGCCGGCTCCGACGGGGGCTCTATAATGGCGACCTGCCCGCGACGGGCCGGGGGCGTGGCCTCCCGCGTCGCCGGCGTCGGAATCCGCAGAATGAGTGACCGCATCGTCGTCCAGCGCCCGACCCGCATCGAGGTCGATCTCGATCGTCTCGCTGGCAACCTCCGCGCGATCCGCGACCACGTCCGCGTGCCGGTGATGGGCATCGTCAAGGCGAACGCCTATGGCCATGGCCTCGTGCCGGTCGCGCGGCACTTGGTGCGTTCGGGCGTCGACCAGCTCGGCGTGGCCTTCCTGGAGGAAGGCATCGCCCTGCGCCGCGCCGGCATCCGCGTGCCGATCCTCGTCCTCGGCGGCATCTTCGGCCCGCAGATCGCCGAATTCATCGATCACGACCTGGAGATCACCGTCTCCTCGCTCGACAAGCTGCGCCAGGTCGAGGCTGCGGCCGAGGCCAAGGGCCGCAAGGCGGTGGCGCACCTGAAGATCGACACCGGCATGGAACGCGTCGGCGTGCACAGCTATTCCTGCGCCGCGTTCATCGAAGCTGCGGTCGCTTCGCGATGGTGCGAGATCAAGGGCGTGTATTCGCACCTGGCCTGCTCGGACGATCCGGCCTCGCCGATGACCGCGCGCCAGGTCGAGCGCTTCGCCGAGGCCTGCGCGCATTTCGATCGCTTGGGCGCGCCGATGCCGCTGCGCCATCTCGCCAATTCCGGCGGCGTGCTGCATTTCCCGGAAACGTGGCTGGACATGGTGCGCCCCGGGATCCTGCTGTACGGCGTCGCGCCCGATCCCACAGCGCGCATGACCGTGCCCGTCGCGCCGGTGCTGTCGCTGAAGTCGCAGGTGGTCTACTTCAAGGTCGTGAAGGCCGGCAACACGGTCAGCTACGGCGCGACCTGGTCCTCCGACCACGACTGCCGCGTGGTCACCATTCCCATCGGCTACGGCGACGGCTATTCGCGCGCGCTGTCCTCGCGCGGCGAGGTGCTGATCCGCGGCCGTCGCTACCCGATCGTCGGCCGCGTGTGCATGGACCAGTTCATGGTCAACATCGAACGCGACACCGCCTACAACGAGGACGAGGTCGTGCTGATCGGCGAGCAGGGCGGTGAACGCATTTCCGTCGACAGCGTGGCCGCGACCATCGGCACCATCGCCTACGAAGTCCTCACCGGACTCAACGAACGCATTCCGCGCCTCTACATCGGCGGTTGAGCGCGACACGCCGCCGCCCCGCATCGCCCGAGCACCACGACCATGACCGCACGCTCCTGGACGGCTTCGGCCATCCGCCGCATCGAAGCCGACTTCAACCGCTCGGCCGACACCCACCTGATCCCGATGCGCCTGCCGGGCTTTCCCGGCATCGAGGTGTACTTCAAGGACGAGTCCAGCCATCCGACCGGCAGCCTCAAGCATCGCCTCGCGCGTTCGCTGTTCCTGTTCTCGCTGGCCAACGGCTGGCTGCGCGAGGGGCGGCCGGTGATCGAGGCGTCGAGCGGTTCGACGGCGGTGTCGGAAGCCTACTTCGCGCGCCTGCTCGATCTGCCGTTCATCGCGGTGATGCCGACCTGCACCTCGCCGGACAAGCTGCGCGCGATCGAATTCCACGGCGGGCGCTGCCACCTCGTCGACGACCCGGCGGCGATCAACGCCGAGTCCGAACGCCTCGCGCGCGAGACCGGTGGCCATTTCATGGACCAGTTCACCTACGCCGAGCGCGCGACCGACTGGCGCGCCAACAACAACATCGCCGAATCGATCTTCCTGCAGATGTCGCACGAACCGCATCCCATTCCGGATTGGATCGTGTGCAGCCCGGGCACTGGCGGCACCGGCGCGACGCTCGGCCGCTACGTGCGCTATCGCCGCTACGACACCCGCATCCTCTGCGCCGATCCCGAGCATTCGGTGTTCTACGACCACTACGCCAGCGTGCTGCGCGGCACGCCCTGCCACGAGATGACGCTGCCGCGCGGCTCGGGCATCGAAGGCATCGGCCGGCCGAAGGTGGAGCGCAGCTTCATCGCCGCCTGCATCGACGCGATGGTCAAGGTGCCCGACGCGCTCAGCCTGGCGGCGATGCGCCACGTCAGCGAGACCCTGGGTCGCCGCGTCGGCGGCTCCACCGGCACCAATTTCGTCGGCGTGCTCGCCGCCGCCGAGCGCATGCGCCGCGATGGTCGCGAAGGCTCGATCGTCACCATCCTCTGCGATGGCGGCGAACGCTATTCGCACAGCTACTACAACCCGGCGTGGTATCTCGAACAGGGCATCGATGTCGTCGCCGCCGATGCCGAGATCGCGCGCGCGGTGGCCGCAGAGGCCGTGCCCGACGCGGACTGGCTCGCGCAGTAGCGCGCGCCGACACGAGGCAGCCACCGGCGTAGACTGCATCGATGCGCAAGATCATCCACATCGACATGGATGCCTTCTACGCCTCTGTGGAGCAGCGCGACGACCCCTCGCTGCGCGGCAAGCCCGTGGTGGTGGCCTGGCGCGGCGCGCGTTCGGTGGTCTGCGCGGCCTCGTACGAAGCGCGCAAGTTCGGCGTGCGCTCCGCGATGCCCGCGGTGCGCGCCGAGCGGCTCTGCCCGCAGGCGATCTTCGTGCCGCCGGATTTCCCGCGCTACAAGGCGGTGTCGAAGCAGGTGCGTGCCATCTTCGCCCGGCACACCGAGCTGATCGAACCGCTGTCGCTGGACGAGGCCTATCTCGACGTCACCGATCCGATGACGCGGCTGGACGACGGCAGCGTGCCCAGTGCCACCGCCATCGCACAGATCATCCGCGCGCAGATCCGCGAGGAGACCGCGCTCACCGCATCTGCTGGTGTGGCACCGAACAAGTTCCTCGCCAAGATCGCCTCCGACTGGCGCAAGCCGGACGGGCAGTTCGTGATCAAGCCTACGCAGGTGTTCGACTTCCTCACGCCGCTGCCGGTGGGCTGCATCCCCGGGGTCGGCAAGGTGATGCAGCAGAAGCTGGAGACGCTGGGCATCGCCACCGTCGGCGACCTGCGCCTGCTGGGCGCGGAACGCCTGCAGCGCGAGTTCGGCAGCTTCGGCCTGCGCCTGCACCAGCGCGCGCAGGGCATCGACGAGCGACCGGTCGAACCCGACCAGCCGGTGCAGTCGATCTCTTCGGAAGACACCTTCGCGCGCGACGTGCCGCTGTCGGAGATCGAGCCGATGATCCGCCAGCTCGCCGAACGCACCTGGACCGCGACGCGCAAGACCGAGCGCATCGGTCGCACCGTCGTGCTCAAGCTCAAGACGGCGCAGTTCCGCATCCTCACCCGCAGCCACACGCCCGACGCGCCGCCCGCGAGCCTCGAACAGTTCACCGCGATCGCGCTGGCGCTGCGCGATCGCGTGGATCTGCCAGCCTCCACGCTGTATCGACTGGTGGGCGTCGGACTCGGCGGATTCCGCGAACGCGACGAGACGCTGCCGCCGCAGCCGGAGTTGTTCGGCGCAGCGGAGTGAATGGATTCAGCCGGGTTTTTTAGGCTTCCACGCCTTCGCCGCTGCGACGGCCTTTGCGGCGTCGATGCGGCCGAAGCCGTAGCGGTTCGAATGGCCGTTGGTCTTGTACGCGGAGGCGGGGCCGATCTTCTTCGCGGTGCTGGTGAGCAGCTTGCGCACGTCCTCCGGCGCGAGCTGCGGCTTGAGCGAGAGCATGAGGCCGCACAGGCCTGCGACGAGTGGTGTGGCCGAGGAGGTGCCGCCGAAGTCGTCGCAGTACAGGCCGTTCGCATCGCCGGTCTTGCCGGGGTTGAAACCGCGACCGGGGATGGAGACATCGGTGGTGAAGATGCCGCGCGTGCCGCCGTTGGAGGGCGCGACCACGCAGATCTGCGCGCCGCGATTGGAATAGCCGGCGAGTTCGTCCTTGTCGGTCGAGGCGCCGACCGCGATCGCGTTCGGATCGGTGGCGGGGTAGTCGACGGTGTTGGTGCCGTCGTTGCCTGCCGCGCAGACGATGATCGCGCCCTTGCCCTTGCGGCCGAAGCGGCGCGCATCCTGCAGGGCGAATTCGATGTCCGGACTCTTCGCGCCGCCCCACGAGCAGGAGATGACGTCGGCGAAGGTCGCGGCGTAGCGGATCGCGTCGGCGACCTGGCTTTCCGCCGCGAAGTCGTCTGCATGGAAGACCTTCACCGGCAGCAGCCGGCAGTTCGGCGCGATGCCGTAGGCGCGCGGGCCGCGACCGACGGCGACGCCGGCGCAGGGCGTGCCGTGCACATCGTTGCCGCCCATCTGGTCGAACGGCGCGCGGAAGCGCTTGGGGCGCGGGTTGAAGTGGTCGGCGTCGTCGTCGGGCAGGAAGAAGTCGCGTCCGCACAGATCGCGGGCTTCGTCGGGGTCGGGATTGCGCAACACGTTGCCGCGCAGTTCGGGGTGTTCCACATCGACGCCGTCGTCGAGCACGGCGATCACCACGCCGCGCTTGCCGCGCGTGAGTTTCCACGCCTTCGCCGCGCCGATCGTGCGCAGGTGCCACTGCTTCGCGGGTGGCGTGGAGGCCGCCGCAGGCAGGCTGCGCCGGAACTGCGACACGAAGTTCGGTGCGGCGAACGCCACTTCGTCGAGCATCGAGAGCTGAGCGGCGAGCCTGACGAGCGCTTCGCCGGGATGCCGCTGCTCGGCATCGGTGAGGATCATCTGGTCGGGGATCAGCGGATTGCGCGCGCGCACCTTGAGGCCGCTGTCGCGCAGGATCGCATTGCGCGTCTTCTGCGCGACTTCGGGATGGAAGCGCAGCACCACTTCCTTGTACAGGATGCGCATCAGCCGCGTGTCGCGATCCATCCACGCGGTGATGGTCTTGCGCTGCAGCGGCGTTTCCTTCGCGCGTCGCGCGGTGGTGCGCGGGGCGTTGAGCACTTCGCCGCCGACGCGGCTGCGATCGGGCAATTCGAAGAAGGCCTGGGCGGCGCGCATGACGCGCGCGGTGGCCATCGCGGCGACCGGCGTGCCCGAAAGCCGCGCGACGGTCTCGCCGTCCACGGATTCCAGCGACAGCGGCAGCGGTTCGAGGTCGATCCATTCGCCGGAGCCCATGCGCATGCCGAGGTCTGTGCGTGTGGCCGATTCAACAGGGACTTCGACGGCGGCGCCCGGGCGGGCGTGGGCGGACGGTTTGGGGGACATGGCGACCTCACTTCCTGTAAGGGAGGATTCGATTATCGCGGGAATCGCGTCATGGCGTGAGACTGGCGCGCCGTCGGTCGGATCGCGCGCGGCATGACCGTCTTACGAGCGGTGGAACGCGCTTTCCGCGTCGAACCAGACGGCCTCGACGTGCGCGTCGCCCTGGATCTTGCCGGTGATGTCGGGCAGGAACACGTCGCTGCCTTCGGCGGGACGGAACAGCGCCTGCTGCCGGGTGAACTTGGCGCGCGCGACGAACTCCAGGCCGTAGGCGCGCGCCAGCGCCTGCAGGTCCTGCTCGCTGGCCTCGTCCTCCAGGCGCAGCGACAGCAGGCCCGTGGGGTAGCGGCACTCGCCGCGTTCGTCGACCAGCGCGGGCATGACCAGGAAATCGTTGCCGAGCAGCTTGTGCAGGCTGCGCCAGCCCTCGCGGGCGCTGCGCGGCCGCTTGTTCAGCTTGACCACCCAGCCCGGCAGGCGACCGCCCAGCGGGCTGACGCTGGCCTTGCCCTCCAGGCGTGCCAATCCCGCAGCCTCGACCTGTGCGGTCGCGGGCCGGACGACGAAAAGGCCGGGGCTGATCTGTTCGGAGCTGGACGACATGTCCGTCCTTCGGTACTGCTGCGGGGACGCGAAACTGTGCGCGGGTGCGCATTTGGTATCACACGCCGGAGAGCGTGCGCAAGCGGATAGATGGGGGCATTCTCCGTCTGCGGCAAGCCCTCCCGATGGCCGGGAGGGCTGGGTGTCGACCGCAGCAGCGTGGGTCGCGGAGCGGTGTGGCGACCGGATCAGTCGGCCGGCTGGAAGCGCAGCATCAGCGACCAGGTGCGACCGGGCTGGTTGTAGAACGACGTGGTCTCGTAGCGCTCGTCGAACAGGTTCGCGACCCGCGCCTGCACGGTCCAATGCCGCGCGAAACGGTACTCGGCGCGCAGGTCGAGGGTGGCGAAACCGTCGATGCGACGGGTGTTGGCGAGGTTGTCGTAGCGCTTGCCCTCGGCGACGCCGGTCAGGCCGAGGCTGAAATCGCCGAAGGCGCGATCGACGTCGATGCGCGCGGTCTCGCGGGCGCGACGCGGCAGGTCGTTGCCTTCGTTGGCGCCGCGCACGCGGTTCTCCGGGTCCAGCCAGCTGGCGGCGCCGTTGACGCTCCAGCCGAACACCACGGTCTCCAGTTGCAGCTCGGCGCCGCGCAGTCGGGTCTTCTCGATGTTGTTCGGCAAGAAGATCGAACCGTCGTAGGCGATCAGGTCGTCGACCCGCGTTTCGAAGGCATTGAACGCGATGCGGCTGCGCTCGCCGCGCCAGGCCAGGCCGAGGTCGACGGTCTTCGAGGATTCCGGGCGCAGGGCCGGGTTGCCGAAGAACGGGAAGTACAGTTCGTTGAAGGTCGGCGCCTTGAATGCGGTGCCGTAGCTGGCGGTGATGCGCCAGTGCTCGGCGAAGCCCAGGCCCCACGCGACGCTGCCGGTGGTCTTGCCGCCGAACTGGTCGTTGTCGTCGCGACGCAGGGCGAGCTGCACGTCCTGCGCGCCAAAGCCTCCCTGGTACTGCGCGAACAGCGCGCGGTTGCCGCGACGGGTGTCGTCGTAGACGGTGTCGCTGTCGACGCGATCGCGCAGCCAGTCGAGGCCGACGGTCAGCACCTGGCGTTCGGCCAGGGTGATGTCGGACTGCACCGAGGCGCTGTCGCGCCGCGTGGCGAATGCGCCGCTCGGCGTGCTGCCGAGGAAGTTCTCGGACTCGTCCTTGTTGCTGCCGGCGGCGAGCTGCACGGCGACGCGCTCGCCTGCCTGCCACTTCAGCTGCGCGCCGACCACCTGCTGCACGATGTCGGAATTGTCGACGAAGCTGCCGTCGTATTCGTTCTCGCCGCTCACGCGCAAAGCATGGCCCTGCAGCGTGACCGATTCGCCGAGGTTCACGCCGCCGCGCAGCGAGAACGCATGCTGGCGGTAGCCGTCGCGATCGGGCTGGTCGTCGACGAAGCAGCCGGCGAAGATCGGGAAGCCCGCGCCACGGCATGCGTTGATGCCGTTGGTCTGCTTGAAGCCGGCGTCGAGGCCGAACCAGCCGCGTTCGCTGCCGCCGCCGATGCCGATGCCGCCTTCGCGGCGGCCGTGGCTGCCGGCGCCGGCGTTGAAACGGAACGTCGCCTCGCCGCGATCGCGACGGGTGAAGATCTGGATCACGCCGCCGATCGCTTCCGAACCGTACAGGCTGGAGCGCGGGCCGCGCACGATCTCGATGCGGTCGATCAGCGCGACCGGCAGGTCCTGGAACGAGACCAGGCCGGAGGTGGCCGAGCCCACGCGCACGCCGTCGATCAGCACCAGCACGTGGTCGGACTCGCTGCCGCGCACGAACATCGTCGTGAGCTTGCCGTCGCCGCCCTGGTTCGACAGGTTGATGCCGGCGCGGCCGCGCAGCAGGTCGGCCAGCGAGGTCGCCTGCGCGCGCAGGATCTCGTCGCGGTCGATCACTTCGACCGGCGCCAGCGCGGCGTCGGTGGTCACTGCAGTGCGGGTGGCGGTGACGACCACTTCGTCCAGCTCGTCGCCGGCATCGGCATTGGCGGCGAGGGCGGTGCCGGGCAGCGCGGCGGCGATCGCCAGGCCGAGGGGCAGCAGGCGGGAAAGACGGGGGAAGCCGGCAGACAGGCCGGCAGGAAGGACTCGGAACGACATGCAGGGACTCCATCGCGCGCACCCGCGCGCCGAACTGGTGAGGAGTCGCGATGGGACAGGCAGGGACGAGCGAAGGGCCGACGCGGACGGACGGCGACATCGCCGCGACGCCCTCCGCATCGCAACCATAGGGCTTCGTGGCCGGTCTCCGGGCTTGCGCGTCCGGCCGGCGCCCGAGGGCGTGGCCGGGGCCTTCGCGCCTTCCCGCAGCGCGTGCTGCAGTGGCGGATGATGCGAAGGGTTCACGTGCTTACCGTTGCGGGGGCAGCGCCGGAATGATGCCGTCGACGACGGCACGCACCGGCTTCCCGTTTCAATCCGGCCCAGGAACCTGTGGCCGGATCACCGCGAAGCGGCCGGCATTGTAGCGGATCGGGTCGGCTACCGCCGGCAGGCGGCGAGGGCGGTCGGGCTCAGTCGCCGCTGTCGGCGTGGTGCCCGCCGTCGGGCTCGTCGAACAGGCTGAACACCGGTGCGGCTTCTTCGCGGGCGTGGTGCGTGGTCGTCACCGGTGCGGCGGCGGGACGGCCGCGCGGCGGCGGGAGCAGGGCGATGGCCGCTTCGGCGGCGGCCAGCAGCTCGGCGCGGCGTTCCTGCGGGACTTCCTGCCAGTGGCAGCCGACCAGCGCGCCTTCGAGCGCGTAGAGCAGGTTGAGGCTGGGCTTGAAGCCGGCACGCTTGACGCGCATGAAGGCTTCGAGCGCGCCGGTCGCGCGCAGGTCGTCCTCGGTGCGGAGGCCCACCTGGCGCAGCCAGGCAGCGCTTTTCGGACCGATGTTGCGCAGTTTGAGCGGAGTGGTCATGCGGCGTCGTCGAGGAAGGTGGGCCGGGCCGCGTGCCGTCAGGCTGGTCGCAGCGAACGCAGGAAGGCCGCCGCGATGGCTTCCAGGCCTGCCTGATCTTCAACGTCGAAACGATCGGGGACCGGACTGTCGAGGTCGAACACGCCGATGAGGGTGTCGCCCTCGGCCAGCGGCACGACCAACTCCGAGCGCGAGGCCGAATCGCAGGCGATGTGTCCCGGGAAGTCATGCACGTCGGCGACGCGCTGTGTGGTGCGGGTCCGCGCGGCGGCGCCGCAGACGCCCTTGTCCAGCGGGATGCGCACGCAGGCCGGCAGGCCCTGGAAGGGGCCGACGACCAGCTCGGTGCCATCGAAGAGATAGAAACCCACCCAGTTGAGGTCGGGCAGGGCGTGGTAGACCAGCGCCGACAGGTTCGCCGCGTTGGCGATGCGGTCGGTCTCGCCATCGAGGAGGGCCTCGGCCTGGGCGAGGAGCTGGGCGTACTGTTCCGGCTTGCTGCCGGTGAGCGGGATCGATGCGAAACTCATGCGCCGAGTGTAGCAGCGACGACGCACCCGCCGCGTCGCCAGAGGAATGCCCGTGCCCGCCATCGTTCCGTACCGCAATCTGTTCGTCACCGGCACCGACACCAGCGTCGGCAAGACCGTCGCCGCGACCGCCCTGGTCCATCGCCTGCGCCTCGAGGGCCTGCGTGTCGCCGGGATGAAGCCGGTCGCCAGTGGCTGCGAGCGCACACCCGACGGCCTGCGCAACGAGGACGCGCTGGCGTTGCTGGCCGCGAGCGAGCCGCAGCCGGACTATGCCGACGTGAATCCGTATGCGCTGGAGATCCCGACCGCTCCGCAGCTCGCGGCGCGCGCGGCCGGTGTGCGGGTCGATCCCGGCGTGCTGCATGCGGCTCACGGCAGGCTCGCCGCGCGCGCCGATGTCGTGATCGTCGAAGGCGCTGGTGGCTGGCTCGCGCCGATGGACGACGGCCTGGACCAGGGCGATTTCGCCCGTGCCCTCGATGCGTGGGTGGTGCTCGTCGTCGGCCTGCGCCTGGGCTGCCTCAGTCATGCGCGACTCTCCGCCCGCGCGATCCTCGCCGACGGTTTCAAACTGGCGGGTTGGATCGGCAACACCGTCGATCCCGCCTTTGCCGAGCGCGACGCCTACGTCGAATTGTTGCGCGATGCCCTGCCGGCCCCGTGTCTCGGCGTGCTGCCGTTCGCGCCCGGCGCGGATCCTGCGCACATGGCGGAATCGCTCGCATTACCCTGAGGTGATTGTGGGAGCGACGCAAGTCGCGACACAGGTGGGGGTAAACGTCGCGACTTGCGTCGTTCCCACGGTTTTCCGGGCTTGGCCATCACAAAAGAAAAGCGCGCCGAAGCGCGCCTTTCCGTGAAGCATTGCCTGCGTGATCAGCCCAGCTGCGGCTGCGTGTCGTCGGCATCGCCCGATGCGGCATGCTCCGCTGCCTTCGGGTCGTGGGCGTGGTCGCGGGCGAGGTAGATGTAGAACGCCGGCAGCACGAACAGCGTGAACAGCGTACCGATGGTCATGCCCGAGGCGATCACCGTGCCCATCGAGAAGCGTGCGGCGGCGCCGGGGCCGCTGGCGAGCAGCAGCGGGATCATCGCGAACACCAGCGCGGCGGTGGTCATCAGCACCGGGCGCAGGCGGATCGCGGTGGCTTCCTCGATCGCTTCGCGCTTGCTGAGGCCACGTTCGATCTGCAGCTTGTTCGCGAACTCCACGATCAGGATACCGTGCTTGGAGATCACGCCGACCAGCGTCACCAGGCCGACCTGGGTGTAGATGTTGATGCTCATGCCGGGGAATGCCTCGATCCCGCTCCTGCCGAGGAAGCCGCTGGCGATGGCCAGGATGTTGAGCACCAGCAGGGCGCCGCAGATCGCCATCGGCACCGTGATCAGCATGATGATCGCGTCGCGGAAGCTCTCGAACTGCGCGGCGAGGACCAGGAAGATGATGATCAGCGCGAACAGCAACGTGACCAGCATCGTCGTGCCTTCCTGCTTGAACTGCCGCGATTCGCCGGCGTAGTCGACGCTGTAGCCCTGCGGCAGGACTTCGTTCGCCGCCTGCTCCAGGATCGCCAGCGCCTCGCCCTTGCTCACGCCGGGGCGCGGGGCGAAGGTGATCGACACGGCGTTGAGCTGCTGGAAGCGCTTGAGCGACTGCGGCTGCGCGCTTTCCTTCAGTGTGACCACGGTCGACAGCGGGATCAGCTCGCCGGTGCGCGTGCGCGTGTAGTAGTTCTCCAGCGCGCTGGCGTTGAGGCGGTCCTCGCGCTGCACCTGCGGGATCACGCGATAGGAACGGTTCTGCATCGCGAAGCGGTTGGTATAGCCGCCCGAGAGCAGCGCTGCCATGTCGGCCGCGAGGGTGCGCATGTCGATGCCCAGCGAGGCCGCCTTGTCGCGGTCGATGTTCACCTCGATGCGCGGCTTGTCGATCTTCAGGTCCTTGTCGAGGAAGATGAAGCGCTTGCTCGCATAGGCCTTGCCGAGGATCGCATCGGCCAGCTCCGACAGCTGGCTCAGTTCGCCGACGCCGCCGATGATGAATTCGCCGCCGCCACCGTCGCCGCCCGCGCTGGGCAGCGAGGGCGGGACGAGCGCGAACACGTTCAGGCCGGTCACCTGGCTGATCTGCGGCTGCAGCGCCTGCTGCAGCACCTGCTTCGTCGAGCGTTCGCGTTCGCTCCACGGCTTGAGCACGAAGCCGGCCATCGCCATCGGGCTCGCGCCGCCGCCGCTGCCGCCGAAACCGCCGTTGAACAGGAAGTAGCCGTCCACTTCGGGCGTGGCCTTCGCGATCTTGGTGATCTCGTCGGTATAGCGTTCCACGTAGTCGAGCGTGGAGTAGGGGTCGGCGCTGGCGATCGAGAAGATGAAACCCTCGTCCTCCATCGGCGCCGGTTCCTTCGGCGACTGCATGTACAGCAGCACGCAGGACACGAACACCACCGCGCCGAACGCGCCGATCATGTGCCGGGCGTGCAGCGCGCCGTGCAGCATGCGCTGGTAGGCGCGGCGCAGGCGGTCGAACTTCTCGTCCAGCCAGGATTCGAGCTTGCCCTTGGCGTGGTCGGCGTCGTGCGCCTTGAGCATCTTCGCGCTCATCATCGGCGACAGGGTCAGCGCGATCACGCCCGACAACAGCACGGATCCCGCAAGCGTGAACGCGAATTCGGTGAACAGCACGCCGGTCAGGCCGCCCTGGAAACCGATCGGCAGATACACCGCGACCAGCGTGGTGGTCATCGCGACCACCGGCCATGCCAGCTCGCGCGCGCCGCGCAAGGCCGCGTCGAACGGCTTCATGCCTTCCTCGATGTGCCGGTGGATGTTCTCCAGCACGATGATCGCGTCGTCGACGACGATGCCGATCGCCAGCACCATCGCCAGCAGGGTCAGCAGGTTGATCGTGAAGCCCATCAGCAGCATCAGGAACAGCGTGCCGACCAGCGACAGCGGAACCGTCACGGCCGGGATGATCACGCTGCGCAGCGAGCCGAGGAACAGGTAGATCACCACGATCACGATGATCACCGCCTCGATGATCGTGCTCACCACTTCATCGATGGCTTCCTGGATCGACTTCGTGCTGTCGTAAGGAATGGTGCCCTTGATGCCCTGCGGCAGCTGCGGAATGATTTCCGCTTCCCACAGCTTGCGCACTTCGCGGATCACGTCCAGCGAGTTGGCGTCCGGCGCGACGTACACGCCGACGAAGGTCGCGGCCTCGCCGTTCATGCGTACCGAGGTGCCGTACGACTCGGAGCCCAGGACCACGTCGGCGACGTCGCCCAGGCGCACGATCGCGCCGTCCTGCTCGCGGATGACCAGCTGGCGGAATTCCTCCGGCGTGCGCAGGTCGGTGCGTGCAGTCATGTCGATCGCGACCATCTGGCCCTTGGTCGAGCCGACGGCGGACAGTACGTTGTTCGACTGCAGCGCGGCCGACACATCGCTGGCCGTCACCTTCAACGCGGTCATGCGCTCGGGCTTGAGCCACACGCGCATCGCGAACGTGCCTGCGCCGAGGATGTCCGCGCGCTGCACGCCGGGCACGGTGACCAGCTTGGGCTGGATCACCCGGTTGAGGTAATCGGTGATCTGGTTGTTGTCGAGGGTCTCGCTCGCGAACGACAGGTACATCGCCGCGATCTGCTGGCCCTGCTGCAGGTCGATCACCGGGTCTTCCGATTCCGGCGGCAGCTGGCCGCGCATCTTGTTGACCTTCGCCGCGATCTGGGTCAGCGCCTCGTTCGGGTCCTGGTCCAGGCGGATGTAGGCCTGGATGGTGCTGACGCCGGCCGCGCTGGTCGAGCTCATGTACTCGATGCCCTCGGCGCTGGCGATCTCGCGCTCCAGCGGCGTGGTGATGAAGCCCTGGATCAGGTCGGCGTCGGCACCGAAGTACACGGTGCTGATGTTGATCACCGCGTTGCGCATCTCGGGGTACTGGCGGACGTTGAGTTCCGAGTACGCGCGCAGGCCGAACAGCAGGATGAACAGGTTGACCACGACCGCAAGGACGGGCTTGCGGATGAAGATGTCGGTGAATTTCATGGTGTGCCTCCGTGCCTCAGCTGTTGCCGGGCTTGGGTGCGGCATCGGCGGCCGGCTGCACCTTGTTGTTGACCGTGACCTCGGCGTCGTTGCGCAGCTTCAGCAGGCCGCTGGTGACCACGCGCTCGCCGGGCTTGAGGCCTTCGGTCACCGCGATCAGGTCGCCGCGCGTGGCGCCGGTCTTGACGAAGCGCTGGCGCACGATCAGCTTGTTGCCGGTCGCAGGCTGGCCCTTGGCATCCTTCTCGCCCGGCGCGCGCTTCACTTCCTCGATCACGAACACCGCGTTGCCGTAGGGATTGAAGGTGATCGCGGTCTGCGGGATCACCACGACGCTGCGGTCGCCGCCGAGATCGAACGCGATCCTCGCGAACATGCCCGGGCGCAGCGCGAGGTCTTCGTTGACGAAGCGCGCCTGCACCTTGAAGTTGCGCGTCTGCGGATCGATCTGCGGCTCGATCGCGACGATGGTGCCGTCGAAGGTCTTGCCGGGCATGCCGTCGAGCGATGCGCGCACCACCGAACCTTCGGCCACCTGCGCCAGCCGCTGCTGCGGCAGGGTGAAGTCGAGCAGGATCGGGTCGAGGGCCTGCAGGTTCACCAGCGGATCGCCGGGGGCAACGAACTGGCCGATGTTGATCTTGCGGATGCCGAGGACGCCGTCGAACGGCGCGCGCACGGTCTTCTGCGCGATCACCGCGCGTTGCGCTTCGACCTGGGCCAGCGAGGTTGCGGCCTGCGTCGCGCGTTCCTCGACTTCGGCCTGCGAGACGAGCTTCTGTTTGCCCAGCTCGCGCCAGCGATCGCGTTGCTGCGCCGCCAGGTTCGCCGAGGCTTCCAGCGCGCGCAGCGTGGCTTCCTCGTTTGCGGTGTTCAGCCGCACCAGCACGGTACCGGCCTTCACCCGCTGACCCGGCTGGAACAGGATCTCGCGTATCACGCCGCCGGCTTCGGCGGTCACGTCGGTGCCGTTCACCGCGACGAAGGTGCCGACCGCTTCGCCGCTCTGGCGCCAGCGCTCGCCCTTCGCAGTGGTGGCGGTCACCGCGACCGCCGGCTGCGCCATGTTGTCGAAATGCGCGTTCGTGGCCTTGGTGATGATCGCCTTCATGCCGAACACGGCGCCGAACAGCAGCACGGCGCCGAGCAGCACGATCCCCATCAGCACGTTGGGCGGAAGCCTGCGGAGGAACCCCTTGCGGGGGGGGGGCGGTACGGTCAGTCATGGGGGGATGCCTCGGGAAATGACGAAAGGGTGGCCGCGCGGGCAGTCATGGGGCGACAAGCGTTCGGGCAATGCGTGTCGAACACGTCGCGGCACAGGCGCGCGTTGAGCGCATCGAGCGCGCCGTCGTCCGACGGGTCGAACAGTGGCTGCCATCCGTAGCCGTTGAGCAGGTAGTGCAGGTGCTTCATGAGCAGCCGGTAGGGATCGCTCAGCGCATGCGCTTCGAGCAGGCCCTCGGTATGGGTCAGGGTATGCATCCCCAGGCACAGGGTCCATGGGCCAAGCGTCAGGGCCTGGGGCGTGAGGCCCAGGCCGGTGGGCAGATCGCCGCAGGCCTGCGCGCTTTCGACGATGCCGTCGACCAGCGCGCCCAATGGCGCACTGGCATCCAGCGAACGCCGACGCGTCTCCGCCGAAGCGGCGCCCCAGATCACCTCGGTCCACACGAACTGGGCCAGGCGGAAGTGCTCGGGCTGCGCGCGGATCACCATCAGGTCGGCCAGCGCGATGCTGACGATGCGCTCGCGGCTCGGACCTGACCAGCGCGCGGCGCGCTCGAACAGGCCCACCCGGCTCAGGCAGTTCCGCGTGGCCAGGGTGACCAGCAGGTCCTCCTTGCTGGCGAAGTGCTGGTACAGGGTGCCGATCGCGTAGTCGCACTCCTCGGCGATCCGCGACATCTGCAGCGACAGCAGGCCGTCGCGCTGGATCAGCTCCTGGGCCTTGTCCAGGAAGCGTTGCTCGCGTTCGGCCCGCTCGCGCAGGCGTCGGTCCTTGGTGCTCATGGGGAGGGTAGACAATACGGGCTCGCATTTTGAATCAGATTCACAATCTGATCAAGAATGATTCTCGTAAAGCCCTTTGCCGGTCGTGGCGGCCTGGGTCCGGCCGACAGGCAAAGAAAAAGCCCGACGGTGGGGGCCGTCGGGCTGGAGAGAAATGAAGCGACTTGCGAATGACGGGTGCAGACCGGGGGTGTCTGCAATCCCATGGGGAGCGGTGAAGCGGCAGCGCCGGAGAGGGCGTCGCCAGGTCGGAAGCCGCAGGCTGCCGACCGGTTGTCGCATGATCAGATCAACGCGAAGCCTTGCGGCCAGCGGCCTTCGCCACGGCTTCGGCCTCGGTCTCGACGGTCTTGGCGACGGTCTCGAACTGGGTCTTGGCGATCTGGGCAATGGCTTCGTTGGTCTTCAGCGTGCGGCCGAACACTTCCTGGCCGGCGCCGATGGTGCGCTCGACGTTCTCGCGGGCCACCTGCACGCCCTTCGGCCACACGTTCTTCAGGCCGTCGACGTCACGGACGTCGGCCAGCTCGCCGAAGAAGGCGAAGGTCGCGTTCATGTTCTCTTCGATCGCGTTCAGCTGCAGGCCGAACACGGCTTCGGTGTTGGCGAGGGCCAGACGACCGACCTGGGCGGTGGTGTCGGCGAAGTGACGGGTCGACTTGGCGAACTGTTCGTTGAACTGCTGGTACATGACGGGCTCCTGGGGCTGTTGGCCGGCCGAGGGGGATGCCGGTGTTTGGTGCGGTGCAACATACCCGGTTTTTGTTGCATCGCAACAAAAAGCCGACGAGCGGTCACGTCGGAGCCAGCGTCTCCTTGAAAATCAATGGTTTGCAGATGAATGCCGGCGCTCAGCCGCGGTAGCGGCTGCCCGAAGTACAGGTCTCGTGGACCACGACTTCGCTCAGCAGGGGCAGGGCCGGCTTGAGCCGGTCCCAGATCCACCGCGCCAGCTGCTCGCTGGTCGGGTTCTCCAGGCCCTCGATGTCGTTGAGGTAGTGGTGGTCGAGCTGGTCGTACAGCGGCTTGAAGGCCGACTTGATGTCGGCGAAGTCCATCACCCAGCCGGTGTGCGCATCGATCTCGCCGGAGACGTGGATCTCGACCCGGAAGGAATGGCCGTGCAGCCGCGAGCACTTGTGGCCCGGCGGCACGTTCGGCAGCCGGTGCGCGGCTTCGAGGGTGAAGATCTTGAAGATGTCCATGGACGGCATTCTCGCGCGAACGGCCGGCGGATGCGCCGGATACGAAAAACCCGCCGATCGGCGGGTCTGTCGGGATTGCGGCCGGCGTGCGCGGCTGCAGGGATTATGGTGGCTATGGGTGGACTCGAACCACCGACCCCAGCATTATGAGTGCTGTGCTCTAACCGGCTGAGCTACATAGCCTTGGGGGCGGGCATTGTCCATGGCGGCGCGTCGGCCGTCAACCTGTGCCAAGGGCGGATGACGCTGCGGCGGCCCCTCCCGGATAATGGCGGACTTCAGTCACCCGCTTTCCGGCCGCGCAAGGCCGCCGGCGCCGACCTCGGCCCGCGCGCTGCGCGTGCGCCGACTTCGCCCAGGACGCCGCCGCCCATGAACAGCACCCACCGCAAGCCCCTCCCGGGCACCGCCCTCGACTATTTCGACGCCCGCGCGGCGGTGGAGGCGCTGCAGCCGGGGGCCTGGTCGGGCCTGCCGTACACCTCGCGCGTGCTGGCCGAGAACCTGGTGCGCCGTGCCGATCCCGCGCGGATCGACGCCTTCCTGTCGCAGCTCATCGAACGCCGCCGCGACCTCGACTTCCCCTGGTTCCCGGCGCGCGTGGTCTGCCACGACATCCTCGGTCAGACCGCGCTGGTCGACCTCGCCGGCCTGCGCGACGCCATCGCCGACCAGGGCGGCGATCCGGCGCAGGTCAATCCGGTGGTGCCGGTCCAGCTCATCGTCGACCACTCGCTCGCGGTGGAATGCGGTGGCTACGATCCGGATGCGTTCGCGAAGAACCGCGCCATCGAGGACCGCCGCAACGAGGACCGCTTCCACTTCATCGATTGGACGAAGAAGGCCTTCCGCAACGTCGACGTGATCCCGCCGGGCAACGGGATCATGCATCAGATCAACCTGGAGCGGATGTCGCCGGTGATCGGTGTACAGCATTTCGATGACGGCCGGGGTGTCGCCTATCCCGACACCTGCGTCGGCACCGACAGCCACACGCCGCATGTCGATGCGCTGGGTGTCATCGCGATCGGCGTCGGCGGGCTGGAAGCGGAGAACGTGATGCTCGGCCGCGCCTCGTGGATGCGTCTGCCCGACATCATCGGCGTCGAACTCACCGGCAAGCCGCAGCCGGGCATCACCGCGACCGACATCGTGCTCGCGCTCACCGAATTCCTGCGCAAGCAGAAGGTCGTCGGCGCCTACCTCGAATTCTGCGGCGAAGGCGCGGCGGCGCTCACGCTGGGCGATCGCGCAACGATCTCGAACATGGCGCCCGAATACGGCGCGACTGCCGCGATGTTCTTCATCGACGGCAACACCCTCGACTACCTCAGGCTCACCGGTCGCAGCGACGAGCAGGTCGCGCTGGTCGAGACCTATGCGAAGACCCTCGGCCTGTGGGCCGACGATCTCGGGGCTGCGCAGTACGAGCGCACGCTGACGTTCGATCTGTCCACAGTCGTGCGCAACATGGCCGGCCCGTCGAACCCGCATGCGCGCGTCGCGGTGAGCGAGCTTGCCGCGAAGGGTATCGCCGACGATGCCAAGCTGCAGGCGGGCAAGGCACAGGAAGCCGAAGGCCTGATGCCCGATGGCGCGGTGATCATCGCCGCGATCACCAGTTGCACCAACACCTCGAACCCGCGCAACGTCATCGCCGCCGGCCTGCTTGCGCGCAACGCGCGTCGCGCCGGCCTGGTGCGCAAGCCGTGGGTCAAGAGCTCGCTCGCACCGGGTTCGAAGGCGGTCGCGCTGTATCTCGAAGAAGCGGGCCTGAAGGACGATCTCGAAGCACTCGGCTTCGGCATCGTCGCCTTCGCCTGCACCACCTGCAACGGCATGAGCGGCGCGCTCGATCCGAAGATCCAGCAGGAGATCATCGATCGCGACCTGTACGCGACCGCGGTGCTGTCGGGCAACCGCAATTTCGACGGCCGCATCCATCCCTACGCGAAGCAGGCGTTCCTGGCCTCGCCGCCGCTGGTCGTCGCCTACGCCATCGCCGGCACGATCCGCTTCGACATCGAGAAGGACGCGCTGGGTCATGACGCGGCTGGCAACCCGATCACGCTCAAGGACCTGTGGCCGAGCGACGCGGAGATCGACGCGATCGTGAAGGCGAGCGTGAAGCCCGAGCAGTTCCGCAAGGTCTACGAGCCGATGTTCAAGGTCGTGGTCGAACACGGCGAGCGCGTGACGCCGCTGTACGACTGGCGCCCGATGAGCACTTACATCCGTCGTCCGCCGTACTGGGAAGGCGCGCTGGCGAAGCCGCGCACCCTGCAGGGCCTGCGTCCGCTCGCTGTGCTTGGCGACAACATCACGACGGATCACCTGTCGCCGTCGAACGCGATCCTGGCCAGCAGCGCTGCGGGCGAATATCTCGCGAAGATGGGCCTGCCGGAAGAAGACTTCAATTCCTACGCCACGCATCGCGGCGACCACCTCACCGCGCAGCGCGCGACTTTCGCGAACCCGACCTTGCTCAACGAAATGGTGCGCAACGCCGACGGTACGGTGAAGAAGGGCTCGCTCGCCCGCGTCGAACCGGAAGGTCAGGTCATGCGCATGTGGGAAGCGATCGAAACCTACATGCATCGCGGCCAGCCGCTGATCATCATCGCCGGCGCCGACTACGGCCAGGGCAGCTCGCGCGACTGGGCGGCCAAGGGCGTGCGCCTCGCCGGTGTGGAAGCGATCGTCGCCGAAGGCTTCGAACGGATTCACCGGACCAACCTGATCGGCATGGGCGTGCTGCCGCTGGAGTTCAAGCCCGGCACCACGCGCCTCACCCTCGGCCTCGACGGCACCGAAACCTACGACGTCATCGGCGACCGCACCCCGCGCGCCGACCTTACCCTCGTCGTGCACCGCCGCAGCGGCGAGCGCCTCGAAGTCCCGGTCACCTGCCGCCTCGACACCGCAGAGGAAGTCTCGATCTACGACGCCGGCGGCGTCCTGCAGCGATTCGCGCAGGATTTCCTCGAAGCGAGCAAGGTGGCCTGATCATGACTCATCATCCGCAACGACATGCGCCTCAATTGAGGATTCCCGCCACCTACCTGCGCGGCGGCACGTCGAAGGGCGTGTTCTTCCGGCTCGATGACCTGCCGGCGGCGGCGCAGGTGCCCGGTACGGCGCGCGATGCGCTGCTGATGCGGGTCATCGGCAGCCCGGACCCGTACGCGAAGCACACCGACGGCATGGGTGGGGCGACGTCGAGCACCAGCAAGTGCGTGATCATCTCGAAGAGCACGCAGCCGGGTCACGATGTCGACTATCTGTACGGACAGATTGCGATCGACACCGCGTTCGTGGACTGGAGCGGCAACTGCGGCAACCTGTCGACGGCGGTGGGGCCCTTCGCGATCGCGAACGGGTTCATCGACAAGGCGCGCTTGCCTGAGAACGGCACGTTCCCGGTCCGCGTGTGGCAGGCGAACATCGGCAAGACCATTGTCTGCCACGTGCCGATCGCGAACGGCGAGGTGCAGGAAACCGGCGACTTCGAGCTGGACGGCGTGACCTTCCCGGCGGCGGAGATCGTGCTGGAGTTCATCGACCCGGCGGACGAGGGCGAAGGCGAGGGCGGTGGCTCGATGTTCCCGACCGGCAACCTCGTCGATGATCTGGAGGTTCCGGGCGTCGGCACGCTGAAGGCGACGATGATCAACGCCGGCATCCCGACCGTGTTCGTGAACGCGGCCGACATCGGCTACACCGGCACCGAGCTGCAGGACGCGATCAACGGCAATCCCGACGAGCTGGCGATGTTCGAGGCGATCCGCGCGCACGGCGCGGTGCTCATGGGGCTGATCAAGCACGTGTCCGAGGCGCCGAAGCGCCAGCACACGCCGAAGGTCGCGTTCGTCGCGCCGCCTGCCGATTACACGGCGTCGAGCGGCAAGCGCATCGCCGCCGGCGAGATCGACCTGCTGGTGCGCGCGCTGTCGATGGGCAAGCTGCACCACGCGATGATGGGCACGGCGGCGGTGGCGATCGGCACTGCGGCGGCGATCCCCGGCACCCTGGTCAGCGACGCAGCCGGCGGCGGCGCGCGCACGGCGGTGCGCTTCGGGCATCCCTCGGGGACGCTGCGTGTGGGCGCGGAAGCCGCGCAGGTCGACGGCCAGTGGGTGGTGCGCAAGGCGGTGATGAGCCGCAGCGCCCGCGTGCTGATGGAAGGCGCGGTGCGGGTGCCGGCGGACACGCTGCCGGGCTGAATCCGCGCTGCGGTGCGCACCTGAACGGAGGCGACCGGGTTCGGCTTGTCGTCGCCGGAAAGCCGTGGCAGAGTCGGTCCCAGCGGCCCTCGTGGCCAACAGAGCAGGAGTCCGCATCGTGATCGATCCGGACGGTTATCGACCGAATGTCGCGATAGTCCTCATGCACCCGGATGGCCGGGTGTTCTGGGCGCGCCGTATCCGCCGCGACGGCTGGCAGTTCCCGCAGGGCGGGATGAACAGCGACGAGACGCCCACCGAGGCGATGTATCGCGAGCTGCGCGAAGAGACCGGGCTGCTGCCCGAGCATGTCGACGTGCTGGGCTCGACGCCGGGCTGGCTCCGGTACCGCCTGCCGCCCCGAGCCGTCCGCCGGCATGAGCGCATGGTCTGCATCGGCCAGAAACAGGTCTGGTTCCTGCTCCGGTTCACCGGCGAGGAGAGCGACCTCAAGCTGGACCTGACCGATTCCCCCGAGTTCGACCACTGGCGCTGGGTGGATTTCTGGTACCCGCTGGAGCACGTGGTCAACTTCAAGCGCTCGGTCTATGCCGATGCCCTGCGGCACCTGGCGCCATTCGCCCGGCAGGTGGCCGGTGCCCAGGCGATCCCGCCGATGAGCCTGGAGCCCCGGCGCTGGTCGCGCTTCGGCGGTCGTCGCCGGCCGCCGGGTCCGCGGAGTGCGGGCGGGCCGGGCGCAGGAGCGGGTTCCGGCTCCGAGTCCGGCCAGAATTGACAATCATTCTCATCCGTGGCGAAATGAGAACCGTTCCCACAGGACCGGTCCTTCCGCCATGTACGTTTGCCTCTGCAACGGCGTCACCGAACGAGACATCCGCCAGACCGCGCACAATGGCTGCCGCACCATGGCGGAGCTGACGATGCGCACCGGCTGCGGCGCGGGCTGCGGCAGCTGTGTATGCATGGCCACCGCGATCCTGGACGAAGTGCACGGCACTGCCGAGTCCGCTGCGGTCGCCAACGCGGCCTGATCCTTCCGGGCGGTGCGCCACGCGGCCACTCGCGCAATCGCACACGATTCGCATTCCTTCATCGTTTTTCGATCGCGGCTACAGTACCGGCCTGTTTGCAACGGAGGCCGGACATGAAGGGCAACCCCAAGACCATCGAATTCCTCAACAAGGCGCTCTTCAACGAGCTGACCGCGATCAACCAGTATTTCCTTCACGCGAAGATGCTGAAGAACTGGGGCCTGAAGGAACTGGCCGAGCACGAGTACCACGAGTCGATCGACGAGATGAAGCATGCCGACAAGCTGTCGGACCGCATCCTCTTCCTCGACGGCCTGCCGAACTTCCAGGCGCTGGGCAAGCTGCGCATCGGCGAGAACCCCAAGGAACTGCTTGAGTGCGATCTCGCGCTGGAATACGAAGCAGTGCCGCTGCTGCGCGAGGCGATCGCGCACTGCGAGCAGGTCGGCGATTACGTCAGCCGCCAGCTGTTCGCCGACATCCTCGACTCCGAGGAAGAGCACATCGACTGGATCGAGACCCAGCTGTCGCTGATCGAGCGCCTGGGCGAGCAGAACTACCTGCTGACCAAGATCGAGAGCTGATCGCGCGATTCATCGCTCCGGCGAACGAAGCAAAGAAAAAGGCGACCGCGAGGTCGCCTTTTTCGTGGGCGCATCCCGGCCGGCTTCAGCCCGTGGATGCCTGCGACATGCTCGCGCGCAGCGCCGCACGGGCGCGGGCGAACTCGTTGGCGATCATCGCCACCGCCACGGCCGGGCGCTCGAGCGTGCCCATGCGCGCGCCGAGTTCGACGCGCTTGGCGGCGTTGGACAGCGACATCGCGCCGAGGTTGGCGCTGGACGACTTGAGCGTGTGCGCCGCGTTGCGCAGGCCGTCCATGTCCGGACCTGCAGCGGCGGTTTCGAGCGCGGCGATGATCGTCGGCGTGTCGTCGAGGAAGACCTCGATCAGGCGATCGACTTCGCCGCCGAGGATGCTGCGCAGTTCGTCCAGCACCGAGGGGTCGAGGACCGGAGCGGGCGGTTCGGCCGGGGTGGCGGCGGGCTTGGCGGGAGGCGTGGTGTTCACGAAAGGATTGGTCGGGAGGTGCGAACGGGTGGCCGCCGCCTGGAGCGTGGCGTCGGGCGATGATGCCGTGGCTGGCGGGTGCGCCGCCACGGGTGCAGCCGGCGGCGGCACGAAGATCGGTGCGGGCGCAGCGGGAATGGCCTGGGGCGACGGCGGCGCGGCGACGGGCGTCGGCGTGATGGCTGCAGGCGGTGCGGCGGGCACGGCACGCGGTGCGAGCGAGGGGCGGGCTGGCGGAGCCGCGGGCTGCGATGTGGCTGGCTGTGGCGCGGCCGGTGCCGGCGTCTGCAGCGGCGCCGCGACGGGAGCGGGTGGCTGGATCGATGTCGGCGCGGGCGTCGGAGCGGGCGGAGGCGCTGGAGTAGGCACTGGGGCGGGAGCCGGAGCAGGAGCAGGCGCAGGCGCCGCTACCGCCACCGGAGCAGGGATCGGTTCCGGCGCGGCCGGCGCCGCAACCGGTGCAGGCGCTGCAGCGGGTTCCGGTGCCGGTTCGGGCGAGGGCGGTGTCGCGTGCTCAGTGGCGTGCTCTGCCGGGTGCTGGGACGAGATCTGGTGCCAGTGGAACAGGCAGCGTTCGAGTTCGCCACGCGTCACCGGCTTGGCCAGGTAGTCGTCCATGCCCGCATCCAGGCACTTCTGGCGGTCGCCGGCCATGGCATTGGCGGTCATCGCCACGATCGGCAGGCGGCGACCGCCGGTCACGGCCTCGTGCTCGCGCCAGCGGCGTGTGGCGGTGTAGCCGTCCATCACCGGCATCTGGCAGTCCATCAGCACCAGGTCGTAGCGCGATGCGGACATCCGCAGCAGGGCGGCCTCGCCGTTGGTGGCGCTGTCGCAGTGGGTGCCGAGCACGCTCAGCAGGCGCTGGCCGACCATCAGGTTGACCGGATTGTCCTCGACCAGCAGCACACGCATCGGGCGCGCCGGCTCGGGCTCGACAGGCGGCGACGCGGCCTCGGCGGCTGCGGCGACAGGGGCGGCGGTTTCGCCCTCCTGCGCGTGCATCGGGGCTTCGCCGAGCGGCGTCTCGAGGGCGAATTCGCCGACGGTCGGCTGCGGCGCGGTGTCGACCGTGCCCAGCAGCGCGGCGCGCAGGTCGGCGTCGGGCGAATGCCGCTGCAAGAGCGTCGCGCTCATCAGCAGCTCTTCCGGCGCCGGTTCGTCGCCGAGCAGGCCGATGAGCCGGACCTGGCCGTAGGTGTTCTGGCGTTCGAGATTGCGCTGCAGCGCGACGGCGGTGCTGCGCACGCTGGCGAGGTCGGCGATCACCGCCGTGTAGACCCATTCGCCGCCCTGGTTGGCGGCCGAGCGCAGGCGTTCCAGCGCCTCCTGGGTGGTTTCGACCGTGGTGATGCGCAGCCCCCAGTTCGGCAGGAGCATGCTCAGGCGCAGGCGCAGGCGCTGGTCGCCGGTGAGCAGCAGGACGCGGCCGCCGGTGTTCTCCACGGGCTTGTGGGCGATGATGTCGCCCTGCACCTTGAGCATCGGCACTTCGAACCAGAACAGCGCGCCCTGGCCGGCCTCGGATTCCACGCCGATGCGTCCGCCCATGAGGTCGACGATGCGCTTGGAGATCGCCAGGCCCAGGCCGGTGCCGCCGTAGAGGCGCGTGGTGGAGGCGTCGGCCTGGCTGAAGGCCTGGAAGAGGCGTTCCTGCGCGGCCAGCGGGATGCCGATGCCGGTGTCGCGGACCTCGAAGCGCAGCTGGTGCTGCGCGCTGGTCTCGCCGATCTTGCGCACGTTCAGGCTGACGCTGCCGCGCTCGGTGAACTTCACCGCATTGCTGATCAGGTTGGTCAGCACCTGGCGCAGGCGCACCGAGTCGCCGCGTACCGGCAGGCGCACCGAGGGATCGATCTGCAGGGTCAGGCGCAGGCCCTTGCCCTGGGCCGGGCGCTCCATCAGCTGGATGACCGATTCGAGCGTCTCGCGCAGGTTGAAGGTGGTGGATTCGAGCTGGAGCTTGGAGGCTTCGAGCTTCGAGTAATCGAGGATGTCGTCGACGATGCGCAGCATCTGCTGGGCGGAGAGGTAGGCGGTGTGCACCATCTCGGCCTGGTCGACGGCCAGGCGGTTGCTCATCAGCAGGTCGAGCATCGGGATGATGCCGTTGAGCGGGGTGCGGATCTCGTGGCTCATCGTGGCCAGGAACTCGCCCTTGGCCATCACCGCCGATTCTGCGTCCTGCTTGGCCTGGCGCAGCTGCTGTTCGAGCTGGTTGCGGCGCTGCAGTTCGAGCTGCAGTTCGCTGCGCTCGGCGTCGTTGCGCTCGGCGATTTCGGAAGCCTCGCGCATGTGCCGCTCGTAGTTGCGCGATGCGTAGGCCAGGTAGCCGACGATGACGGCGGTGGCGGCGGCGAGGGCGAGGCTGGTCACCCGGAAGGTGTCGGTGCCGTTGAGGACATCGGCGATCAGCGCGAGAAACGCGCCCGTGGCGGTGGCGATGGCCACCCACCGGAAGATCAGCAGCGAGGGTTTCGGCTCGTTCAAGATCGGGGTACCTGCGTTGCGAACGAAGGACCGCGCCGTGGCTCCCCCCTGGACCGCGGCGCGCCGGCCCGACGCGCCACGATCGGCACGCCGGAAGAGGGATGATGCCCCAGCCCGACCCGGCTTGACCAGCGACGGGGCCCGCAGGGGCCGCGTCCCGCCGGGCTGGCGTTTACAGCAGCGAGTGCTGGAAGTCGAAATCCATGGACTGGTTGGCGCGCTGCACCAGGTCGCCCTGGATGAAGTCGATGCCGCTCAGCCAGAGGGTCGCGGCGGTCTGCGGGTCCTCCACGTGCTGGCCGATGACCTGCAGGCCGAGTTGGTGGGCACGCTCGATCAGCAGCTTCATCTCGTCCTGCACCGCCTGCTGGTCGATCTTGTGGGCATAGTGCGACGACAGGCGCACGTAGCTCAGCGGCAGCTGCGAGAGCAGGGCGTCCGCTTCGGGATTGGACTGGAACTGGCTCAGGCACAGGCGCACGCCCGCAGCCATCATCTGCTGGCAGAACTCGCGGACGATCATCGAGTGCAGCTGGGCCTCGCTCAGGCGCACGTCGACGACCAGCAGGTCGCCCGCGATGTCGAGCTTCTTCAGCGAATCGAGCAGCCAGTGCGCGTAGCCCTCCTGGCCCAGGCTGCGCGCCGACTGCGGCACGAACAGGCGCGCGCGCCTGCCGCCGACCGGCTGCTCGCCGAGGATCGCGATCGCCCGGCTCATGACGCGGCGGTCGATCTCGTGCACCAGCCCGGCACGCTCGGCCAGCGGCACGATCTCTGCGGCGGTATGCAGCTGGCCGCTGCCGTCGCGCAGGCGCACGAGCGTCTGGTACTGCTCGTGGTCGCCGCCGACCACCGAGACGATCGGCTGGAAGGCCAGCTCCAGGCGCTCGTTCTTGAGCGCTTCCTGCAGCTGCGACAGCAGGTTCGCGGCATGCTCGGACACCGCTTCGGACGGCGGCCGGTAGGCGGCGATGCCGACCGGATCGTTGCGCGCTGCGCGCAGCGCCTCTTCGGCGGCGGCCAGCGCGGCGCCGGCATCGCTGAAGCCGTGCGCCAGGTCGACGTAGCCGACGCAGGCGCGCAGGCGCAGGGTGTCGCTGCCGATCTGCAGCTGGCGGCCGGTGAAGGTGTCGCGCAGCTGGCGTGCCCACAGCATGTGGCGGTCCGGCGGCAGGCCGGGCCAGTAGACGACGAAGGTGTTGTCGTTGAGGCGCGCCGCAGGACGTTCGCCGGAGACTTCGCCGATCAGGCGGCCGGCTTCGGACAGCACGGCGTCCAGCGCGGCGTAGCCATAGTGGTCGCGCAGCGCCGAGGTGCCTTCGATCACGACGAAATGCACCGCGCCGACGGTCTGTGTCGGGAACGCCTGCGTCAGCTGCTGCAGCATGAAGGTGCGGGTGAGCAGGCCGGTGGTCGGATGCCGGCGGACTTCCTGTTCGCGCTGCTGCTTGAGCGCGCGCGCGCGGCGGACGCGGTTCTGCACGGCGGCGATGAGGTGGCGCGGGCGCACCGGCTTGCTGAGGTAGTCGTCGGCGCCGCTGTCGAGCACTTCCAGGTGGCTTTCCGGATCGGTGTCGCCGGTGAGGAACACCACCGGGATGTGCGCGTACGCGACATCGCTGCGGATCTGCGCGGTCAGCTCGGTGCCGCTCATGCCGGGCATGTGCAGGTCCATCAGCACCAGGTCGGGCTGCAGGCGGGCGAGCATCGACATCGTGTCGCTGGCCAGCGGCACCACTTCCGCTTCCATGCCCGCGCCGCGCAGGACGCCCTGGGCGAACAGCGCCTGGCTGCGGTCGTCCTCGACGATCAGCACGCGGTACGGTGGTTCGCCCTGTTCGGTCGGCACCACCTTCGGCGCTGGCGCGACTGCGGCTTCGGCCTCGGGCGGAGCGGTGGTCAGGGCTTCGGTCGGCGGCGACGCGTCGCCGCACCAGCGGCGCCAGTAACCGCTGGGCGGATACTCGGCGCGGGCCTGCGCGCCGCTGCGCGCGGCGGAACCGGATGACGGGCGCTCGTTGGCTGCGAAAGACATCGTGACTCCCTGCGAATCCCTGCATTATGCGGGTTCGTTCCGCGATGGGAAGCGGCTGCGGCGCAGCGGATGCGGTTCGTCATCCGGTTGGTCCCGGCGAGGCGCCGTCGCCGGGCGATCCGGGTTCAGGTCGAGAGCAGCCGCGAGACCCCGCGATAGACCTTGCGGCACACCCACCAGACCACCAGCGCCACGCTCAGGCCGACCAGCACGACCACGCCCAGGGCGATCCACGGATAGCTCCAGGCCAGGGCCAGGCCGCCGACCACGGCGGTGTCCTCGGCGACCGAGGCGGTCCAGTTGCTCAGCGGTTCCGGCGACGTGTTGATCATCGCGCGGGTGCCCGATTTCAGCGTGTGGCTGACCAGTGCGGCGCCGGCGCCCGCAGCGAGCATGCCGGCCCCCAGCTCGCCGTCGGGCGAGATCGCGGCGGCGGCCAGGAAGGCGCCGGCGGGCACGCGGAGCAGGGTGTGCAGCAGGTCCCAGCCGGTGTCGACGCCGGGAATCTTGTCCGCGAAGAACTCGGCCAGGGCCAGTGCGCCGGACGTGCCGAGCACCCAGGGCGAGGTCGTCGCTTCCAGCGCGGGGGGCAGGTCCAGCCATCCCATGACCCCGGCGATGCCGACGCCGAAGACGGTGAGATAGACCCGCACGCCGGCCAGCCAGGCCAGCAGGATGCCGACGACGAACACATGGGCTTCGGTCATGACGCGTTTCCCCCGGAACAGGCGTGCCTGCGGCCGGTGCGGCAGCAGCGGGCCCAGTATCGGTCAGGAAGCTGGCTGATCGCTTAAGACCCGGAGCCGACGACGACGAGCGGACGCGCGTCCGGTCGGGCCGAACCCGGCCGATGCCGCCAATCCGGCCGTCCGTCACCCAGCCGCCGGCGGACAGACGGTAGGATGTGGGGATGACCGAGACTCCCGACAGCGTCGGCCCGGCGTCCCCCGCCACCGACACGCCCGAGGCCGCGCCTGCCGTGCGCGCGCTGCTCGACCGTGCCTTGTCGGACGGCGAAGCGGCTGGCCAGGCGCGCGGCAAGGCCGGCAAGCGGCGGCGCAAGCGTCGCGGCGGACAGGCCGAGCGGACGATGCCGTCCGTCGAATCGATTGCCGAGGACGCTCCGGACACCGCCGAAACGGCGGTCGAGACACCGGACATCCAGGCATCCGATACCCGGTCCGACGCCCGCATCGACTTCGACGCCCCGATCGTCGTCGATACGCCGCAGGCATCGCCGCCATCGCCGGTCCCGTCGATCTACGACACCTGGACCGTGGTCGGCGCCTCCGGCGGTGACTGGAATGGCGGCGGCCAGGCCGGCGATGTCCCACCGACCGACGGCGCCGCGCCGGGGACGCCCAGCGCCGAGGCCCCGCGCGCGGGTGGGGCGGGCGGCAGATCCGGTGGCGGCCACCTGTTCGATCCGCACCTGCACGCGGGCGGCCACCACTGGGTCTACGTCGCGCTGGCGGTGTTCCTGATCGCGTTGGGGTTCGGGCTGTGGGGCGCGTGGACGACCTTCTTCTCCGCCGACGCCGACAGCCGCAGCGCCTCTGCGCTGCGCGCGCGCAACGACCGCCTGACCCAGGAAGTGTCGACGCTGCGCCGCTCGGACCAGATCAGCCGCGAGGCCAATCGCGACCTCGAGCGCACGCTCGCCGAGCGCGACGAGGAGATCGCCGGCCTGCGTGCCGACATCGCCTTCTACGAGCGTTTCGTGGGCGCCACTGGCCAGCGTCGCGGGCTGAGCGTGCACGACCTGGACATGCGCCTGCAGAGCGGCGACGTGTGGCAGTTCACCGCCACGCTCACCCAGAACCTCAACCGCGGCGCGGTGAACACCGGTCGCCTCACCCTGGGCATCGAGGGCACGCGCAACGATCGCCTGGAGAAGCTCGCCTGGTCGGGCCTGCGCAAGCTGAACAACGCGCCGGGGCTGGAATACTCCTTCAAGTATTTCCAGCAGGTCGAAGGCGAGGTGATGCTGCCGGAGGGCTTCAAGCCGCTGCGCGTGACCGTGCGCCTGGTGCCCTCGGGCGGCAGCGCGGTCGAGCAGTCCTTCCCGTGGCCGGACACCATCCGCACCGGCGCGACGAACTGATCGCGCCTTGTCGATCGTTGGCGGGCGTGCCGGTGCGTTGCGACGGCGCGCTTGAACCGTCATCGCCCGGGCCCCATCCTGTGCGCATGGATACCCAGACCGCCACGCCCTCCGCGCCCGATGCCGCGGCGCCCCTGATCGACTTCACTGCCGCCGCTGCCGCCAAGGTGCGCGAACTGATCGCCGAAGAAGGCAATCCCGCGCTGAAACTGCGGGTCTACATCCAGGGCGGCGGCTGTTCCGGCTTCCAGTATGGTTTCGAGTTCGACGAACAGCAGAACGAGGACGATTTCGCGGTCGCGACCGACGAGGTCACCCTGCTGGTCGACCCGCTGAGCCTGCAGTACCTGGTCGGCGCCCAGGTCGACTACACCGAAAGCCTGCACGGCTCGCAGTTCGTCATCCGCAATCCCAACGCGAAGACGACCTGCGGCTGCGGCAGCAGCTTCAGCGCCTGAGGCTCGCCGTGACCCCGGCGCCGCGTTTCGCCTTCGTCGAGGACGCGCTGGAGCGCGCCGACCATCTCCGCGACCAGGATGACGCGCTGCGCACGCTGTGGCGCAACGGGCGCGTGCTGCGCGTCGATGCGGAGGGCCGCACCTGCGTGGATGCGCAGGGCCTTCTGGACGCGCCGACCGGCATGACCCTCGGCGAGTTGCCGGACGAGGCTGTGTTCCTCGGCCTGCGCGGCGACGAGGCCTGGTTCGCGCTGGACATCGGCGAAGGCGCGCCCGGCCCGGTGTCGGCGCCGTTCGAGGCGCGCCCCGCCAGCGAGGGCCGCATCGACCTGCGCAGCGCCGCCACGCACTGGCCGGCATTCGACGCCACCGCCTTCGCGCAGGCCCGCGCGGTGCTGCACTGGCGCCGTCGCCACCGCTTCTGCGGCGCCTGCGGCGGAGCCCTGCGTCCGACGCGTGGCGGCTGGCAGGGGCATTGCGATGCCTGCGGCCTCGATCACTATCCGCGCACCGATCCTGCAGTGATTGTTGCCGTCACCGACGGCGAGCGCCTGCTGCTCGGGCGTCAGGCCAGCTGGCCGGCGCGTCGTTATTCCACGCTCGCCGGTTTCGTCGAGCCCGGCGAAACACTCGAACAGACCGTCGCCCGCGAAGTCATGGAGGAATCCGGCGTTCGCGTGCGCACGTCGCGCTATCTCGGCTCGCAGCCGTGGCCGTTCCCGTCGTCGCTGATGCTGGGCTTCGTGGCTGACGCCGAGCCCGATCCGCCGCAGGCCGCCGACGAACTCGAGGACGCGCGCTGGTTCACCCGCGACGAGGTCGGCGCCGCGCTGCGCGGCGAGACGAAGGATGAAGGCTTGCTGCTGTCGCCGTCGGTGTCGATCTCGCGCTGGCTGATCGAAGCGTGGCACGCCGGGGTTGCGGTCGCGGAGTAGACTCGGGCATGGCCGCCACCCTGATCGCCGTGATCTTCGCCCTCGCGCTGGGCCATCTCGCGCCCGGGCTTGCCGGCCTGGTGCGGCGCCATGACCTCTACACGCATTGGCTGCGCTGGCTGTCAGGCCTGTTCCCGGCGCCCGGCGGCCTGTGGCACGGCCGCGCCGGTGTCCTGATCGGGCTGCTGCCGCCGCTCTTGCTCGTCGCGCTGCTGCAGTACGCCCTGCATTCGCCGCTGTTCGGCATCTTCGGCCTGCTGTTCGGCCTCGCGGTGCTGTTCGTCGCCTGGGGGCCTCGCGACCTCGACGCGGATGTCGCTGCTGTCATCGATGCCGAACACGCCGACGCGCGCCGCGAGGCCATCGTCCGCCTCGGCGCCGATCCCGCGCGCGGCGGCGAAGGCCCGGCGATGATCGAGGCGGTGTTCGCCAGCGCGCTGCGGCGTTGGTTCGGCGTGCTGTTCTGGTTCCTGCTGCTGGGCGCGACCGGCGCGCTGCTGTATCGCCTGGTGGCGTTGAGTGCGCAGGACGACAGCGGCGAAGCCCTCTCGCCGGCCGCCCGTGGCGCCGCGAAGCGCTTGCATGCGTTGCTCGACTGGCCGGTCGCGCAGGCGATGTCGCTGGCGCTGGCGCTGGTCGGCAACTTCGACACCGTGCTCGCCGCCTGGCGCGACGCCGGCGGCGCATCGCTGCGGCTCGACAACGCCTTCCTCGGCGCCGCCGGCCGCGCCAGCGTGCGCAGCGAAATTGCGGAAGAAACCTCGGAGCTCATCGAGGAGGGCGTGGCCCCCGGCAATGCCTGGGTGCAGCTCGGCGAGCTGCCGGAACTGCGTGACGCCATGAGCCTGGTCTGGCGTGTACTGCTGCTGTGGCTGGCGATCCTCGCCTTGTTTGTCGTGGCGGGTTGGGTGAGCTGACGCGCGCTTTGTAGGAGGGCCTTCAGGCCCGAGCTCTTGATCTTCGATAACGCAAAGAACTCGGGCCTGAAGGCCCTCCTACAAAAGCGTTGGGATGCTGAGCGGTCGCGACTTGCGTCGCTCCCACAAGAACAGGGTCGTGGCGCGTTACAGTCGCGCCAGCACCGACTGCGTGGGCTTGGCGAGGTTGAGCGTGTAGAAATGCAGTGACGGGGCGCCGCCGGCGACCAGCTTGCGGCACATGTCGGCGACGAGGTCGGCGGCGAACTCGCGGATGCCGTCGGCGTCGTCGCCCAGGGCCTGCATGCGCTTGCCGATCCAGCGCGGGATCTCGGCGCCGCAGGCGTCGGAGAAGCGCTTGAGCTGGCTGAAGTTCGAGATCGGCATGATGCCCGGCACGATCGGCACTTCGACGCCGAGCCTGCGCACGTCGTCGACGAAGCGGAAATAGGCGTCGGGGTTGTAGAAATACTGGGTGATCGCGGCATCGGCGCCGGCGTCGACCTTGGTCTTGAAGTTGCGCAGGTCGGCGAAGGCGTCGTCGGCCTGCGGATGCACTTCCGGATATGCGCCGACCTCGATGTGGAAATGATCGCCGTGTTCGTCACGGATGAACTTCACCAGGTCCGAGCCGTAGCGCAGGTCGCCCATGCGCGCCATGCCCGAGGGCAGGTCGCCGCGCAGCGCGACGAGGCGGGTGCAGCCGAGCGCGCGGTACAGGCGCAGCAGTTCGCGGATCTCCTCGCGGCTGCCGCCCATGCACGAGATGTGCGGCGCGGCGTCGAGGCCGTGGGTCTGGTGCAGGTGGCGCACGGTCTCGGAGGTGTAGCTCAGCGTGGAGCCGCCGGCGCCGAAGGTGCAGGAGACGTATTCCGGCGCGTAGGCCTTGAGCTTCGCCGCAGTGCGGTCGAGCAGGGCGCGCTGGTCGTCGGTCTTGGGCGGGTAGAACTCGAAGGAAATCGGGGTCATGACGGGCGTCCGGGCGGGTCGGGCGAGATTCTATCTCTTTATCGCGATGAAAGTAAAAATGTATACGCAGCCCGCTCCCCCGACCGGACAGCGGCCATGCCCGCGAACCGGTAGGCTGTCGGCCGTCTCAACCGCCGCCACCGCCGATGTCCATCGTCCTCACCCCGTTCGCCCGCCCCCGCCTGTTCCCCGCCGAGCCGCGCCGCAACACCATCCAGGACTGCACCGCCGAGCAGTTCGTCCAGCGCCTCAACGAGGAACCGCCGCTGGCCGTGCTCGACGGCTACGCACCGTTCTGCAAGCTGCACGTGCACCGCAACTGGACCTCCACGCGCTGCATGGCCATCCCGATCGACGACAGCAACCGCCACCTGCTGCGCAGCGGCTACGACGCGCGCAGCCGCGAGGAACTGCCGGTGCTGGTGCGCTGGTTTGAAGGCATCGACCCGCCGGTCGCCAACTACCTGATCCCGATCCTCTACGACCGCGAACAGATGGCGAAGGAAGGCACGCCGATCGACGCCGACTGGGGCATCGTCGGCTGCCTGTACACGATGACCCCCGAGGAAACCCCGCTCGCCCCGATCACGATGATGCGCAATGCGCTGGGCGTGGAAGAGGGCGGCTCCGGCGTGCCGATCGACCGCGAGGCGTATCGGCGCAGCGTCGCGTTCTGGGACGTGCATGCGAACTGGAAGGCATGAGCGGCTGCATGCAAGCGAAGATCGCCTGATGTAGAGCGGGTCGGAGACCCGCTGCACCATAATGACCGCATCGAACGCCGACCCTTTCGCATGTTCAAGAAACCTCTGCATCACCGTGCCTACGCCGCCATCGATCGCGGCGATCTGCGAGAGGCCGCCCGACTGTTCGACACGTTGATCGAACGTTCCCCGAAAAACACGGCCTACCGCTACATGGCCGGTCTGGCGAGCAAATACCTGCGCGACTGGCCGACCAGCTTGCGCCACAATCTCGATGCGATCGCCCTGTCGGAGGAGATCGACGAAGCTGCGCACTGGAATGCCGCGATCGCAGCGATCGCCCTGCAGGACTGGGCCACGGCGCGCAGATTGTGGGAGGCGTGCGGCATCCGGGTGCCGGAAGGCGAAGGCCCGATCGTCCACGACTATGGCCTGGCCGTTGCCAGGCTGCACCCATGGCACGGTGGCGAGACTCTGTGGATGCAGCGCATCGACCCGGTCCGTGGTCGCCTGCTCAACGTGCCGTTGCCGGAGAGCGGCCACCGCTACGGCGACATCGTGCTGCACGACGGGGCTTCAACCGGCCATCGCTCCAGCGGAGGGCACGATTACCCGGTCTTCAATGCCCTGGAGCGCGTGATTCCCTCGGACTTCCGCACTTTCGTGGTGTTCGTCCGCTGTCGCGCTGAAGCCGACATCGCGGCGCTGAGCGGGGCGAGCGCACCCGGGCTGGGCCTTCTGGAAGACTGGACTTCCAACCTGGTGAACTACTGCATGCGCTGCAGCTACGGCACGCCGCACCGTGATGCGGAGATGCACGATCGCGCGCATGAGGGTGACGACGATGGGCAGGGCTGGATGCAGGAGCGCACGCTCGGCATCGCAGCGCAGAGTCGGCAGACCGTGGACCATCTCCTAGATGCATGGCGTCAGGGCGGACGCGACAGGGAGGTGGATGCGATCGAGAGCCGTGAATGCGAGGTGCCGGCGCAGTCGACGGACCATGTCTGGTGGCGTGGTCCGGGCGACGACGAATGAGTCGAAAATCTGCGGACGACTTCGTCGATCCAGCCTGATCGGCAGGATGCTCGCAACGCTGGGTCGAAGAGTCAGCGGGTCTTCGACCCGCTCTACAATGGGGTCAGGATAGCGTGCCCGCAAACAACAACGGGCGCCGAGGCGCCCGTCGTGGTGAAGCATCGCGGATGACGCGTCGCGATCAGTAGCGGTAGTGGTCCGGCTTGTACGGGCCGGCCACGTCGACGCCGAGGTACTCGGCCTGTTCCTTGGTGAGCGTGGTCAGCTTCACGCCGATCTTCTCCAGGTGCAGGCGTGCGACTTCCTCGTCCAGCGCCTTCGGCAGGCGGTAGACGGTCTTCTCGTACGTGTCCTTGTTCGCCCACAGGTCGATCTGGGCGAGGGTCTGGTTCGCGAACGAGTTCGACATCACGAAGCTCGGGTGGCCGGTGGCACAGCCGAGGTTGACCAGGCGACCTTCGGCGAGCAGGAAGATCTCCTTGCCCGGGCCGATGATGTACTTGTCGACCTGCGGCTTGATGTTCACGCGCTTGGCGCTGGAGGCGTTCAGCGCATCGACCTGGATCTCGTTGTCGAAGTGGCCGATGTTGCAGACGATCGCCTGGTTCTTCATCTGCTGCATGTGCGACAGGGTGATCACGTCCTTGTTGCCGGTCGTGGTCACGTAGATGTCGGCGAGGCCGAGGGTGTCTTCGATGGTGTTGACCTCGAAGCCTTCCATCGCGGCCTGCAGGGCGCAGATCGGGTCGATCTCGGTGACGATGACACGGCAGCCGTAGGCGCGCAGCGAGTGCGCCGAACCCTTGCCGACGTCGCCGTAGCCGCAGACCACGGCGACCTTGCCGGCCAGCATCACGTCCATCGCGCGCTTGAGGCCGTCGGCCAGCGACTCGCGGCAGCCGTACAGGTTGTCGAACTTCGACTTGGTGACCGAGTCGTTGACGTTGATCGCGGGGACCAGCAGCTTGCCGGCTTCGGCGATCTGGTACAGGCGGTGCACGCCGGTGGTGGTCTCTTCGGAGACGCCCTTCCAGTCCTTGACGACGTTGGTCCAGAAGCCCGGGCGCTCCTTGGCGACGCGCTTGAGGAGGTTCTTGATGACCTGCTCCTCGTGCGAGCCCGACGGGGTGTTCACCCAGTCCGAACCCTGTTCGAGTTCATAGCCCTTGTGGATCAGCAGGGTCACGTCGCCGCCGTCGTCGACGACCAGCTCCGGGCCTTTGCCGCCCGGGAAAGTCACCGCGTCGAGGGTGCAGTCCCAGTACTCTTCCAGCGTCTCGCCCTTCCACGCGAACACCGGGGTGCCGGTGGCGGCGATGGCGGCGGCGGCGTGGTCCTGGGTCGAGAAGATGTTGCAGGACGCCCAGCGCACGTCGGCGCCGATGTCCTTCAGGGTCTCGATCAGCACGGCGGTCTGGATGGTCATGTGCAGCGAGCCGGTCACGCGCACGCCCTTGAGCGGCTTGGCGGTGGCGTGCTTGCGGCGGATCGACATCAGGCCCGGCATCTCGTGCTCGGCGATGTCGATTTCCTTGCGGCCCCAGTCGGCCAGCGAGATGTCGGCGACCTTGTAATCACCTTCGGTCGAGAAGGTCTTGGCGACAGCGTTCATGCGGTCGGTTCTCCGTTGAGTGCCCAACCCGTGGGGGGCGGGGCAGTGAACGGGCGCCGTTGGGACGGTTGGAGACCTCCGCCGAGCCTGATCCCGGGCTGTGCCGGGCTTGCAGCGCCCCTCGGCGGGGAGGGCGGCATTATATCGCCTGCTCGCGATGAAGCGATGAATGGGCGTCGGGCAGGCGACGGATGGCCGCGAAGCGCAAAGCCGCCGCCGGAGCGACCGCCTCCGGCCCGACGAGAGGTTGCCGCGATGCCGCTTCGATCCCGTTGGATGCGACAGGGGGCGCGCAAGATCGAGGTGCGCAGGCCAGTGCCCGCGCCACCCGGCCCCGGATCAGGGCCGGCCTCGCCCCGCCACCCTCCGCCAGCAGGAACGGCCATGCCCTCGACCCACATCGTCCATCTCAAGGATTACCTGGAGCGCATCGAGCGCTATCCGAACCGGAAGAACATGCTGACCATCGGCGATTCCTGGTTCCAGTACCCCCTGCGGACCTACTTCGACCTGCAGAGCGGGATCGCCGCCAACAGTCGGCTGGGCCGGCGCGCGAACATCCTCGACGACAGCGCCCCCGGCCGCGATGCCAGCCAGGTGAAGTCGAAGATCGGCCAGTGGCAGCGCATCGCGGCCGAGCTGCAGGCCCGGGGCAAGCCGTTCGCGGCGATCCTGCTGTCGCTCGGCGGCAACGACGTGATCGGCAAGGATTTCAGCAGGCATCTCAGTGTGGACGATGTCCTCGACGCCTCGCCCTGGCCCTGGACAGCACAGGTGCCCGAGGTGGCGCGGCGCTGGATCGATCTGACGGCGCTGGCGGCGACGTTCGCGACGATCAGGGCGAACTACATGCGCATCGTCGCGATGCGCGATGCATCCGCGCCCGGCGCGACGATCGTCGCCCACACCTACGCGGACGTGACCCCGATGGACAAGCCCTACACCTTCGGACTGCCGGGCCTGCGCGCCGGGCCGTGGATCTGGAAGTACGTGGCGCCGCTGGGGCTGACGTCCGCCGAGCAGAAGACCCTCGTGCGCTGGCTGCTGGAGAGCTTCCATGCGCTGCTGCAGGACATCCGCGCGAACAGTGCCGATCCGGAACGCTTCATCGTGCTCGACACCCGCCTGCAGCTGGCCGACACCGCGCTGTGGGACAACGAGATCCATCCGCTGGGGCCGGGGTTCGAGCAGCTCGTCGACGACGCCTGGATGCCGAGGCTGGATGCGCTGGTCTAGCCACCGCTGCCGCGCCACCGGCGGAGTACAGTCGGGCACGAGGAAGCGACATCCGGTGATCCGGACCCGTCATCGCGACAGGAGGAGGGACCCATGAGCACGACCGGCGACAACGCACGCGATCCGGAGGTTGCGGCCGCGACGGACACACCGCGCCCCTTCGCGGGCCGCATTTCCGATGCCGAGCACGATGCGCTGCGCGCCCGACGCGCGCGCAACGGCGACAGCGCCGACGACGGCACGCCGCTGATCGGCCTGGCCTTGTCCGGTGGCGGCATCCGCAGCGCGACGTTCTGCCTCGGCCTGCTCCGCGGGCTCGCGCAGCGCGGCCTGCTGAAACGCTTCGACTACCTGTCCACCGTGTCCGGTGGCGGCTACATCGGCGCGATGTTCGCGCGCCTGGTCAGCGTGCTCGGCATCGATCGCGCGCAGGCCCTGCTGGCGCGCAGCGATTCCATCCCGCTGTCGTGGCTGCGCCGCTACGGTCGCTACCTCGCGCCGATGGGCGCGCGCGACTTCGGCATCGGTATCGCCACCTACCTGCGCGCGATCATCGCCGTGCACATGGAATTCGCGATGATGGCGATGGTGGTCGGCCTTCTGGCCACGTCCGCCTACACGCTCGATGCCCAGGTCGGCGCGCTGGACGCCGGTGCGTGGTCGGGCTGGGGCAGCATCTGGTGGCCGCTGGCCGTGGCCAGCTGGCTGGCGGTCGCGCCGGGCCTGCTCGTCCTGTACTGGATGGTGCGGGTCGATGCGCGCACGCCGCGATCGCCGGTCCGGTCCACCGAGTCGCGCATCGACCAGCCTGCGCGCATCGGTGCCGTGGATGCGCTGTTGATCCTCGGTTCGGGAGCGCTCGGCATCAGTCTCGTCGCCGGCTGGGGCGAGGACTGGACAGACGCCGTCGGCGCGTGGTTCTCCGGTGGCGCGGGCGGTCGCTGGCCGGCGCTGCCCGGTCCGACCTGGTCGCTCGGCATCGGCATCGGCCTGGTCGGCATCGGTGCGGCCGGCGTGGCGGCGATGCTGCGCCTGACCCGCGCCCGCCGCGCGGGCGACCCGGTGTCGCTGCCGGCAGCGCGCAGGATCCTCACCGCCTGGCTGCGCGGCATCAACCTGATGGCGGTGGTGCTGGCTGCCCTGGGCCTGCTCGACTGGCTCAGCTGGGAGCTGCACAAGATCCTGTCGGCGTCGTACGCCGGGCTGTTCGGTGGCCTGGGCCTGGGCGGCGCGTTCCTGCTGGCGATCCGCTCGCTGTCGGAACCGCTGCAGCGGACCATCCAGTCCAGCCGCAGCGCCAGCGCCGACCTGCTGCCCAGGCTGGTCAACATCGCCGGCTACACGCTCGCGTTCGGCCTCGTGCTGCTGTGGACCACGCTGGTGCAGCACCTGATCTACGGCGGCTTCTCGCTCGGCGACTGCCAGCCCAGCCTGCCTGTGGCCGCCTGCGATGCGCTCGTGTCCAGCGCGGGCTGGCGCTGGCTGTTCGTGGCGCTGCTGCCGCTGGCGTGGTTCTTCGCCACCGGCTGGAACGCCGACAACGCGAACGCGTCGTCGCTGCACAACATGTACGCGGCGCGGCTGGCGCGCGCCTACCTCGGCGCGGCCAATGTCGAACGCTTCGGCGGCGAGGACGCGCTGCAGGCCAGCGCCGCCGACACCTCGCCCGAAGCGCTGTCCGATGTCACCGCCGTCGACGAATCCGACGACGTGCCGCTGCGTGCGCACCGTCCGACCGAGCAGGGTGGTCCGATCCATCTCATCAACGTCTGCCTCAACCAGACCCGCGGCCACCAGACCCGGCTGTACAACGCCGATCGCAAGGGCGTGCCGATGGTGCTCAGCGGCTACGGCATCGATGTCGGCCACAAGCCCTTGCCCGACGCGACGCTCGACGGCATCGGCGGGCTCGCGCGCTGGGTCGGCATCTCCGGCGCGGCGGCTTCGCCCGGCGCGGGCGTCAACACCACGCCCGGCTGGGCGGCGCTGCTGTTCCTCGCCGGCGCGCGCCTGGGCTACTGGCTCAACCTCGGCGACGCCTGGGCCGCGCTGGAACGCGGCATGGTCGCGCGCGCGCCGCGCTGGTGGGAGCTGCGCTTCGCCAAGATGCTGCGCCTGTACGCGGAATTCCGCGCCGCCTACGCCGGTCCGCTGGCGCCGGACTGGTATCTGTCCGATGGTGGTCATTTCGACAACACCGGCGTGCATCCGCTGCTGCAGCGCCAGCTCGACCTGATCGTGCTGGCCGACTGCGGCGCCGACCCGAAGTTCGAATACGCCGACCTGGAGAACCTGGTGCGCAAGGCGCGCATCGATTACGGCGCCGAGATCGAGTTCTACCGCGCCGAGGAAGCCAATCGCCGCTTCGGCCCGCCCGCCGGCGAGGGCGCGGCCGCGCGACTCGTCTATCTGTCGCCGCAGGAACTGGTCGACAACCACACTGCGCGCGGCGTGCTGCTGGCACGCATCCTCTACCGCGCCGATGCGCAGGGCCGCCGCCGCGAAGGCACGCTGCTGGTGTTCAAGCCGAACCTGCACGCGCTGCTGGACGTGGACATCCTCGCCTACGCGCGGCGTCGCCGCGATTTCCCGCAGCAGGGCACCGGCGACCAGTTCTTCGACGAAGCGCAGTGGGAGAGCTACCACCGCCTCGGCGAGGATTTCGGCACCGAACTGGGGGCCGCGATGCTGGCGCGCCTGCCCGGGTGGTCGCAGTCGGTCCTGCTGCCGCCGGACCGGCAATTGCGCATCGCCACGTCCAGCCTGAGCAAGCCGCACGATGAATCGCGGCCGTTCTGGAAACTGCAGACGCAGCAGGCCGCCGTCGGTGCGCTGTCGCTGGGCGCATTGGTCGCCGTGCTGATGCCGGTGTGGCAGGCCTTCGACGAGTGGCGCAGCGAACAGGCGCGCAACCGCGAGACCCTGGCGACGCTGCTCGACAAGGCCGAGGGCATCTTCCGCGTGGCCTCGCAGCGCACGCTGGAACAGCGCGCCTACGAGGCGATGATCGATGCGCTGTCGCCGTCGGGCACGGACATGGGCGCGGGCACCGATGACGCCGCGACCGCGCCGGCACGCTTCCGCGCGTTCGATGCGTATGCCGGCAGCGATCCGGTCGCAGGGCGGCTGCTGAAGGATCTCGCCGCCACGCTCGAACCGATGCGCGCGACGCTGCAGTCCGGGACGGTCGATGCCGCCGCGTTCGCGCAGCGCGTCGACGCACTGGCGAGCGTGCTGCGCCAGCGACGCCATGCCATGCCCGATCCCGCCAGCTACAGCGACCGCATGGCGATCGCGCGCTTCCGCCAGCTCAGCGATACCGTGCGTGGCGATGACAGCGACGTGCGCATCGCGAAAGCTTTCCTGGTCATGGCCGCCAAGACCTGCGGCAACCCCACCGACACGCATGTGCGGCCCGAAGTCCTCTGCGGCGAACTGCGCGGCAACGACACCCGCGACCTCGATCCGAGCGCGTACTGGGTGCGCCTGCGCGAAGACGAGCACCTCGATGCCGGCCCGACGCTGCGCTACGCCGTGGCCGAGCCGGTCGTCGCGCCGGTCGCCGCACGACTGCCCGTCGTGGCGGCGCAGGACAAGGGCACCACCACCGATGCCGTCGCATCGCAGGTGGTGACGCCGCCCATGCCGACCGCCGTGGTGAAGACCGATCCGTCGACATCGACCGACATCGCGGATGCCGCGACAGTCGCGACGGTCACGACGCCCGACCGCGATGTCGCGATGACCGAAACGCGTCGACTGGACCCGAGGCGGCTGAAGATCCTGCGGTCGGTGCCCGCATCGGTCGCCACCACGCCGGCCGCCACGATGCCTGCAGCCGCCCTGTCCGTCGCGCTGCCCGCCGATGCCTGGCCTGCGCGTCTGGCCAGAAGCTGCCCGGGATCGCGCAAGCAGCTGTTCGTCCACATCCACGAGGAGTCCGCGCGTGCGCCCCTCGCCGGGCTGGCCTGGGACAGCATCGCGGCGACCTTCCGCATGCAGGGCATCGAGAACGTCAGCATCACTTCGGCCGCACAGGGCCGCGAGGCGCCGCGGCCGCATCCGGTGCCGACCCTGCTCGTCCACGATCTCCGTCGCAATGGCGACTGCGCCGCCGCGCTCACCGAGTGGATCGCGACGCAATGGCCACAGCGCGACGCCTCGCTGGAGTTCCGCATCCGCGGCCTGCCGAGGGGCTACACCGGTCGCCCGGGCGTGATCGAACTGTGGTGGCCGCCACAGGACGCACAGGCCGGGATTGGCGCGAAGGGCGGGCCGTGAGTCGACCATGACCTGTGGCGGTTGACGCCCCGCGACGGCGCCCCGAACGATGGCGGGCTGGTCGATCCGACGACCGTCCGCCGTCGAACCCGTCGCAAGGAGTCCCTGCGCATGTCCCTTCGTTCCGTCCCGTCCCGGTCGCGTGTGCTGCGTCCGCTGCTCCTGCCGCTGCTGCTCGGCGCCGTGCTGGCTCTGCCGCCGGCCCTGGCCCAGCAGGCCGCTCCGGCCGCCACCCGGCAGGCCGCGCCCGCTGCGCCCGCCAATGGCTACCGCGAGCCCGTCGCCGAACTGAAGGCCATCGTCGATGCCCCGCGCGCGCCGCAGCCCTCGCTCAGCCCGCGCGGCGACCTGCTTGCGCTGCAGCAGATCCCCACGCTGCCGTCGATCGCCCTGGTCGCGCAGCCCGAACTCAAGCTGGCCGGCCTGCGCCTCAACCCGCGCAGCTATTCGCCCAGCCGCTTCACCTTCGGCACCGACCTGTGGCTGATGGACGTGGCCACCGGCAAGGAACAGCGCATCGACGGCCTGCCCAAGCCGCTGTCGATCGCCGGCATGTCCTGGTCGCCCGACCAGAAGCACATCGCGCTGAACCAGCAGGACCCCAACACCGGTGGCAACGAGCTGTGGCTGGTCGACGTGGGCGCGCGCAAGGCGCGCAAGCTGCTGGACCAGCCGCTCAACACCGTCACTGCCGGCATCCGCTGGATGCCCGACAGCAAGCGCCTGCTCGTCCACCTGCGCACGGGGCAGGGCGGTGCGCCCGCCGCCGACATCATCCCGACCGGGCCGAACGCCCAGGAAGCGCGCGGCGGCGGCGCGGTGCGCCAGCTGCGCACCTACCAGGACATGCTGCGCAGCGCGAGCGACGAACGCATCTTCGAACACTACCTGCACGTGCAGCCGGCCCTGGTGTCGCTGGACGGCAAGGTCCGCAACGTCGGCAAGCCCGGCCTGTACGTCGGCCTGAGCCCGTCGCCCGACGGCAAGCACCTGCTCTCGCAGCGTATCGAACGCCCGTATTCGTACGTCGTGCCGATGAATTTCTTCCCGCGCCGCATCGAAGTCACCGACCTCGACGGCAAGGTGCTGCATGAAGTCGCGAAGCTGCCGCTGTTCGAAGGCCTGCCCAGCGGCAACGACGCCACCACCACCGGCGTGCGCAGCGTGTCGTGGCGCAGCGATGCCCCGGCCACGCTGGTCTGGGCCGAGGCGCAGGACGGCGGCGACCCGGCGAAACAGGTCGAGATCCGCGACCACGTCTATCTGCAGGCCGCGCCGTTCGACAAGGCGCCGGTGCTGCTGGCCAAGCTCGGCACGCGCTACGCCGGCATCGACTGGGGGCGCGGCGATGTCGCCCTGCTCGGCGAATACTGGTGGAAGACGCGCAAGGTCAAGAGCTGGAAGATCGCGCCCGACGCGCCGCAGACCGCGCCGAAGCTGGTGTTCGACGGTTCCAGCGAAGACCGCTACAACGACCCCGGCAACCCGGTGAGCGAGCGCGACGAGAACGGCTTTGCGCGCCTGAAGTTCGCGCCCGACGGCAAGAGCATCTACCTGATCGGCGACGGCGCTTCGTCCGAAGGCGACCGCCCCTTCCTCGATCGCTGGAACCTCGACGACAACAGCAAGCAGCGCCTGTACCGCTCGGAAGCGCCGTACTACAGCGACGTGGTCGCCGTGCTCGACGCCAACGCCGACAAGGTGCTGATCACCCGCGAATCGCCGACCGAACCGAGCAACCTCTATCGTCTCGATCTCGCCGCCAAGGCCGCACCGGTCGCGCTCACCGCGTTTCCGCATCCCACGCCGCAGCTCAAGGACGTAAAGAAGGAGCAGATCCGCTACAAGCGCAAGGACGGCGTCGAACTCACCGCCAACCTGTTCCTGCCGCCGGGCTTCCAGCCGGGCCGCGACAAGCCGCTGCCGGTGCTGATGTGGGCCTATCCCGGCGAGTTCAAATCCGCCGAAGCTGCCTCGCAGGTCACCGGCTCGCCGTATCGCTTCAACGCGATCAGCTACTGGGGCCCGCATCCCTTCCTCGCGCGCGGCTTCGCCGTGCTCGACGACCCGTCGATGCCGATCGTCGGTGAAGGCGACAAGGAACCGAACGACACCTACCTGCCGCAGCTGATCGCCAGCGCAGAAGCCGCCGTCGACGAACTCGAACGTCGCGGCATCGGCGACCGCAACCGCATGGCCGTCGGTGGCCATTCCTACGGCGCGTTCATGACCGGCAACCTGCTCGCCCACACCCGCCTGTTCAAGGCCGGCATCGCCCGCAGCGGCGCCTACAACCGCACGCTCACCCCGTTCGGTTTCCAGGCCGAAGAGCGCAACTTCTGGGATGCACGCGACACCTACCAGACCATGTCGCCGTTCAACTACGCCAACCAGGTCAAGGATGCGCTGCTGATCATCCACGGCGAGGAAGACAACAACTCCGGCACCTTCCCGATCCAGAGCGAACGCATGTTCGCCGCGGTCAAGGGCCTCGGCGGCACCGCACGCCTGGTCATGCTGCCCAAGGAATCCCACGGCTACCGCGCCCGCGAATCCATCCTGCACATGCTCGCCGAAACCGACGCCTGGCTGGAGGAATTCGTGAAGAACCCCAAGCCCGCACAACCCGCCGCCGCACCCGCCAAGCCGGCTGAAGCGAAGAAGTAAGCGCACCCCGCGCGAACGCAACACGACAACGGCGCGTCCCACGGGGCGCGCCGTTTTCTTTGCTCCCCTCTCCCGCCGGGAGAGGGGTCGGGGGAGAGGGTCGGTGAAGCCGCGAGCGTCGAACACTCGCGCGCGTACCGAACCCTCATCCGGCCCTGCGGGCCACCTTCTCCCGGTGGGAGAAGGGAACAACAAAACATCGTCATCCTCGCGAAAGCGAGGACCCAGCTCACCGCCGCAACCATGCATGGCCCTCGCGCAAGCGAGGGCGACGAAGCACGCAGCCGCCGCGCTTGTCTCCTTCCCCCGCGCGCGGGGGAAGGCCGGGATGGGGGCGTTCGACTAATTCAACCCATCCCCACCCCGTCCCTCCCCTTGAAGGGGAGGGAGACAAGCGCGGCGCTTTGAAGCCCTCCCCTTCAAGGGGAGGGTTGGGTGGGGATGGGTTTCCGTTCTAAGCATCAAGCAGTGGCGAGAATGGCCTCGCCCCACGCACCGCAGCACGACAACCCACCCCCGACCGTCGTACCCTCGACCCGCCGCCAAGCAACGCGGCGCGGCAGGGGCGCGGCGCATGCGGGTCGCGCGCATGCCCTACACACGACCCGCATGCACACAGCCAAGGACGCCACGCATGAAGCACCGCCTCACCACCGGCCTCGTCGCCACCATCTTCGCCATCGGACTCGCCCTCGCGCCCCTCGCCCACGCACGCGACATCGTCAGCGACGACGTCGTCGGCATGGTCTGCGACGAAAGCACCGCCGGCACGATCGCCGACGACGGCTACAACGTCTACTACTGCGATGGACGGAACTGGATCCGGACTGGATCGATCTGATCTTGCTGCAGGGAACACCCGGCGGTTGTCGGGTGTTTTTGTGTTGGGGTGTGGGGGTGCTGTCAGATCTTGCAGGGTGGAGTGAAGCTTGGAGCGCAAGAGAATCTGTCGTTACAGATTTTGACTCGAAGCGGACAGTTGTAGGGTGACGGTGATTGCAGCGAACCCCACCTGTGTGCCGTCCTCGATGCTCTTATCGCCAATAGCAGTGGGTGGTTACGAATATGAAGATGGAGCGCTGTGCGTTCACTCTGACTAAGAGATGGAATAATTATTTCGTTAAAGGATCTCAATGTGTGCTTGATGCTCTGATGACTCCTTTGCTTGGAATCAATTTTCCGCTTGTGCATGAATTTAATAGTGGAGTTAATAGGAATGCAGTTCATTCCCAATGGTCCTGATATTCCGGATGCGCTATTGCAGGCTCACGAAGAAGGCCGTGTGGTGTTTTTCTGTGGCGCAGGGATTTCCTATCCTGCCGGCCTGCCGGGCTTCAAAGGTTTAGTGGAGCAGATTTACAAAATTAACGGCGCGGCACTCTCAGACTCGGACATCGAGCATGAGGCATTCAAGCGCGATCAGTTCGATGCCACGCTCGACCTGCTGGAGCGACGCCTGCCTGGTCAGCGCATGGCTGTCCGGCGCGCACTAGCAAAGGCACTAAAACCGAAACTTCGGCGCAAGGCCGCCACAGATACTCAGGCGGCTTTGCTGCGTTTGGCGCGCTGCCGCAAGGGCGCGCTGCGCTTGGTGACCACCAACTTCGATCGTATTTTCCACGTGGCAGCAAAACGTACGGGGCAAGCGTTCCAAGCTTACACCGCCCCGATGCTGCCCATTCCAAAGAACAGTCGCTGGGACGGGCTGGTCTATCTGCATGGCTTGCTGCCAGAGAAGACAGATGACACTGCCCTAAACCGACTGGTAGTTACTAGCGGTGATTTTGGTTTGGCTTACCTAACAGAGCGCTGGGCGGCGCGCTTTGTGAGCGAATTATTCCGTAACTACGTGGTCTGCTTCGTGGGCTACAGCATTAACGACCCGGTGTTGCGCTATATGATGGATGCGCTGGCTGCTGACCGGATGTTGGGCGAAGTTACGCCGCAAGCTTGGGCATTTGGTGACTGCGAGCCTGGGCAGGAGCGTCGGAAAACTATCGAATGGGAGGCCAAAGGTGTCGCTCCCATCCTTTATACGGTATTGGCTGGTACCTACGACCATTCGGCGCTGCATCAGACCTTGCACGCCTGGGCAGACACCTATCGCGATGGAGTGCAGGGAAAAGAATCAATCGTTGTTAAACATGCCATGACCCGCCCACAAGACAGCACACGGCAAGACAATTTCGTCGGCCGCATGCTGTGGGCCTTGTCGGATAAATCGGGATTGCCGGCAAAACTGTTTTCGGAGGTCAATCCCGTCCCATCCTTGGATTGGCTACTGGAAGCCTTCTCGGACGAACGTTTTCAGTACAGTGATCTTCGACGCTTCGGTGTTCCTCCTCATGATGAAATAGATAGCAAGCTTCGCTTCAGCGTAATTAGCCGGCCTGCACCCTATGACCGCGCGCCGCCAATGCTACTGATATCTAGAGGAGGCAGCAGTAGTCAGTGGGATGAAGTGATGTTTCATCTTGCTCGCTGGCTTCTGCGCCACTTAAATGATCCGAGGCTGGTCATCTGGATAGCAGGTCGCGGGGGGCAGTTGCACGACCGCTTGTCGTGGCTGATCGAGCATGAATTGGATCGCTTTGCCGCGCTGGAGCGTGATGGTAAGGCTTCTGATTTGGATGAAATTCGCTTGCACGCTCCTAATGCCATTCCAAGTCCCATGATGCGCACTTTGTGGCGGCTACTGCTCAGCGGCAGGGTGAAATCGCGGTGGCACGATCCATCTCTGTATCGCTGGCAAGGTCGTCTTAAGCGTGAAGGTTTGACTGTCACGCTTCGCCTAGAGTTGCGCGAGTTACTGGCCCCGAGAGTTGCGTTGAAAGAACCTTTTCGATGGGGTGATGGCGATCTGAATACGACTGAGGAGCCTGTGCGAATCAAGCAGTTGGTGGACTGGGAGCTCGTGCTGGCCGCTGATCACGTGCATTCCACCCTGCGCGATCTTGCCGATGACTCATGGAAGTCGACACTGCCGAACCTGCTGGAAGACCTTCAGCAACTGCTGCGCGATGCTCTGGACCTGTTGCGCGAGCTAGGCGAGGCCGACGACCGTAACGATCGTTCGCATTGGGATCTACCTTCCATTACGCCACATTGGCAGAACCGTGATTTCCACGACTGGGTGATCCTGATCGAATTGCTGCGCGATGCATGGCTTGCTGTTCGCACCAAGGACAGTCCGCGAGCTACCTACATCGTCCAAGCTTGGTTTGACTTGCCATATCCCACGTTCAAACGTTTGGCTCTGTTTGCTGCGAGTTACGATGACTGCATCCCGCCTAAGCAGTGGGTGGAGTGGCTACTGGCCGACGACGCATGGTGGCTGTGGACCACGGACCTAGGGCGCGAAGTGTTTAGGTTATTAGTCCTCCAAGGGCGTACTTTGGCAGAGACTGTACAAGAACGCCTTGAGAGTGCCATCTTGGCAGGGCCACCGCGAGAAATGTATCGGGATGATTTGGAAGCAGATCTGTGGCAAGGCTTGGTGGCCCGTTCAGTCTGGCTGCGGCTGGCCAAGCTCGATTCTTCGGGCTTGATTTTGGGGGTGTCTGCTGCGGCACGCTTGGCGGAATTATCCAAAGCCAATCCCGAATGGCATTTAGCAGACAATGAACGGGATGAGTTCTCGCACTGGATGAGCGGCACCGGCGACCCGGATTACGAGAGCATCCGAGATGTCGACATTGCCCCCCGTATGCGGCGTGACTTGGTGCAGTGGCTTGTAAAACCTCAGCCCGATGGGCGGCCTTTCTACGAAGATACATGGCGTGATGTTTGTCGCACGCGATTTTTTCATAGTTTGTTTGCGCTATGTGATCTGGCGCAGGCTGGCGCGTGGCCTCAGGGTAGATGGCGGCAGGCGCTTCAGACTTGGGCCGAAGAGAGCATGGTCTCGCGCTCCTGGCGGTTTGCTGCGCCGCTAGTTCAGACCATGCCAGATGCAGTGCTTTTTGAGAATTGTCCCGCAGTGACTTGGTGGATGGAAGCCGCATCCAAGTCCATCATTTGTCACGATGAAATACTTTTGAATCTATGTCGCCGCGTGTTGGCTCTGCCGCTGCAAGCAGACATAGGCTCTCGAATCTCTCGCAATGGCACCGAGACCTATGACCCTGTTGGGTCTGCAATCAATCATTCCATCGGGCATGTCACGCAGGCGCTGCTCAATCTGTGGTTCAAACAGAACCAGAATGACAATGATTTGCTTCCTGCAAGCCTCAGAACAATCTTTACTGATTTGTGTGATGCGAAAGTGGATCGCTTTCGCCACGGACGAGTCTTGCTGGGTTCACGGCTGATCGCTTTTTTCCGCGTGGACCGTTCGTGGACTGAGCAGCGTCTTTTGCCATTGCTTGACTGGAGCAATCCAGTCGAAGCGAAAGCCGTGTGGGAGGGCTTCCTCTGGTCGCCTCGTCTTTACCAGCCGTTGCTGACTGCCTTCAAGACGCAGTTCCTTGATAGCGCAAGTCACTATGCTGATCTAGGCAAACATCGCAAGCAATTCGCAACCTTTTTGACCTATGCGGCACTGGGGCCAACCGATGGATATACCGTGGAAGAATTCCGAATCGCGATCGGTGCTCTCCCGCAAGAAGGTCTTGAGGAATCCGCACAGGCACTGTCGCAGGCGATTGAAGGTGCGGCAGATCAGCGTGAAGACTTCTGGAAAAATCGTTGCCTGCCATTTTGGCACGGGGTCTGGCCAAAATCCCGTGACCGAGCTACTTCGCGCATCGCTGAATCCTTGACTCGTGTGGTGATTGCCACTCGTGGCGAGTTTCCGGCTGCCCTGGCGACGGTGCAGGATTGGCTGCAACCAATTGAGCATCCGCATTACGTCGTTCATCTACTCTACGGCTCTGGCCTATGCAGGCGATTTCCAGTGGAGGCACTGTCACTGCTGAATGCTCTAATTGTAGATCAGCAGTGGGTACCCCCTGAGCTGGGTCAATGCCTCTATGAGGTCCAGCAGGCCGCGCCACAGCTTCTGCACGATGCGCGTTACCTGAGACTAAGCGAGCTCGTGCGGATGCGCGGATAACTCTGAAGTCCCGTATCCCGGGTAGAGGCGCAGCCGAAACCCGGGAGCAGTGAAGAAACCGCGCTACGACGTACTCAGGCGCAAGCCCATCCCCGGCTTTCGCCTTCGACTCTACCCGGGCGACGAAGCCGAGGCCTTCAGGTCGTCATACGGGATGCCGCGAATGACATCCATGTCCAGCCAGCCGCCCTGCGGCCAGTCCGGAAACTGTTCGTGCGGGAGGACGACTTCCGGTTCCAGTACGTCGCCTCGGCAGATGAGGTCGGCGAGGTAGCCTTCGGTTCGATGCCGGAGCACTTCGAACTCCGTGCACGGGAAGCGGCGTGGCTGCGGTGGGCGCAGGTCATCTTCATCGCCTTCGTCCGGCTCGAATGCGTACAGCAATTGCCCCGTGAGGTAGAGCACGTCCCCGTTGGTCAGTTCGATGAAATAGTGCAGTCCCTCGTCTTCGTATTCCGCCACCGCGAACGCGCGCGTGGCGGAGAAGGATTCGCGGACCAGGATGCCATCGCGTTCGAGTGCTTCGAGGTTTTCGCCCTTGTTCAAGCCGAAGAGCGACGGGCGCGATCCGCGCGGGTTGAACAGGAACATCGCGATGAAGATGGCGGCGGCGAGTGTGGCCATGATGGCTACGCCGCCCCAGGGCGAAAGATCGTCTCCGTCGCTGGCAAGCCAGCCCACGACCATCGTCAATGCAACGAAGATGAACAGTCCCGCGAGGATCACGCGCACGACGGACAAACAGCAGTGGAGTCCTTTCGCTGCTCGTCCCCGTTCCATGCGCACCTCCGCCTTCGATGCCGAATGCTATCGCCGGGCGTCTGCTCACGGGAGCAATGCCGTCGCCTGGGTAAGCGCAAAGCGCGCACCCGGGGCTCTTCGGAGAGACATGCGCCTCGTCGTCCCGGGTGCGCGCTTTGCGCTTACCCGGGCTACGGGATCCGAAATCGTATACGATCTGCCCATCTCAGCCCGACCCAGGTCTCCCCATGCCCAAGCTCATCCCCTGGTGCCTGCTCCTCGCGCTTTGCGCCGCTGCCCCTGCGCATGCCGATGACTTCGATGGGCTGCACTGGCGGTTCGTGGGGCCGTATCGGGCGGGGTGGGCGACGGTGGGGGCGGGGGTGCCGTCGCGGCCGAACCACTACTACTTCGGTGCGGCGGGGGGCGGGGTGTGGAAGACCACGGATGCCGGGCACAACTGGACCTCGGTGTTCGATCGCCAGGCGGCGTCGATCGGTGCGCTGGCGGTGGCGCCATCGAATCCCGACGTGATCTATGTCGGCACCGGGCAGCCGCAGCCGCGCTACGACACGGCGGCGGGCGATGGCGTGTACGTGAGCCGCGATGGCGGGCGCAGCTGGACGCATGCGGGGCTGGCGAAGACGCGGCACATCGGGGCGATCCATGTCGATCCGCGCAACGCGGACATCGCGGTAGTCGCGGCGCTGGGGCCGCTGTACGCCGAGTCGCCGGAGCGCGGCGTGTTCCGCACCACTGATGGCGGCCGTCAGTGGACGCGCACGCTGGCCATCGACGACGCGACCGGCGTGGTCGATCTCGCGGCCGATCCTGCGCGACCGCAGCGACTGTTCGCGGCGGCGTGGCAGGCACGCAACTATCCGTGGATGAGCTATTTCAAGCCGATGGTCGGCAATGCCGGCGGGCTGTTCCGTTCGGAGGACGGTGGCGCAACGTGGACGCGGATCTCCGGTGCCGGCTGGCCCTCGGGCGAACTCGGACGCATCGGCATCGCGGCGACTGCGTACAAGGGCGGCACGCGGGTGTACGCGATCATCGACCATCGCGAGAAAGGCGGCCTGTATCGCTCGGACGACGGCGGCGCGACCTGGCAGGTCATGCAGAAGAATCCCGCGCTGACCTCGCGCTATTTCGCGCGGGTCGTCGCGCATCCGACCGATCCGGACACGGTGTTCGTGATGGGGCGGTCGATGCAGGTTTCGCGCGACGGCGGGCGCACACTGTCGTTCCTGCGCGGCTCGCCCGGCGGCGACGACTACCACCACCTGTGGATCGATCCGCAGCAGCCCGAGCGCATGATCGCCTCGGCCGACCAGGGCGCGATCGTCACGCTCAACGGCGGCGCGAGCTGGAGCGACTGGTACAACCAGCCGACCGGGCAGTTCTACTGCCTGCATGTCGACAACCAGTTTCCGTACCGGCTCTACGGCGGGCAGCAGGACAACGGTTCTGTGCGCATCGTCAGTCGTTCGGACTACGGCGCGATCAGCTTCCGCGACTGGCAGCCGGTCGGCGCCGACGAGCGCGACTGCATCGTGCCCGATCCCGACGACTCGCATGTGTCGTACGGCAGCGGCCTCGGCGGGCGCGTCAGCCGCTACGACGACCGCACCGGCGACGTGCAGAACGTCACGCCGGTGCAGGTGAACACCTACGGCCGCGATCCGCGCAGCATCGACCAGCGCTGGAGCTGGATCACGCCGCTGACGATCGCCGAGGTGGCGCGCACGCCGAACACGCCGCGCGCCCTGTATCTCGCTTCGCAGCAGCTGTATCGCAGCGAGGATCGCGGTGCGACCTGGCAGGTCATCAGCGGCGATCTCACCGGCCGCACGAAGACCGCCGAGGCCTGCGCAGGCGACGTGGCGGAATCCGAGGCGAAGGCCTGCGGCTTCGGGGTGATCTTCAGCATCGCGCCGTCGCCGCACAGCGCCGACGAGGTGTGGGTCGGCACCGACAGCGGCCTGGTGCAGCGCACCCGTGACGGCGGGCGCAGCTGGGAGAACGTGACGCCGCCGGACCTGCCGGCGTGGTCGACGGTGGCGCGCATCGAGCTGTCCGCGACAGATCCGCAGCGCGCGTATCTCGCGGTGGACCAGCATCGCCGCAACGTGTTCGCGCCGCTGCTGTATCGCACCCGCGACGGCGGCCGCAGCTGGCAGCGCATCGTCACCGGATTGCCGGAGGGCGAATTCACCACGGTGCTGCGCGCGGATCGCACGCGCACCGGTCTGCTGTTCGCGGGCACCGATCGCGGCGTGCACGTCTCGCTGGACGACGGCGACCACTGGCGGCCGTTCTCGCCGGACCTGCCGGTCGCCTGGGTGCGCGACATGCGCGTGATCGGCGACGATCTCGCGATCGCGACGCAGGGGCGCGGGCTGTGGATCCTCGACAACGTCTCGCGCCTGCGCGCGCTTGCGCAGCAGCCGAACGATGCGCGTCCGCGTCTCTTTCCTGTCGCCGACGCGGTGCGCCTGCGCAAGAACATGAACAAGGACACGCCGCTGGCGGCGGAGATTCCGTTGGGCAGGAACCCGCCGACCGGCGCGATGATCGAGTACGTACTGCCGCGCGATGTGAAGCGCGTGGAACTGCGCATCCTCGATGCCGGCGGCAAGATGATCCGCAGCTTCGACAGCGAACGCGATGCCGATGCGAACCTGCCGGCGGAACAGTATTTCTCCGATCTCTACCGCAAGCCGGCCGGCCCGCTGCCGAAGACCGCCGGCACGCATCGCTGGGTGTGGAACCTGCGCCATCCGCGTCCGCTGGCCACGTCCTACGAATACTCGATCGCCGCCACCGCCGGCGTCGAAACCTCCGCGCTGCCGGAAGGCCCGCTGGCGCTGCCGGGCGATTACCGCGTCGAGCTGGTCGTGGATGGCGAGCGCATGACCTCGCCGCTGCGCATCCGCCTCGACCCGCGCCTGTCGCTGGACGACGCGCAGCTGCGCGCGATCCTCGCGTTCAACCTCGAACTGGCCGAGGTGCTGAAGCGCCTGGTCGGCGAGATCGGCGCGACGAAGGCCGCGCTCGACGCATTGGGCAAGGCGCCCGCATCCGAGGCGAAGACGCAGCAGGCGGCGCAGTTGCAGGCGCGGCTAGATGACAACACAAGCACGCGCGGCCTGAATGCATGGATGGAGATTCTGTCGTCCATCGCCACCGATGCGGAAAGCGCCGAACGCGTGCCGACCGAGGCACAGCGCGCGATGCTTGCGGAAGCCAAGGAAGCCAAGGAAGCCAAGGAAGCCAAGGAAGCCAAGGAAGCCAAGGAAGCCAAGGAAGCCAAGGAAGCCAAGGAAGCCAAGGAAGCCAAGGAAGCGCAGGCGGGTCGCTGATCGTGTCCTGTGCATGCGGCAATGCGCGGCGCAATTCACGCAGCCGATCCTGCATGCCCATTGCGATTGATGACGCCTTGCGGCGTCCGCCGCATTCCTTGACGAGTCAGCAGGCGCGGCGTATTGAGTGAAGGGAGCGTTCGAAGGCGACAACACGCGCGACCAGACGGCGAGTGGATGCGACATGGCCAGGGACTCATCGCAGCAAGCCTCCGGAAGGAACAGGGACGCGCCTGGCGCGGCGCCAAGGCGTGCGGCGTCTGACCGTGCGGACATCGGGCCTGCCGATGACTCGCCCGCCGACATGGCGCATGCCGACCTGTATGCGCGGATCATCGCCGCGCAGGCCGAGATCGCCGCGCTCGCGCACGATCCCAACCGGGTGGTCGAAGCGGTCATCCATCGTGCGCAGGAGCTGACGCGCTCCACCGGCGCGGTGGTCGAGATCCTCGACGGCGACCAGCTCGTCTACTGGGCGGCGTCCGGCAGCGCGAGCGGCCAGGTCGGCCTGCGCCTGCCGATGCGCGGCAGCCTGTCCGGCCTGTGCATCGTCGAGAACCGGGTGCTGCGCTGCGACGACGCCGAGCACGATCCGCGCGTCAACCGCGAGGCCTGTCGCCGCGTCGGCCTGCGCTCGATGCTGGTCATCCCGCTGCCGCACGAGGGCCGGCCGTTCGGCGTGCTCAAGGTCGTGTCGCCGTTTCCTTTCGCCTATCGCGAGGACGACGTGCGCAGCATGGGCATGATGGCGACCCTGGTCGGCGCGGTGCTCGGACATGCGATCCAGTACTCCGACCTGCTCGACGAGTACAACCATCGCGTCGAAGCCGATCGCAGCGAAGCGCGGCGCCGCGAGGACAGCATGCAGTCGATCCGCGCGCTGATCCGCGAGCATGCGATCGAGATGGTGTTCCAGCCGATCGTGGCACTGGAGACGCGGCGCATCTTCGCCTACGAAGCGCTGGCGCGCTTCCCCGGCGGCACGCTCGGACCGGATGCGTGGTTCGCCCGTGCGGCGGATGTCGGCCTGGGTCTGGAACTGGAGCTGGAAGCCGCCGGGCGCGCGCTGGACTGCCTCGACGCTTTGCCGCATCCGTACCGGCTGTCGATCAACGCATCGCCGGAAACGCTGGTCGCGCCCGAGTTCGACGCGCTGCTGGCGCGCCACGACACCGCGCGGCTGATCGTGGAGATCACCGAGCACACCACGGTCGCCGACTACCGGCGCCTCTCCGAACGCCTCCGCGCGCTTCGCGCGAAGGGGGTGCTGGTCGCCATCGACGATGCCGGCGCGGGCTTCGCCTCGCTGCGCCACATCCTCCATCTCGATCCCGACGTCATCAAGCTCGACATCTCGCTCACCCGCGGCATCGATGCCGACATCCGCCGGCAGACGATGGTGTCCGCGATCCGCACCTTCGCCGCCGGCACTAACGCGACGATCGTGGTCGAAGGCGTGGAGACCGAAGCGGAACTGCGCACCCTCGTCGGACTCGGCATCGAGTACGCGCAGGGCTACCACCTCGCGCGCCCGGCGCCGTGGCCCGAGGTGCTCGCATCGTTCGGCCGCTGAGGCATCGGAACGCACGAAGGGCGCCCTCGGGCGCCCTTCGTCTGATGGAACTGTTGGCGTCGGATCAGCGCCGCGGCTTGCCCGTGCCCTTGCGCTGTCCCTTCGCGGCGAGGCCTTCCGGCACGCCCGAGGACTGCCAGGCCAGCGGTGCCTGCGCGGGAAGCGCGATCTCCGGCAAGCCCTTGGCCTTCAGCGCGGCATTGGCCTTCGCCAGGTCGCCGTCCTGCAGCCCCTTCAAATCGGCTTCGAGCTTCGCCAGCCGGCGATCGAGCACGCCGGTGTAGTCGACCAGGGTGTCGGCGGGTTTGCCTTCGTAGCCGATCAGGCCGCCGTAGAGCGCGTCCATGTGTTCCCGCAGGCGCTCTTCGCCGGTGATCGCGCCGCCTTCCTTGGTCGCGACGATCTCCTTGCGCAGGGCGTCGGCGCGCGCGGACAGCGCGGCCAGCTGCGCACGCAGCGCGTCGTCCTGCGGCAGCTTGCCTGCGGTGCCGTCCGCACCGCCGCGCACGGCCTGGATCTTGGCGATCAGCACGCTCATCCGGCCGAACATCGCGTGGACCTTCATCGTCGCGTCGAAGTTGGCCCTGCGGTCGGCGACGCTGAAGGGCGCGCGGCGATCGAGGCCGACCTCGATCTTCTGCTCGAACACCTGTTCGCCCTTGGTCATGCGCACGGTGTAGGTGCCCGGCGGTACGCGCGGGCCCTGCAGGCTGTTGCCGGCGACCGAGGCCGCAGGTGGCACGACCGGAGGCTTCACGTTCATCGACCACAGCACGCGGTTGATGCCGCGACGCTTGCTCGCGGGCAGGGTCTCGATGACCTTGCCGTCGGGGCCGATCACTTCGAGCTTGAGCTTGCCGAACAAGTGGCGCGTCTTCTGGAAGTAGGTGATGACCACGCCGTTCGGCGCATTGGCCCCGGCATAGCTGGCGTCGCCTTCCGGCCAGCCGCCGAAGGTGTTGTAGCGCTGCTGCTGCGCGCGACCCGGCAGGAAGGCCGCGTCCTTCGCCAGCGTCGCCGCATCCAGCGAGCGCAGCGGCGTGAGGTCGTCGACGATCCAGATGCCGCGGCCGTGGGTGGCCAGCACCAGGTCGTGGTCGCGCGGCTGCACGACGATGTCGCGCACCGCCACCGCCGGGAAGTCGCCACCCTTGAATTGCGCCCAGTGCGCGCCGTCGTCGAGCGACACCCACAGGCCCAGCTCGGTGCCGGCATAGAGCAGGCCCGGACGCACAGGATCCTCGCGCAGCACGTGCGCGTAGCCACGGATGCCCTTCGGGTCCTTCGGCGTCGCCAGCGCGGTCCAGGTCGCACCGTAGTCGGTGGTCTTGTACAGCATCGGGCCCATCTCGCCGAAGGTGTGGCGATCGAAGGCGACATACGCGGTGCCCGGCGCATGGCGGCTGGCATCGATGTAGGACACCCACGAATTCGCCGGCACCTTCGCGTTCGCGGTCACGTTCTTCCACGACGCGCCGCCGTCGCGGGTGACCTGCACGTTGCCGTCGTCGGTGCCGACCCAGATCACCTTGCCGTCCTTCGGCGACTCGCTGATCGTGTAGATCGTCGTGTGCATTTCCGCCGAGGAGTTGTCGACGGTGATGCCGCCGGACAGCTCCTGCTGCTGCTTCTTCGGATCGTTCGTGGTCAGGTCCGGCGAGATGCGATCCCAGGTCTGTCCCTGGTTGCGCGTGCGGAACAGGAACTGCGAACCCATGTACAGCGTGCCCTTCTCGTTCGGCGACAGGTGCAGCGGCGTGTTCCAGTTCCAGCGCAGCTTCTCGCCGTCGCGCGCGCGCGGCTGGATGTCGCGCGTGGCCAGCGTGCGACGGTCGATGCGTGCGAGGTTGCCGCCCTGGAATTCGGCGTAGGCGAAGTTCGGATCGACCGGGTCGGAGAACACCCAGAAGCCGTCGCCGCCGTAGAGGTTCTCCCAGCGCGAATTGGTCACGCCGCCGGGATACGAGGAATCGCCGACCCAGCTGCTGTTGTCCTGCAGGCCGCCGTAGACCTGGTACGGGTCCTTGTCGTCGACGCTGACGTGGTAGAACTGCGAGATCGGCAGGTTGTTCGCCTTCCACCAGCGATTGGCGCCGTCCTTCGAGAACCACAGGCCGCCGTCGTCGCCGGCGATCACGTGCTGCGGATCCTTCGGGTCGATCCACAGGTCGTGGAAGTCGCCGTGCGCGCCGCCGCCGGCGTTCGAGAAGGTCTTGCCGCCGTCGTTGCTCTGGATCAGCTGCAGGTTCGGCTTGAACAGGCGGTCGGGATTGCTCGGGTCGACGACCAGGTGCGAGAAGTAGAACGGGCGCCAGACCATCATCTGGCTGTCGTCGCGACGTTCCCAGGTGCGCCCGCCGTCGGCCGAGCGGTACAGCGCGCTCTTCACGCCTTCGACCACGGCATAGACGATGTTCGAATCCGACGGCGCCACGGCCACGCCGACGCGGCCGTAGGGCTTCGCCGGCAGGCCACCGCCGGTGACTTCCTTCCAGGTGCGTCCGCCATCGGCCGAGCGGTACAGGCCGCTGCCCGACGGCGCATCCGGGCCTTCGCCGCCGGAGCGGAAGGTCCAGCCCTTGCGGCGGAAATCCCACAGCGATGCGAACACCACGTCGGGGTTCTTCGCGTCGATGCTCATGTTGCCGCAGCCCGTGGACGGGTTGCCGCCCTTGAGCACCAGCGTCCACGACTTGCCGCCGTCGGTGGTGCGGTACACGCCGCGTTCGGTCGAATCGCTCCAGAGTTTTCCGGTGACGCAGACAAGCGCGGTCTCCGCGTTGCGCGGGTCGACCTCGATGCGCACGATGCGCTCGGAGTTCGGCAGGCCCAGGTGCTTCCAGCTTTCGCCGCCGTCGGTGGAGCGGTAGACGCCGTCGCCGATCGACACCGAGTTGCGCACCCAGGCCTCGCCGGTGCCGACCCAGATGTCGTCGGGGTTGTTCGGATTGAGCGTGATCGCGCCGATCGACTGCACCGGCTGCTTGTCGAACTTCGGACGGAAGGTGGTGCCGCCGTCGGTGGACTTCCACACGCCGCCGCTGGCCGCGCCGACATAGATGGTGAGCGCGCCGTCCTTGCGGCGTGCGGCGGCCAGCGCGGACACGCGACCGCTCATCGCGGCCGAGCCGATGTTGCGGACCCCCAGGCCGGAGATCACGCCCTGGTCGGGATGAGAGGCGGCGTCGTCGCGCGTCTGCGCGAGGGCCATGCCGGAGGAGAGGGTGGCGCCGATCGCCAGCGCCAGGACGTTCATGGACAGGTGCATGGTGGTCTCCGGCTCAGGACTTGGACGCGGGGAAATCGAAGATCGCGGCATCGACCGGCTTGTTCAGCTCGATCGCGTCGAGCTGCATCGGCGCCTGCTCGAACGGGAAGTACACGCCGTCGACCTTCACGTATTCGCCGATGTCGGTGGTCGACACCTGCTCCTGGCCGCGCACGAACTGGTGGTCTTCGATGCGGATTTCGAGGAAGTGGTCGGGGTCGAGGAAGACCACGCGGCTGTCGCCGTTCTTGAACGTGACGCGGATCTTGTGCGCGTCGGTGCCGTCGATGTCCTCGGTGCCGAGGTATTCGACCTTGCTGCCCTTCGCCTTCCAGTCGAGCAGCGGCCCGCCGATGTCGGCGGCGACGATCAGGCCCTTGGCGTCGTCCTCGCTGGTCTTCTGCGGATCGCGGCGGCCCTGGAACGGCTGGATCGCCCAGGCCTCCTTGCCGTTCCACGCGTTCACTGCGGTCAGGCCCTGCAGCGACAGTTCGAAACGCACCTTGTCCGGCGCGACGGCGACCATCGTCACGTCGGCCTCGATGCCGCCGCCGAAGCGCATCTTGCCGGTGGCGCGCATGCTGCGGACCGCGCGCAGCCTGTCGGCGCCGCCGCGCGCGTCGAGGTTCTTCTGGATCAGGGTCTCCGCATCGACGGCAGGTTCGCCCGCGTACGCGGGCAAGGATGCGGGCACGGCCAGGCCGGCGAGGCCGGCCACGAGCAACAGTCGGGTCAACATGGACGTCCTCCGGCGCCGGATGGCGCAGTCCACCGACTCTAGGCGCGGACGATGCGCGCGGGGCAGGCCCGGAAGTCACGCTTCGCCACGTACCGAGGACATGCGCCGACGCATGGGCAGGAGGCCCTGCGGGCCGGTCGGCGTCGGGCCGCGCAACGTACGCGGATAGCGCGGAATGCGGTATCGTCGTGCTGCCGCGTGGCAGTGTCTGGTGTCTCCCCCGGGGGTTGCGGAATCGATCGTCGGCACGGTCCCATTCGCGCAGGAGGAGGCTTTCCGGACATGAACAACACAGCGCCGAACAGCAGGATTCACCGCCACGATTCGCCGGGGGAGCAGCCGATCGATGACGTGTCGAGAGACGACGTGTCGAGAGACGACGTGTCGAGAGACGACGCGTCCGGAAACGCTGCATCCAGCGACGACGCGCGCAACCTCGTGTCGCCGCTCGATCCGGCGCTGCTCGATTCGCTCGGTCTCGATTCGCCGGAGTCGGTCACGCGCCTGATCGCCGATGCGCGCTCCGGGCAGGGTTCCGCATGGGATCGCGTGTATTCGCTGCTCTACGACGACCTGCACCGCATCGCGCGTTCGCAGATCCGCCAGCGCACCTTCGGCCAGATCTCCGCGACCTCGCTGGTCAGCGAAGGCTGGCTGCGCCTGGTCGGCGCGCAGGTCGATGTCGAAAGCCGCAAGCACTACGTCGCGCTCGTCGCGCGCGCGATGCGCTACGTGCTGATGGACGAAGTGCGCAAGGGCATGGCGGTCAAGCGCGGCCAGGGACAGGCCGACGTGCCGCTGGACGAGGGCATCGATGCCGGCGGCGATTTCGTGCTGGAGGAGATGATCGCCCTCGACGCCGCGCTGACCCGGCTGTCGGCGATCGACCCGCGCCTGGGGCAACTGGTCGAAATGCGCTATTTCGGCGGGCTGGACGAGATGGAGATCGCCGAGGCCCTCGGCATCACCGACCGCACCGTCCGTCGCGACTGGCGCAAGGCCCGCGCCTTCCTGCTGACCCAGCTCGGCGACCTGTCGCCCCGCCTGCTGCGCGACGGGGACGGCTGAGCCCACGGACGGGGCCGTGGCACGCATCCATGTTGCGATGCAGCATGGATTCCGCTGGTCTGGTTAGCACTTTTGCGGCATGGTATGGACACCTCCGTGCGGTCCGGTCCTACCGGTGCCGCGTCCATCGTCCAGCCGCGATCCGTCGCCAAGACCTGCCGCCATGACGCCGCAAGACGCCATCGATCCTACCGCCCGGGCGTTGACGCTGTTCGATCATTACGCCGAGCTGTCGCGTGCGCAGCTGTCGCTGGCGCTGGCCGAACTGCAGGTGCGCGACCCGGATGCATGCGTCGAACTGATGGCGCTGCTGGCCGCCGACGAGCAGACCTATTCCTTCGAGTCTCCGCTGCGCTGGTACGCCGAGCGCGGCCGTGAAGCCGAGACCGGCGCGGGCCGCGCGATCTGGTCCGACGGCACCCGTCTCGGCGCGTGGTGCATCGACGGCATCATCGGCCTCGGCGGCATGGGCGTGATCTACGCCGCGCATCGCGCCGATGGCCTCTACGAGCGCGAGGCCGCGCTCAAGACCATCCGCTCCGAACTCGCCTCGCCCACGCTGATGCAGGCGTTCGGCAAGGAACGCAGCCACCTCGCGAAACTCGAACATCCCGCGATCGTCAGCCTGTTCGACGCCGGCATCAGCGACGACGGCCAGCCGTGGCTGGCGATGCAGCGCGTGAACGGCCTGGCCATCGACCAGTGGTGCGACGTGCACCAGGCCGACCTGCGCACCCGCGTGAAGCTGCTGGTCGAGGCCTGCGATGCGATCAGCTACGCGCACGCCCACGGCATCCTGCACCAGGACATCAAACCCTCGAACCTGCTGGTCACCGACGACGGCCGCGTGAAGCTGCTCGACTTCGGCCTGTCGGCGATGCTGTCGCCGCAGAACGACGCCGGTTTCTCGCGCATCGGCGTCAGCGCCGGCTATGCCGCGCCGGAAGTCTTCCAGGGCGCGGCGCCGAGCGTGGCGATCGATGTCTATGCGCTCGGCGTGGTGCTGTACCGGCTCCTGTGCGACGGCTGGCCGCGCCAGCCCGGCGTGGCCGGTGCGCCACCCGAAGCGATCGATGCGCGCGCGCCCTCTCGGCTCGCGCTGCAGGCGGACCTGCTGTGCGCCCGCACGCGCGGCGTGAGCGGCGCGCAGGCGCTGTCGCGCGCGATGCACGGCGATCTCGACGCCATCGCCCTGCGCTGCGTGCGCCAGGCGCCCTACGAACGCTATGCCTCGGCCGCCGACCTGCGCGCCGACCTGCAGGCCTGGCTCGAACGCCGTCCGGTGGTCGCGCGCAACGGCGGCCTGGTCTATCGCGCATCGCGCTTCGTCCGGCGGAACGGTTTTTCGACGGCCGCCGCCGCGATGCTGCTGGTCGCCTCCGTCGCGGGCGGCACGATCGCGCTGTACCAGCAGCACCGCGTACGCATGGAAGCGCGCAACGCCGACATCCTCAACGGCCTGTTCGAGAAATCGCTCGGCGCAGCCACGCTGTCGTCGCTCGACGGCGCGCCCTTCGATTCCAACGCCCTGCTCGAGAATGCCGAGCGCCAGCTGCGCATCGCCGCCGGCGCCGACAACCCGCGCCTGCTCGCGCGCGGCCTCTCGTCGCTGGCGCGCGCCTATCTGGTGCGCGGCGACGACGCGCGCGTGCGTCGCCTGCTCGCCGAATCCAAGTCCCTCGGTGGCGGCAGCGCGCTGCAGGACGCGCGCGCCGACGCGGTGCAGGCGCATCTCTACAACCTGCGAGGCGATGCGCCGAGTGCCGAGCGCATGGCCCAGTCCGGCCTGGATGCCGCGCGCCTCGCCGAACCCGGTGTCGAAACCGCGCTGCTGCGCCTCGAACTGCGCGGACAGCTCGCGCGTGCGCGCTGGGAGCAGGGCGACAGCGAGGACGCGGTCGCGATCCTCAATCGCGCGGTCTCCGACGCCACCGACCTGGGCGAGGAAGGCTCGCAGGCGCTGGCCGAACTGCTCGCGCTGCGTGGCGAAACCTATTTCCGCCTGCGTCGCGTCGACGCCGCCGAACGCGACCTGCGCCGCGCGCTGTCGCATCTCGACGGCCACGGTCCTGCGATGCGCAACCACGTGCGCCGCCTGCTGTCGGCGACGCTGGTGCGCAACGGCTGCAAGGACGACGCGCACCGCATCGCCGCCGAGTCCCTGGTCAGCAGCTTGCGCGTGTTCGGCCAGACCCATCCGGAAACCGGCCTGGCCTGGGCCACGATCAGCAAGTCCTGGTACCACTGCCGCCAGGATGCGCGGCGCACGCGCATCGCCTACGACCTGGCACGCTCGATCCTCGGCCGGCGCACGCTGGTCGAGCAGGGCGGCCAGGGCCTGGCGGCGCTCGGCGTCGAACAGCCGATGTTCGTGGTGCGTGGCGGTGCCGGCGGTGGCGATGCGCTGCCGCCGCTGATGGCCACGATCCGCGTGGTCGGCCGTCGCGCCGAGGAAGCCTTCCCCTTGCCGTCCACCGCCATCGACGAGGACCTGGCGCGGATGATCCGCCTCGGCGAACGGCAGACGCTCTCGCAGCTTCTGGTGAGCAGCGATGGCCCGGCCGGCCTGCGCGCCCAGGACACCGCTGCGTTGCTGATCGACGGCGCGACCGCCGATGCGCAGCCGCAGGCGATCGATCCCACGCTGCGTGAATGGCTGACGCGCGACGAGACCTCGTTCCTGACCTACTCGACCTACGTCGCACGCGGCAGCGGGCTCGACACCGACCGTGCCACCGGCCGTGCCGCGCGCACCGTCGCGCGTGGCGATGTGCGCAAGGCGAGCGATGCGCCGAAGCCGACTGCGCCGGCCGCATCGAGCGAAGTGACGCCCGAGCGGCGCTGACGCCGGCGCCCGGTGTCGCGGTGCGCAACGCACCGCAGCGTTGCGCCGGCTGCGATCCGGCCCGCGACCGGCTCGCGTAATCTGCAGGGCCCCGATCGCAGCGAACCGCCATGTGCCTGATCGCCCTCGCCTGGCATGCGCACCCGCGCTACCGACTGGTCCTGGCGACCAACCGCGACGAATTCCACGCACGCCCGACGCGTCCGCTCGCCGCCTGGGACGACGCGCCCGATGTCGTCGGCGGTCGCGACGAACTGCACGGCGGCAGCTGGCTCGCGCTGCGCGGTCGCCGGCTGGTCGCCGTCACCAACGTGCGTCGCCCGCCCGAACGCGAGGGCCTGTCGCGCGGCGAACTGGTCGCGCACCTGGTGCGCCACGATGCGCCCGCGGCGCAGGCACTGGCCTTGCTGGCGCCCGTCGCTCCCGGCTACCGTCCCTTCAACCTGCTCATGCACGACGGCGACACGCTCGCGTACGCCAGCAACCTGCCCGATGCGCCGCCGGACGGCGAGGACGGTCGTCGCTTCGTGATGCGCCCGCTCGCGCCCGGCGTGCATGGCATGTCCAATGGCGCCCTCGATGCCCCATGGCCGAAGACCGCCGCCGCGATGTCCCGCCTCGACGCTTGGCTGGCCTCGTCCGCCGCCCAGCCCGACGACGACGGCTGGCCCGATCTGGAGCCGCTGTTCGCCGCGCTCGCCGACCCCACGCAGGCCCCCGACGACGCGCTGCCCGACACCGGCATCGGCCTCGAACGCGAACGCTTCCTCTCCTCCGCCTTCATCCACGGCGACGCCTACGGCACACGCGCCAGCACCCTCGTGCTGATCGCCGACGACCACGCCCGCATCGTCGAACGCCGCTTCGGGCCGGGTGGGCGGTTCGATGGGGAGACGCGGTGGGTGGCGTGAGCGCTCGGCTTTCGCCCCCTTTGCAAAGGGGGCCGACGCGCGCCGCGCGGCGGGGGGATTTGCGAACGCAAGCGGCAGGCCATGAATTTCATCGGTATCGATCGGCCTGCAAATCCCCCGCTGTCGCCGCCCCCTTTTCCAAAGGGGGCTCAGTGCCCGCTCGCAAATTGCATGTGTGTGTCGATCCCGTTCCTCCTGGTTCGTCATCACCCCTGATCGCCCCGCATCGATCGACCCGACCGCATCCAAGGAGTTCCAGATGACCCGCACGCCGTTCCGCCTCGCCCTCGCCGCCGTCGCCGGTCTTGCCGCATGCAGCGCGCAGGCGGCGTCGACCACCTACATCATCGATCCGTCGCACACCTATCCCAGCTTCGAGGCCGACCACATGGGCGGTGTGTCGCTGTGGCGCGGCAAGTTCAACAGCAGCAGCGGCAAGGTCACGCTCGACAAGGCGGCCGGCGCCGGCACCGTCGACATCGTGATCGACACCGCGAGCATCGACTTCGGCCACGATGCGATGAACGAGCACGCGCGCGCGCCCGACTACTTCGACACGGAGAAGCATCCGCAGGCGCGCTATGCCGGCACGCTGGTCGATTTCGTCGACGGCAAGCCGACCCGCGTCGCCGGCACACTGACCCTGCGCGGCGTCACGAAGCCGGTCGACCTGAAGATCAACAGCTTCAAGTGCATTCCCCATCCGATGCACAAGCGCGAGCTCTGCGGCGCCGACGCCCTGGCCACGATCCAGCGCGACGACTACGGGATCAGTGCCGGCAAGGACTGGGGCTTCGACATGGCCGTCACCCTGCGCATCCAGGTCGAGGCCGTGGCCGAGGAGTGACCGCAACCTCCACGACGCCCTCGGTTTCGGCCTGGCCGGGGCAGGGCGGGGCGGGGCCGGTTGACCGTTCGTCGGGGCCTGGCGCCCCGGCATTCCGCCCGGGCATTTGCTTTGTGCGGCGAGAGGCCCTAAAGTGACCCCCGCTGAATGTCAAGGGTCACCATCGAATCGTGGCCTGCCGCTGTAGATCAAGTACACGTACACCTACACCGTTTCCCGTTTCCTTCCTTGCAGCCAGCCACCGCCGCTCACGCGGCATTCCACAACTCCAGCTCAAGGAAATAACACCATGTCCCAGAAACAGACCGGCACCGTGAAGTGGTTCAACGACGCCAAGGGCTTCGGCTTCATCACCCCGGAAAGCGGCCCCGACCTCTTCGTGCACTTCCGCTCGATCCAGGGCTCGGGCTTCAAGTCCCTCCAGGAAGGTCAGCGCGTTTCGTTCGTCGCCACGCAGGGCCAGAAGGGCATGCAGGCTGACCAGGTCGAAGTGATCTAAGCGCGACCGCTGCACGCAACACCAGAAACCCGGCTTCGGCCGGGTTTCTGCTTTTGGGGCACAGGGTGCCGTCCCGCATGAGCCCTGCGCCATAATTCCGGCCATCGACTTTCAGAACCCGAGGGTGCCGATGCGCTGGATGGTCCGTGTACTTGCCCTGTTCCTGATCGCATGCGGGCTTCCCGCCCACGCGGCGTGGCAGCCCGACAACGCCCTGCAGCCGGGGGAAGGCGCCGTGCTGCTGACGGTGTCGGTCGACTACCCGAGCTTCGCGAACGAGAACGCATTGCCCGGCCTCATCCCGCAACTCACCGTCGAACGCCTCGACGATGCCAAGCCGAAGCAGTTCGTGCTCCGCAATCGGCTGCAGGGTCTGCACACGACGCGCGCCTACGCGGGCAGCCTCCCGCCCGGTCGTTACCGGGTCTACGACATCATGGGCTCGAAGTGCAGGCTGATCTGCGCCAAGGGCGGAATCTCGAAGCCCGGGACCGAGCACCTCGCCGAGTTCGTGATCGAAGCGGGGCGGGTGCGCTATCTCGGCAGCGTGCTGGTTTCGGTGCGCCCGCCCGTCAAACCGCGCAAGACCGCGACGGTGTACTGGGGCTACACCCGGCAGCCGGACCCCGTGGCGGGACGTCGCCTGCTCGACGGCCTCTATCCCGAGCTCGCCGCAGCCGCCACCGGCGAGATGCTGGTGGGCTGGGAAACCCCGCCCCATGCCGAGGCCACCGCCGATGCCGCGCTCGACCGCATCCGTCGCGAAACCAGCAGCCTGCTCGACCCCACGCCGTACGGCGACAGCGGCGTGCAGTTCGGCGGGCTCAATGGCGTCGTCAAGCGCGCCAGCGCCCAGTCCATGCGCCTGATCGATACCGGCAGCGTCTTCACGATCAAGTCCGCCCTCCAGGGCCCCGACGGCCGCATGCTGGCGGGCGGCGAAGCGAGCACGCTGCGCTATTCGTCCGACGACGGCAGGACATGGCAGGACGTCGGCGCCGGGCTGCCCTACGGCATCGTGCTGCAAATCCGTTCGATCAGCGGCGACGAAGTGGTGTTCCTGCTCCATCACGGCGCCAATGCGGCGCTGTATCGCGGCCGTTTCGGCGACACGTCGTGGACGCAGGTCGGCGACTGGCCGATGGAATTCAAGTTCTGGACCGGCCTGCCCGGCATGCCGCCCGAGATGCAGCTCCAGGGGCGCAAGGTGGCCGTCACGCTGCCGAGCAAGAGCGGCGTGTTCGTCGACCTGGACTCGGGCGAGAGCCACGCGATCAATCCGCCGGGGTCGCTGGCGATGTTCACCTACACGCCCGATGGCGTGATGCGTTGCATCTGCTTCCGTTCGATCGCCGCGAATCCCTGGGAAAGCCGCGATCTGGGCAAGACCTGGCAGGATTCGCCGTTCGATCGCTGGATGGTGCTGCCGGCGTTCCGCGATGCCACCCATGCGTTCTCGTACAAGGGCGCGATGTTCAACAAGAACAAGATGGCCGTCATGCACACCCGCGATGGCGGCGCGACCTGGACCGAATCCCGGCCGCCGGTGCCGGGCGGCTGGTGGCGTCCGTTCTACGCCGCCGATGGTCGGCGCATGGTGCTCAGCGGCTTCGTCGCCGTTGACGGCGACATCCTCGCGCGCGCCTACTGGAGCGACGACGAAGGCGCGCAGTGGACCGAATGGGTCAACGAAGGCATCTGGCTCCACCCGAAGCAAAGCTGAGCTGCCTGCGCCCCCTCGGAGGGCCCGCAGGACGATGGGCGGGTGACCGCTCATTCGCGATGGCTTCGATTGTCGCGTCGTTCTTGGCATCATCGACCGCGCGGCATCCGCCGCCAGGCCCGCGTGGCCAAGGGGAGCAACTCATGCATCGCCACACCTGTCGCCATGCCGGCGTTGCCGGTACGCCTGCGCCATCCGTCGGCGCGACCGCGAAATGCCTGTTCGCCGTTGCGCTCGCGTTCTCCGCTGTTGCGTGCACCGATTCCACGTCACCAGACACCAGCGCTGCCGCGTCGGGCGCGACCACCGCCGATGCGGCAGCGTCCGCGCCTGCCGAACACCCCGTGCCCTCGGGCGAGCCGCCTGCGGACGTGGTGCGCGACCTGATCTTCGAGGAATACGCCGAGCTGGAGAAGGCCGGGCCGATGCCTGCGACCGTCACCGCCAGCGGACAGCCGCTCAAGCTGCGCGCCAAGCTGTTCGACGCGCGCAAGGAAACCTGCAGCCCGCGTCCGCAGCAGCCTCCGGGTCACTACGAATGCACGCTCACGATCAAGCTCAGCCTCACCGGCGATGGCAGCGATCCCGCGCGCGAGGAGCCGTCCGAGCAGGGCGCGCGACTGGGCGTGAAGTGGGATGCGGTCAGCGGTCGCTGGATACGCGGCTAGCCGCTTGCGGCTGCACGTCCGCATGCCTTCACGCCCACCCTGCACATCACGGAGCCCACCATGACCGTCTACGGCTGCGCCACCCCCGACTGCAAGCGCATGATTTCCAGCTCGATCGTGCCCGGTGGCAGCCCGATCGCCCATGCGAATCCGGAGCAGTGGTCGCTGTTCGGCTTTTCCTGCGGCGCCTGCAATGCGATGCGCTGCGACCGCTGCGCGATCCGCAGCATCGGCGCCTGCGGCTGTGGGCAGTCACTGCGCATCGCGATCCGCCCTCGGCCACCTGAAGACGGCGATGCGTCATCCACCGCAGTGCCTGCGTCCGGTACCGATGACGAACGCGCGCATGCGTTCGCTGCGATGGTCGCCGCTCAGACGGGTGGCGAGCTGGTCGAATACAGCACGGTCGACTTCGGACGCGAACGCAGGGACGGCGCGCGCACCCTGCTGCTGGACCGCGCGGGTCGCCGCGAAGGCGAGCAGGGCATCGCCCTGGTGCGGCTGCTGCGCAGCATGGGTCTGCCGCCGGGCGTGCAGGTGTTCGCGAACACGCTGCGCAACCTCGGCGACGACGCCACCCATGCCGGTCGCGACCATGTCGTCTTCGTCGCTTCACGCGATCCGTTCGAGGTCATCCGCGTCGCCGATGTCGACCCCGTGAACCACGGTCTTGCCGCGGAAGATGTCGTCGCGCAGCTCATGCGCTGGCACGAACGCCACGGCGTCGAGATCGTCGCCGCAGACACTGAGACCGTGGTCTTCCGCTTCCTGCGCATGCCCGAGGACGTGACGGAACTGACGCAGGAGATCGTCGAGTTCTGCCCGGACCTTGAGGAAACCTTCGAGATGGAACCCGACACCCTCGCGAAATCGCCGTGGGTGTGGCTGTGGTGGGATTGACGCGGGCCCTGCGCCGCTCGCGGCATGCAGGGCCTCGCCTTACGACGCGCGCTCGCCCAGCAGGCCGATGCGCCGGAACCACATCTCCACCGGCACGGTGACCAGCGGCGGCACGGCCGCGAGCAGCGCCACCACCAACGCCCACAGCGGCCAGCGCAGCCGCACGCCCGCCGCGACCGCCACCACGGCGTAGAACAGGAACGCGGCCCCGTGCAGCCGCCCGAACAACCACACGCCCAGGTCGGTGACTTCCAGCCCGTACTTCAGCCACATGCCGACCAGCAGCCCGGCCCAGGTGAAGCCTTCGATGAACGCAGCCGCCGCGAACCAGCGGCCCGCGGCTGACAGTGGTTTGGACATGTCGTGACTCCGGCCTGCCGCCTGCGGGCAGGGCATGCAGGGTTTGCGGTGATGGGGGCGATGCGGCGCGGGATTATGACTGATGTGCGGGGGCGATTCGGCATCACATTTCTCCCGACATTCGCCGACCGATGTCGTTGGATGCCGTTTGCCGGATCTTTGCTAACCTGGCGAAAAGTCGGGGGTGAGGGATGACGGCGGGCACTGACTGGTCTCGGGAGGAAGTCGAGGCATGCGTGGCGGACTATCTGCAGATGCTCACGCTGGAGTTGAACGGCCAGCGTTACGTGAAGCGGGCGCGTGCCAAGGCGTTGATGGATCGGCTGGAGGACCGCAGTCTCGGGTCGGTGGAGTTCAAGCGTTGCAACATCAGCGCCGTGCTGATCGAACTGGGTTATCCCTACATCAACGGCTACAAGCGGCGCGACAATTTCCAGAAACGCCTGCTGACCGAGGTCGTGGCGCGCATGGCGTCGGCCGACCAGGCCTTGCAGGACGCGGTGCTCGCGGCGGTGTCCCGCCCGGCGACGCCGGCCGTGGCGTACGGGGATCCCTGGGTCGCACGTCCAAAGCCGGACAAACGCGTCGCCGATGCGCCCGAGACATACGCGCCGACCTTCTCTGCGTCGCATCGGGATTACCTCGCGCAGGAGGCGCGCAATCGCTCGCTCGGCCGCGCCGGGGAGTTATTCGTCATGGATCTCGAAGCGCGTCGCCTGCATGCCGCAGGCAAGAAGCGGCTCGCCGACAAGGTCGAGCATGTCGCCGCCACGGAGGGCGACGGCCTCGGCTACGACGTGCATTCCTACGAAGACAGCGGCCAGGACCGCCTCATCGAAGTGAAGACCACCTCATTCGGCGAAGACACGCCGTTCTACGTCAGCCGCAATGAGTTGGCCCGCTCGCAGCGCGATGCGGAGGTCTACCACCTGTATCGCGTCTTCGACTTCCGCCAGAAACCGCGCGTGTTCTCGATCGATGGTCGCATCGATCAGTGGTGCCGATTGGATGCGGTGAACTTTCTCGCGCGTCTGTCGGAGGGATGATCGTATCCGGCTGCTTGTCCAGTCATTCAGAAACAAGACCATCGATCATCCCGTCACGTCGCCACCCTGCGAGTCCGCCTTGCGCTTTTTGTCGGACTTTCAATGCGGGTGCGCGCGAAACACCCCGTCGTCGTCGGGCAGGATGAAGGTGATGGCCGAGTCCGGCGAGTAGTCCCGCGCAGGGAATGGGCCGTAGATCATCATTGCGTCGGCATGCAGGCCCGAGAACTCCGTGCGGACTTCGGAGGCGGCGCAGAAGCCGAATGCGTCGATGTCGATGCCATTGTCTGCAACTCGGCCGACAACACATTCTCCGGTGCGACCGATGATCGCGTCGATGTCGTCGAGCGGCAGGTCCTCGGCGCGACAGGTCTTGATGCGATCATCGAAATAGAAGCTGACGACACTACCAGGCTTGAAACGGGTGCTGATGGCATCGAGGGCCGCCTCGCAGTCGCACACGTACCAGGACACCGCGCCTGCGCCACGGGCGATTCTTTCGAGAATGATGGCGGCTTTGCTTCTCAGCAATCGAGTTACACCATAGGCATCGAGCAGCTGATGAGTGATGGATGTCCTGATCGTCATGTCGTCTTCGTCCAAGGGCATGGGCGGATGTGAGGTGGGGCGTGCCGAGGAAGAAGGCTTTGGGTGTCCCGGCTTTCGTGCGACAAGGCCTAGTTGTCCGTCCACACGCTCTTGCGGTGCCTCTTGCCTTTCGTGGGGTCGATCTGCCGGGGGCATGCGATCTGCTTGTCCGGCGGTGGTGTTTCCATGATGTCGACGAAGAAGATGCGATGGAATGCGTCGTCGTCTACCTTCTTGACGAGTGTCACCACCTGGGCATGTGTCCTGCCGCCAGCGTCCACGTTGAAGGGGCGGGGTTCGACGTCCGTGTAGCGATCACTGAGCTTGAGTGCGATGGTATGCGCGCCCGGTGCCAGCTCGACGGTCATGCAGGCACCGTTCGGAAGGGCGGGATACTCTTCGCCGTCGATCACGACTCCCGGCTTGATGCCGCCGTTGATGAAGTACTTTGGTCGGCTGATGTGCAGGGTGCCGGTCTGGCTGTTCTCTTCGCCACTCGCATCCGCAGCGGGAACAGTCAGGGGCAGCAGCAGGAGGGCGATGGTGAGCAGGCGATATGTCATGTCATTGCGAGGTCACGGCGATGGTCGGCATCATCTGACAGCGAGCGCGGCCGTTCAATCAGGCTTGCCGCCGTTCGTCAGCGAGTAGGGTGGTGGTGAGCGCAGCGAACCCCACCATTGGCCGCGAGCGGTGATGTCGAATCGTCGTGGCATGCGCATTGAAGCTCACGTCGGCGGATGTCTCGTCGCTTCGTTCTGGTGGGGTTCGCTGCGCTCACCGCCACCCTACGAGTCCATCTTGCTCGTTTACGAGCCGCCCGGCACGTATGTGCCCGGGATTTCGGGCAAGCGTATGTCGGCGTATCCGAATGGTTCGATTTCAACCCGACCGTTCTCCATGGGTCGGCCGAGTTGGCCGATCAGCATGCCGTCCTTGAAGAAGATCTTGTATGCACTTCGCAGGTACTTCGCGGAGCCGATCCAGATGATGGTTTCAAACCTGCCGCCGCAGTCATCGTGACGCAAATGCGGGGAATCGATATCGATGTGCTGATACCCGCCGCAGTGCAGGCAACGGCCTCGGTCGTTGCGATGCCGTACCGCGTCATACAGCTGCCTGGCTCGGCCGAGCAGTGGGTTGGGGCCTTCTTCGTGCAAGCCGTCGTACGGAAATTCAACCCGCATGCCGATGCGCATCGCTGTGAAAGCGTCTTCCCATTCGGCAGGTGAGCGGATGTCCTCCGCCATGGTGGGAACATTGCATGCGCCGCACCACACGGTCTTTGTCGGCATCCACAATAGCTTGTCCTCATCCGCCGAATGCGTGGTTGTGTCGTAGTCGATGGCATAGAGTGCAAGACAGCCCGAAACTGGTATTTGCGTCGAGCACTTGATGCATTTGATGGGCATGGGAATCTATGTCGATGTACTTGCCGGCGCGCTGTCGTTTGTCTTTGGCTGAGTTTTTCTTACGGCAACGGCAGGTGATCGTTGCTGCAAACCCCGCATTTGCGGAAGTAGAAGCAGCCATGCACCTGGCAGAATGTGGAAGTGTCAGGATCAACGGAGTCCTGGGTGATGACTGCGCTTGCCGCGATAAATCCAGCGGGCAGGTGCACGGCTAGTCGCGCGGTTTCCGAGTACCAGACGAACTCCCATACGATGGTCATTTTCTGTTCCGCAGCGGCCTGCTTCGCGATCTGGTACGCCTGTGGGACGGACAGCGTGCTCACGCTTGCGAGGTGTTCCGCAGCGCGCAGGAGCTTCGATGGGTCGACATGGGCCCATATCGCGAACATCGCAGGGTCGTGAAGGATGTTGTGGTCGTTCATTTGCATGTCGCAGCATGGGTTCGGGGCGGTGGTGCAGCTTGCGGTCCTCTGACTCCGTTTGCGGCGGGTGCGAGACCCGCCCTACAACAGCAGGCATCGTAGGGCGGGTCTTGCACCCGCCTTACGGGTTACGAGTCAGCCCGCGCAAGCTCGAAAAGGAAGCGTTGTGCGCAATAACGAATGATCGCCTCGGCGTCGGCGTAGTGCATGTAACTCGCATCGGACTCGGACCCGAAATAATCCCACAAGCCATAGCCAGAATGCTCGCCATCGATGAAGAAGCCCGGCTGGTCGCTTTCACGCAAGCCGCATGGATCAACTTCTGGGTCTAGGCTGAGTGTGAAGCTCCATTCCGCATGTCGTGCGCGGAAATAGAATGGGTACCCACGAAGCATACCATCGCCTTCCACGGGGCTGTTTCCATGCACGTGGGCTTCCAGGCCGATGGTTTCATCCTTGAAACGGTGTTCGGCCAGATAGCCATCTTGAGATTGCACAACATTATAAGCAGCGCGTTTGGCGACAGACATTTCCCACCGCGGCGGGTGGGCATTCAATGTGTCTTGGGCGACACATCTCGTGGCATGCGCAGTTGTGTGGGTGTGGTCGACTGGCGTCACCGTGACTTCGCCTGATTCATGCAATTCATTCCGGAATGCGGAAAGACGCTGAATGATTCTGCTGAGGAAAGATTTCATTTTCTGGCTGGCTCAGTGAGATAGGGCGACGCTCAATTGCAGCCTGCGAGTTGGGATTCGGAAATGAACCTGGCCCCTTTCCGTTCGCGTATTCTTTCATCTGTCTATTCGATAGGAGGCAGACGCGCCTTGTGAGTCGCCATCGTAAAGCGTGACTTCACGAGCGATGATGCGTGCAGCTTCGCGATTGTCAATTTCCAGAACGATCCGCAGAGCCTGGCACAGGAAGAGCACGCCGCGAGGAGGCGTTCCCGCGAGCGTGCGCAACGCGTTGCCAAGAGGGACGCCGCGATCCAGCTGCAGTCGTAGCTCATCGGCAATGGATTCTGGCAAATTGGGATTCAGCAGTGTCATTTGAACTCGGTGGCGGGGAGTTTCGTCGGATAGGGCACGGATCGCTCCGGGGCTACCTGCTTCATGCTTTTCTAAACGTCCCGGGCGCGGCTTTTGGCCTTGCTCGGGCGCCTTGGTTCACGTGACATCTCGCAAGACTCGCAGACTTTGGCTCCGTTCGCGGCGGGTGCGAGACCCGCCCTACAACAGCAGGCACCGTAGGGCGGGTCTTGCGCCCGCCTTACGGGGTACGTCAGTCATCGCTCGTAGGGCGGGCTCAAGCACGCCATACGAGTTCAAGGCCGCCTTGCGGATTTGCCTGTTAATTTTGACGATAATATTTCGTTACCGTACGAAGTATTTCCGCACTTCTAACGGATCCAACGCATTCTTCCGATTCGGAAGTTTCAAATGCTCCCCATGCCTCGGCAATTATATTTTCTAGAATTGATTTGTACTTGATTGGAGCGATTCCTAGGAGCCAAGGGAATGAGTCTTTGAATTGATAAGGGGATGGGACGCAAATTATTTCATCTTCATACTCAAATTCATCGAAATAAAAGCTGCCTATCTCGTCATATTCCTCATGCTCGACTTGACCTTCATGCGTCGTAATGACGTCAGCTGTTTCTATCCAATCTTTAAGTTCACTTATAGTGAATCGCTTTCCTTCTTTCAGCCATATGGATAGGTCAAGGTTTGGCTGTAGTGGGTGTAGTCTTTCAAGGTCATCAAGAGAGTTTTTTCCATTATTTATAACATCTAGGGCCCATTGCTGCCAGCTCTCTATTGATCCTCCCACGGACGATTCGGAACGCTTTGCATCATGGTTGTTCGAGCCTGCCACCACGACTCCTGTCAGTCCTTTTGCTGTCCCGCACCTGAGTCCATTGATCGTAATGGCAGCCGCCTCGGAGGAGAAAGAGCTTTGATTAAGTCCGAGTCGACCTATTAATTTTCCGTTTTCATATAAATCATGTAGTTTTCGTCGGTCGCTTCGTGCGCGTCTCGTGAGATCCTCTTCGGGTATTGATTTCCAATCGTCAGGGGAAATTACTAAATACCTTTCTTTTGATATCCGAGAGTAAATTTTTATGTCGCTTGCTGGGGCGATGTTGCAGATCAGTTCGGATGCTAATTCTTTGGTTACTTCGATCAACTCTGATTTTTTTTGGCTATAAGGCGGCCCGGGCAAAATCCGAGCCATTTTTTCATTGCTAACTTTGAGGGAGACGATTGTCCCCTGTCTTTTTAGTTTTGAGTTTGCGTCTGGTTGCATTATTAGCGGACGCCCAGATAGGCCGTCATCAAAGATCAGATGCCATTGATCTGAGTCGTCCCCGGGCTTCCTCTCGTATCTGCGCGTGACTACTTCTACGTGATTTGCCAGCATAAATACAGAATAGAAGCCTATTCCAAAATTACCTACTGACTCAAATCCTTCGCTAGCAAGCCCAGGGATTTCCTCTCTTAAGAAATCTGATTTCCATAGGGAGTTGCCGAAGTCAAGCAGCGTGTTAGTGAGCACGTGCCTGCTCATTCCAATTCCCGTATCCGATACGCGAATCCAAGTGTGATTTTCTTCTTCTGCGGGATCAAATCCCACTTCCACCTCTCCTTCGTCAGCTCCAATTCCATCTATTGCGCGCAGTGCTCTTACCGCATCCATCGCGTTCTGGATCAGTTCACGGATGGGTACTTTAGGGCTGTCGCCGTAAAGTGCATTTCCTCCAAGCGCCTTGATCAATTTTGGTATGTCGCCAACAGTTGGGCCTATATTTAATGGCGCCCAGTTTTTGGTTGCAACTTGTCGGGAGAAGGCTTCAGGTGAGTTGCTCCCTAAAACGCCGATTGCAGCAAACACTTTTCTGCCGCTGTCTCTTAGTGCTGCGTATGCGTCCCGAAGCTCTCTGTCAATCATTTGTGCGGTGTCATATGCAAGCCACCATGCTGTTCTTTCGCTGCTTGTAAAGGGCGAGCCGGAGGAGATTATCAAATAGCCATCAGAGTTTCTTATAGGCTGCCCTAATTTAGATTGAAATTTCCAGTGGTCTCGTGATATTCCGGATGGCTGTTTGAGTGCGAATAAGAACCAAGGGGCGCGCAGTGCATCAATATGGGCGGCATCGGATGTTCTTAATAGTAATGCTATTTTTAATAGGTCGATCTGCCAGTCTGTTGCTTGAAGAAATGCTGGTGGAGGCAGTATTCGATCTGAAAATCTATTGCTGACGATGTGTGTGGGCCAGTGATGGCTGGCTGCAATTTCTCCAATGATTGAACCATAGTATGAACGTAACTCTGAGTCTTCAATTAAATAAGCTTGATCCCCTTCGCTGTCGGTCCACGAGGCTTTTGGGAGATCTTGTGCTTGGTCGGCATGGAGATGGCGTAAAATGTGAAATAGGGCAATTTTTTCTTCTTCAGATCCCTGCTCTGGTTCTTTGCTCTGAAATTTCTGAGCAATTAAGTCCTTCCATGTTGTTGTTTGTTTTATGCCTGTCAATCCTGCCGGGAATGCTGCTACTGAATGTGCTGCGTCATGAAGCAGGAATGAGCCTCCAAGGACATAGGCTTCTGCGGGGTTTATGGGGTAATCGCCGCCGGCAATTTCACGTGCAACGCGCCACAGGGCATCAACGTGTGTAATGTCATGTACCGTAAGGCCTGGTAACGTCGTTGATATTTCTTGAATCATTTTAGAGACACGGTTGCGAAAGGAGAGAAAGCTTGTCTTTAAGCGTTCTCGAGCGACTCTGTTTGAGTCGCCGCTGGCTCCGAGTGTCGCTTGCCATAACTGTTGATCTTCAATCCCCATGATTTCTCCTGGTTGCCCGAATCAGTTGAAAAAATTCAAAAGAGACTCTACTGAATATGCAAAAAAGGCGGCCAATGGCCGCCTTTTTGTTGAACTCAAACCCCCACCGGATTCCCCCGGTCCACATCGATCTTGTACAACTTGATCGCGCGGGCCGCATCTTTCGCCGTCATCTTGCCTTCCTTGGCGAGCGCGTCGATCGCGGCGTGCGCGATGTAGTAGCGGTCGACTTCGAAGTGGCGACGCAGGTTGGCGCGGGTATCCGAGCGGCCGAAGCCGTCGGTGCCGAGGACGGTGTAGCGCATCGGGACGAAGGCGCGGATCTGGTCGGCGAAACCACGGACGTAGTCGGTGGCGGCAATCGCGGGCCCCTGGCGGCCTTCGAGCAGTTCGGTGACGTAGGCCTTGCGCGGGGTCTTCGCTTCGGGGTTGAGGCGATTCCAGCGTTCGACGTCGTAGCCGTCGCGGCGCAGCTCGGTGAAGCTGGGGCAGGACCAGATGTCGCTGGTGACGCCGAAGTCCTTGTCGAGCAGTTCGGCGGCGGCGATGGCTTCGCGGAGGATGGTGCCGCTGCCGAGCAGCTGCACGCGCAGTTCGCCCTTCTTGGGCTTGCCGGCGTCCTTGAGCAGGTACATGCCCTTGATGATGCCGTCGGGCGCGCCTTCGGGCATGTCCGGGTGGCTGTAGTTCTCGTTCATCAGGGTGATGTAGTAGTACTCGTCCTGCTGCTCGGCGAGCATGCGCTGCATGCCGTACTGCAGGATGACCGCGACTTCGAAGCCGAAGGTGGGGTCGTAGGCGCGGCAGTTCGGGATGGCGCCGGCGAGCAGGTGCGAGTGGCCGTCTTCGTGCTGCAGGCCCTCACCATTCAGCGTGGTGCGGCCGGCGGTGGCGCCGAGCAGGAAGCCGCGCGCGCGCATGTCGGCGGCCTGCCAGGCGCTGTCGCCGATGCGCTGGAAGCCGAACATCGAGTAGTAGATGTAGAACGGCAGCATCTGCACGTCGTTGGTGCTGTAGCTGGTGGCGGCGGCCATCCACGAGGCGAAGGCGCCGGCCTCGGTGATGCCTTCCTCCAGCACCTGGCCGGCGGCGTCTTCGCGGTAGTACATGAGCTGGTCGCGGTCGACCGGCTTGTACTTCTGGCCGTGCGGGGCGTAGATGCCGATCTGGCGGAACAGGCCTTCCATGCCGAAGGTGCGGGCTTCGTCGGCGACGATGGGCACGCAGCGCGGGCCGACCTGCTTGTCGCGCAGGATCACGTTCAGCGCCTGCACGAAGGCCATGGTGGTGCTGATCTCGCGATCGCCGCTGCTCTTGAGCAGGCGGTCGAAGACGTCGAGCTTGGGCGCTTCGAGGTTCTGGCTGGCCTTGCGGCGGCGCTGCGGCAGGAAGCCGCCGAGCGCGCGGCGGCGTTCGACCATGTATTCCACTTCCGGCGACTTTTCGCCGGGGTGGTAGAACGGCACGGCGCCGTCCTTGAGCTGCTCGTCGCTGACCGGGATCTTGAAGCGGTCGCGGAAGGCGCGCACGGCTTCGTCGTCGAGCTTCTTGGTCTGGTGCGTGGGGTTGAGCGATTCGCCCGAGGCGCCCATGCCGTAGCCCTTCACCGTCTTGGCGAGGATGACGGTGGGCATGCCCTTGGTCTGGCGGGCGTTGTCGTAGGCGGCGTAGACCTTGTGCGGGTCGTGGCCGCCACGGTTGAGGCGCCAGATGTCGTCGTCGCTGAGGTTGGCGACCAGCGCGGCGGTTTCCGGATACTTGCCGAAGAAATGCTCGCGGGTGTACGCGCCGCCGAAGGCCTTGCAGTTCTGGTATTCGCCGTCGACGGTTTCCATCATCAGGCGCTTGAGCTGGCCGGTGGTGTCCTTGGCCAGCAGCGGATCCCAGTAGCTGCCCCAGACGGTCTTGACCACGTTCCAGCCGGCGCCGCGGAAGCTGCCTTCCAGTTCCTGGATGATCTTGCCGTTGCCGCGCACCGGGCCGTCGAGGCGCTGCAGGTTGCAGTTGATGACGAAGACCAGGTTGTCGAGGCCTTCGCGGCCGGCGACCGAGATGGCGCCGAGGCTTTCGGGTTCGTCGCACTCGCCGTCGCCCATGAAGCACCACACCTTGCGGTCGGACTTCGGGATGAGGCCGCGGGCTTCGAGGTACTTCCAGTTGCGCGCCTGGTAGATGGCGCTGATCGGGCCCAGGCCCATCGACACCGTGGGCAGCTGCCAGAAATCGGGCATCAGCCAGGGGTGCGGGTAGGAGCTGACGCCCTTGCCGTCGACTTCCATGCGGAAGTGGTCGAGCTGCGATTCGGTGAGGCGGCCTTCGAGGAAGGCGCGGGCGTAGATGCCCGGGGAGCTGTGGCCCTGCACGGCGATGAGGTCGCCGGGGTGGTCGCCGTCGGGGCCGCGCCAGAAGTGGTTGAAACCGACGTCGTAGAGCGTGGCCGATGAGGCGAACGAGGCGATGTGGCCGCCGAGGTCGCCGGGCTTGCGGTTGGCGCGGACCACCATGGCCATGGCGTTCCAGCGGATGATCGAGCGGATCCGCCATTCCATGTGCTGGTCGCCCGACATGCGGGGTTCCAGGTGCGCCGGGATGGTGTTGATGTATTCGGTGGTGGGAGCGAAGGGCAGGTGGGCGCCGGCGCGGCGGGTCAGTTCGACCATGCCGGTCAGGAGCTGGTGCGCGCGTTCGGGGCCGTCGGCGTCGATCACCGCCTTGAGCGACTCGACCCATTCGCGGGTCTCGGTGGGGTCGGGGTCGTTCTGCAGCAGTTCGTTCAACCAGCTCATGCCGTGGGCTCCGCTGCGGCCACCTGGCCGCGATTGTGTGGGGGTATACGAAATCTGGAGCAGAGATTCTAACAGGCGATCCCGGGCGCCCTGATGGCGTGAGGGCATGTGCGGCATGCCTGTCGGGGCGAAAACGATTCCATACGGCGGGGGATGTCGCGGGACATCCGGAATGACACGCGGGAGGCGGGCCGGCGGGCGCTGTTGTAGAGCGGAGCGCAGCTCCGCTCAGCCTCTCCGGAGAGGCGCATCGATGTGTGCTCTCGGGGCGGTTGATCGATGGCGGATGCCTGGAGCGGAGCAAGCTCCGCTCTACAACAGCACGGTCCGTGGTGCCGTCAGCGCTGCGCGACGATCAGCCAGTGGTTGAACGGGGTGTTGCCGTAGAGCGGGCGGAATTCGGTGCGCAGGCCGGCGTCGGCGAGGATGGCTTCGAGGCCGTCGCGGGTGGGGTAGTGACGCGGGCGCGAGCCCATCCAGCCGACGAGGTTGGCGAGGCGATCGGTCACGCGCGTGGTGCGCGAGCGACGGTCGCCGCCGTCGAGGGCGGCGCGCATCACCAGGCGGGCGTCGCCGTCGAGCATGCGTGCGACGGCGTGGAGCAGGCCGCGCTGGGATTCGGCGTCGAGATACTGCAGCACGTCGAGGATCGCGACCGAGCCGCTGTGCGTGGGCAGCGTGTTGGCGAGATCGACGACCTCGAACGTGGCGTCGCGCAGGCCGGCCTTGGCGGCGACGCGGGTGGCGCGTTCGATCTTGGCGCGGTCGTTGTCGACGCCGCGATAGACCTGCGCCTGGCCGTCCTGGCGCAGCGTGTGGGCGAGCAGGCCCAGGCCGCAGCCGAGGTCGAGTACCGGCGCGGTACTGCCGCGCAGGGCATCGAGCACGCCGGGATACAGCGGGTCGCTGCGCAGCTTGGCGCCGACATAGTAGTAGTCGTAGCGATTGCCGAGCGGCATGGCCGGCAGGAAGGCGCGGGCGATGGCCTTGGCGTGGTGGGCGGACAGCGGGCGGCCCGGGACTGCGGCGTCGGTCATTCGGTGCTGGCTTCGGTGCGAGTGTCGGTTCGAGGTTCGGACAGCAGGCGTCGTGCGACCGGGAGCGCGCGTGCGGTCCACTCGGCATACATCGCGGCGGAGGGGTGCAGGGCGTCTTCGACGAGCATGTCGGTGTCGGCGCCGCGTTCGCGGCTGACCGGCGTGATGTCGACGAAGGCGACGCCGCGTGCGGCGCAGATCCGTGCGGCAGCGGCGTTGTAGGCGTCCAGCGCTTCGGCGATGACCTCGGAATCGAAGCTGCCGGCGAACGCGAACGGCGTGACGCCCCAGTCGGGGATGCTCAGCACGATCACGCTCCGGGCGTCGCCACGGGCGTACGCGATCGCGCGGTCGAGCAGGGCGGTGAATTCGGGCACGTAGTCGTCGACCGGGCGGCCGCGATACTGGTTGTTCACGCCGATCAGCAGGCTGACCAGCGCCCAGTCGTCGCCCAGCGGTTCGACGGCGTCCAGCGCGGCGGACAGCTCGTCGGTGGTCCAGCCGGTGGTGGCGATGATGCGCGGGTCGTCGAGGGCGATGCCGGCCTCGCGCAGGCCGCGCGCGAGCTGCATCGGCCAGCGGTCCGCATCGTCGACGCCTTCGCCGATGGTGTAGCTGTCGCCGAGCGCGAGGTAGCCGCTGCGTGCGTCGTCCTTCGCCTGCGTCTGGTGGGCTGCGGATGCCGCCGTGGTCGTCGCGACGCTCGCCGCGATGACGGCGGCGAGTGCGGGCACGATGGTCGTCATGCGCGCGTCGCCATGCTCAGGCGACCGCGACCTGCTGGGCGCGGCTGCGTTCTGCGCGACGATCGAGCACGCGATCGATGCGCGCGAACACTTCGCGCAGCACCGGCGCTTCCGGCAGCAGGGTGACGCGGAAATGGTTGCGCTCGGGCACGTTGAAGCTGGAGCCCGGGACGATCAGCACATCCTCGCTTTCCAGCATTTCCAGGGCGAAGCCGTGGTCGTCGAAGCCCTTCGCGGCATCGCCGACGACGGCCGGGAAGCCGTACAGCGCGCCGGCCGGCGCGACCAGCGACAGGTGTTCGCTGGCATCGCAGCATTCGATCAGCGCACGGCGGGTTTCGTACAGGCGGCCACCGGGTGCGGTGAGTCCGCTGATGGTGTCGGTGCCGTGCAGCGCGGCTTCGATCGCGAACTGGCCGGGCACGTTGGCGCACAGGCGCAGCGCGCCGAGCAGGTCCATCGCGTGGTGCAGGTCGCCGCTGCGCAGCGGGTCGCCGCTGAGCACGGCCCAGCCCACGCGCCAGCCGCAGGCGCGATGCACCTTCGACAGGCCGCCGAACGACAGGCAGGGCAGGTCGCCGGCCAGCGGCGCGAGCGGCTGGAAGGTGTTGTCGTCGTAGAGGATGTGGTCGTAGATCTCGTCGGCCATCAGCAGCAGGTGGTGCTTCGCGGCGATGGCGACGATGCGTTCGAGGATCTCGCGGCTGTAGTTCGCGCCGGTCGGATTGTTCGGGTTGATCAGCACGATCGCGCGGGTGCGCGAGGACACCAGCTGGGCGATCTCGTCCGGGTCCGGCAGGAAACCATTTTCGGCCTTGCAGCGGTAGTAGACCGGGCGGCCGTCGTTGAGGATGGTCGCGGCCGACCACAGCGGGTAGTCGGGCGAGGGCAGCAGCACTTCGTCGCCGGGATTGAGCAGCGCGCGCAGCGACAGGTCGATCAGCTCGCTGACGCCGTTGCCGACGAACACGCGTTCGGGCGACGCATTGGGCGTGCCGCGCTGCCGGTGGAAGGCGGCGATGGCCTCGCGCGCGGCCGGCAGGCCCTGCTGGTGGGTGTACGGGTCGGTGTCGGCGATGTGGTCGGCGATGGCGCGCTGTAGGTGTTCCGGCGCGCGGAAGCCGAACGCCCCCGGGTTGCCGATATTGAGCTTGATCAGCGTCCGGCCCTGGCCTTCCAGCTCGCGCGCTCGCCGGGCCAGCTCTCCGCGGATCTCGTAGCGGACTTCGGAGAGGCGTTCACGGGTCTTGAGGGCGGGTTTCGGGCTGGAGGTGGGCATCGCGGCGACAGGGGTTGGGGTGGAAAAAAGAGCCGCCAGCCTAGCGGAAAACCGCTGGGCCTGCTGGGACGGAGGTGCGGGCCGGCATAGAATCGGCGCATGCACGCCATCGCCCTCTCCGCTTGAGTTCCGCCCCTTCCGTTCCGTCCGTCGCCGTACTGGCGGCGATCGGCTGGCCCTGGCCCGGCACGACGGCCGGCGACATCAACGATTCCGCATGGTCGGGGCTGATCGCGGCCCATCCCGATGCGCGCCCGGCGCGGGTGATCGAACAGCACCGCACCGGCTACGTGGTCGCCGAGTCGGCGGGCCACGCGCTGGCGGTGGAATCGCCGCCGGAATGGATGCGCCGCCGCTTCCCGGCCCAGGACCGCGCCGCGGTCGGTGACTGGGTGCTGATCCGCGAGGCGAGTCCGCGACCGCAGATCGCGGCCCTGCTGCCGCGCCGTAGCACGATCAAGCGCGCCGCCGCCGGCGAGCACTACCAGCAGCAGATGATCGCCGCGAACATCGACACGGTCTTCGTGGTCTGCGGCCTGGACGCCGACTTCAACCCGCGCCGCATCGAACGCTACCTGCTGCTGGTGCGCGGCGGTGGCGCCGAGCCGGTGGTGGTGCTGACCAAGGCCGACAAGGACGGCAGCGACGCCGAAGCCTCGCTGGCGGCGCTGGCCGAACTGGCGGCGCAGGGCATCGTCGCCGTGGCGGTGAATGCTCGGGATCGGGACAGCGTCGCGGCGCTCGACCGCTGGCTGGGACCGGGGCGCACGGCGGTGCTGGTGGGATCGTCCGGCGCGGGCAAGTCTACGCTGACCAACACCCTGCTGGGCACCGAGAAGATGAAGACCGGCGAGGTGCGCGAGAGCGACGCGCGCGGCCGGCACACCACGACCTATCGCACGCTGATCCCGCTGCCGTCGGGCGCCTGCCTGATCGACACCCCAGGCATGCGCGAACTCAAGCCGACCGGCGAGGAAGACCTGGCCGACGGCGGTTTCGCCGACATCGAGACGCTGGCCGGCGAATGCAAGTTCCGCGACTGCCGCCATGCGAAGGAGCCGGGCTGCGCGATCCGCGCCGCGATCGACGCCGGCACGCTGGATCGTGCCCGCTTCGCGAACTATCTCAAGCTGCGCGACGAAGTCGCCGGCGCCGCGAACGTGCTGGCGACGCGGCTGGCGCAGAAGTCCGACGCCCGCGTGCAGAACAAGGCGCTGAACAAGCGGCTGGACGACAAGTATGGGAAGCGTTGAGCGCTTGGCTTGTGCAGGCGCGATCGTGGGAGCGACGCAAGTCGCGATTGTCGGAGCCGTCGTCTTGCCCGATCGCGACTTGCGTCGCTCCCACAACAGCCACGGCGGCGCACGATGAGCGTGCCCCGCGATATCGCCCGTCACGCCGTGCTCGATGCGCGCCTGGCTGCCGCGGTGCGCGGCATCCGTCTGCTGGAAACGCTCAGCTGGCCGGCGAGCGCGCAGGAGACCTTCCTCGGCGCGTGGAAGATCGGGCGCATCCACCTGCCGAAGATCGACTATCCGAAGGACGACTACACGCACATCCGCGCCGAGCTGGATGCGGTGACGAAGGCGGCCGATCCCGATCACCCACTGGGCCATTACCTCATCCAGACCGCCGACAGCTGGCGCATCGCCACGCGCCTGCTCGATGCCGCCGGCGGCTACAGGGTCACCGCGTACTCCACGCGCCTCTACGGCCGCCCGGTCGAACTGCTGCCCGGCGACGGCCCGACCAATCTCGAAGCGGCGCAGCATTTCGTCACCCTGGCCGACGACATGGACCAGGAGCTGCGGGTCATCGAGCCCGATGCGGTGATCGCCGCCGAGACCGTGCGCGACGAGCTGCAGGCGGCGGTCGACGGTTTCTTCACCGACCACAAGGTCAAGGTCGAGCTGGACCCGGCGCTGATCGCCAAGGCCGCCGCCAGCCCGACCCGCATCCGCGTCCGCACCAACACCGGCTTCAGCGAATACGACCGCCACCAGCTGCTCGTGCACGAAGCCTTCGTGCACACGCTCACCGGCATCAACGGCCGCGAGCAGCCGCACCTGAAGTCGATGGCGCGCAGCGCGCCACGCACCACCGCGACACAGGAAGGGCTGGCGACTTTCGCCGAGCTGATCTCCGGTTCGATGGACATCGAGCGCATGAAGCGCATCAGCCTGCGCATCGTTGCGATCGACATGGCGATCGGCGGCGCGGATTTCGTGCAGGTGTTCCGTTTCTTCCTCGACGCCGGGCAGAGCCCCGAGGACAGCTTCGCCTCGGCGCAGCGCGTGTTCCGTGGCGCACCGCTCGGCGGCGGCGCGGCCTTCACCAAGGACACCGTGTACCTGCACGGCCTGCTCAGCGTGCACACCTTCTTCCGCTGGTGCCTGCGCCATCGCAAGCTGTCGGTCGCGCGGCAGCTGTTCGCCGGCAAGCTGGCGCTGGAGGACGTGTTCGCCCTGCAGCCGATGTTCGACAGCGGCGCGATCGCGCAGCCGCACTATCTGCCGCCGTGGATGCAGCGCGCGAACGGCCTGGCTGGGATGCTCGCGTTCTCGCTGTTTGCCAACAAGATCCGCCTGGACCGGGTCGAGGCCGACGACCTGGTGCTGGGATTGGGCGTCTGACATCGCCCCATCTCTCGTAGAGCGGAGCTTGCTCCGCTCAATCCCGTTATCGCCATGGCTGAAGCGATGCGCGGAGCAAGCTCCGCGCTACGGGGGCGTCAGTTGCCCGTCCGGCTGGATCACGCGATCCGCCGGTGCGTCGTCGCCGACCAGCTGCACGCGATCGCCGATCGCTACGCCACGGTAATGCGGGATCTCGTGGGTCAGGCGCTGGAAGATCCAGCGCGTGTGCGGCTGCGCGGTGCGCAGGCGCAGCGGTGGCGCATCCGCCGGACGGGTGGACAGCGCCTCCGCCAGTGCCGGCGAGAACGTCGCCTGGATCGTGCCGACGCGATGCACCAGGCGCATCACCATCGCGCCGTGCGCCACCGCGAGCAGCGCCAGCAGCGCGACAGCCAGCCGCCAGCGCGCAGTCAGCCTGGGCCAGGCCGCGCCGAAGCACAGCGCGATCCACGCCGACCAGGCATAGCCGTAGTGATTGAAGCTGGCGCCCAGCGGCAGCACCGGCAGCAGGCTGGCGGTGCCGCCGAGCAGCGCCAGCGCGAACAGCCTGCGATCGGCGCGGAACAGCGCGACGAGGCCGGCCAGCCACAGCAGTGCGGAGATCGCCAGCGGCCCGCGCCCGCCCTGGGTGAAGGTCGCGAAGGTTTCCGGCACGTGCAGCAGCGGCGCGAACAGCGGGTATTCCAGCCAGCGCAGCGGCACGTGGGCGAGGCTCAGTGCGTATTGCGTGCCCTGCGGTGCCGCCTGCGTCAGGCCATCGAAACGCAGCGCCAGGTACAGCGCTGCGACCGCGCCGGACGCCAGCATCGCGATCGCCCATCGCGGGCGTCGGTCGAACCACCAGGCCACCGCGAGCAGGGCGGGGATGGCCAGCGCCGCTTCCTTGCCGGCCAGGCCGATCGCCGTCGCGAGTGCCGCACCGGTCGCGATCACGGCCAGCGGCAGTCGACTGGTGCCCAGCAGGCCCGCGCCGAGCGCCGCGCTGAACCAGATGAGGTCGCCCAGCGTGCCCACCCAGCCATGCGTCAGCGCGGCATAGGGACCGAGCGCGAAGACCAGCGAGGCGGCGGCCGCCTGTCGCGCCGGCACGCCGAGGCGCTGCCCCAGCACGCACAGCAGCGCCGCGTTGACGCTGCCCCAGGCCACGCACACCGCATGGAATGCATACGGGACGTCGAACAGGTGGCGCGAGAACCACAGCCAGAGATTGAAGGTCAGCGGACGATACTGGTAGGCATCGATGGCCGCCCAGGAGAACCACGGCGGCGGCAGTCCCGGCACGGCGTTGGCGGTGGCCGCCCACTGCAGTTCGTCGTGGCTGAAATAGCCAGGATTGAAGATCAGCGGGGATTGCGCGAGCACGGCGGCCACGAGCACCAGCCATGCAAGGCGAAAGGAGACCGAGGCGCTGGCGGGTGCGATGGGCGTGGTCATGGGTACGGCGGGCGGGCGAAGCGGCGATTCTGGGGGAAGCGGTGCCAGCGACGCCAATCGCGGGTCCGGTCGACCATCCGTCACCGCACGGTTCCGGTCGGGCTTTGAGGCTAGAATCGGGGGCCCAACGTGCACGGCCGGCGCACGGCCCCCCAGACCTCGAATGTCCGACAACGCCAACGATCTGAAGCAGTCCGCCCTCGACTACCACCGTCAGGATCCCCCCGGCAAGATCAAGGTCGCCCCGACCAAGCCGCTGGTCACCCAGCGCGATCTCGCCCTCGCGTACTCGCCCGGCGTGGCCTACGCCTGCGAGGCCATCGTCGAAGACCCCAACGCCGCCAGCCAGATGACTGCGCGCGGCAACCTGGTCGCCGTGATCACCAACGGCACCGCCGTGCTCGGCCTGGGCGACATCGGCCCGCTGGCCGGCAAGCCGGTGATGGAAGGCAAGGGCGTGCTGTTCCAGAAGTTCGCCGGCATCGACGTGTTCGACATCGAGCTGGACGAGCGCGACCCCGACAAGCTGGTCGACATCATCGCCTCGATGGAGCCGACCTTCGGTGGCATCAACCTCGAAGACATCAAGGCGCCGGAGTGCTTCATCGTCGAGCGCAAGCTGCGCGAGCGGATGAAGATCCCGGTCTTCCACGACGACCAGCACGGCACCGCGATCATCGTCGGTTCGGCGGTGCTCAACGCGCTGGAGATCGTCGGCAAGAAGATCGAGGACGTGAAGCTGGCCACCTCCGGCGCCGGCGCCGCCGGCATCGCCTGCCTCGACATGCTGGTCGCGCTGGGCATGAAGCCGGAGAACATCCTCGCGGTGGACCGCGACGGCGTGCTGCACACCGGTCGCCCGAACATGGATCCCGACAAGGCGCGCTATGCGCGCGACACCGACAAGCGCACGCTGGCCGACATCGTCGCCGGCGCCGACGTGTTCCTCGGCCTGTCCGCCGGCGGCGTGCTCAAGCCGGAGATGGTCGCGACCATGGCCGAGCGCCCGATCATCCTCGCGCTGGCCAATCCGAATCCGGAAATCCTGCCGGAAGACGCGAAGAAAGTGCGTCCGGACTGCATCATCGCCACCGGCCGTTCGGACTACCCGAATCAGGTCAACAACGCGCTGTGCTTCCCCTACATCTTCCGTGGCGCGCTGGATGTCGGCGCCACCGAGATCAACGAGGCGATGAAGCTCGCCTGCGTGCGCGCGATCGCCAAGCTGGCGCGCATGGAAGCCTCCGACCTCGGCAGCGCCTACGGCGGCGAAGTGCCGAAGTTCGGCGCCGACTACATCATCCCGCGCCCGTTCGATCCGCGCCTGCTCACCGTGCTCGCGCCGGCGGTGGCGCAGGCGGCGATGGACTCGGGCATCGCGCAGCGCCCGCTGGCGTCGATGGACGCCTATCGCGAGAAGCTCGGCCAGTTCATCTACCGCACCGGCCTGCTGATGAAGCCGATCTACGACCGCGCGCGCAGCGACCAGAAGCGCGTGGTGTATGCCGAAGGCGAGGAAGAAACCGTGCTGCAGGCGGTGCAGACCGTCATCGACGAAGGGCTGGCGCGGCCGATCCTGATCGGTCGCCCGGACGTGATCGAGACGCGCATCCAGCGCCTCGGCCTGCGCATGAAGGCCGGCGTCGATTTCGAGCTGACCAACATCCACGACGACCCGCGCTTCAACGACTACTGGCAGCACTACCACGCACTGACCGAGCGTCGCGGCGTGACCCCCGCTGCGGCGAAGAACCTGCTGCGTTCGCGGTCCTCGCTGATCGCCGCGATCATGGTCGAGCGCGGTGAAGCGGACGCGATGATCTGCGGCCTGGTCGGTCGCTTCCACAAGAAGCTCGGCTACCTGCGCAGCGTCTTCAACTTCGACAAGGGCGTCACCGGCACCGCCGCGATGACCGGTGTGATCAACAGCCAGGGCGTGTGGTTCTTCCTCGACACCCACGTGCAGGTCGATCCGTCCGCCGAGCAGATCGCCGAGGCCACGCTGATGGCCAGCTTCCGGCTCAAGCTGTTCGGCATCGAGCCCAAGGTCGCGTTGCTGTCGCATTCGAACTTCGGCAGCCATGACAACCCGAGCGCCGCGAAGATGCGCCGCGCCTACGAGATCATCCGCGCGCGCGCGCCGAAGCTGGAGATCGACGGCGAGATGATGGCCGACACCGCCTGGGACGACGGCCTGCGCAAGCGCATGTTCCCGAACACCACGCTCAGCGGTCGCGCCAACCTGTTCGTGATGCCGAACCTCGACGCCGCCAACATCACCTACAACATGGTGCGGGTGATGACCGACGGCGTGGCGATCGGCCCGATCCTGATGGGCCTGAACCGTCCGGCGCACGTGCTCACGCCGGCGTCGAGCCCGCGCCGCGTGGTCAACATGACCGCGATCGCCGCCGTGGAAGCGCAGATCCGCAAGACGCGCTGAAGCCGGCGGTGGACGTCGCCTCCCGCTGGGGGAGGCGACCTGGTCGGGTCAGGCGGCGCGATTGCGCCGATAGACCACGGCGAGGCGGACCACGTGGCCGCTGCTGGCGTTGATGCGCAGCGGAAAGGCACCGACGAATGCCCAGCCTTCGAGGGATTCGCGATGGATGCTGCCGGAGACCCCGACGCCGAGGTCTCCGGAAAATCCGCCGTCGTCGAGCGTGAGCGTCCTGTATTCCCAGTCCATGGGAGATTTTTCCGATCCGTGAGTGTGGGGGCGTGCGTCGTCTGTCGCCTCAGGGCAGGCGCGTACGGTAACCCAGCGCATCCAGCCGTTGCAGCAGGCGCCGGATCGTCTCGACGTTGCCGCCATGCGCGGCACCTTCGTGCAGCAGCACGATCGCGCCCGGCCGTAGACTGCGCTCGATGCGTGCCACCACCACATCCGGATCGGCGGCGACGCCGTCGAAGCCGCGCGCGCTCCATGCGGCGCGCGCCAGGCCATGGGCCTTGAGTGGCGCCTGCACGAAAGGATTGCTCATCCCGACCACCGCGCGGAACCAGCGCGGCGGCGTGCCGGCGATGTCGGTGAGGATGCGCTGCGTGTCCGCGATCTCGCGGCGCATGCGCGAAGGCCCAAGGGCCCAGAACCAGCGCGCGGGATGCGAATGGCTGTGGTTGCCGATCTGGTGTCCGCGCTGCAGGATCTCGCGGACCAGTTCGGGACGTCGAGCGGCGCGTTCGCCGACGAGGAAGAACGTCGCCTTCGCGCCGTGCGCGTCCAGCGCATCGAGGATCGGCCGGGTCTCGTCGGACGGTCCGTCGTCGATGGTCAGCCAGACGCGTCGGTCGTCGATCGGCAGGCGGTTGAGCACCGGACCGAAGACGCGCGAATGCGGCCAGAGCGTGCCCCACCAGAACGGCGCATGGCTCACCGCCATCGCCGGCAGGCCCAGCGTCCAGCCCCAGCGCCACCACACCAGCGCCACGATGACCTGCGACAGCACCAGCAGCACCAGCCAGGCATGCGGCCGGCGTGGCACGCGGTGGATCCCGTCGAGCATGGCGTCGTCGAGCGCGGCGGGCGGGCTGGCGGAGCGGTCGGTCATCGCGGCATGATGCCACGCCTCGCCTCATGCCTTTCGTCCTTGCCTCCGGAGTCGACCATGGCCTTCCGCAACCTCTCCGTCGCCGATGCCGACGCCCGTGCCCGCGACGGCAGTGTCACCCTCGTCGATGTGCGCCCACCTGCCGAGCGCGACATTGCCGCGGTGACCGCGCCCTTCGAGGCACTGGAAGACGGCGGCCTCGAACGCCTGCTCGCCCTGCCCAAGGATGCGCCGCTCGCCTTCCTCTGCCACCACGGCGGCCGCAGCGCCCAGGCCGCGATGTATTTCGCCCAGCAGGGTTTCAGCGACGTCTACAACGTCGTCGGCGGGATCGACGCGTGGAGCCTGCAGGTCGATCCGGCGGTGCCGAGGTATTGATCGAGGCCGAGCCACGTCACTGCGCAGGCATGCGGGCTTTGTAGGAGGGCCTTCAGGCCCGAGCTTTTCGCGGGCCGAATGACGATCGATAAAGAGTTCGGGCCTGAAGGCCCTCCTACAAAGCGGCGCAACGCGATATGGATCACCGTCGATGCCATCGCTGTTGTAGAGCGGATCGAAGATCCGCTGTGATGTCTCCGGCAACCGTCCAGCGGATCTTCGATCCGCTCTACAGCAGATGACTCTGGGGCAGGCCTAGCTCGCCGTCAGAAACCCGTACAACGCCAGGCCGCCGAACAGCACGCAGAGTCCACCCACGAAGACCAGCGTGCCGATCACGCCTCGCTGCCAACCGGCGAGCGCATTCCATTTTTCGGACATCGCGGAAAACGGCAGCCCCGTGATGGCCTGGAGCAATCCGGCGAACATCAGTCCGCCGGGTGCCGCGAGCGCGATGAGGCCGAACGGGCCGCCGGGCAGCGAGCCCGAGGGATTCGTCTGCTGCCGGTCCATGAACCACCACAAGGCCATGGCGAAGACGGCGCCACCGGCGAGACTCTGCAGCAGGCCGCGCATGCGGATGTTCATGCAAAAAAACCTCCAACAGTGGATGTCGGTGGATCATGCCGCAGCCAAGGTCCGTTCGTTCTTCCCTCAATTCGACAGCGCCAGATCATCCAGCATCGCGCGGAGGAAGCGCGCGGCTTCGCCGCCGGTGCAGGCGCGGTGGTCGAAGGTGACCGACAGCGGGATGACCTTGTGCGATTCGAAGCCGCCGATCACCGGGGTGATCTGGTGGCGGGCACGGCCGGCGGCGACGATGGCGACGCAGGGCGGTACGACCACCGGGGTGGCGTAGCGACCGGCGAACATGCCGAAGTTCGACAGCGAGATCGTGTAACCGCTGAGTTCGCTCGCCGGGATGCTGCGGTCCTCGACCTGCGCGCGCAGGCGGTTGATGCCCTGGCGAACACCGTTCGCGTCGAGCACGTCGGCGTTGCGCAGCGCGGGCACGAACAGGCCGTCGTCGGTATCGACCGCGATGCCGATATCGACCTGCGGATGCAGGGTGCGCACCAGCTTCTCGCCGTCGAACCACGCGTTCATCGCCGGCACCGTCTTCGCCGCGACGCAGATCGCGCGGATCAGGCGCACGGTAACGTCGTTGCCTTGCGCCCAGGCGTGGATGTCGGCGTCGTCGCTGAGCGTGGTCGGCACGACCTTGCTGTGCGCGTCGGCCATCACGCGCGCCATGTTGCGGCGCACGCCCTTGAGCTGTTCCGGCTGGCCGGTGACCGACACCGACGGCGGCTGCGTGCGCATTGGCTTGCCGGTGGCGGAGAGCTGGGTGCGCGGGCTGGTTGCCGGCGCACTTGTGGGAGCGACGCCAGTCGCGACTTGCGTCGCTCCCACAGGCGCCGCAGCGGCGCGCGGTGCCGGTGCACCGGGCTTCGCCGAACCATCGGCAGCGGCGCGCTTCACGTCGTCCATCGTCACCACGCCGTCGGCGCCGGTGGCGCGGACGCGGGCGATGTCGACGCCGAGCTTGCGCGCCATCGCGCGCACCGCCGGCATCGCCTTCACGCCGCCGACCGCGACCGCGGCCTCGGTGTGCACGGCATCGGAGGACTGCATCGCACCGACCACGGTGCCGGCGTCGTCGCGCTTGGTTTCTGCTGCGGGTGCGGGTGCCGGTTCGGCCTTCGCAGGTGCGGGCGCGGCATGACCGCCGCCGTGGTGATGGCCGGTGTCCTGGCCTTCCGCGCGCTGCGGCATCGACGGATCGATCTCGAACTCGGCGAGCATCGTGCCGGTGACGATCACGTCGCCCGCGCCGCCAGCCAGTTTCAACACCTTGCCCGACACCGGCGACGGCACTTCGACCACGGCCTTCGCGGTCTCCATCGACACCAGCGGCGCATCGAGCTTGATGACGTCGCCCGGTTTCACGAACCACTCGACGATGGTGGCGTCCGGCAGGCCTTCGCCGAGGTCGGGGAGGAAGAAGGTCTTGGTCTGGCTCATGCGTCTCTCTCTTCGATTGTTCTGAAATGCGTGTCGGGAATCCATCCGGCACGTCCATCGTCATGCGTCGCCCACCACCAGCCGCCGAGTTCGTGCAGCAGCGCGATCTCGTCGCCCGGATCGGCATCCAGTTCCTGCGCCGAGTAGTCGCGCAGCGCTTCGGCACGGCCATCGCCCAGCGGCTTGAGCCAGTCGAACGGCGCCCAACCGGCGTTGCCGTCGGCGGTGATCGCCCAGATGAACGCAGGCCATTCGGTGTCGCGCTCGCCCAGCGTCACGATCTCGCCGGACGCGAACCCGATCGGGTTCGCGTACTGGGTGCGATACGTCTCGACGACCCGGGCGCGGATCATTGCGGTGCCCTCTCGCGGAGAGCAAATCCCCCCGTCATCGCTGCGCGATGCCGGCCCCCTTTTGCAAAGGGGGCAAAGTGCGGGGCGCGATGCCGTTGCTCCTCACGAGTCCACGCAATGCACAGGTTGTCATGCGGTTGTCCATCAGCGAAGCGCATGCACCACGCGTGGCGCGACAAGCCCCCTTTGAAAAAGGGGGCGATCGCCTGCAGCGCAGGCGATGGGGGATTTGCCTTTGCGCCAGAAACAAACAAGGCTCAGCCCGCCGCCAGCGTCCGCTTCGCTGCGGCGACGATCTTCTCGACGCTCGGCAGGTACTTCATTTCGAGGCGGAACAGCGGGATGTGGGTGTCGTAGCCGGTGACGCGCTCGACCGGCGCGACGAGGTCGTACATCGACTCCTCGGCCAGGCGCGCGGCGATCTCGGCGCCGAAACCCGCAGTCTTCGGTGCTTCGTGGACGATCACGCAGCGGCCGGTCTTGCACACCGATTCGGCGATGGTGTCGAAGTCCAGCGGCTTGAGCGTGGCGACGTCGATGACTTCCGCGCTGATGCCGTCCTTCGCCAGCGCGTCGGCGGCTTCGAGGCATTCCTTCACCTGTGCGCCCCAGGTCACCAGGGTCACGTCGGTGCCGTCGCGCAGCACGTAGCACACGTCCAGCGGCAGCGCTTCGCCGTCGTCCGGAACGACTTCCTTGTACTGGCGGTAGATGCGCTTGGGTTCCATGTAGATCACCGGATCCTCGTCGCGGATCGCGGCCAGCAGCAGGCCGTAGGCGCGCGCGGGCGAGGACGGCATGACCACGCGCAGGCCGGGCACGTTGGTGAAGATCGACTCGTTGGCTTCGCTGTGGTGTTCCGGCGCGCGGATGCCGCCGCCCCACGGCACGCGCAGCACCATCGGGCAGGTGAGGCGGCCGCGCGTGCGGTAACGGAAGCGCGCGGCGTGGCAGATGATGTGGTCGACCATCGGATAGACGAAGCCGTCGAACTGCGCTTCGGCGACCGGGCGCATGCCCTGCGCGGCGAGACCGACGGTGAGGCCGGCGATGGTGGTCTCGTCCAGCGGCGTGTCGAGCACGCGCTCCGGGCCGAACACCGACTGCAGGCCGGCGGTGGCGCGGAACACGCCGCCGTTGACGCCGACATCCTCGCCGAGCACGAGCACGCGCTCGTCCTTGCGCATCTCGTAGGCGAGCGCCTGGGTGATCGCCTCGATGAGGGTGATGGGGGCGATGTCAGCCATGCTTGCGGCCCTCCGCGGCGACGGCTTCGTCGCGCTGCGCGCGCACGTCCGGCGGCATGTCGGCGTAGAGGTAATCGAACATCGCGCTCACGGGCTGCACGGGGGTTTCCAGGTAGGCGTTGATTTCCACGTCGACGCGCTTGCCGCATTCGTCGGCCCACGCGTTCTCCTGCGCTTCGTCCCACAGGCCCGCCTTGGTCAGGTAGGTGCGCAGGCGGGTCATCGGGTCGCGCGTCCACGCGGCCTTCACTTCCTCTTCGCCGCGATAGCGGCGCGCGTCGTCGGCGGTGGTGTGGTCGTGCAGGCGATAGGTCATGAATTCGATCACGCTGCCGCCTTCACCGTTGCGCGCGCGGTCCATCGCGCGGCGCATGCCTTCCATCACCGCGATCAGGTCGTTGCCGTCCACCTGCAGGCAATGCAGGCCGCCGGCCAGGCCCTTCTGCGCCAGCGTCGGCGCGCCGGTCTGCGCGGCGCGCGGCACCGAGATCGCCCAGCCGTTGTTGATGATGCACTGCACGAAGGGCAGGGCGTAGGCGCCGGCGGAGTTGATCGCGGCGTAGGTGTCGGTCTTCGAACTGCCGCCGTCGCCGCAGCAGGTCACCGCGACGCGCGGCTCCTTGCGCAGCTTGAACGCCAGTGCGGCGCCGGCGGCGTGCAGGCACTGCGTCGAGATTGGCACGCACCAGCTGTAGTCGTGCTTCGGGGCTTCGGCGAAGTCGTTGCCGCGCTCGTCGCCGCCCCAGTACATCAGGATTTCGCGGGGACGCACGCCGCGCACCATCTGCGCGCCGTACTCGCGATAGCTCGGCGCGAACACGTCTTCGGGGCGCATCGACGCGCCGATGCCGACGTGTGTGGCTTCATGGCCGAGGCAGGCGGCGTAGGTGCCGAGCTTGCCGGTGCGCTGCAGGGCGATCGCCTTGCTGTCGAAGGTGCGCACGAACAGCATCTGCTTGAACAGCGGCAGCAGCGTGGCCGGATCGGCGAAGGCCGGCGGCGGTTCCGCGACGAGCGTGCCGTCGGGTCCGAGGTACTGCAGGTATTCGATTTCGAATCGGGCGGCGACGGTCATCGTGTTCGGTCGTTCCGAGGGGCGAGCGCGCATGATAGCCGCTGTCGGCATGACGGCGTTTGCGCACTGCGCAACGGCGGGGGTGCACGAATGCACTTGACAGCGCGTGCGGCAAGGCGCGCGTGAACGAAACGTATACGACGTGCGCAGCGGTATGGTGCGCTGCAGCGATGCCTGCGCAGTAAGTGTCCTGCACAAAAAAGGGAGCGCGGCCGTGGCCGCGCTCCCTGGGGTCGACTTCGCGTCGGATGCGCCGGATCAGGGCACGATCGTGGCGCTGTAGCTGGCGGTGTTGTTCACCGGCACGGTGTCGGTGATGCCGGCGGCATTGATGTTGCTCGACACCGACAGCGTCGGCTGCACGCCCACGGCCGGCGTACGCACCGAGAGCGCGAAGGTCGCGCGCGCGCCGGGCGCCATCGAACCGGACTGCGTGCACTGGATGCTGAAGCTGGCGGTCGTGCCGCTGCTGGTGCAGCTCCAGCCTGCGGGCGCGGCGACGCTGGCGCTGGCCAGCGGCACGTTGCCGCTGAACGTCGCCACCGGCGCCGGGGCGGCATTGGTGCCGCCGTTGCGCGCGATCGCCGAGAACACCAGCGAGGAACCGCCACGCACCGTGCCGGCCGGGCCGCCGATCATGCGCATCTGCAGATCGGTGGACGGCAGCGCGAGCGCAGCGACCGAGACGCTCACGGTGGCCGAGTTGTCGGCATTGGCGCGATCGCGGGTCTGCGACTGCACCGATGCGGCCATCTCCAGCGTGCTCGCGGTTGCCAGCGACGGCGCGGTTGCGGTGGCGGTGAACACGGCCTGCGACACTTCTTCCAGCGAACCGGCGGTGCAGGTGACCGTGGTCGTGCCACCGGCCTGCACCGGCGCGGCGCAGGTCCAGCCGGCCGGCGCGGAAACGCTCACCGGCACCAGCGCGTTGAACACCAGGGCGACCGCCGGGAACGAGGCCTTGTTCGGGCCGGCGTTGTTGACGGTGATCGTGAACGGCACCGCGGCGCCGGCGGCGACGCTGGCCGACGGCGTGGTGGCGGCCAGCGACAGGTCGGCGGTGCGGAAATCCGCCACGCCGATGGTCAGGCGCACCGGATCGTGGTCGGACACGCGGATCGCGTTGCCGGCCACGCCGTAGTTGTGCACGCCGAAGTCCGCGTTGATGCGCGCGTGGTCGACCGACAGGCCGGCCACGTTCATCACCACCGCTTCGTTGACGACCACGTGGTCCAGCGTCTGCGCATTGCCTTCGAACACGTACGAGTACTTCTCGGCGGTGTCGGCGATCAGCTCCGAACCGTCGATCAGTGGCGTGGTGATCGGGCTGTCGATGTCGTTGACCACCTGGTCAGCCGGTACTTCGTCGCCGCGCACGATGCCCATCACGTCGACATAGCCGTCGTTGAACTCGAACGCATTGAAGTCGCCCAGCAGCACGATGTGCTCGGACGGATTCGCCTGCTGGCGCGCATGCACCAGGTTGGCGAGGTACAGCGCCTGCTGTGCGCGCTTGGCGCGGACGCGGTGGCCTTCGCTGGCCCAGCCGCTGCTGCCCGGACCGGTGTCGTCGACGCCGTTGAGCGAACGCAGGTGGTTGACGTACACGGTGATCGGGTAGTTCGCGCCGTTGTCCTGGTGGACGCGTGCGCGCAGCATCAGCGGCGGACGGTCGTTCAGCAGCGAGGTGCTGCTGTCCGGGTTGGTGAACAGCGTGTCCTTGCCGAACTGCGTCACTTCGAGCACTTCGACGCGGTTGGTCGTGCCCAGGCTGCGGGTGCTGACCAGGAAGCCGACGTTGATGCCGCCCTGATCGTTGCCCTGCACCAGGTAGGGCACGTACTGCGGCGCGCGCGCGCAGGTGCTGTTGATGCGGTCGGCGAGCAGGCCGAGCACGCGCAGGTTCTCGACTTCGACCACGCCCAGGATGTCGGGCGCCTTCATGTAGTCGCAGATCGCCAGCGAGGTCTTGGTCAGGCGCTTGTCGAGCGCGGCGGCCTGCAGCGTCGGCGCGCCGTTGCTGTCGTTCACTTCATCGAAGAAGCGCAGCAGGTTGAAGCCGCCGATGGTGACGTCTTCGTAGCGCGCGTCGGCGACGGCGGTCGGCGTCTTGCCGCCGCTGACCGAGACCGTGCCGGCGTCGGGCAGCAGCGCCCAGGTGCCGGAGAAGTAGTCGAGCACGCCGACCATGCCGTTCACGTCGGTGCCGGCGTCGATGGCGACGGCGGTCGCGCCGACCTGGCCGCGGCTGCGCACCATCAGGCGTTCCTGGTTGGTGTCGAAGCGCGGCGGGGTCTTGCCGCCCGGGATCGGGAACACGTCGAGCACGCTGATGCCCGGCTCGCGGAACGGGCGGTCCACGCCCGGCAGGGTCACGTGGAACACGCCGGTAGTCGACGAGGTTGCGGGGCCTTCGCTGATGTTGCCGTCCGAGGCCGAGACCGAGAACGCGCGCGGCACGCTGACGCGCATGCCTTCGAACTTCTCGGCCGTGCCCGGGTTCGAGCCCGGGCTGAAATCGGCGGCGGTCAGTTCCACCGGTGCCGGCAGCGCGTTGCCGGTCGACAGCACCTGGATCGAGCTGACCGACACGATTTCGGTGATCGACAGCTGGTTGAGGTTGGTGCTGGGCGTGAACTCGGTGACGGTGCCGGTGACGCGGACGCGGTTGCCCACGGTGGCGGTGGCCGGCGGCGCGGTCGAGGTGAAGACGAAGATGCCCTGCGAGGTGTTCGGGTCGGCATCGACGCTGGCGTCGGCGGTCTGCAGGAAGAAGCCGTTGTTGAACTTCTGCGCGGTGACGATGCCTTCGGTGGTGACCACGGCGCCGTTGAGCGGCGAGAGCAGCCCGCTGCCCTGGATGTCGTGGATTTCCACGACGCTGACGTCGTCGTTCTGGATCGTGCCCTGGCCCTGGCCATCCGCAATGTTGGCGCCGGTGACCGAGCCGATGTTGACGAAGAAGGTCTCGTCCGCCTCGGTCGTGGTGTCGCCATTGACCGTGATGCTGAAGGCGACCGAGTTCGAGCCTTCCGGAATCGTCAGGCTGCCGCTCGCGGCGACGTAGTCGCTGCCGGCCGTGGCGGTGCCGTCGGCGGTGGCGTAGTCGATCGTCACGCCGCCCGCGCCGGCCGGCTGGCTCAGGCCGAAGGCGAAGAAGAACTGGGTCGTGCCGCTGTCGGTTTCGATGGCGGCGACGTCGTTGATCGACACGAACGGGGTGCCGCCGCCACCGCAGACCGATGCCGGCGATGCGCTGTTGCGTGCGCTGGGCGTGCCGGCGGTGAAATCGGCGCCGTTCTGGTTGGTGTCGTTGCAGCCGTTGCCCGAGCGCAGCGCCGACAGCGTGGCGCTCAGCGCCGGCGTGGGGGCCGTGCCTTCGAAGTAGTTCGCGGTGCCGTAGCCGACCAGGTCGACGATCTGGGCAAGCTGCGGGGCGGAGCAGGGCGTCGAACCGCCGTTGCAGGCGAGCGCGGACGTGCCGTTGACGAGGACGACCTTGCCGGCGGCGGTGGCCATCGACGACGTGCCGCTGGTGTCCACGGTCGGCAGCGCCGCGCCGTTGGCGCCGCTGGACATGCCCACGAGGTGGTACTGCCCGGGCGCCAGGTTCACGTTCGGCAGCGTCGCGCCGACGGCGAAGTTGCCGGTGCCGGTGGCGCTGGCGTACTGCACGGTGAGTCCGGCCAGCGATACGGGCGTCGAGCCCCGGTTGAAGAGTTCGACGAAGTCGCGGTTGTAGGTCGCGCCGGTGTTGCCGCCAGCGCCATAGACCTGGCTGATCACGACCTGTGCATGCGCCGCTCCGGCGGCGCCAATCAGTAGAAGCCCCGCCGCGAGCGTGCGGGTGACGATGCGTAGCATTGGATTCCCCTCGGCTTGATTGGATGGTGCACGGGCTTCGTGCCTGCGCCCCCTGATCGCCCCTCCGGTCCCCCGGACCGGAAGTTCTTCCGGCAATCGGTCCGCTTGCGCGGCCGTCTCGCCGATGTGGCCATCCATGCCCACATTCCCCGCATACCCACGGCCAGAGGCGCGTGTCCCCGACCATTCGCCCCCGTCCGGGGGTGATCGCGGATTGTGACGGAAATCCTGCGCGCTGTGCGTTGCAGCCCGATGACTGGGATCGCGGCGGCTGGGCGTATACGGTCCGGGCCCGGTTTTCCATACGCTGCTGCGCTATCCTGTATGGATGAGCATCGAACGCAACGAGCGCCCGCTCGAATCGGGCATCCACACCGACCTGGCCGGCCGCATCACCTACGGCGGCTACCTGCACCTGGATCGCCTGCTGTCCGCCCAGCACCCGCTGTCCGCCCCGCCGCAGCACGACGAGATGCTGTTCGTCATCCAGCACCAGGTCGCCGAGCTGTGGATGAAGCTGCTGATCCACGAGCTGACGGCGGCGGTGGAGCACCTGCGCAACGACCGCGTCTGGCAGTTCGGCAAGGTCACCGCGCGCTGCAAGCGCGTGCAGGAACAGCTGACCGGCATGTGGTCGGTGCTGGAGACGCTCACGCCGTCGGAGTACATGGAGTTCCGCGAGACGCTCGGGCCGTCGTCCGGCTTCCAGTCGCTGCAGTACCGCACCATCGAGTTCCTCATGGGCAACAAGAACGCGGCGATGCTGAAGGTATTCGACTACGACCCGCAGGCCCAGGCCGGGCTGCGCGCCGTGCTGGAGGCGCCGAGCCTGTACGACGAATTCCTGCGCTACCTCGCCCGCTGGGGGCATGCCGTCCCGGCGGAGCACCTGGCGCGCGACTGGACCAAGGCGCACGTCCACGATCCGGCGCTGGTCCCGGTGTTCGAACGCATCTACGAAGACACCGGCACCTACTGGCGCGAATACGCGCTGTGCGAGGACCTGGTCGACCTGGAGAACCAGTTCCAGATCTGGCGCTTCCGCCACCTGCGCACGGTGATGCGCGTGATCGGCTTCAAGCGCGGCACCGGCGGTTCCAGCGGTGCCGGCTTCCTCAGGCAGGCACTGGACCTGACCTTCTTCCCCGAACTGTTCGACGTGCGCACCTCGATCGGCCCGGATCGCTGAACGCAGAGGGCGGATCCGGCACAGCGCGAGACCCCCGGGGCCGGATGAAAAAGCCCCGGGCTCCCTCTACGATTCGGGGCTCCCGACCGATCGAGCAATCCGCGATGTCGCAAGCCGCGCCGACACCGACCCAGCCTGCCGCGCCACGCGGCGTCCTGACCCGCTTCCTGGACGGTGTCGAACGCGTCGGCAACAAGCTGCCGGATCCGGCGGTGCTGTTCCTCGGGCTCATGCTGCTGGTGTGGGTGCTCTCGGCGCTGCTGGCCAACGTCCAGTTCGAGGCGATCGATCCGCGCAGCGGCGAGCCGATCCGGATCAAGAACCTGCTCGCCGGCGCCAGCCTCACCGGCTTCGCGTCGGAGATGGTCAAGACCTTCGTCAACTTCCCGCCTCTGGGCGTGGTGCTGGTGGCCATGCTCGGCCTGGGCGTCGCCGAACATACCGGCTTCATCAACGCGGCCCTGCGCGCGATGCTCGGCGTCACGCCGAAGATGCTGCTGACCCCGGTGCTGATCGGCGTCGGCGTGCTCAGCCACGTCGCTGTGGACGCGGGCTACGTGCTGGTGATTCCGCTCGGCGCGGTCATCTTCTATGCGGCGGGCCGACATCCGCTCGCCGGCATCGCGGCCGCGTTCGCCGGCGTGTCCGGCGGTTTCTCGGCGACCTTCTTCGTGCCCTCCAGCCTGGACCCGATGCTGGCCGGCTTCACCCAGCAGGCCGCGCAGCTGATCGACCCGGCGCATACCGTCAATCCGCTCAACAACTACTACTTCACCTGCGTGTCGACGCTGCTGATCATGTCGGTGGGCTGGTTCCTGACCGACCGCGTGATCGAACCGCGCCTGCGCGGCACCCCGATCGACGGCGACACGGCGCAGTTGCCGAAGCAGATGGAGGCGATGACGCCCCAGGAAAAGCGCGGCCTCGCCTGGGCGGCGGCCTCGATGCTCGGGATGCTGGTGCTGCTGTGGCTGAGCACGTTGCCGGAAACCTCGGCGTGGCGCGCCCCGGCGACCGCCAAGCCCGACGAAGTCGGCAAGCTCGCCGTCGCCGCAGCGCCGCTGATGCAGTCGATCGTGCCGCTGATCCTGATCTTCTTCCTCGTGCCGGGCATGGTCTACGGCATCGTCGCGGGCTCGGTGAAGACCCATCGCGACGTCATCGCCGGCATGAGCAAGGCCATGAACGGCATGGGCTACTACATCGTGATGGCGTTCTTCTGCGCGCAGTTCGTGTACGCCTTCGGCCAGAGCAACCTCGGCGCGCTGCTCGCGCTGGAAGGCGCCGAAGGTCTGAAAGCCCTGGGCCTGCCGATGGGCGTGACCCTGTGCGGCATCATCCTGCTCACCGCGCTGGTGAACCTGTTCGTGGGTTCGGCCTCGGCGAAGTGGGGCCTGATCGGCCCGGTCATGGTGCCGATGCTGATGCAGCTCGGGGTGTCGCCGGATCTCACCCAGGCGGCCTACCGCGTCGGCGATTCGACCACGAACATCATCACCCCGCTGATGCCGTACTTCCCGCTGATCGTGGTCTTCTGCCAGCGCTACGTGAAGGGCACCGGCATCGGCACGCTGGTGGCGATGATGCTGCCCTACACCGTGACCCTGCTGATCACCTGGACCCTGTTGCTGATGGCGTTCTGGGCACTGGGCCTGCCGCTGGGCGTGCAGGCGTCGTACACCTACCCGACGGGGGGCTGATCGGGCGCGCCATGTTGCGCCGCAACAATACGCATGCGGTTTGACGCGCCGTGGCCGGTCGGTCATCCTCCGCCGGCCCCGCAGACAGCGCGGGTTCACTTCGTTTCCATCTAGAGAGAGAACCCGCATGAGCGGATCCGCGACCACCGACGGGCAGCAGCCCATCCCCGAGTTTTCACAGGTGCTGGGTCATCCCAAGCCCCTGTGGATGTTGTTCATGTCGGAATTCTGGGAGCGCTTCGCGTTCTACGGCATCCGCTGGGCGATGGTGCTGTACATCGTCGCGCAGTTCCACGGCGGCGAGGCCTCCGGCGAGAAGCCGGCCAGCGAGCTGTACGGCGCCTATCTCGCGCTGGTCTACGCGGGTGCGATCTTCGGCGGCTACGTCGCCGACAAGCTGATCGGCTTCCAGCGTTCCATCCTGCTCGGCGCGGTGTTCATGGCCGTCGGCCTGTTCATGCTGGCCTCGCCCACCGAGACCCTGTTCAAGCTGGGCCTAGCGACGATCATCGTCGGCAACGGCCTGTTCAAGCCGATCATCTCGACCATGGTCGGCAAGCTCTACCTGCAGGGCGATGCGCGCCGTGACGCGGGCTTCACCATCTTCTACATGGGCATCAACATCGGCGCGATGATCGCCCCGGTCATCACCGGCTGGCTCGCCCGCAAGATCTTCGGCACCGACACCGACCCGCATTACCAGTGGGTGTTCATCGCCGCCGGCATCGGCATGGTGATCAGCCTGATCTGGTTCTGGGCCGGCCGTGGCCAGCTCAAGGGCATCGGCCTGCCGGCCCCCGGCCAGGAAGGTCTCGGCCGCCTGGGCATGGTCGCGGTGCTTGGCGCTGTCATCGGCATCCCGCTGTTCTACTTCCTGCTGACGATCAATGCGACCGCGCTGCAGGCCATCCTGATGGGCCTGTTCGTGGTGCCTGCGGTGATGCTGCTGGTCGAAGGCGCCCGCAATGGCCAGGTCGCGCGCGACATGGTCGTGGCGATGCTGATCATCTTCGTGTTCAACGTGCTGTTCTGGATGTTCTTCGAGCAGGCCGGCAGCTCGTTCACCTTCCTCGCCGACAAGATCGTCAACCGCGACTTCGGCGACTGGACCTTCCCGCTGGAGTGGTTCCAGTCGGTGAACTCGATCGCGATCATCACCCTGGCGCCGATCATGGCGTGGATGTGGGTCAAGATGGGCCGCAACAACCCGTCGATCCCGCGCAAGTTCGGCCTCGGCCTGATCTTCAACGGCCTGGCCTTCCTGCTGCTGATGATCGCGCTGAACAGCATGGTCGACGGCAACGGCAAGATCCCGTTCTGGACGCTCTTCATGGTCTACGTGATCCAGTCGGTCGGCGAGCTGTGCCTGTCGCCGATCGGCCTGTCGATGACGACCAAGCTCGCGCCCGCCCGCCTCGCCGGCATGGCGATGGGCTGCTGGTTCCTGTCGATCGCGATCGGCAACAACCTCGCCGGCATCTTCGCCGGCCATGTCAGCGGCGAAGGCGGCATGACCGCTGCGTCGGCGCTGTCGGGCTACACCTTCGGCTTCTGGGCGCTGGTCGGCTCGGGCGTGCTGCTGTTCCTGGTCGCGCCGCTGGTCAACAAGCTGATGCACGGCGTGAAGTAACTCCGGAAGTGCAGCACATGCCGCGACCCCGTGTCGCGGCGTACCATCCGGGAAGCCGGGTGGCTCGACGGGCCCGCGAAAGCGGGCCCGTTGTCGTTGTGACGCGCGGCGCCACGCATCATCGTTCATCCATCGCATCCGCCCTGGGGAGGGCACATGGTCATGCGCGAGAAACCGCCACTGTGGTTCTGGATCGTCGCCGTCCTGATGATGCTGTGGAACGGCGTGGGCGTGATGGCCTACATCGGCGAGGCGATGATGTCGGCCGACGCGCTGCAGGCGCTGCCCGAGGCGCAGCGCACGCTGATCCTGGGGCGTCCGGCCTGGGCGACGGCGGCCTACGCCGTGGCGGTGTTCGGCGGTGTCGCCGGCTGCCTGCTGTTGCTGATCCGCCGGCGCTCGGCCATCGCCGTGCTGGCGCTGTCCCTGCTGGGCGTGCTCGTGCAGATGGGGCATGCCTTCCTGCTCGCGGATGCCTTCCGCCTCGTCGGCCCCGCGGGCACGGTGCTGCCGGCCCTGGTCATCGCGGGCGCGCTGTTCCTGGTGTGGTTCGCCCGCCATGCGCGGGCGAAGGGCTGGTTGCGCTGAGGTGACGCTCCAGGTCTGCCCCCGGCGCGGTCAGTCTTCCGGCAGGCCCAGCCCTGTGAGCCGCTCCAGGCCCTTGCCGAGTTTCGACAGCAGGCCGTCGAGCTGGCGGCGGTCCTCGTCGCTGAAATGCGCGAGCAGCGCCTGCTCACAGTCCTGGGCCAGCGGCGCCACTTCGTCGTAGATCGCGTAACCGGCTTCGCTGAGCTCCAGCACCGAGCGGCGGCGATCGTCGCCGTGGATGTCGCGCTGGACCAGCCCGCGCTCCAGCAGTTTCGCGATGGTCCGGCTCACCGCCACCTTGTCCATCGCCGTGCGCTCGGCCACGCCGTTCGCCGACAGCCCGGGGTGCCGGCCCAGCACCGCGATGACCCGCCACTCGGTGATCACCAGGTTGAACCGGTCCGCATAGGTCTGGGCGATGGTCTGGCTGATCCGGTTCGACAGCACGCTGAGCCGGTAGGGCAGGAAGTGCTCCAGGTCCAGCGCGGCATGCGTCGCGGGGCGGGCCGCCGGCGCGGTGTCGGCGGGCGCTGGGGCGTCCATGGCTGGATCGGTCGTCGCGGGGTCGGTCATCGCAGGAGCGGTCATCGGTCGGAACTGTCTTGTCTGTAGTTTCAATTGAAACTATATTCCCGTGCTCGGTCCGTCGAATGCACGGGGCCTGTCCGCGCCCGCCGCCCGGCTTTCCGGTATCGGCGCCGGCCGTCGCGGGCGTGGAACCCGGCAGTGTACGTGGCGTGGCGTCCGCTGTGCGGACGCGCGTCGCGGGTTCGAAGGCCCGCCTCCCTCCCATCCCAGGAAGCACGTCCATGAGCGCCCAGCCCAACCTCGGCATGCAGGTCACCACCTTCGAGAACCCGATGGGGATCGACGGATTCGAGTTCGTCGAATACGCCGCGCCGGCCGACCGCGCCGCAGCCCTGCACGACTACTTCCGCCGCATGGGCTTCACCGCCGTGCTGCGCCACAAGACCCGCGCGATCACCGTCTACCGCCAGGGCGGCGTGAACTTCCTCGTCAACGAGGACCCCGATTCCTTCGCTGCCGACTTCGCCGCCGCCCATGGCCCTTGCGCCTGCGGCTTCGCGATCCGCTTCCGCAAGCCCTCCGCCGAGGTGCAGGCCGAAGTGCTGGCGCGCGGCGGCGAGCGCGCCACCCGCGAGGACACCCGCGCGATCGACCGCCCGGTGGTGATGGGCATCGGCGGCGCCATGCTCTACCTCGTCGACGACTACGGCACCGGCAGCAACGTGTACGCCGACTTCGCGCCGATCGAGGGCGCCGAGCAGAACCCGATCGGCTTCGGCCTGACCTTCATCGACCACCTGACCCACAACCTCTATTTCGGCAACATGGAGAAGTGGTCGAACTACTACGAGAAGCTGTTCAACTTCCGCGAGATCCGCTACTTCGACATCAAGGGTGCGAAGACCGGCCTGGTGTCCAAGGCGATGACCGCGCCGGACGGCATCGTGCGCATCCCGCTCAACGAGTCCAGCGATCCGAAGTCGCAGATCAACGAATACCTCGACGCCTACAACGGCGAGGGCATCCAGCACATCGCCTGCTTCACCGATGACATCTACACCACCGTCGAGGCGATGCGCGCGCAGGGCGTCGAGTTCCTCGACACGCCGGACACCTACTTCGAGGTGATCGACCAGCGCGTGCCGAACCACGGCGAGGACGTGGCGCGCCTGCAGAAGAACAAGATCCTGATCGACGCCGACCTGGAGACCAAGCAGCGCAAGCTGCTGCAGATCTTCACCCAGAACGCGATCGGCCCGATCTTCTTCGAGATCATCCAGCGCAAGGGCAACGAAGGCTTCGGCGAAGGCAACTTCCAGGCGCTGTTCGAGAGCATCGAACGCGACCAGATGAAGCGCGGCGTGCTGTAAAGGCAATTGGCCACGGATTCGCGCGGAGGGCGCGGATGAAGCGAAAGGCGGAGTGGATCCACTTGGTCTGATCCATCCTGTTTTTCATCCGTGACAATCCGCGAAAATCCGTGGCAAAAAAAGACGCTTTGAGGACATCACCGCAATGACAGTCAGCTACCAATCCGGTTTCGGCAACGAGTTCGCCACCGAGGCGCTGCCCGGCACCCTGCCGGTGGGGCGCAACTCGCCGCAGCGCGTGGCGCATGGCCTGTACGCCGAGCAGATCAGCGGCACCGCGTTCACCGCGCCGCGCCACGAGAACCGCCGCAGCTGGCTCTACCGCATCCGCCCGGCGGCGATGCACGGCAGCTTCACGGCGTACACGCAGCAGCAGTTCCACAACGACTTCGGTGATGGTCCGGTGACACCGGACCAACTGCGCTGGAGCCCGCTGCCGCTCCCGGGCAGTGATGCGACCGCGCCGCGCGTGGATTTCGTCGACGGCCTGTTCACCATGGCCGGCAACGGCTCGCCGGCGGCGATGCACGGCATCGGCATCCACCTGTACGCGGCCAATGCCGACATGCAGGGTCGCTTCTTCTACGACGCCGACGGCGAACTGCTGATCGTGCCGCAGCAGGGGCGACTGCAGATCGACACCGAGCTGGGCGTGATCGAGCTGGAGCCGCAGGAAATCGCGGTGATCCCGCGCGGTATCCGTTTCCGCGTGTCGCTGCCCGACGGCGTGGCGCGCGGCTACGTGTGCGAAAACTTCGGCGCGCACCTGCGCATTCCCGACCTCGGCCCGATCGGCAGCAACGGCCTGGCCAATCCGCGCGATTTCCTGACGCCGACTGCGGCGTTCGAGGATATCGAAGGCGAGTTCGAGCTGATCGCGAAGTTCCAGGGGCACCTGTGGCACGCGAGCATCGGCCATTCGCCGCTGGACGTGGTGGGCTGGCACGGCAACCACGTGCCGTACAAGTACGACCTGCGCCGCTTCAACACCATCGGCTCGATCAGCTTCGACCACCCGGACCCGAGCATCTTCCTCGTGCTCACCTCGCCCAGCGACACGCCCGGCGTGGGCAACATGGATTTCGTGATCTTCCCGCCGCGCATCCTCGCGATGGAAAACACCTTCCGCCCACCGTGGTTCCACCGCAACATCGCCAGCGAATTCATGGGCCTGATCCACGGCGCCTACGATGCCAAGGCCGAGGGCTTCGCGCCCGGCGGCTGCTCGCTGCACAACTGCATGACCGGCCACGGCCCGGACGCCGCGACCTTCGAGACGGCGAGCAACGCCGACACCTCGAAGCCGCACTACATCCGCGACACCATGGCCTTCATGTTCGAGGCGCGTGCGGTGATCCGCCCGACGCGCCAGGCGCTGCACGCACGTCATCGCCAGATCGACTACCAGCAGTGCTGGGCCGGGCTGGCGAAGCACTTCAAGGGCTGAGTCCGTCAGACGGATGCGCGGTCGCGCCGCGCATCCGCACGATCGGCGTCACCGGCCGCGCAGCAACCCGCCGATACGGTCGGCCGGTGCCAGCACGAAGCGATCGATGGCCTTGTCGCGCGGACGCGCGACGAGGTAACCCTGTTCGACGAGGTGATGCACCGAGGGCATGATCGCCTCGCCCAGCGTGTCGACCAGATCCTTCAGGCTGCGCTTGCCGTTGGTGAGGATCAGGATCCGGCGTTCGGCCAGGCTGATCGTCTCGGCGCAGGTCTTCGACAGGATCGCGTGGGCCTTGTCGGTCTTGTCCAGCAGGACACGGTGGGGTTTGAGCGTGCGCAACGGCATGGGCCTTCCTTGGATGGATGCGGCGGTTCGCCGCGAAACACCCCGGGTCCGTGGGGTGCGATGGTCAAGTGTTTCAAAAGCGTGCGCCGGATCCCGGCGGACGCGCGCGAATCCTAGCGGTTGCCGCTGGCGGGTTCAGTGAAGCCCTACTCAGTTCCGTGCCCGGCGCCTGCGGGGTCGAGCGCCTGCAGATCCGCCTGCCAGGGCTCGGGCATCAGCGGGTCGAGGAGGGCGATCGCGCCGGACAGCAGCTGCGGCTCGCCCATGTCGCGCAGCATGGCCACGGCGTCGAGGATGGCGCGGGCGACATCGGCTTCGCCGCGCGCCTGGCGGATGGCCTCCACGGCGGCGACCAGCCGGGAATCGCTGTGCAGCCCCAGCAGGTCGACGGCATGGGTCTTCGCCGAGATGATCGAGCGCGGCGCGACGTCCTTCGGCAGCGGCGAAGCGCGCGAGCTGCCGGAGAGCACCGCGATGTCGTCCGCGTGCGGCGCGGTGGCCGGCGCCACGGTATCGGCGCGTGGCCGCGCCTGGCGGATCAGCGAGGCGCCGCGCAGCAGGTGGCCCAGGCGTTCGCCGATCAGTTCGGCGCGCGGTGGCGGTGCTTCGGGTTCGGGTGCCGGGCGGGCGCGGGCGAGGTAGTCCTGGTCGACGAGGCCCTGCACGATGGGCAGGATGTCGGTGCCGAGCACTGCGGCGATGTCGGCCAGGCTGCGGCGGCCGTCGGCGAGGATCAGGATGCGTCGCTCGGCCGCACCCAGGCCCGAGGCCCGCGTGCTGGCCAGCACCCCGCGTGCCTTCTCCGTCTTCTCCAGCCGGACGTCTTCCGGTTGCATCTGCTCGATCCGCATGGCTGCCGCCAGTCCATTGTGGCCAAGTCGCGGCGCACGCTCTGCGCCAACGGTCACGTCCGGCACGCGGATGCGGCCGGTCCATCGCCGTCATCGCGTCGGTCGCGCTGGCGGGGGCGGGATGGTAGCGCAAGGCGCGCGCCAGCGCCTGCCTGGCCGGGTGGCCAGGCGGCAGCGGGCCATGGCGATCAGGCAGCAGCCGAGGCCGTCGAGGCGGGATTGTGGACCGCCAGCACGGGCTTTCCGGTCAGCTCGGACTGCAGCGCGCGCAACGCCGGCAGCCACGGCTCGGGCAGCACTTCGTCGAGCCGGGCGAGGATGCGCGTCGCCATGCTGGCGGAGACCAGCGGCATCAGGTGGCGCACGCCGTCCAGCAGCGCGACCACGGTGGCGGTCTCGTCCTGTGCGCACTGGATCTCGGTGCGGCATTCGGCGATGCGCAGGTCGCGCTGCATCTGCAGCAGGTCCATCACATACATCTTCGACGCCGCCAGCGAACGGCGCGTGGTGGCGGAGGCTGCGGGTGCCGTTGCGGATGCCGTTGCAGTCGTCGACGGCTCTGCCGGCAGGGCCGCTGCGGGTGTCGCCATGGCGGGCTGCGCCGGCGTTGCGACGGCCTCGTCGCTCGCTGGACGCAGGCGCGACGCGGCTTCGCGCAGGCGCTGCCCAAGTCCACTTGCGCCGCTTGCACCGCCTGCGCCGCGCGCGCCCTGTGCATCGGCGGTGGCGAGATAGCCGGCGCGCATCAGCGCATCGATGTCGCCGAGGATGTCGTTGCCGAGCATCGCCATCAGATCGTTGATGCTGCGCCTGCCGTCGGTGAGGATCAGGATGCGGCGATGGTGCAGCGAGAGGTCGCCGGATCGGGTGTCGGACAGCGCGGCGCGCGCCCGTTCTGTCTTGTGCAGGAGCATGGTCGTGGCCGATGGGGAAGGCCGATGGGGGAGGCCGGTGCGCGCAATCTAGCGGCGCGCGATGAAATCGCCGTGACATTCGCCTGCGTACGCGCGCGGGCGACAGCGCCTCCCGCCTGTCATAGAATCGGGCTTGATCTGCACGACGGAGACACGCGATGGGCATGGCGATCGGCTGGTGCGTGCTGGCCCTGCTGCTGCTGGCGCTGGGCGGCGATTCGGTGCTGAAGGGCGCCTCCGGGCTGTCGCGGCGCTTCGGTCTGTCGCCGTTCGCGACCGGCCTGCTGCTGGTGGGCTTCGGCACCTCGATTCCGGAACTCGCGGTCAACCTGCGCGCGTTCGTCGTCGGCAGCCAGAGCCTCGCGCTCGGCAACGCCATCGGCAGCAACATCGTGAATTTCGGGCTCACCCTCGGCGTGGCCGCGATCGCCGCGCCGTTGCTGGTGCGCTGGCGCGCGCTCGCGCCGCTGCTGCTGTGCCTGGTCGCGGCCACCATCGCGCTCGCCGCGTTCGGTTACGACGGCGTGCTGACCCGTGGCGAGGGCCTGCTGTTCGTGGCCGCGTTCGTCGCGGTACTGGCCTGGGCCTGGATGCGCGGACGTCGCGAACCCGCGGAGCTGCACACGGAAATCCCCGACTACCTGCGTACCGGCGACGACCTGGGCCTCAACCTGCTGCGTTTCGCGCTCGGCGGCACCTTGTTGTTCTTCGGCGCGAAGTGGCTGGTCGCGCATGCGCCGATCGTCGGTGCGGGGCTGGGCTTCACGCCGCTGCTCACCGGCCTCATCGTGATCGCCATCGCCACTGCGCTGCCCGAAGCGGTCGCTGCGGTGGTCGCGGCGCGACGCGGCCAGGGCGACATCGTGGTCGGCCACGTGATCGGTTCCAGCCTGTTCAACCTGCTGATCGTGGTCGGCGGCATGGCCGCGCTGCGACCGCTGCCGATTCCCGCGTCCTTCATCGGCTTCGAGCTGCCGGCGGCGCTGGCGGTGTCGCTGCTGCTGTATCCGATGCTGCGCAAGGACCTGCAGATCAGTCGTGCCGAAGGCTGGGTGCTGACCCTGGCGTTCGTGCTCTGGGTCGTGTTCGAAATCGTGTTGACGCGCTGACGCGCGGGAGGTTCATCGCATCATGTCCAACAGCGGGAAAGAGTCCGTCATCATCCGCGTCTTGCCCGGGCGCGCTGCGCGCGCGTTGCAGGATTTCTTCCAGATGGAGGCCGCGGGCGGCATCCTGCTGATCATCGCGGCGGTGCTGGCGATGGTGCTGGCCAATTCGCCGCTGTCGAGCTGGTACGACGCCTTCCGCGACCTGCCCGTGCAGGTGCGCGTCGGCGAACTGAACCTGGCCAAGCCGCTGCTGCTGTGGATCAACGACGGCCTGATGGCGATCTTCTTCCTGCTGGTGGCGCTGGAGATCAAGCGCGAGGTGCTGAGCGGACAATTGTCGAGTCGCGCGCAGCTGATCCAGCCGCTGGTCTGCGCTGCGGCCGGCGTGATCGTGCCGGGCGCGATCTACGCCTGGGTGAACATGGGCGACGCCGAGTCCATGCGCGGCTGGGCGATCCCGACTGCCACCGACATCGCTTTCGCGCTGGGTGTGCTGTCGCTGCTCGGCTCCCGCGTGCCGCTGGCGATGAAGCTGCTGCTGTCGACGATCGCGGTGATCGACGACCTGATCGCGATCATCATCATCGCGGTGTTCTACACCAGCGAACTGTCGACGAGCGCGCTGACCGGCGCTTTCGTCGTGCTGGGCGTGATGATCGCGATGAACCGCATGCGCGTCCGCGCGCTGACGCCCTACCTCGTGCTGGGCGCGGTGATGTGGGTGTTCGTGCTGAAGTCGGGCGTGCACGCCACGCTGGCTGGCGTCGCCACCGGCCTGCTGATCCCGCACGTCGACAAGGAGAATCAGGTCGACGACGAAGTCGAATACTCGCCGCTGGAGTGGCTGGAGCACGCCCTGCACAAGTGGGTCGCCTACGCGATCCTGCCGCTTTTCGCCTTCGTCAACGCAGGGCTGGCGCTGGGCGGCATGTCGGCATCCGACCTGCTGGCGCCGGTGCCGCTGGGCATCGCCCTGGGCCTGGTGCTGGGCAAGCCGATCGGCATCGTCGGCGCGGCCGTGCTCGCCCATGTCACCGGCATCGCGCGCTTCGGCGAAGGCATGAATTTCAAGGCCGTGCTCGGCCTCGGCATGCTCTGCGGTATCGGCTTCACGATGAGCCTGTTCATCGCGTCGCTGGCGTTCAAGGCGCATCCGGAGATGGCCGAAGCCAGCGTGCTCGGCGTGCTCTGCGCGTCGGTGGTGTCGGCCGTGCTCGGTTACCTGTGGCTGCGTGCCACCTTGCCCGCGAAGCGCGACGGCGAGGCGTCCGCCCAGGCATGACGCAGACGGCTGCGCGCGACGTCGCATGAAGACCGCGCTGGTGTTCGGCGCGAGCGGGCAGATCGGCATGCCGCTGCTCGATCGCCTGCGCGATGACGGCTGGCGCGTGCATGCCGTCTCGCGCGATCCGCGCGCGGAGCAACCGGGGCTCATCTGGTGGCCGGGCGAACTGCCGGACTTCGGCTTGCCTGCGCAGCAGGCGGACGTGATCTTCAGCTGCGGCCCGCTGGATCTGTTCGCGCAGTGGTACGCGCGCAGCGGCATCGATGCGTCGCGCGTGATCGCCTTCGGCTCCACCAGCATCGAGGTCAAGCGCGGATCGGCCGATGCCGAGGAGCGCGATCTCGTCGCCCGCCTGCGCGAGGCCGAGCGCACGCTGTTCGAATCCGCCGCCGCACGCGGCGCCGCCGTCACCGTGCTGCGTCCCACCCTCGTCTACGGCAGCGCGCGCGACCGCAACCTCAGCCGGATCGCGCAGGTCGCGCAGCGCTTCGGTCGCATCGTGCTGCCGCGCGACGCGACCGGCCTGCGCCAGCCGGTGCATGCGCACGACCTCGCCGACGCCGCGTTCCGCTGCATCGACACCGAGGCGACCTTCGGCCGCACCTACGCGCTGCCCGGCGGCGAGACGCTGTCCTATCGCGACATGGTCGCGCGCGTGCTCGGCGCGCTGCAGCCGTCCCCGCGCCTGCACGAAGTGCCATCGCCGGTCTTCAACCTCGTGCTCGCGCTGGCCCATGCGGCGGGCTTCGCGCTGGATTTCAACGAAGCTGCCGTCGCGCGCATGCGCAGCGACCTGGTGTTCGATCCCGGCGACGCGCAGCGCGATTTCGGCTACGCGCCGCGCAACTTCCATCCGGTCGCCTCGATGTTCCCCTCGCCGGAGTGATGCGCAGCCGATTCAGGCCTTGCCGAGCGCCTTGGCCTTCGCGCGCAGCGCGATGGCGAGCACGCCGCCGAGCACCATCGCACCGCCGATCCACAGGTTCGCGCCGGGGCGATCGCCCCAGACGAGGATGCCCAGCGCCACCGCGAACACCGGGGTGAGCAGCAGGTAGGGCATCACCTGCGCCACCGGATGGCGCTGGACGAGCTTGAAGAACAGCGTGTGCCCGATCAGCGAGGCGAACACGGCCGAATACAGCGCCGAGCCCCAGCTCGACCAGTGCGCGTCGCGCAGCGCGGCGAAGCCGCCCGGTTCGATCGCCGCGCTGATCGCCAGCAGCGGCACGATGCCGATCACCGCTGTCCAGCCCTGCAGGCTGACGCCGTCGATGCCGCTGAGCCCGCGCATCAGCACCGTGCCCAGCGCGATCAGGAAGGCCGAGAACAGCATCATCGCCAGCGAGGCCGGGTGGTCCAGCACCAGCGGATCGAAGCCAAGCACCAGCACGCCGGCGAAGCTCAGCGCGATCGCCGAGCCGGTGCGCCAGGCGAAGCGCTCGCCGAGGATCGCCCAGGCCAGCAGCACCGACATCGGGATGTAGCTCTGCATCACGATGGCCGGCGAGGACAGGTCGCCCGCCATGCGCAGCGCCCACAGACTGGTGCCGAAATGCAGCGCGCCGTTGAGCAGCGCGACCGCGATCAGTCGCGGCCACTGCGCGCGCGGCGGCGGTTTGAGGAAGGAGACCAGCAACAGCGCGAGCATCGTCATGCGCAGCGCGCTGAACAGGAACGGCGGGATTTCCTGCAATGCGTGCGCCGAGGTCAGGAAGTTGCCCGCCCAGACGATGCAGACGACGAGCGCGAGCATGAAGTCGCGCCCGCCGAAACGCGATTCGCTCATCGGCTGCCGCCGGACGGCTTGCGCGACCGCATCAGAATTTCAGGCCGAATGCGCGGAAGCTCTTGCCGAGAATCCAGGCCGGGCCGATCAGCAGATACACGAGGTCGGTGAGGAAGCTCGGCTTCTTGCCTTCGATCTTGTGGCCGATGAACTGCGCGATCCAGGCCAGCACGAACACCGCGATCGCGACCTTCAGCAGCATCGCGCCGCCGATCTCGCCGTACAGCCAGCGGTTGAACCACGCCATCGCGATGAATACCGCCAGCATGCCGAAGCCCAGTGGACGCGATGCGCGGTAGTAGAAGCTCCATGCCGCGAACATTGCCAGCGCGCACCAGAAGCCCGCCTGGAACCACGTGCCAGGCACCGGGATGCACCACAGCAGCGCGGTCACCGTCCACAGGATCAGCGGCACCGCGACGTAGTGGATCTTCTGGTTCACCGGATTCTGGTGGTCCGCGGAATAGCTCGCGAACCAGCGGTCGATGGGGCGGGTGAAGGCTTGCGGATCGGCGGTGGTGTTCATGCGGGTCTCTTCGTCGATGACCGGGATGCTGCGGAGGAGTCGAGCGCTGCCTCGATCTTACTCCGGCCAGCGCTCCGGGCGCGGCTGCCGGGGTAGCGGGTCGCCCCAACCGTGATGAAGTGGGAGGTGGATGAGGATCCTGCCGGGGACATCACCGAGGATTTCTGGCCCGGCTATATCGAGACAGGACTTCATCTTTCGGAGGTGGTGTCTTGCATCCGGCCGTGCTCTGCGAGCAAGCACAGCGCTTCGCTCCTCATGTCTTCATCGGATCGGTTGCCGGCGTACTCGTTGATATGGATGTCTTCATTGAGGCACATGAAGTCGATATAGGCTGCGTCATCCAGCGAGTCATCGTTGCAGAGTGTCATTGCAGTACGGATGGCGGATGGTGTCGAAATCCGGCTGGCCGCCAATTCCAGGGCAATATGACCAAGAAGCAGCCGCGTGGCGGCGAGCAGGTGCCCGCGTTCGCCTGCGATGCTCAGCGCGTTGTAGAGCGCGTTCCTGTTCGCAGCAGTCGCAATCTCGATGATCTGAATGGGGGGTGTGTCACGTTCGCGGATGATCTCGTAGGCCCACTCCTTGACGAAGTGCTCGTCGAAGAGGCCGAGTCTGAAGCCGAGGTCGTGATAGGTCGCTGCCGTCGCATCATCGATTCCGACGGGGAGTGGTGCTGCAGGAGCTGTCTTCGCGGCCTGCATGCGGGGCCGGGCGGACAGTCTGCTGATCGTGAAGGCGACGGCTTGCCCGATACCGCTGCCCGTCGCTTCGAAGTCGTCATCTTCGATCCTGATCTGCCGGCAATCGACCGTGACAGGCGAGAGCGAGCAGATGATGCCGAAGGCGCGATAGGACCAGCCTTCGATTCGTTCGAGACCGCGCTTCCGATCGGGATTGCCGTCCAGGATCTCATTGTTGGATTCGTGCTCGTCCAGCATCGGGATGAACTCGATGTCCAGCACGTCACCGCATTCGGCTGGACTGAATTCGTCCATGACATGCAGCACGGTGCCGTTGATTTCGATTCTGGCTTCGAGATATTCGCCCTCGGTCGAGATCAGCCGTGCGCGCATTGAGGTGACTCAATCCATCGAATCAATCAACGGAAATCCCCGCCAGCCGCTGCAATGCCTCGGCGTACTTGGCGCGGGTGCGTTCGATCACGTCGGCGGGCAGGGCGGGGCCGGGGGCGGTCTTGTTCCAGTCCAGCGTTTCCAGGTAGTCGCGGACGAACTGCTTGTCGTAGCTCGGCGGGCTGATGCCGATTTCATACTCGTCGGCGGGCCAGTAGCGCGACGAATCCGGGGTCAGCATCTCGTCCATCACGTACAGGCGGCCGTCGGCGTCGGTGCCGAACTCGAACTTGGTGTCTGCCAGCAGGATGCCGCGTTCGGCGGCGTAGTCGGCGGCGTAGCGATAGATGCGCAGCGTCGCGTCGCGGACCTGCTCGGCGAGGTCGGCGCCGACGGTCTTCACCATCGTGTCGAAATCGATGTTCTCGTCGTGGTCGCCCACGGCGGCCTTGGTCGAGGGCGTGAAGATCGGTTCGGCCAGCTGTTCGGCCTGGCGCAGGCCGTCGGGCAGGGTGATGCCGCTGACCCGGCCGGTGCGCTGGTAGTCCTTCCAGCCGCTGCCGATCAGGTAGCCACGGGCGATGGCCTCCACCGGCACCGGCTTGAGCTTCTTCGTCACCACCGCGCGCTTCGCGTAAAGCGCGGCGTCGACGCCGGCCGGCAGGACCCGGGCGACATCGATCCCGGTCAGGTGGTTGCGCAGGATGTGCGCGGTCTTGTCGAACCAGAAGTTGCTGATCTGGCAAAGCATTTCGCCCTTGCCCGGGATCGGGTCGGGCAGCACCACGTCGAAGGCGCTCAGGCGGTCGGTGGCGACCATCAGCATCAGCGGGCCGTGTTCGCGCGCCTCGGCCGGGAGCAGCTCGGGCGGGAGGTCGAAGACGTCGCGGACCTTGCCGCGATGGCGCAGGGTGAGGCCGGGCAGGTCGGATTGGAGCAGGGTCGTCGCCACGCGCAGTCCTGGGGGAAGCGTTCGGGCCGCCTAGTGTAAGCCCCCCGGTGCGCCGATGAAGGGGCCTGTGTTGTCCGGAGCGGTAAACTGCCGCCCATGACACGTGGATATGGACATTTCATCGGCTTCCTCGGCGACTGGGTGCGCTTCGCACGGCGCGACGACCTTGCCTACCGCACGCTCGGCCTGTCCGAGGCGGCCGAGGACATCGAGATCGAGCAGGCCTACGTTCGCCTGATGGCCCAGTACCAGCCCGAACGGCTCGCCGGCCTCGCCGGGTCGATCCGGCGGCGGGCCCAGCGCAAGGCCGTCCAGATCGACACCGCCTATGCCCGGATCCGCGCCATGCGCAAGCGGGCTGCATCGGCGGTGTCGTCGCAGTCCGCCGTGGCGAGGTCGGACGACCGGGCCCTGCCTGTGGCGCTGGTCTGGCTGGCATTGGCGCTGATCGCCGTGGTGATCCTCGCGTGGTTCGGCCCGATGCGCGACCTGTGGACACCGGCGCAGGCGCCATTGCCTGCTCCGCAGCCGAACGCGCAAACCGCCGCGTTGCCGGGCACGCCGGCTTCCCCGGCCATCGCCGCGCCGCCTGCGCCCGCCACCGCGCCACCGGCGGCGGTGGCCGAGGCGCCGGTGCGGGTCGAGCAGATGCTGGTCCTGATGCCGAGCGAGCCGCCACCTGCGCAGGCCGTGTCCCCGGCGCCCCAGCCGGCACCGGCCCTGACCGGCGAGGCCGCGCTGGTCGAAGCCCTCCGCGTCGGCCAACTGCGTCCCGCCTCCGGCAGCGACATCTCGCGCTGGGCCATGCGCTGGTCCGAGGTCAACGGTCGTGGCCTGCCAGCAAGCTTCCGGGAGCGCACCGGGTTCATGTCGTCGTACGTGATCCAGAAGGACTTCACGATCCCCGACGGCCTCAACGGCGCGCATGCGGTGATCTTCCTGCTCGACACCCACGTGCCCCATCCGCGCGGCAGTCCCGGCCATTCGGTGATCCTGGACATGTCCACGGGCGCCTGCATGGGCGTGACCTGCCGGATGTTCCTGGACTGAGCCGACCGGGCATCCGGCCCCGCGCTACACTCCCGCCATGAACAAGCGCTGGTACGGAAAAGTCTTCGGTTTCATCGCGGGTTGGCTGCTCACCCGGCATCCCGCCGGCGCCGTGCTCGGCCTGCTGCTCGGCCACGCCTTCGACGCCGACTGGTTCCGCAGCAAGCGCGAAACCCCCTACCGGGTGCTCGGCCTCGCCGAGGACGCCACCGACGCCGAGGTCGACCAGGCCTACCGCCGCCTGATCAGCCAGTACCACCCCGACAAACTCTCCGGCGTCGCCGAGGAACTCCGCCGCCAGGCCGAAGACAAGGCCAGCGAGATCAACGCCGCCTACGACCGGATCAAGACGCTGCGCAAGCGGGGTTGAGCCGCATCCCGCCCTTGTAGAGCGGAGCGAAGCTCCGCTGCACCGCGTCCGCAGCCCATATTCCCCGCGCCGCGTTGCCGTCTCCGATGCGCGTCGTCCGCTGCATGGAGACGGAGTGCGCAGGGCCTCCTCGCGTCCGTTTTCGACCGCCCCCGGCTTCGGCATACTGAGCCGACACAGGGGAGGTGTGGCTTGGTGAAGCGAGCATTGCGGATCTTGCACGTGTCAGACCTGCACATGGGGCAGGAGCGGGGCGCCAGTCGCTGGCGCATGCGTGATGTGCTCGGCGATGCCTGGCGCGAGAATCTCGACGACATCGCCCGGGATGGCCCGGTCGACCTGGTCTGCTTCACCGGCGATCTCGCCTTTTCTGGCCAGTCGGGGCAATACCTCGAAGCCGGGCAGGCCATCGAGCACATCCTTCAACGTCTCGGCCTCGACAAGTCGCGCTTCTTCTGCGTGCCGGGCAATCACGACATCGACCGCAATGCTGAAGCGGATGCGTGGCGCCAACTGCGCGATGCGAACGATGTCCGCCCCGAGGATTTCGATCCATGGATCGCAGGAGGGCGGGCGCCACGCGGTTGCGACGACCGTTGGCGCGACGCGGTGCTCGCACGACGCAGCGCTTACGACGACTGGTTGACGGCATTCGGACTGGATCGTCTGCATCCCCGTCATCATCGGCACGGCCGTCTCGGCTATCGCGTGACCTTCCGTCCGGGTGAGATCGGCAATCACGCCCCGCTGCATATCGTCGGCTTCGACAGTGCATGGTTATCCGGGGCTGGCGACGAGCGCGAGCAGGACAACGCCAATCTCCGCCTCACGCGCGAACAGGTCGGCTGTCTTCTGAGCGATGACAACGGCGATCCGCTGCAAGGGCATGCCATCGGCCTGGTGCATCACCCGTTTTCCTGCCTGATCGAAAGCGAAAGTCAGGCCCTGCCGCCCCTGATGAGCCGGCTCGGCCTCGGCTTGCTGATGCACGGGCATCTGCACGATCTGCGTATGTCGCGCTGGTCCGATCCCGACCACGGTCTGCACGTTTCCAGCGCGGGCAGTCAGTACCAGCGCAACGATGTCCCCAACACGATCCATCTGCTCGATGTGGAACTGCCCGCGCAGGCGCCACTGCGGCCGGTCAAGCTCTGGGTGCGTACCTGGGACGGTGATGGCGGCCATTGGTACAACGACAACAAGCGCTATCGGAAGATGGTGGATGGTCGCTTGCACCTGATGGCCAGCACGTCTGCCCCCTACACCCCCACCCCCGGCAAATTCATCGGCCGCACCACCGAACTCGATGCTCTCTGCGCCGCGATGCTGCCCGCCGCGCAGGGCGCGAGTGCGGTGCCCACGCTGATCTGCTGTGCCATCGACGGCATGCCCGGCGTGGGCAAGACCCGGCTAGCGGAGGAGTTCATTGCCGAGCATTGGCTGAAGGCGTATCCGCCGCCGTTGGACACGCCGGTCGGCGACTGCGTGCTGCGTCTGGTGCTGGCCGCAGGTGAAGACGCCGCGCAGGCGCGTAGCGCCGATACGCTGCTGCGCGATCTCGGCGACCGCCTGCGCCTGCAGGGCAGCCTCGACGACATCAAACGCGACCTGCCCGCCGCCCTGCGCCACGGGCCCGGCGGCCATCCGCGCCTGGTGCTGATCGAAAACGTCGACAGCGAAGCCCAGGCCGATCAGGTCGTCGCCCTGGTCCATCGCCTGCCCGACTGCCCGGTGCTGGTCACCGCACGCGTGCGCAAGTTTGGCGGGCTGGCCTGGAAGCGGGTCGAGGTGGAGCCGATGCGGCTGCAGGACGCCATCGACCTGCTGCGCAACGAGGCCGCAGCTGCGGGCGACGATGCCTGCATCCCCACCATCGCCCAGGCGCAGCGGCTCGCCGAAACCCTGGGCCGCCTGCCGCTGGCCCTGCATATCGCCGCCAGCCATCTGGGGCTGGGCAAGACGCCGGACGAATTCCTGGCCGAGCTGCGCGGCACCGGCCTGGACCTGGCCCCCGCGCAGCAGGGCGATCACGGCCTGCAGGTGGATCGTGCCCGCGCCATCCTGCGCAGCTCTTTCGATCTGTCCTGGCGAACCTGGTGCCAGGGCGCAGGTGCGCAGCCCGAATGGCAGCAGGCCCTGATCGCCCTGGCCCACGGCCCGGCCGCCGACGTGGGCGAATCGCTCGGCGCCGCCATCACCGCGTTGCCGCCAACTGCGTATGGCCCCTGTGTCATCGCCGCTGGCCGGCTCAGCCTCCTTGAATGGGAGTGGGCAGGCGCAGCCGAGTCGCGCGAACGCCGGGTGCGCCTGCATGCCCTGATCGCCGAATTCCTGCGCAGGATGCCGGTGCCGGAGGCCGCGACGGTGATGGCGCGGATCGGCGACTGGTTTGCGCCGCGGGTCTCCGATCATGATCCTGAAACGATGGGTAGTGCGCGCCGTGAGGTGCAGTTGGAGCCCGCAGGGCTGCTGCATTGGCTCGCGGTGACCCGCCTCGACGAGAAGACGCTCAGCATCGTCGCCGCCGTCAAATTTGCGATTGCGAACGGCCCGTACGGTGCGTGGCTGGCCTGCTTCAAAGCAGCCATCCCGCACGCGGGTGAGACTCAGCGTGGCCTGGATCTGGCCTGGGCCATTTCGATGCTCGCGCACCAATCTGGTGACCCGGAGCTGGCCATCAACAGCGCTCGGGCCAACGCCGATCTCGCCAAACGGCTTGGAGACGATTATGAGTACGCCGCCGCCCAAGGCCAAATGGCGAACATCCTGCAGGCACGCGGCGAACTGGAAGAGGCCTTGCGCATCCGTCGAGATGAACAGATGCCGGTGTACGAGCGTCTGGGCAATGCGCGCGCGCGCGCGATAACCCAGGGCCAGATCGCAGACATCCTGCAGGCACGTGGGGAGTTGGAGGAAGCCTTGCGTATCCGTCGTGAAGAAGTGATGCCGGTGTATGAACGCTTGGGCGAGTTGCGTGAACGTGCGATCGCGCAGGGCAAGATTGCGGACATCCTGCAGGCGCGCGGTGAACTGGAGGAGGCCTTGCGCATCCATCGCGAAGAAGCGCTGCCGGTGTTCGAGCGCCAAGGCGATACGCGTTCGTGCGCCATCACGCAGGGGCAGATCGCTGACATCCTCCAGGCACGCGGTGAGCTCGCGGAGGCCTTGCTGATCCGTCGCGAGGAACTGCTGCCTGTATTCGAGCGCTTGGGCGATGTACGTTCGCGTGCGATCACGCAGGGCAAGATCGCGGACATTCTTGACGAATACGGGGATCGAGAAGAAGCCATACGGATCTATCGGGAGGAAGTGCTGCCCGCGTATGAACGCCTCGGCGTTGTCCACATGCTGCTGGTGGATCGCACTAATCTTGCGATCAAGCTGCTCAAGCGAGGCCAAGCTGAGGATGGCCCCGAAATCCTCACGCTGCTGCACCAAGCCCTGCACGATGCCGAACGCCTGCGTCTGCCCGAGGCTGCGACGATCCGTGGCTACATCGCTAAGATCTTCGGCCCTGATGCTTCATCCCCGTCCGATTGAAGCTGGGTCCCAGCCTGCGCCGGGACGACGGGTTGTTGAGGTCGCCGGACGGTGGTGGCTGCGGGGCGAGTGGCGTGGGTCCGAGGCGCGGATGCTCTGCGTGGGTGGGCTTGGCCGGCCTGCGGGTGTTGAGCATCAAGCCCGAGTGTTGGGCGTGATGAGTCTTTCCTTTTTTAGAATCAATGGATTGCGTTGTTTTTGAAATAGCATGTTTCATGCTCTGGCGGAGGCAGGGTTAAAACAAGAGCTCGGGCCTAAAGGCCCTCCTACAGGGGGGGCGGGCAGAGCGTCAGGCCGGCGGGCGGGCGATAATGACTGCCTCGGGGCGACGCTCTTCGGCCCCTCCGCGTTGTCTTCCTGCCCCTTTCGTCCTCTTGCGGTCCGCCTCCATGCAACCCACCGTCATCGCCCCGTCCATCCTCTCCGCCAATTTCGCCAAGCTCGGGGAGGAGGTCGACAACGTCCTCGCCGCGGGGGCGGACTGGGTGCATTTCGACGTGATGGACAACCATTACGTGCCCAACCTCACCATCGGTCCGCTGGTCTGCGAGGCGCTGCGCAAGCATGGCGTGACCGCGCCGATCGACGTGCATCTGATGGTGGAGCCGGTGGACCGCATCGTCCCGGACTTCGCCAAGGCCGGTGCTTCGCTGATCAGCTTCCATCCCGAGGCCAGCCGCCACGTGCATCGCACGATCCAGCTGATCAAGGCCAGCGGCTGCCAGGCCGGCCTGGTGCTGAATCCGGCGACGCCGGTGGAGGTACTGGACTACGTGCTCGAAGAACTCGACCTGGTGCTGCTGATGTCGGTGAACCCCGGCTTCGGCGGGCAGGGCTTCATTCCCTCCGCGCTGGACAAGCTGCGCGTGGTGCGCCAGCGCATCGACGCGGTGACCGCGCGCACCGGCAAGGCGATCCGCCTGGAAATCGATGGCGGCGTGAAGGTCGACAACATCGCGGAGATCGCGAAGGCTGGCGCGGACACCTTCGTCGCCGGCTCGGCGATCTTCGGCCAGCCGGACTACCCGGCCATCGTCTCGGCGATGAAGGCGGCCGTGGCGGCGGTGCGCTGAGCATGCATCTCGGCCTCGTCCTCAACGGCAAGGCCGTCGCGGACGAGGCGCTGCGCCAGGCCGTCACGGACCTGCGCGCCGAAGGCATCGCGGTGGACGTGCGCGTGACCTGGGAAGCCGGGGATGCCGCGCGCTGCGTCGACGAACTGATCGCGCTCGGTGCGACCACGCTGGTCGCGGCCGGCGGCGACGGCACGCTGGGCGAAGTGGCGTCCGCGCTGGCGGCCCTGTCGCACGGGGCGGATGCGCTGCCTTCCCTGGCCGTCGTGCCGCTGGGGACCGCCAACGATTTCGCTGCCGCCGCCGGCGTGCCCGAGGACGTCGGTGCGGCCCTGGCCCTGTGCCGGGGCAGGCCGGTCGCGATCGACCTGCTGCGCATCGAGGCCGATGGCGAGACGCATCACTGCATCAACCTCGCCAGCGGCGGCTTCGGCACGTCGATCACCCGCGACACCGGGGAAGGCCTCAAGAAGACGTTCGGTGGCCTCGCCTACGTGCTGCAGGGCCTGACCAGCCTCGGCCGGATCGAACCGCTGCGCGCACGTTTCGAGGGGCTTGGCCTTGCCGGCGCGGCCTTCGACTGGGAAGGCGACTTCATCGCGCTGGGCATCGGCAACGGCCGGCAGGCCGGCGGCGGACAGCCGCTGTGTCCCGACGCCCGCATCGACGACGGTCTGCTCGACCTGACCCTCGTGCCGCCGCTGGAGGGCGAAGTCGCGGCCACGCTGGGCACGCTGATCGCCGAGGGCCGGGAAGCCGCGCTCGACCAGACCTCGGTGCGCGCGCGGCTGACGCGTTTGCGGATCGTGGCGGAACAGCCGCTGGTGCTGAATCTCGACGGCGAACCGTTGGAAGCGACGCGGTTCGGGATCGTGTGCGAGCCGGAACGGCTGCGCATGCATTTGCCGGCGGGGTGTCCGCTGCTTTCAGGAGCGTGATGCGGTAATTGAAGTTGTGCTGGTGCTCAGCCCCCTTTGCAAAGGGGGCGGCGGTCGCGCAGCGTCCGCGGGGGATTTGCGGGCCGATTGCTGTCGACCACGCATTCGCTGTGATTCTTGCGTTCGACAAATCCCCCCGCCACGCGCTGCGTGTCGGCCCCTTTTGCAAAGGGGGCATCGTGCCGGGGCGCCTGCATGGCCGCGCGTCGCGACTTGCGTCGCTCCCACACGAATGGGCATGTCGACATCATGACGATCGGTCATATCCACCGAACCGGTGCCTGCGCGCCGGCAAGAGAAAGGGCGACGCCTTTCGGCGCCGCCCCGGTGAGGTTGGAAGCAATCCCGCTTCCGTCAGTCGTCCCTGCGATGGACTCCCATGATCCGGGCGAACCGTGACAGCCTGATGACCACGGCGGCGCACGGGTGCGATGCGCGGCGCGAGCCGCTAGCATGGGCGGCCATGAACGACACCCCCTCCCCCTGCCTGGCGGCCACGAAGGCCCACTGGAACGCGAACCGGCGATGGCGGCGCCCCGCCTGATCCATCGTCTCCGCTTTCCGCCCCGATCGTTCCCAAGGACTTCCGCGTGATTTCGTTCGAACAATTCCAGCAGCATGCCGCCGACGGCCATACCCTCATCCCCGTCGTGCGCGAGGTGCTGTCCGACCTCGATACGCCGCTGTCGGTCTATCTCAAGCTCGCCGACGGCCACAACACCTATCTCTTCGAATCGGTCGAGGGCGGCGAACGCTTCGGTCGCTACTCGATCATCGGCCTGCCCGCGCACCGGGTGTACGCCTTCGCCGGGCACACGCTGTTCGTCAGCGAACTGGGCGAACTGGTCGACAGCCGCGTGGTCGACGACCCGCTGGAAGAAGTCGAACGCCTGCGCAGCGCGCAGAAGATCCCGCGCCTGCCGGGCCTGCCGGGGTTCACCGGCGGCCTGGTCGGCTGGTTCGGTTTCGAGTGCATCGAATACATCGAACCGCGCCTGCGCGGCGGCGGCAAGCCCGACGAACTGGGCACGCCGGACATCCTGCTGATGGACAGCCGCGACGTGGCGGTGTTCGACAACCTCAAGGGTCGCCTGTACCTGATCGTGCACGCCGACCCGCGCGAACCGCAGGCCTGGGCGCGCGCGAACCGCCGTCTCGACGAACTCACCCATCGCCTGCGCCAGGGCGGCCCGGGCTATCCGGAGCCGCGCCACAGCATGCGCTTGAACGAAGGCGATTTCGTTTCCGGCTTCACCCGCCAGGGCTTCATCGCGGCGGTGGAGAAGTCGAAGGAATACATCCGCTCCGGCGACATCTTCCAGGTCGTGCTGAGCCAGCGCCTCACCGTGCCGTTCAATGCGCGTCCGGTCGATGTGTACCGCGCGCTGCGTGCGCTCAATCCGTCGCCGTACATGTATTTCCTCGATGTCGGCGGCACGCAGGTGGTCGGTTCGTCGCCGGAGATCCTGGTCCGTCTCGAAGAGGGCAGCGTCACCGTGCGTCCGATCGCCGGCACGCGCCCGCGCGGGAAGACGCACGAGGAGGATGTCGCGCTGGAAGCCGAACTGCTGGCCGATCCGAAGGAACGCGCCGAGCACGTGATGCTGATCGACCTCGGTCGCAACGACGTGGGCCGCGTCAGCGAACCGGGCACCGTCGAAGTGGGCGACCGCTTCGTGATCGAACGCTACAGCCACGTCATGCACATCGTCAGCGAAGTGACGGGCAAGCTGAAGGATGGCCTGAGCTATGCCGACGTGCTGCGCGCGACCTTCCCGGCCGGCACGGTCAGCGGTGCGCCGAAGATTCGCGCGCTGGAAGTGATCCGCGAGCTGGAACCGATCAAGCGCAATGTCTACGCCGGCAGCATCGGCTACATCAGCTGGCACGGCGACGCCGACACCGCCATCGCGATCCGCACTGCGGTCATCCAGGACGGCAAGCTGCACGTGCAGGCCGGTGCCGGCATCGTCTACGACTCCGATCCGCAGAAGGAATGGGAAGAGACGATGAACAAGGGGCGCGCGCTGTTCCGCGCGGTGGAGCAGGCGGCGCAGGGCTTGTAAACGTCCGGCTTCCGAAGAAAGCAAACGCCCCGCATCGCTGCGGGGCGTTTGCTTTGGTGCGGATGACGCAAGGGCTTACATGCCGACCGCGCGCTGCTGCTGCGGCTGTTCCTGGCGGGGTGCCGCGCCTTGCTGGAGCTGGCCAAGGTCGCTCAGCGACTTGTCGGCGGGGGCATCCTTGGCCTGCGCCTGGTCGACCGTCGAGCGCCTGGCGTGATCCTGTGCCGGATCGCCCTGGTAGGCGATCAGGTTGCCGTTGCTGCCGCGCACCACGCCGCTGATCTCGGTGATGCCGTCCTTCTGCGCCTGCAGCGCCATCGCGGCGGCGACGTTGCGCAGTTCGGTGCCCTGCGGCGCGCCATCGAGCTTCTGCAGGGCGGTGGCGGCCTGGGTGTAGAGCGCGGGTTCCGCGCCGCCGACGCCCTGTTCGATGGGCTTCTTCGGTGCGGTGATGTCGGTGTAGGTCAGGGTGCTGGTGAGGACCGACTTGCTCAGGCCGAGCTTGCCCAGGTCCACCTGCACCTCGGCGCCGGTGTAGGCCTTGTCGGCCTTCTTGTGCTGCGCGGTGTAGTGGTCCTCGTAGGCCTTCACATTGGCCAGCGCGCCGTCGCCGTAGTAGTTCGGGTAGTTCTGGTTGCCGTTGGTGCCCAGCGAGCCCTTGCTCAGCGGCTTGTCGAAGTAGTAGCCGCCCATCGCCTTCACGTTGGCCGCGTCCAGCGGGAGCTGCATGTCCTTGTCGACCGTGAGTCCGGCTTTCATCGCGTAGGTGAATTTCGGCGCAGTGCCGGTGCGATCTATGAAGTCCTGCATGCGACCGGGATTGGCGTCGTACATCTCCTGCAGCGTCGGTGCCGAACCCTTGTCCTTGGCGAGCTTGGACGACAGCGCGTTCCAGCCGCTGAGATGCGCCTGCGCTTCGTTCTCGCGGTAATGCTGGATGTAGCCTTCGACCGCTGCGGTGTGGTCGTGCTTGCCGCCCTTGACCTTGGCGACGTCGTCGAGCGACTTCGTGAACGTGGCGAGCGCGACCTTCTCCGCCGGATTGTTCAGGCCGTGCCGCGTCTCGTGGCCGAGCACGAACACCACTTCGTTCGCGGCGGCCTTGTCGGTAGCGGCCTTGTTCAACTTGGAGACCGGGATCTCCATGGTCGTGCCGGAGTACTGGCCACCGGCATTCGTGCCCGGAGGCAGGCCCTTGAATTCGGTCAGCTCACCCTTGGAGACCGCGTCCTCGAGCTGCTGCTTGAGGACCGGCGAGGAGGCGATCAGCTCGCGCAGGACCTTGCCGGGATCATCGGTGCTGGTCTTGTTGGCTTTCTGGAAGGTGTCGACCAGCGCTTCGAGCTGCTCGGCCGGCGTCTTTTTCTGCATGTGTTCGGGAGCGACGGACATGGTCGGCACCTCAGGCGTTGATGACGATCATGGACACGCAGGCGTGCTCCGCTTTCGCGTCGCTCTCGCCGCGCACGTGCACCTGCAGCGACACGTCGCCGCGCTGGTACTCCCAGAATTCCACCTGGCCGTAGCGGCCGCGGTTGGGGGCGCCGGTGTAGCCGGCGGACGCCAGCGCCTGTTCGCAGTCCGCGAGGCCCAGCGGCGCGATCGGCGCCATGTCGGCGTTCGCGCCCGCGCTGAGGTCGTCGAGCGAAAACACCAGGCGATGCGGCCGGCTGCCGTCCAGCTCGGTCAGCGAGACCAGGTTGTAGGCCCAGTCCTGCGACAGCTGTCCGCCGAAGCCGTACTGCTGCGGGTTGGCGTCGTTGAATTCGACCTTCATGCCGGTGACTCGCTCGATATGTGCGGCGTCGACCTGCTCGGGGCCGTGGATGCTGTCGATCAGCTGGAGGACGCGGCGGCCGATCTCGGCGGCGGTCGCGGGGGCGTGGGATGGCGTGTTCATGGCGTTTCCGTGCGGGTGGGGCGGGGTTCCCTGCCGGCGGTGGCGGTCGAACGCATCGGGCATTCGAGGTCCATTCGCATGCAGTCGGGGGATGAACGGCGGGCAGAGGGTCTGGCCGTACCGTGGTGAAGCGAACGCGAGCCGTGGCCGCGAGCGGCCAGCCGGCGGCCGGCGCTCAGAACAGCAGGTTGGCCACCAGCACGACGATGCCGGTGTAGATCAGGCTCAGCGGGCCCCCGACCTTCCACAGTTCCTTCGCGCTGTAGCCGGCGGGACCGGTGATCATCGACATCACCGGGTTGGAGGCGGTCATGAAGTTGTTCGAGGCCGACAGCGCGACGATCAGCGCGAACGCGGTCGGGTCGCTGCCGGCAGCCAAGGCCAGGTTGATCGCGATCGGCACCATCACGATCGTCGCGCCGACATGGCTGATCACCAGCGAGAAGGCCGTGGTGAGCAGGCCGACCGCGATCTCCAGCAGCCAGGTCGGCGTGCCTTCGGGCAGGCGGTCGAGGGTGTGCGCGGCCACCCAGGCGGCGGCACCGCTGGAATCCATCGCCCAGCCCAGCGGGATGAGGCAGGCCATCAGGAACACGGTCTTCCAGTTGATGGCGGCATAGGCCTCGTCCATCTTCAGCACGCCGGTGATCAGCATGCCGGCGACGCCGGTCATCAGCGCCACCGAGGCCGGGATGCGCGAGGACAGCGCGATCAGCATGGTGATCGCGAAGATGGTCATCGCGATCTTGAACTTGTGCGGGCGCTGTTCGGCCTTCGGGAAATCGGTCACCGGCACGAAATCGCGGTTGCCGGACGCCTGCGCGAGGTCGGTCCAGATGCTGTGCAGCACCAGCAGGTCGCCGGCACGCAGCGGCACTTCGCGGACTTCCTCGCGCAGCACCTGCTTGTCGCGGTTGATCGCGAGCAGGCGCAGGTTGTACTGCTTGCGCAGTTTCAGTTGCGTCGCGGTCTTGCCGATCCAGGTCGAGGTCGGCGGGATCACCGCCTCGGAAATGCCCGCGCGCGCCGGGTTGAACAGGTCGGCGAACTCGCGCAGCCGCGCGCTCATGCGCAGGAAGCGGTTCTGCGCGAAGTCGGCGATCTCCTGGCGCGGGCCCATGACGCCGAGCACGCTGCCCACCCAGATGCGCGCGTCGCCCGGCGGGGTCAGGCGCGATTCGTTGCCGGTCTTCAGCGCCAGGGTCAGCGGCGCGTCGTGCAGCGCCTCGGCCTCGCGCATCGACATGCCCACCAGCGGGCTGTCGGCGGTGACCGTCAGCTCGTACACGTCGCCTTCGATGCCGTAGGCGCTGGCGAAATAGCTCTGCGTGCGCGCCGGGGTGACGACGGTGTCGGCATCGTTCTCGTGCAGGCGCTGGCCACCGTAGAAATGGAAGTACGCCAGTCCCGCGAGCAGCAGCGCGAGGCCGATCGGCAGCGGCGCGAACATCGGCAGCGGCTTGAGCGTGGTCAGGCCCGAGGGCAGGTTGGCGTTGGCCGAGACCAGCAGGTCGTTGAGCAGGATCAGCGGCGAGTTGCCGACCATGGTCAGGCCGCCGCCCATCACGATCGCGACTGCGATCGGCAGCAGCAGCCGCGACAGCGGCATGCCGGTGCGCGATGACAGGCGCGAGGCCACCGGCAGGTACAGCGCCATCACCGACGGGTTCTGCATCACCGCCGAGTTCAGGCCGGAGATCGCCGAGGTGTAGAGGATCAGCCGCTTCTCGACGCCATCGGCGCGGCGCAGCAGCCACACCGCGAGACGGTTCAGCGCGCCGGTGCGGTCCAGGCCGGCGCCGAGGATCATGGTCGCGATCACGCTGATGACCGCGTTGCCCGAGAAGCCGTTGAACAGGTCTTCCGGCGCCACCAGCCCGGTCAGGCCCAGCAGCACCAGGACCACCAGCGCGACCACGTCGGCGCGCAGGCGCTCGAACAGGAACAGCACCATCGTCAGCACCGTCAGCCCGAGGACGAGCTGCATGTCGCTGGTGAGGGTGAGCTGGTTCTCCATGTGCGGCGATCAGGTTCCGGTCGGCGATGGCGTGGCGGTCGTTTCGTCGGCCGACGGGCGTCGGCGCAAGCGGCCCAGCAGCCAGGCGCAGGCCGCGCCGGCGACGAATCCGGCCAGGGCATGGGCCCAGACCTCGCTGTCGAATTGCTCGGCGTTGCGCACCAGCGCCATCCAGGCGACCGACAGGACGGCGCCCAGTCCGCCGATGCCCAGCCACGCGGCGGGGCTGCGCAGGCGGTGTCGCAGCCAGCCGGCGCAGGCGCCGGTCAGCGCGGCCGGAATCAGGCCCAGCGGGTAGGCGAACAGCAGCGAGATGAAGAACAGCACGACCAGCCCGCCGGCGATCTCGAGGGGCGGCTTGTCCATGCCGCCCTGGGTGGCCACGAGCGTCGTCAGCGTGACCGCCGCGCCGATGACCGGGCCCACGGCCGCGAAGACGAATGCACCCAGTGCGATGTCCAGCGCCCTGCGTCTGCCTGTCGCGGGAGGATTCAAGGTCGGCTCCTGGCGCTCATCGGTGGGGCGGGTCGCAGTGCGGGCGCGGCAGGGGCGCGAGGCGTGGCCGTGCGGACACGCGGTTCGCTGCCGTCTGCCTGGCGGCGGTCGCGATCACCCCGCGGCCTCCGTGTCGTCGGTCTTCACGTACAGCAGGTCCCACACGCCATGGCCGAGCTTCTGGCCGCGGGTCTCGAAATGCGTCTGCGGCCGCCACTCGGGTCGCGGCACCGCGCCGCGCGGGCCGGCGACGTTGCGCAGGCCGGGCGTCGCGTCGAGTACGTCCCACATGTGCTCCGCGTAGGCTTCCCAGTCGGTTGCCAGGTGCAGGCGGCCGCCGACGCGCAGCTTGCGCGCCAGCAGCGCGGCGAACTCGGGCTGTACGAGGCGGCGCTTGTTGTGGCGCTTCTTGTGCCACGGGTCGGGGAAATAGATGCGGATCTCGTCGAGCCTGCCGTCGGCGACTTCGCGCTCAAGCACTTCGACGGCATCGTGGCGATAGACGCGGACGTGGTCGCTGCCGTCGTCGCGCAAGGCGTTCAGCAGGCGGCCGACGCCCGGCGCATGCACTTCCAGACCGACGTAGTTGCGCGTCGGATCCTGCTTCGCGGCGAAGCGCAGCGCCTCGCCGTTGCCGAAGCCGATCTCGAACACCAGCGGCGCGGCGCGACCGAAGGCCGCATCGTAGTCGCGCACCGTGCCGGCGTAGTCCAGGCCGAAGCGCGGCCACAGTTCGTCGAACGCCCGCTGCTGCGCGGGGCTAAAGCGCCCCTGGCGCAGCACGAAACTGCGGATCTTGCGCTGGCCGGGTTCGACGGTGAACGGCTGGTCGTGGGCGTGATCGTTCGACATCGTGGTCAGCCGCCGCTCTTGCGGGGTTTCCGCGCCGTCTTTGCGGTCTTTTCGGCCAGCGCCAGCAGGCCGAGCAGGGCCTCGTTCACGGCATCGGCATCCGGAAAGGCCTTCGCGACGCGGTCATCGAGCAGCACGAGATTCGACCCCTTCTTGTAGCGAGGCAGATACTTGCCGCGCACGCTCTTGCCAAGGTCCTCGCGTCGGTATTCGGCTCGCATGCTGTCATTCATCCGATCAACCCATCCACCGGCGACGAGGCCGAGGCGAAGCGCTTGCGCGGGATGCGACCGGCGAGGAAGGCGTGGCGGCCGGCCTCGATCGCGAGCTTCATCGCCAGGGCCATGCGCACCGGGTCCTTCGCGCCGGCAATCGCGGTGTTCATCAGCACGCCGTCGCAGCCCAGCTCCATCGCGATGGCCGCATCTGACGCGGTGCCGACGCCGGCGTCGACCAGGATCGGCACCTTCGCGTTCTCGATGATTTCCATCAGGTTGTAGCGGTTCTGGATGCCCAGTCCCGAGCCGATCGGCGCGGCCAGCGGCATCACCGCGCAGCAGCCGATCTCCTCCAGTCGCTTGGCCAGGATCGGGTCGTCGCTGGTGTAGACCATCACGTCGAAGCCGTCGGCGACCAGCTGCTCGGCAGCCTTCAGCGTCTGCACCACGTCCGGGAACAGCGTGCGCTGGTCGCCCAGCACTTCGAGCTTGGTCAGGTTGTGGCCGTCGAGCAGTTCGCGGGCGAGCCGGCAGGTGCGCACGGCGTCCTCGGCGGTGTAGCAGCCGGCGGTGTTCGGCAGGATGGTGTAGCGGTCCGGCGGCAGCACGTCGAGCAGGTTCGGCTCGCCCGGGTTCTGGCCGATGTTCGTGCGGCGGATGGCGACGGTGACGATCTCGGCGCCGGCGGCCTCGGTGGCGCGGCGGGTCTCGTCGAGGTCCCGGAACTTGCCGGTGCCGGTGAGCAGGCGCGAGTGGTAGGTCTTGCCGGCGATGACGAAGCTGTCGTCGGCCGGCATCGGTGCGGAAGAGGAGGGCGAGGTCATCGCCGGATTATCGCCCAATTCACCGCCCGATTCCGCGCGCGGACGCCGCCCGGTGCAGGGCCGCATCCGCACGGGGCGGGTTCACGCGCGCTGGCTGGCCGTACCCGGGCGTGTCGTGTTGGCGTGCGCGGCGGATTCGAGCCACGCGATCAGGCGGTCGCCGTGCACCATGTCCTGGGCGATCGACACATACGTGCGCCGCGCGCGGCCGCCGGTGTCCTGCCATTCGATCCAGTGCGACAGCCCCATCGCCGGGATCAGCAACTGCATCGGGATCGAGGCACGGGCCGTGCCGGTGATGGCTGCACGCGGGATGCGTGCCTGTCCGAACAGGCCGTCGATCTGCAGGGCTTCGGCATCGACCCGGGCGCGGAAGCGTGCGGCGCGCAGCGCGCCGACGATCAGGCGGAGGTTGAGCAGCAGCAGTCCGATCGTCGCCGCCGGCGCCCACGTCGCGAACAGGCCGACGCCGGCCAGCCCGGCGACCAGCAAGGCGGCACTCAATCCGAATAGCACCGCCAGCCCCCACGACAGCGTGATGCTGGTGGGCGCGAAATGCACCAGGAAGCTGCCGGGCCTGGGGACATCCTTCGCCGACGGTTCTGCGCGCTTGAAGACATAGGCCACCAGATAGCCCATCGGGACGCCGAAAAACCCCGCATGCGCCGCGAATGCGCCCGCGAGCGGCAACCACTCCGCCGCAGCCAGCCCGGTGCGCAGCAGCGAGAGCAGCAGCATCAGCGTGGCGTAGCCCAGCCCCATGCCCAGCATCATGCGGTGGAAGATCGCCAGCCGGCCGGCGCGCTGTTCGCGGGCGATCGCCTCGATCGGCCCCAGTCCTGCGATGGCTTCGTCCACGGCGGTCGCCTCGTCGCGACCGGCATCACGGGCATGGTCGCGGGCTTCCAGCAGGAAATCGCGCGCCTCCATCACCGTCTGCCGACGCACCGCAGCGGCCCCGACCAATGCGGCATCCAGGGCGACGAGGTGGGCATCGATGCGGGCATCGCCCGTGGCGAGATCGGTCGGAAAGCCGGGCGTCGGGAAGCGGAACGAGAGCGTCATGGTCTTGCGCCTTTGTCAGTCGAGGATGGTCCGGTGAAGCAGCGCCGCGACCCGCCGCCATTCGGCGACGCGGCGGGCGAGGAAGGCCTTGCCGTCGGGCGTGAGGCGGTAGTACTTGCGCGGGCTGCCGCGCTCGCCCGGTTCGTGATGCGAGGCGAGCAGGCCGTTGCGCTCCAGCCGGTGCAGCAACGGATAGAGCGTGGCTTCCTTGACCATGCCCGAGTCCGTGCCGAGCACGTGGTCGAGCCGTTCGCGGATGCCGAACCCGTAGTTCGGGCCGTCCTGCAGCACGTGCATCACCAGGGTGTCCAGCAGGCCCTTGAGGATCTGTTCGTCAGTCGTGTCGTTAGCCATATGCCGATTACTTTATGACGAAAGGTAAATGTCGTCAAGCAAGCTCTCGGCCTGATGCCGTGCCGGAACCGCATGGGTATGGCCCTTGTAGAGCGGAGCGCAGCTCCGCTTCATCACTCTGGAGGCGGCATAGGGTGCGCCTCGGCGCACCGGCTTTTCAGCGGTAATGCCATTCGAGTGGCGCGCCGGGGCCGCGGCGCCGTCTAGGGTGTTCGCCGTGCAGCAGCGCTGCGCTCCGCTCTGCAAGAGCGGGTCAGTCGATGCCATGCATGGCGCGACGGTATGGGCTTCGGATCGTCCGGCCCGGCCAGTCCGGCCCCGCGCAGCGCGCGGTGCGTTCGTCGAAGGCGCGAGGCAGTGCCTCGCAAGCGCCTTCGTCTCACCCATGGCCGGGCGTTCGGTCTCGCAGCCGATGGCGATAGGCCATCGTCGTGCTTCTGCAGTTGTCGGTGCCATCCATGGCGCAGGGCATCAGGCTCCGGATGGCCCGTGGCGCGCTCCCGGCGCGCCCGTTCGGTTCGCCTCGAGATGCCGTGGGGCATCTCGAAAGCGGCTTACCTCACCCACCTCCCAGCGCGTGGACGATCTCGACCACGTCGCCGTCGGCGAGCTGGTGGCCGGCGTGGCGCCCGCGCGGGATGATCTCGCCGTTCACCTCCACGGCGACCCGGCGTTCGGCCAGGCCCTGGGCGGCGAGCAGTTCGGTGACGGTGCAGGATGCGGGCAGGGCGAGCGGTTCGCCGTTCAGTCGGATGTTCATGGCAGCATTGTCGCGCGCGGGCGCGGCGGCTGCCCAGCGATCCCGGGCATCATGGCCTTCCTGCACTTGAGTCGCCGATGCCTTTCTGAAACGATTCCGTCACCATCCGGGGCCGTATTGGCCCTCATTCCAACTAGAACGACCCATACCGGGAGAGGGATTCATGTCCAACCAACGCGCGGCCAAGCGGCCCATCCGCAGCCTGCTCGCCACTGCCGTGCTCGCCGCCACCGCGGCTGCGGCCACGCCGGCTTTCGCCGCCGGCCCGTACACGCAGACCGTGTTCTTCGGCGACAGCCTGACCGACGCCGGCTTCTTCCGTCCGCTGCTGCCGTTGAGCGTGCGCCCGGTGACCGGCCAGTTCACCACCAATCCCGGCCAGGTCTGGGCGCAGTACCTCGCCGAGTTCTACGGCACCCGCGCCGATGCCAACGGCAACGGCCAGACCGGCACCAACTACGCCGCCGGTGGCGCCCGCGTCGGTGTGAACAGCACCGGTGCTCTCGGCCCGATCCCCTCGCTCGCCACCCAGGTCAACAACTACCTCACCGCCAACGGCGGCCGCGCCGACAGCCGCGCGCTGTACACCGTCTGGGGCGGCGCGAACGACCTGTTCGCCGTCACCAACGGCGGCGCCGATCCGAATGTCGTCATCCCGGCGGCCGTGACTGCGCAGATCGGCCTGGTCGGCCAGCTGCAGAACGCCGGCGCGCGCTACATCCTCGTGCCGACCATCCCTGACCTCGGTGCCTCCCCGGCCTTCCGCGCTCTCGGCCCGGCGGCCCAGGCCTCCGGCACCGCGCTGACCACCACCTATAACAACGCCCTGTTCGGCGGCCTGTCCAGCGCCGGCCTGCGCGTGATCCCGATCGACACCTTCAACCTGCTGCGCGAGATCATCGCCTCGCCGGCGGCCTACGGCTTCGCCAACGTCACCGGCACCGCCTGCCAGCCGCAGATCACCGCCAACTCGCTGACCTGCAACCCGACCAGCTACGTCAGCCCGGACGCGGCCAGCTCCTACCTGTTCGCCGATGGCGTGCATCCGACCAGCCGCACCCATGAAATCCTTGCGCAGTACGTGGTCTCGGTGCTGGAAGCCCCGCGCCAGATCGCCGTGCTGCCGCACGCCGAAGCCGTGGTCGGCCGCGCCCGTGCAGAACGCGTCGCCGGCCACCTCGCCGGCAAGCCCGAAGGCGACGGCATGCGCTGGTGGCTCGACACCCGTGGCGACTTCCAGCGCTACAAGGGCGGCGATGCAGACGAAGGCCTGCTGTACGACGGCGTCGGCCCGGCCCTCACCGGCGGCGTCGACTGGACGAGCGGCAACTTCGTCTACGGCGCCTTCGCCGGCGTCGGCCGCAACGCCCAGACCTGGGGCCAGCGCCGCGGCGACTTCGACCACATCGACGCTACCCTCGGCGGCTTCGCCGGCTGGTACGGCGAGCGCGCCTGGGTCAACGCCCAGCTGAGCTACACCCACATCAGCTACGACGTCGACCGCGAAGTCTGGCTCGGCCCGTCCAAGCGCAGCCACACCGGCTCGCCGGACGGCAGCAACATCACCTTCGGCGTGCAGGCCGGCTTCCAGTTCAAGGGCGAAGCCCTGACCCACGGCCCGGTCATCGGCGTGCTGGCCCAGCAGATCGATGTCGACGGCTACGCCGAGAACGACGCCGCGCTGTCCACCTCGCTCGCCTACCCGGACCAGGAATACGACTCGCTGCTGGTCAGCGCCGGCTGGCAGGCCACGTACCGCATCAACGATCACCTGAAGCCGTACGCCCGCCTGACCTGGGACCACGAGACCGAAGAGCAGCCGAAGGAAGCCTTCGCCCGCGCCCAGTCCATCGCCGGCTCGCTGCCCTACGCCGTCCCGGGCCTGGAGTTCGACGACAGCTACGCGACCCTGCAGCTCGGCGCCCGCACCGAACTGTTCGGCCTGGACGCCGACATCGGCATGACCGCCACCACCTCGCAGGGCCGCGGCAACGACGCCACCCTGTACGCCACCTTCGGCAAGAAGTTCTGACCGACGCCCGCGCCGCCCTTCGCGCGCCACACGGTTTGCGAAGGGCGCCGCAGCGGCTAAACTGCACGCCATCGCGGGTGTAGTTCAATGGTAGAACTGCAGCTTCCCAAGCTGCTAACGTGGGTTCGATTCCCATCACCCGCTCCAGATGCACACGACAACGGCGCCCTCTTCGGAGGGCGCCGTTGTCGTGTGTGATGCAGGGATGCAGGTCTCCTCCGCATCAGTGCAAGCGCGCGCCCGGCATCCAGCGGGCATGGGCGCATGGGCACGAAAGGCGCGCGTCCGCTCCCGTCCCCTTGGTCCGGATGTCATCCCGTGGTGCGGAATGTGATGCGGTCGGCGTCGCGCCACCCGTGCCTTTCGTGGCCCTCGGGAGTCGTGCGCAGGAACCGATGTTGCCCGGCAGTGCTGCCACTGCGCAGGAACTGTCATCATTCCCGCAGCAAGCTGCGGCCGTCGCCGCAGCGGATCCCGTGCATGAAATTCGCCATCCTCTCCCGCAACGCCAAGCTGTACTCGACCTGTCGACTGGTGGAGGCCGCGCGCGACCGTGGGCACAGCGCGCGCGTGCTCGATCCGCTGCGCTGCTACATGCGCATCGCGTCGGACGGGTTCGACATGCACTACAAGGGGCGGTCGATCTCGGGCTACGACGCGGTGCTGCCGCGCATCGGGGCCTCGATCACGCGTTACGGCACGGCGGTGCTGCACCAGTTCGAGCTGATGGGCAGCTACACGCCGAACCGGGCCGATGCGATCGCCCGGGCGCGCGACAAGCTGCGCGCGCACCAGTTGCTGGCGGCGCAGGGCATCGGCATGCCGGCGACCGTGTTCGGCGACAACCCCGACGACACCATCGACCTGCTGTCGATGCTGGGGCCGCCGCCGCACGTGGTGAAGCTCAACGAGAGTTCGCAGGGCGCGGGGGTGATCCTGACCGAGAAGCCGTCGGCCTCGCGCAGCGTGGTCGAGACCCTGCGCGGGCTGTACGCCAACTTCCTGGTGCAGGAGTTCATCGCCGAGGCCGAGGGCGCGGACCTGCGCTGCTTCGTGGTCGGCGACGAAGTGGTCGCGGGCATGCGCCGGCAGGCGCCGAAGGGCGATTTCCGTTCGAACCTGCATCGGGGCGGCACCGCCGAACCGGTCGAGCCCAGCGAGGACGAATGCCGGGTGGCGATCCGCGCCGCGAAGGTGCTCGGACTCGGCGTGGCCGGCGTGGACCTGATCCGCGCCCACCGGGGACCGCTGGTGCTGGAGGTCAACGCCTCGCCCGGGCTCGAGGGGATCGAGGCGGCCACTGGGGTCGACATTGCCGGCAAGATCGTCGAATTGCTTGTGAACGGCGCCAAATAGTCGGGAAAAGCCCAGGTGCCCGCCCGGTGATGAGCGACGCTGTCGCTGGCGTCCGGTCGCCTGTCACGGGGCTTTAACAGGGCTTTAATCGAACCGGGCGTAGCGTGTGCGGGCCGATGTCTGTCCATCCCGCCATCCTCGTCAGGTGCCAGATGCAGAACCGGTAATCGGGGTAACAACCGAATGTTCGGCCCGGCGGTGCACATCGCCGGGCCGCTTTTTTCCTGTGCCGCCCGCGAGGTTTCGATGCATCGCGGGCGGCGCGAACGCTGTGCCAGAATGCGGTCAGGGTCGTCGCCGCGCCGCTCGATGTCGCGCGGCCACATCCCGTCGCCATGGAACCGATCGCGATGCGGCCGGTCTGAGCACAACTCCGGAGGATTCCAACGCCCATGCGCATTCTCGTGATCGAAGACAACCAGGACATCGCCGCCAACCTCGGTGACTACCTGGAGGACCGTGGCCACACCATCGATTTCGCCGCGGACGGCATCACCGGCCTCCACCTCGCGGTGGTCCACGACTTCGACGCGATCGTGCTGGACCTGAACCTGCCGGGCATGGATGGCCTGGAGGTCTGCCGCAAGCTGCGCGGCGAGGCCCGCAAGCAGACCCCGGTGCTGATGCTCACCGCACGCGACAGCCTGGACAACAAGATCGCCGGTTTCGATTCCGGCGCCGACGACTACCTCATCAAGCCCTTCGCGCTGCAGGAGGTGGAAGTCCGCCTCAACGCGCTGGCGCGGCGCGGCAAGGGCACGCAGTCGCGGGAGCTGAGCGTCGGCGACCTCGAATACAACCTCGACACCCTCGAAGTGCGCCGCCAGGGCAAGCTGCTGCAGCTCAACCCGACCGCGCTGAAGATCCTGCAGGCGCTGATGGAAGCCTCGCCGGCGGTGGTCACCCGGCAGGAGCTGGAAACGCGCGTGTGGGGCGAGGAGCTGCCGGATTCCGACAGCCTGCGCGTGCACATCCACGGCCTGCGCGCCGTGGTCGACAAGCCGTTCGGCGCGCCGCTGATCCAGACCCGCCACGGCATCGGCTACCGCATCGCCGTTCCCGATGCCGGCAGCTGATCGACCCGCGCCGCGTCGCGCGCGCCCCACCTACCGCCGGCGGCTGCGCAGCCGCATCATCCTGTCCTTCCTGCTGCTGGGGTTCGGGCTCACCAGCCTGTTCGCCTTCGCCACGCAATGGACCCGCAACCGGGTCGAGAACGCGCTGGTCGAAGATGTGATGAACCAGAACATCAACGAATTCGCGCGGCGTTATTACGCCGACCCGGATCGCAGCCCGGACGTGCCCGTCGAGCAGATCCGCGCCTACGCGTTCAGCGCGGACAAGTTCGACCGCGTGCGTCAGGAGTATCCGGAGTGGTCGGTGCTGGGCGATGGCATCCACCGCCTCAGCGGACAGAATTCCGACGGCAGCCCGTTCTCGTACAAGCTCGCGGTGCGCAAGACGCCGGACGCGTGGTTCTTCCTCGCCTACGACATGACCCGCGCCAGCCGCGGCGAGGCGCAGTTCAATCGCGCGATCTTCGGTTCCGTGATCCTGTTCACCGCGTTCTCGCTGCTGGTCGGCTGGTGGGCCGCATCGCGGGTCATGAGCCCGGTCACCGAACTGGCGCGTCGCCTGCGCCGCTCCGGGCGCAGCAGCGAGCCCGAGGCCTTGGCGTCGCACTTCGCCGAGGACGAAGTCGGCGAGCTGGCGAAGGCGCTGGACGACTACGCCGAGCGCCTGACCGACGTGGTCAAGCGCGACCGCGAATTCAACGCCGATGTCAGCCATGAACTGCGCACGCCGCTGGCGGTGATCCGCGGCGCGGCGGAACTGCTGCTCGCCAAGTCGGATCTCGACGACAAGACGCGCACGCGCCTGCAGCGCATCCAGCGCGCCGAGCAGCAGTGCACCGACCTGATCGGCGCGCTGCTGCTGCTGTCGCGCAACGAACGCGGCCATGGTGCGGCGGATGTCGGCAAGCTTGCCGAACAGCTGCTCGATGCGCATCGCGGTCAGCTGATGGGCAAGCCGCTGGTGTTGCGCGTGGACGACACGCAGGGCCCGGTGATCGTCGATGCCCCCGACGCTGCGGTGACGGTGGCGCTGAGCAACCTGATCGGCAACGCGGTGAAATACACGCTGCAGGGCGACGTGGTCGTGCGCCTGCGTGCACGCGCCGTCGACGTGATCGACAGTGGCCCAGGACTCAGCGCCGAGGACGCCGCGCGCCTGTTCGAACGCGGCTATCGCGGCAGCCATGCCGAGCACACCCAGGGCGGCGGCATCGGCCTGTCGATCGTGCGTCGCCTCTGCGCGCTCTACGGCTGGCGCGTGCGCGTGGTGCCCGGCGAGGAGAGGGGCGTGGTGGCGACGCTGGAATTCGGTGGCTGATATCGGTCGGGCGGTATCAAACAATGTGCCGGCCGACTTGTACCCCAAGCCCGGAAACGCTCAGAAGGGCTTGAGTTCCATTGTCAGCTCGGCGAGAGGCACGCCCGCCGGATGGGCGATATCCACTCCACCGAAACCACCGCGCACGAGGATCACATCGCGAAGATAGTCGAGGAAATCCATATCCCGACCTTCATGCATCAAGCGAAAGTCGAATGTGCCTTGTGGCAGCGCGACCGAGTACGGCATGCCGCCGCTGACGTTATCCTTGTGCAGGTCGTCTGGTGACAGTGCGAAATGGAAACATCCATCGTCTTCGCGTTCGGCGTACTCCGCCTCTTCGAGCAGCGCCTCGACCGGATAGACGACCAGCGGGTCCAGCATGCCCGGGAAGTCGGGGTGTTTGCCGGTGAATGCGACGTCACCCACGGTGCGCCAGAAACATTCCAGCGTGATCGGCAGCGGGCCGAATCGTGCCGCAAGACGATCGATCATGCCGGCATTCTGTGAATCGAACGGAGTGATGGGCGGTTGAGGACCACCATCGTCTTCGTCATCGCAATAGACGGAAAAGAGATAGCCCCGACGGCTCAGGCGATCGGCGATCAGGCGGCAGTTGTGCGCGACACGCGACATGGCTGCCTCTGCGATACCCCATGCTTCCGCGCGCAAGACTTCGGAGCATGGGGCGAGTCGAGACAACTCGCGCGTGACCTGCACATGTTCACCGGCGAGGTAGCGCGCGAGATAGTTCGTCATGGGCGATGTCTTACACCCGCTCCAGCCACCCGTACTTGTCCGGGGTCTTGCCGTTGAACAGTCCGAAGAACAGGTCCTGCAGGCGGCGGGTGACGGGGCCGGGCTTGCCGGTGCCGACCTGGCGGGCGTCGACCGAGCGGATCGGGGTCAGTTCGGCGGCGGTGCCGCACATGAACAGCTCGTCGCAGAGGTAGAGGTATTCGCGCGGCAGGTCGCGTTCGATCACCTCGATGCCGTTGTCGCGGGCGAGGGTGATGATCGTGTTGCGGGTCAGGCCGTTGAGCAGCGCGGCGCTGACCGGGGTGGTGTGCAGCGCGCCGTCGAAGACGAGGAACAGGTTCTCGCCCGCGCCTTCGCTGAGCAGGCCGGTCGAGGCGAGGGCGATGCCTTCGCCGAAGCCGAGGCGACGCGCTTCGCGCGCGACCAGCTGGCCGGAGAGGTAGTTGCCGCCGGCCTTGGCGCCGGCCGGGATGGTGTTCGGGGCGAAGCGCTGCCAGCTGGAGACGCAGGCGTCGATGCCGGCTTCCAGCACTTCGGCGCCGAGGTACTGGCCCATCTTCCAGGTCGCGACGGCGACGTCGGTCGGTGTGTCGGCGGAGAGGCCGAAGCCGCCGAGGCCGCGATAGGCGACCGGGCGCAGGTAGTCGGTGGTGAAGTCGTTGGCCTTGATGACCTCGCGGCAGGCGGCGTTGAGCTCGTCCAGGCCGTAGGGCATGGCCATGTCGTAGATCTTCGCCGAGGCGAACAGGCGCTTGTTGTGGTCGTTGAGGCGGAAGATCACCGGGCCGTCGGGGGTGTCGTAGCAGCGGATGCCTTCGAACACCGACGAGCCGTAGTGCAGCGCGTGCGACATGACGTGGGTGGTGGCTTCGGCCCAGGGCTTGATCTTGCCGTTGTGCCAGATCCATTGGGGGTATTGCTGCGCCATGTCGGTGTCCGCGGGTCGAGGGAAAGCGCAATTTTAGGCCAATGGCCGCCCGGCACACAGTGCGCCGCCGGTCCGGATCACGGAAACGGGGCCTTGCGGCCCCGTTTCGTATACCGCGGATGCTGCGTCCGGGATCAGCGGAACGCGGCGACCGTGGCCACGCGCTCGTTGAGCTGGCGCGTGTTGTTGCTGGTGGCGGCGGTGCCCATGGCCTGGCCGTTGTAGGTCTTCGCCGGGTTGGACCAGTAGTTGATGCGCGGGCAGCCACCGGCGTTGGTGCAGTTGTAGGCCATGATCGTGCGCCAGGCATTCGTCGGCGAACGGTAGCCGTGCGCATAGGCGACCGGCGTCGTCGACGGATCGGTGGCGGGATCGTGGCGCGCGCCGAAGTTGTGGCCGATCTCGTGCGCGAACGAGTAATAGCCGGTCATGCACGAGGCCGCGGTCACGCTGAATGCGGTCGCCGCGGTCGAGTTGAGGTAGCCGAGGCCGCAGTACTGGGTGTTGGTGGTGATCAGCACGGCTACGTCGGCGGCGATGTTGTTGCGCGTGGTGTGGTAGCTGTCGAGATAGCCGTCGGTCGTGCCGCGGAAGCGGCTGAGGTCGGTGTCGAACGTGGAGTTGACGTAGTTCGCGGTGTACACGCCGGCGAGCTGGAAGCTCATGTTCGCGCCGCTGTTGGCGAAGCTCTGGTTGCTTTCGGAAATCGCCAGGTTGGCCTTGGTCGTGGTGTTGCCCACGGCGGTCGCGGCGGCGGTGCTGAAGACGACCATCACGCGCACGGTGACCGGCGCGAGGGCGGTGGCGCGCGTCGTCGCGGCCTTCACCTGCGGATGTTCGGCGAGCGATGCGCGCCACATGTCGGTGTAGGCGGCAGGATGGTCGGCCGGCATGCGCGATTCGTCGATGCGCGCGATCACGTGGCCGCCGCCCTTCGCCAGCGGCTGCAGCGTGTAGAGCTGGCCGTTGGCGCGGATGGTGCCGGACATCTGGTTGCCTTGGCGCACGATCATCACCGAATTGTTCGGGTCGTCGGCGATTTCGCCGGTGGCCTTGTAGCGCAGCGTGTCGACGAGGCCGAAGCGCTTGCCCAGCGTGCCGTACCACACCTGCGTGCCGTCCGGATTGCGGCGGCTGTACTGCCTGAACGCCGTGCCCAGGTCGCCCAGGCCCAGCGGCAGTACGTCGGTCTGGTCGCCGATCAGGCTGGCGTCGGCCTGCACCACGCGCAGCGAGGTGGTGGCGCGATTGCTCGACAGCGCGCGGTAACCGGCGTCGCCGGCGACGTTCGCCGACCTGGCCGAGAGCGTCGTCGAGGAAAACAGCGGATTGCGCGCGGCCTGCGTGGCGGCGGCGCCCAGGCCGAGCGCGACGATGCCTGCGATGCCGACGAAGAGGATGGAACGTTTCATGCGTTGCGTCTCCCTGCAACCAGGAACTGCGGCGTCCGAGCCGTGATGCGATGGGCAGTTCCAGGTGCTCGATCCGTGATGAGGATGGCCCGTACGCCTTGCCCGTGACGATCCTGCGCGCGCAGGCGCAGGCCCGCAAGCACCGTTCGTCAGGTGGTGCGCCGTGTCCTGTGTCGTGCTTTTTCAGCGTATCCGCGCGAGAAAAAACGTCGCCGCAACGCGAAGACGGGGCCATGAGGCCCCGTCTTCGTGATCGATGCACTCGCGCGTCGGCGAGGCATCGTGCCGTCTCAGCGGAATGCGGCGATGGTCGCGGCCGTGGTGTTGAGCACGCGCTGGTTGTGCGCACGCGTGGTGCTGCCCATGGCCTGGCCGCCGTAGGTCTTGGCGGGGTTGGACCAGTAGTTGATGCGCGGGCAGCTCGACGTGCAGTTGTAGGCCATGATCGTGCGCCAGGCATTCGTCGGCGAACGGTAGCCGTGACCATAGGCGTACGGCGTCAGCGAGCCGTCGGTGGCGATGTCGTGGCGTGCGGACTGCAGGTGGCCGATTTCGTGGCCGAACGAGTAGTAGCCCGTGGCGCAGCTCCAGTGCACCGCCGCGAACGCGGTCGATGCCGACGAACCGATACCCGAGGCCAGGCCGCAGGACGAGCTGTTGTTGATGACCAGCACGCCGACGTCGGCAGCGGTGCTGTTGCGGGTGGTGTGGATCGAATCCATGTAGCCGTCGGTCGTGCCGCGGAAGCGCGACAGGTCGGTGCTGAAGCTGCCGGATTCGGTGTACGTCACGCGCACCGAGGAGGCCAGCTGGACGCTGATGTCGACGCCGCTGTTCGCATAACCCTGGTTGGTCTCGGCGATGGCGAGATTGATCAGGCCGGTGATGTCGCCGCTGGCGGTGGCGGCCGATGGCGTGTAGGCAACGAGCACGCGGATCGTGCTGGCGGCGATGCTGGCGCGGCCGTTGGTCTTCAGCGCATTGCCCATCTCGATGCGCGGCAGGCCGGCATACGCGGCCGGGTGGTCGGCCGGCATCTTCGCCTCGTTGACGCGCACGATGGCATGGCCGCCGGAACGCAGCGGGCGCAGGCTGTAGAGCTGGCCCTTCGAGCGGATCGTGCCGGTCAGCTTGTCGCCGTTGCGCACGATCATCACCGAATTGTTCGGGTCATCGGCGATTTCGCCGGTGGCCTTGTGGCGCAGCGCGTCGGCCAGGCCGAAGCCCTTGCCCAGCGTGCCGTACCACACCTCGGTGCCGTCGGGATTGCGCTTGCTGTACTGGCGATACGCGGTGCCCATGTCGCCCAGGCCGAGCGGCAGGCGCTCGGCGTTCGCGTTGATCATGCCGGCATCGGCGCGCACGATCTGCAGCGATTCGGTGGCGCGGTTGTCGGACAGCGCGCGGTAGCTGACATCGCCGGTGATGCCGGCGGCGGCCTTCGATGCGGTGAACAGCGGGGTGCGTGCGGCCTGGGTCGCGGTTGCGGCAAGGCCAAGCAGCGCCACCGCGCCGAGCGCGGTGAACAGAATGGAACGCTTCATCGGTCGATCTCTCCCTGATCTCCGGCACCGCGGCGCCCAGGCCGAAGGGTGCGATACCGAAGCGAATGGTGGTGTTGTGGAATGCCGGCCCGGACCCCTTGCCCGGCGGCATGGTTTTCACGCCCGTGAGGCCGGTGCAAGCTGCAGCGCAGCATCGCGGCCGGCGCCGCGATCACTGTCTCAGAACGTGATCCACCAGCAGTCGAAATGGCGCTGGAGCCGCAGGTCGGTGCGCGACGGCGTCGCGCTGTTGCGCAGGGTCTGCTGCAGGCGCAGGCCGTAGGGCGCGCGACGCACGGGGCCTGGCGGCGGGGGCGCATCGGTGCCGACGGTCTCGGCGGCCGTGGCGGGCGTCGCAGGCGCTGCGGGCAGCGCTGCGTTCGATTCGGGCGATGGCGCCGCGATGGGTGGGACGTCCTCCACCGGCGCACTGGCGCGCAGCGGTGCGATGTCGACCAGCGGTCGGTCGACGATGGCCTGCAGGCGGTCGTAGACCTTGGCGCCGCTGGCATCGTCGTGGCCGACCCAGTGATAGACCGCGCCGAGACGGTTCGCGTCGCGGTTGTCGATCGCGGCCGAGATCTCGTGGACCAGGTCCTGGAGCGTGCGCGCGCAGGCCATGCGCCGCGTGGACAGGGTGGCGCCGGTCGGCGAGCGCAGGCTGCGCGATTGCGCGCCGATCTCGTCGCAGCGCCGGTCGGTATAGACGGTGTCGCCGTTGGGCGCCACGCAGCGGTTGAGCTTGGGTGTCTGTGCGTTCGTGGACGGAACAGGCAGGAGGGACGCGGCGGACAGCAGGCACGCGGCGAAGGACAGGCGAAGGACGGCAGGCATGTCCGGCACGTTAATCGCTCGTCGATGAACGCTGCCGCGTCAGCCGGGCGCGAGCAGCGTGAACGGCCACCACGGCAGGTTGCGCAGCAACATGTAGCCAGGCAGCAGCACCAGCCAGAACTTCGGCTCGCCCATCAGCCGCATCAGCGGCGCGAGCGCGCGCGGGCGCCAGCCCCAGTACCAGGCCAGCATCGCCGGCGACAGCAGCAGCAACAGCACCATCAGCGGGTTCATCGAGAACGCGCGCGGCAGGTCGAAGTGGGCCAGCGCGTGCAGGGCGCGGGTCATCCCGCAGCCGATGCACCAGCCGCCGGTCAGCGCGTGGAACGGGCATTGCGGGAACAGGCCGCTGTTGGCGACCGGGTCGAAGACGCGCAGCAGCAGCACGCCGGCGACGCCCGCGACCGCGAGCGCCGTCGCCTGCGCGACGACCACCTTCGTCGAGGGCGTCGTGGCGTGTGCCTGCATCGATCAGCCGCCCTGGTTGCGCTGGGCTTCCTGGATGCCCTGTTCGATCGCTTCGCGGAAGCCGTCCATGCCGAGCGTGGAAATGTTGAAGATCGCGTAGCCGATGCCGATGATCGCGCAGGCGGTGGTGATCCAGCACAGGATCTTGGCCGTGTTCGAGGCCTGGCGTGCGCCATCGAGGTCGCCCGCGTTCAACTTCGAGTTCACCTTGGCGGCGAACACGATCGCGGCGATGCCGGTGAACAGGCCCGGGATGCCGCAGCACAGGCAGAAGCTGAAGATCGTGGACACGATGGCCCATGCGAGGTGGTTCGGGATCTTGCCGGGCGCGCTATACGCGTTCATGCGGACTCTCCGTGATGAGGATGGTGGGCGCCCGGAGGCGGATGTTCAGCCTGCATTGTGCCGAATCCGCGGCGCAGCGCAAACGCTTGCGTACGGATCGGCCATCGATGGTGGCGCGGGACGGGCGCTCAGGCCGCGTCGCCGCGCAGCGCGCGGACGCGGGCTTCGAGCGCGGCGGCGCTGGCCTCGCGCCCGGGCACGGGTTCGCCGGCGACCACCTGGATGTGCGCGCGGAAGCGGCGCGGCACGCGCATGCGGGCGAGGCGTCCGTCGCGCTTGCTCCACATGCTCGTCCACATGTTGCGCAGTGCCATCGGCACCACCGGCACCGGGCGGCGTTCGAGGATCTTTTCCACGCCGCCCTTGAACGGGGCGATCTGGCCGTCCTTGGTCAGCGCGCCTTCGGGGAAGATGCAGACGATCTCGCCTTCGGCCAGCGCGGCGTCGACCGCATCGAAGGCCTTGCGCATGATTTCCGGGTCTTCCTTCGCTCCGGCGATCGGGATGGCCTTGCCGGTGCGGAAGATCCAGCGCATCACCGGGATGTTGAAGATCCTGTAGTACATGACGAAGCGCACCGGACGCGGAATGCTCGCCGAGAGGATCAGCGCGTCCATGTAGGTGACGTGGTTGCACACGATCAGCGCCGGGCCTTCGTCGGGCACGTGCTTCTCGATGCCGTGCAGCTCCAGCCGGTACAGCGCCCGCACCAGCACCCAGCTGAGGAAGCGCATCAGGAATTCCGGCACGATCGTGAAGATCCAGATCGCGACCAGGGTGTTGGCGATCGCCAGGCACAGGAACAGCTGCGGGATGCTCAAGCCGGGCATCGGCACCACGGTGTCGCCGACCTTGAACGATTCCATCTGCAGGGCGATGCCGGCGATCGCGGCGAGCACGATGAACATCGCGTTCTGGATGTTCACCGCCGAGATGACGCGCGAGATCTCCTGCTTCGGCGTGCGACTCTGGATCAGCGCGAACAGCGGCACGATGAAGATGCCGGCGAACAGGCCGATGCCGGTGAAGTCGATCATGATCCGCAGGCTGCCCGGCGCGCGCACGAATTCCGCGAGCGTCAGTCCGGTGGCGACGGCCGCGTCGGGCCGCGCGAAGTACAGGTCGAGCAGGAACGCGCTCATGCCGAACGCGCCCAGCGGGACCAGGCCGATCTCGACCGTGCGCGCCGACAGCTTCTCGCACAGCAGCGAGCCGATGCCGGTGCCGATCGAGAACAGCGCCAGCGGCAGCAGGTACAGCGATGCCGTGCCGCCGAGGTTGACCTGTGCGTAGGTCAGCATCTGCGCGGTCAGCATGGTCCCGAAGAACCAGAACCAGGACACGCCGAGCATCGAGTTGCGCACCGCCGGCTGCTTCTTCGCCAGCGCCATCACCCGGCGCGATTCGGGGATCGGATTGATGTTGACCTTGAGGTCGGGCATGCCCGCGTCCACCGGCGGGATCATCCGGCTGACGAGGTTGCCGGCGATCGCGAGCAGCACGATTGCGGTTGCGGCGGTTTCCGGGCCGTGGCTGCCGGCCAGTTCGAAGATCAGGCCGCCTGCGAACATGCCGATGAGGATCGAGATCGAGGTGCCCATCTCGACCAGGCCATTGCCGCCGGTCAGCTCCTCGGGCTTGAGCACCGAGGGCAGGATCGAATATTTCACCGGCCCGAACAGCGCCGACTGCAGTCCGGTGCCGAACAGCGCGACGAGGAGCAGCGGCATGTTCTGCAGCAGGAAGCCCACCGCCGCCACCGACATGATCACGATCTCCATCGTGGTGGTGATGCGGATCAGCCGCGACTTCTCCAGCTTCTCGGCGATCTGCCCGGCGGTGGCGGAGAACAGGAAGAACGGCAGGATGAACAGCGCCGGCGCGAGGTTGGTGTACAGCGACTGCTGGCTGGCCGACAGCCCGATCGACGCGAGCAGGCCGATGATGGCCTGGCGGTAGACGTTGTCGTTGAAGGCGCCCAGCGACTGGACCACGAAGAACGGCAGGAACCGGCGTTGCCGCAGCAGTTCGAACTGGTTGTACGCCATGCGCGCCCCGGGGCTTTTCGTCGACCGCCGCAGCCTAGCAGACGCCGATGCGGGCTGTCAGAGCGGTGCCGTCATGGGCGCAGGCTCAACCTGCAGGTGCCGGCGATACCGGGCCGCTTGCCGGGGGCGGTGCGACGCTCGGCACGCTCAGGCTGCGGGTATCGGCCAGCGCTTCGAGCAGCGCGCTCAACGGCACGCCGTGGCGCTTGCACGACCAGAACAGCGGTGTCTGCAGCTTGACCCGGCGCCACAGCCGATGGTCGCGCTGCTGGGCAGGCAGGGTGTTGGTGCGGCGTCGCCACAGCCGCAGTGCGCGCTCGCCGCCGTCGTCCTGCCCCGTACCGCCGGGCCGGTCCGCCATGAATTCGATGAGGAAGACATGCGTCGCGGTCCGGGCCAACGCATCGACGCGCCCACGCCCGTCCATGCCCAGCGCGAGCAGGGTGTCGCGATGGCGGCAGGCTTGGCGTCGCGGATCGAGCAGGCAGTGGCTGTCGATGCGCGGGTCGAGTTCCGCCGCTTCGATGAAGCCGCGTCGCAGGCCGTTGTCGTCCTCGTTCCATCCAGCGCGCGTGTGGATCGATTTGTGCACCGGCAGCGAGCGGCTGGCGCGCAGCAGGCGACGCGGCAAGGCCGTCAGGCGCTCGGGCGTCTGCAGCGCCGCGATGTCCGCGCACATCGGTGGCAGGATGATTTCGAAGCGGGCGGCATCCGGTCGCAGCGTTGTCGCAACGACATCGCCGATCGGCGGCACGGCCTCGGGCGGGCGCGGATCCAGCGCCGCCAGGCCGAGATGGCGCCACGGTGCATACAGGTGCAGCGCGTCGCGATGTTCGACCACCGTGAGCACGTCCAGCAGGGTGTCCGGCGGTTGGCCGAAGGCCGCGCGTTCGCGATTGCCCGCACGCAGCCGCGCCAGCTCCGGTTCCGGCCACAGCGCCGGCATGCCCAGGGCCTGCGCGGGTGCGCGTTCCCCGGCGCCGGGCACCCGGCTGCGCAGGATCACCAGCACGCAGACGCGTGGATCGGGTGGCGGGCAGGACGTCGAGGCCGACAGGAAGCCCATGTCGATGCGCGTGCGATCCGGCCCTGCGCCGGCATCCACGCCCATGCCTCGCAGGCGTGACCGGGCTGCGCGCAGCAGGTCCGGGCTATCGCAGAGCACGCGCATGCGTGGTGTCCGGTCGGGATCGATCGATGCGAAGCCGGCGGTCCGCTGCGAGAGCGCGCGCAGGCCCAGGCGCAGCTGTGCGCTGTGATCGCGACGCAGCATCGGACGCGCGCCGCGCCGCCCGACGGGGTCCGGCGCTGCTGCATGGCGCAGCGGCAGGTGCGATGCGGCGCAGGCGAGCACCGGCAGTTTCGCGACGCCGTAGCGGATCGCGCGCGCATGGCCGAAGTCGGCGATGCAGGCGCCGTGGCGTGCGTCCTCGGCATCGGAGTGCGCCTGCGCGTTGTCCAGCCAGGCCACGCGCAGGCTCGGCGGTGCCTGCAGCGGCACCGCGCCGGTGCCGGTGAACACGGGCGCGGGCAGCCCGCAGGCCAGGCGCGGGCCGCGCCCGGCGACCAGCCTCGCGGTGGCCCCCGTCGCGTCTTCGGCCAGCACGCGCAGGGCGTCGCCTGCGCAGGCCTGCATCAACAGCCAGAACCGGAACGGCGCGCGCAACGCCGGAGGCAGGAACAGGCGCATCCGCCGCAGCACGCTCGTGTCGCCGACCGTGCGCAGCCCGGCCACGGCGACCGGGCCGAGCAGGGCGTCTTCCCAGTGCTGGCGGTGCGCCGCCGGCACCAGCACCGAGAACCGGTCGCTGAAGCGCGGGTCCTCACGACCGGCGGCGCGTGCAGCCATGTGGTTCGCCCACTGCCAGACCAGCAGGGCCTGCAGCACCCAGCGCTGGCCGCAGGCCGGCGCGCTGCGCAGGCTCAGGCGCATGTCGCGCGGCGTCGCGGGCGCTGCGGCGGGCGATGCCATGGGCGCCGGGTCGGCCATGCCCGCCAGCTGCGACAGGCGCTGCGGATCGCACTCCCCGAACACCTCGTGCGCGAGCACGACATGCAGGATCGCTTCGCGCTGCCCGGGGTGGAAGTTGTCCTCGCGCGTGCGCGAGATCGCGCTGGCGAACCACCAGCGCAACAGGGCGGCGGTGGTCGGCGTCAGGCGGTCGGCCAGGGTGGTGCCTGCGCGGGCCTGGCGATGCCCGTGCGGCTGTTCGAGTTCGGCCAGCAGGGCCTTCGCGCGATAGCCGAGCACGGCCTGCAGCTGCGATGCGTGCGAGTCGCCCAGGGGCGAACAGCGCGTCGGCGCGGCTTGCGTGCCACCCCGTGTCGCATCCCGCATCGCCGGCGACGGGGTGCCCGATCCGCCGCGCCCGTTGTCGGCCCGTCCCGTCCTGCCCATGCGCCCGCGTCCATGCCCGCCTGCCATCGCTTGCTCTCCATGCTCGATGTGGGCCTGCACCGTAACAAAAAGTTTGATACTGTACAAATCATAAATTTCCAATGCCGGCGTGCACCGGCCTAACGTCAGGTGATGAGGAATGAACAAGTCGCGTTCAGCGAACGGCTGCGCGCTGCCCTGCAACGGGCGGGCCTCGGGGAGAGTCCCGTCGAACTGGTGCGACTGCTGGCCCGATTCGGCGGGGAGCCGGTCTCGCAGCAAGCCGTCTCCGGCTGGCTGAAGGGGCGCGCGATGCCAAGGCAGGCCAATCTGAGGGCGCTGGCGAAGATGCTGTCGATGGAGCCGCAGCAGCTCCAGTACGGCGACGACGCCAGGCGCGTGCGTGAGGGCAAGGGCGAATGGCGGCTGGATCCGCGCGATCAGCTGGCGATCGAGGCGTTCCTGCAGTTGCCGACCGCGCAGCGCAAGCTGCTGCGGCACCTGATCGACGAATTCGTGAAATCGGCGGCGAACGGGCGCAAGCCATGAGTGCAGGGCAGCGGTGATCGCGACTGCACGGCGGAGTATGGTCGTCTGCGCGTGTCCTGCGGTGTCGTCGCCGTGATCTGGACATGCATCACGACTGCGACCCTGATCCATCTGACAGGTTGTGAAACCTGCGTGAATGCGTGGCAGCAGTCTGTTGTCTCGAAACATGGATTGTCTGTGATCGACAACAGCGATTTTCACATCGGGCGTGGCGCCGGCCTAACGTCGCGCCATGAAAACCGAACAAGACGCTTTCAGCGAACGACTGCGCGCAGGCCTGCGCCAGGCCGGCATGAGCGAAAGTCCCGCCGAACTGGTCCGGCTGCTCGCCCGCTTCGGCGGCGAGCCCGTGTCCCAGCAGGCGGTGTCCGGCTGGCTCAACGGCCGCGCGATGCCGCGCCAGGCCAACCTGCGCGCCCTGGCGCGCATGCTGTCGATCGAACCGCAGCAGCTGCAGTTCGGCGACGACAAGCGGGTCCGCGAGGCCCGCGGCGAGTGGAAGGTCAATCCGCACGACCAGCTCGCCATCGAAGCCTTCCTCAAGCTGCCCGCCGCGCAGCGCAAGCTCGTGCGCAACCTGATCGAGGAACTCGCCCGGCACGTCGCGCCCGGCAAAGCGGCGAAGAAGCCGCGCTGAGGCGTTTCGAGCCGTCCGCAAACGAAAAGGCCGGCTGCGATGCCGGCCTTTTCGTTTCATGTTCACGGTGGCGCGATGCGCGTCAGCCGCGCTCGCGTTCGATCGCGCGCCAGCCGATGTCGCTGCGGTGGAATTCGCCGTCCCAGTGGATGTTCGACAGCGCGGCATACGCCGAGCGCTGCGCACCTTCGACCGAGATGCCGAGCGCGCAGACGCAGAGCACGCGACCGCCACTGGTCACGACGTTGCCGTCGGCGTCCAGCGTGGTGCCGGCATGGAAGACCTTGGCGCCGACCGGCACCGGCACGTGCAGGCCGTGGATCGTGTCGCCGGTCTTCGGCGTTTCGGGGTAGTTCGCCGCCGCCATCACCACGCCGAGCGACGGTTTCGGATTCCAGCGCGCCTCGGCTTCGTGCAGGCGGCCGTCGATCGCCGCGTCGACCAGGTCGAGCAGGTCCGAGTCGAGGCGCAGCATCACCGGCTGGGTTTCTGGGTCGCCGAAGCGCACGTTGAATTCGATCACCTTCGGCGCGCCGCTGGCGTCGATCATCAGGCCGGCGTAGAGGAAGCCGGTGAACGGCACGCCGTCGGCGGCCATGCCGCGCACGGTCGGCTCGACGACTTCGCGCATCACCCGTGCGTGCACCTCGGGCGTGACCACCGGCGCTGGCGAGTAGGCACCCATGCCGCCGGTGTTCGGACCGGTGTCGCCGTCGCCGACGCGCTTATGGTCCTGCGAGGTCGCCATCGGCAGCGCGGTGACGCCATCGACCATCGAGATGAAGCTGGCCTCCTCGCCGTCGAGGAACTCCTCGATCACCACGCGCGAGCCGGCGCTGCCGAAGGCGTTGCCGCTGAGCATGTCGCGCACCGCGTTCTCGGCATCTTCCAGCGTCATCGCCACGATCACTCCCTTGCCGGCGGCCAGGCCGTCGGCCTTGACCACGATCGGCGCACCTTTGTCGCGGATGTAGGCCAGTGCGGCATCGACATCCGTATGCACTGCGTAGTACGCGGTCGGAATGCCGTGGCGGGCGAGGAAGTCCTTCGCGAACGCCTTGCTGCCTTCCAACTGCGCGGCGGCGGCGGTCGGCCCGAAGATGCGCAGGCCTTCGGCGCGGAAGCGGTCGACCACGCCCGCCACCAGCGGCGCTTCCGGGCCGACCACGGTCGTGGCCACGCCCTCGGCGCGCACCAGCGCGACCAGACCGTCGAGGTCGGTCGCCTTCACGTCGACATTGCGGCACTTGGCTTCGGTCGCGGTGCCGGCATTGCCCGGCGCGACGAGGACTTCGCTGACGCGCTTCGATTGCGCGAGCTTCCAGGCGAGGGCATGTTCGCGGCCGCCGGAGCCGATGACGAGGAGTTTCATGGCGAGGATCGCATCCGATGGAGTAGGGGGGGGAGGCGCGGGATCAGCCGGCCGACGCGCAGCTCTGCGCGATGCTGGTGAAGCCCTGCTGGAGGTTGGCGAAGGTGCTTTCCACCGTCGCGTCGTCCATCTCGTCGGTCTTGCGCTGCACGCAGTCGCAACGCGCGCGGGCGACCGACGGATCGCCGCCGATCTGCTTCACCGCAGCCATGCACAGTTCGCCGATGTGCGACTTCACCGCGATCGCCGAGCAGGGCGACATGAGGGTTTCGAGTTCGGCTGGCGACTTGGTCTGGTCGAACGCGAGCACCTTTTCCGGTGGCAACGCGCGCAGGCGGGTGGCGATGCAGCTGCAGGTGTCGCTGCTGAGGTTGGTGGTGAATGCGTCGCCGAGCGAGGAGAAGGTGGGGTCGGCGCTGAAGGTGGTCTTCAGCAGGGCCGGGCATTCGACCCTGAACTTGCTGATGATCACGGAGGCCTTGGTCTCATCGGAGGAGCAGGCCGAGAGCGAGAGAGCGAGAACGGCGAGCGCGAGCGAAAGCATGCGGGCCCAGGTGCGGGTCGATTGCATGGGAAAGGTGTCCTGTGGCGTGTGGATGAAAGGCTTTGTGAAGCTTGCGTCGGGCATCCGTGCCGGGAGCATGCGGGGCGTCGTCATGGCGCACCGCAGGCGGTTTCGCCCAGCGCGTCGTCGGGCAGCCGGTAGCGGCCGTCGATGCGCGGGATCGGAATGTGCAGGGTACTGCCGGTGTCGCCTTCGCGCACCACGTGCAGCCCCAGGGGATGGAAACCGTCGGCGTCCACGCCGCCGCCTGCCTGCAAGGTGCAGGTGCGCGACACGCAGTCGCCGGGCACGTCGGCATCGCAGCCGCCGACGTTGCTCCACAGCGAAGCGACGTCGAGCAGTTCGACGAAGCTGTCGCCCTGCGCCGCGTACAGCATCATGCGTGCGGTCGTGATCCGGCCGGCCTCGCCGCCGGGCGAGTGCACCAGGAAGGCGCGTCGCGCGGGGCCGATGTCGATGATCTCGACCTTGCCGGGTTCGCCGCGCGCACCGCTGTCGATGCCGTCGAGGTAGGCCACGCCGCGCGCACCGGTGTCGCTGGTGTCGGGGGCGATGCGCCACAGGCTGACCGAGCCTGGATCTTCGGCCTCGGCGCCGGCGTAGCGCGTGCACAGCGCGACCTCGCGGATGCCCGGCGATGGACCGGTGTCGGCGCAGATGCGCTGCTGCACGGGAATGACGGTCTGCGTTTCCGCCGGTATGCCGGCGGTGATCTTCCACCAGTCGTCGAGGCGGATGTCGCGCGGCTCCTCGCCCAGTGCATCGGCGAGGAAGGCGATCAGGTTGGTGTCTTCGACCGCCGTGGGGATTGGCGCGGGCGGCGCCGCGAGCACGGTGCGCGGTGGCGATGGCGCGGCGGGAGGCGTCGGGGATTCGCTGCATGCGCAGAGGCTGAGCAGAGCGGCGAGCAACAGTCCGGCAGGGAGCGTGGTGGCCTGGGGCATGCGGCGGGAATCGTGCTCAGTTCAATGACAGGGCGGCGAGAAGCGTGCCGAGCGTGGTGCTGATGAATCCGAGCCAGAGCTTCAGGCGCTCGTTGCGCTCGGTGGTTTCGGAGCGGAAGCCTCTGAGGTTGGTCTTGATGAGCTTGCGGTTCGTGGTCATGTCGTGTTTCCGGCGGGGCCGGTGACCCACGATATGCAGCGAACGTCCGGACGCAAGCAAGTCATGATGTAAATGGCGCGTTGACGTCATCACCTGCTGGCCGATCCGCTCCCTCCCCCGCGAGCGGGGGAGGGCTGGGGTGGGGGCGTCGAGCCTTTCAGCGTGAGCCCCCATTCCGACCTTCCCCCGCGCGCGGGGGAAGGAGAACAGCATCAGTGACGGAAATGCCGCACGCCGGTGAACACCATGGCCAGGCCGTGTTCGTTCGCGGCGTCGATCACTTCCTGGTCACGCATCGAACCGCCGGGCTGGATGACGGCCTTGATCCCGGCTTCGGCGGCGGCGTCGATGCCGTCGCGGAATGGGAAGAAGGCGTCGCTGGCCATCACCGAGCCGGGGACGACCAGGCCGGCGTCGGCGGCCTTGATGCCGGCGATGCGCGCGGAGTACACGCGGCTCATCTGGCCGGCGCCGACGCCGATCGTGCACAGGTCCTTCGCATAAACAATTGCGTTGGACTTCACGAACTTGGCCACGCGCCAGGCGAACAGCAGGTCGGCGAGCTGCGCGGCGGTCGGCGCGAGGTTCGTCACGACCTTGAGTTCGTCGGCGGTGACTTCGCGGATGTCGGCGGTCTGCATCAGCAGGCCCGAGCCGACGCGCTTCACGTCCATGTTGTTGCGGCCGTCGCCGTGCGGAATGCGCAGCACGCGGACGTTCGCCTTCTTCTTCGCGTAGGCCAGGGCCTCGTCGTCGTAGTCCGGCGCGATCAGCACTTCGACGAACTGGCGGTCGAGGATGGTCTTCGCGGTGGCGCCGTCGAGGCGAGTGTTGAAGGCGATGATGCCGCCGAAGGCCGAGGTCGGGTCGGTGGAGTAGGCGCGCTCGTAGGTATCGGCGCAGCCGGTGCCCTGGGCCACGCCACAGGGGTTGGCGTGCTTGACGATCACGCAGGCCGGCGCGTCGAACTGGCGGACGCATTCCCATGCGGCGTCGGCGTCGGCGAGGTTGTTGTAGCTCAGCTCCTTGCCCTGCAGCTGGGTGAAGGTCGCCAGCGTGCCCGGCACCGGCCACAGGTCGCGGTAGAACGCGCCCTGCTGGTGCGGGTTCTCGCCGTAGCGCAGGTCCATCACCTTCACGAAATTGCTGTTGTTCTGCGCCGGGAACAGCGCGCGGCTGCCGTCGTCGAGCAGCGCGGACAGGTGGTTGCTGATGAAGGCGTCGTACTGCGCGACGTTGTTGAAGGCGGCGACCGCCAGCGCGAAGCGGGTCTTGCCGCTGACCGCGCCGTCGTTGGCGTCGAGTTCGGCGAGCAGCGCGGGATACTGCGCCGGATCGGTGGCGACGGTCACGCGCGCGAAGTTCTTCGCGGCGGAGCGCAGCATCGCCGGGCCGCCGATGTCGATGTTCTCGATCACGTCCTCGAAGCTGCTGTCGGGATTGCTGGAGACCGCGGCGAACGGATACAGGTTCAGCACCAGCAGGTCGATCGCGCCGATGCCGTGTTCGGCCATCACCGCGTCGTCGATGCCGGCGCGGCCGAGCAGGCCGCCGTGCACCATCGGATGCAGGGTCTTCACCCGGCCGTCCATCATTTCCGGGAAGCCGGTGACGTCGCTGACGTCGCGCACCGGCAGGCCGGCGTCGCGGATCGCTTTCGCGGTGCCGCCGGTGGAGAGCAGTTCGACGTTGCGGGCGGCGAGGGCGCGGGCGAGTTCGAGCAGGCCGGTCTTGTCGGACACGGACAGCAGCGCGCGGCGGATCGTCACCGGGGCGCTGGGCAGGTGGCTGGTCATGGGGAGGCGGGGCGTGCGGAGGCGGGGAAACCGCGATTATAGCCGCCCGGGTCGGGCGGGCCGGTCCCGCGATACAGCACGCTGGCGTATGTGCGGACCGTCGATCCGTGGCGGCGTCGCGCCGCCAGGCGGGCCGTCAGGTGGACAGGCCGTAGTCCTTGAGCTTCTTGCGCAGGGTGGCGCGATGGATGCCCAGCATGGTCGCGGCGCGGCTCTGGTTGCCGTCGCAGTGCTTCAGCACTTCGGCGAACAGCGGAATTTCCAGTTCGCGCAGCGCGACTTCGTAGAGGTTGTTCGCATCGGAGCCGTTGAGGTCGCCGAGGTAGCGCCGCACCGAATTCGCGACATGCTCGCGCAGCGGCGTGCGCGGGGCGGAACGGGCGGCGGAGTCGTGGCGTTCGACGTTCAAGGACGGGCTCTCGGGGGAGGTGGGACGACGGATCCATCCGTGGCCGCGCATGGCGGGGGAGCGAGTCTAGCGTGGGCGGGGTCCGGCTGCCACGGCATGGCGTTGCGGAAGCGCGTGTCGCGGCGCGCGGCCCGATGAGCGGCGTTGTCCCGGGCGGGACAATGCACCGATCACGGGCTCAGGTTCAGTTCCTCGACACGCAAGGCCGTGTCCGGATGAGACGCTCGCGGGAAAGTGAACCTGACGCCCTTTCCGCCCCGTATGTGGGCGTCAGCGGAACCTGAAGTCGTAGGCGACGATCTGCGGCGCCGGTTCGAGGATGTCCATCGCCACGGTCGCGCTCTCGCCGCTGGCCAGTTCCGCCTGGCCCGGCGTGCCGCCGAGGTATTCCTGCGCTTCGAAGCGACGCTGGCCGGCGGGGCGGCCGTTGATGTCGGAGAGCGTCAGCTGCAGCCCGGGCCACGGTTGCGGCCAGCGCGCATCGTTGCGGAACGTCGCGGACACGCGCAGTACGCCGGGCAGGCTCGGATGCTGGCGCACGTCGCGCTGCAGCAGCGTGAACGCGGCGGGTTCGCGCCATGGCGGCAACTCGCAGCGCAGCACGCTGCAGAGCGTGGCCAGCATCGGGCGCCACTGCGCGTTCGCTGCCAGACGTGCGCGATCGGCGAGCAGCAGCTGCAGCACCAGCAGCACCGCCAGCGCGATGACCGCGACGATCAGCCAGCGTTCGCGCGCGGGGCGCGCGCTGCCGTCGGCGTTGCGCGCGAAGCTGGGCAGGCGGCGTGTCGTTGCAGTGGCCGGCGCAATGGGCACGGCTGCGGGCGGGACGCGGGTGTCGGCTGGCGGAGAGGTCGCGCCGGTCGTATCGGCGACAGCGGTCTCTTCGTCGTCGGATGGCTGTGTCTGCCGGGCGGCGTCGATCCGCACCGATTCGAGGATGGACGCGACATCCGTCGCTTCGACCGCCGGTGACTCGACGCGCGGCGTTTCGATGGCGGCCGCCGCGCGGGCGGCGGCATGGGCTTCCGCCTCGGCGGCCGCTTCGGCGATGGCGCGCGGATCCAGCAGCGTGCCCAGGTCGAGCGGCGCGACCTCGGCTACGTCGTCCGCAGTCTCCGGGTCGCGACGCAGCAGGCTGTCGCAATGCGGACAGTGCGTGGGCGGCAGGTCGGTGACCGGGTCGGTCGAGACCAGCGCCTTGCAGTAGGGGCAGTTGATGAACATGGTCCTATTCCATCAGGTTCGACGGTGCTTATCTGCGAACGCCGTCGATCCTCACCCAATCGTCCTCGCGCGCCACGCGCAGGTCGTCGAACCAGGCGCCATAGCGGACCAGCAGGTCGTCCTCCTGGCCGACGAGGATGCCCGACAGCGCGATGCGCCCGCCGGGGGCGACGCGCGCGGCGAGCAGGTCGGCCAGCGCGTCCAGCGCCGAGGCCAGAATGTTCGCGACCACCACCGGATAGCGCGTCGCCGGCTCGTCCTGCGGCAGGAAGACCTGAAGATGATCACCCACGCCGTTGCGTTCGGCGTTGTCGCGGGTGGCGACGATGGCCTGCGGGTCGTTGTCGACGCCGATGGCCTGGGCGGCGCCGAGCTTCAGCGCGGCCAGTGCGAGGATGCCGCTGCCGCAGCCGAAGTCCAGCACCTGCCGGCCCTGCAGCTCGCCCTGCGCGGCGAGGCCGTCGAGCCACTGCAGGCACAGCGAGGTGGTCGGATGCGTGCCGGAGCCGAAGGCCAGGCCGGGATCGAGGCGCACGACGGCGGCATCGGCCGCGTCCGCGCCTTCGGGCAGCGCCTGGTTCCAGGGCACGATCCAGGTGCGCGCGCCGAAGCGCAGCGGCACGTACTGGTCCATCCAGGCGCGTTCCCAGTCCTGGTCCTCGACCTTGCGGAAGCCGGCGCCGGACCAGTCCAGGTCGGGATCGAAGGCTTCCAGCGCGGCGAGCAGCAGCAGCGGGTCGGCTTCGGCGTCGAACAGGGCCGACAGCGCCACTTCGCCCCAGATCGGCATCTCGCCGACGCCCGGTTCGAGGATCGCCCGTTCGTTCGGGGTTTCGGCATCGGCGTCCAGCAGGGTCACCGCCAGCGCGCCGACATCCTCCAGCGCGTTCTCGTAGCGCGGTTGTTCGGCTTCGCTGCAGCGCAGGGAGAGTTCGAGGTAGGGCATGGTGGGCGGGCCGGGCCTGGGTGCTGGGCGCAACAGATTACCCTGCGCACCTGCCCGGAGCGCCGGCAGGCGGCGGAACCGGACCTCGGTCGCGTACCCGCCGCCGGGTGCGGTGTACGATCCCGCCGGCCCCCCTGCAACGTCTGTCCGCTCCCGGAGTTTCCATGCGACCCCTGCGCACCCTCGTCCTCGTCTCCCTCGCGCTGGCCTGCGGCCTGCAGGCCGATGCCGCCCGTCGCACCGCGCCCGGGATCGATGTCCTCGCCGCCGACCAGCCGCAGTTGATGATCGGCCGTCTGGAACTGGAGTGGGGCGACCTGCGCCCCGGTGCCCCGGCGGACGGTCGGCCGACCATGCAGTTCAGGGCCGCGCTGGTCGACGATGCCGGCGTGCGTCGTGCCCTCGACACCACCGAAGCCCTGCGCGCCGCCGAAGACCTGTACGCCCTCTACGGTCGCCGTGTCGCGGTGTCGACCGTGCCGGTGGCCGCCAAGGCCGGCGGCGCGCCGTCGCGGCGGATCGAGGCCATCGTGCCGGTTGGCGACCTGCTGTCGTCCGATCTGCGCAGCGGCCGCATCGCGAAGGCGCTGGCCGGCGGCGAGAAGATCGCCGGCGTCACCACCTGGGTGACGCTGATGTGCAAGTTCAGCGACATCGCCACCGAGCAGAAGAACCAGGCCTTCTTCCAGGGCCAGTACGGTACCGCGATCGGCCAGCTCGACCACTACTGGCAGGAAGTGTCCTACGGCCAGATCAACCTCGCCGGCAGCCAGGCCTACGGCTGGCGCTCGCTGCCGCAGCCGCGCAGCTACTACGTGACCAAGGACGCCAACGGCAAGGACAAGGCCGACCTGGGCAAGCTCTACACCGACTGCACCGCCGTCTTCGACCCCGACGTGAACTTCGCCGTGAACGGTGGCGTGCAGGGCATCAACATGATGTTCAACGGCGACCTCGACGGTTTCGCCTGGGGCGGCGGCCGCTGCTCGACGCTGGACGGTATCAACAAGTGCTGGAGCACCACGTGGAATCCGCCGTGGTCGTTCAACAACCTCGCGCCGCTGTCGCACGAGATGGGCCACGCCTACGGCCTGCCGCATGCGAACAACTCCGACGCCGACAGCGACCCCTACGACAATCCGTGGGACGTGATGAGCGACGCCTGGAACAACGGTGTGTCCAACGGCACCTACGGCACGCTGCCGAAGCACATCAACATCTACTCGCGCAATCGCCTGGGCTGGGTGCCCGCCGCACGCAAGCTGGCGATCAACGCCGGCGGCACCACCACGACCGTGACCGTCGACCGCGCCAGCCTCGCCGGTTCGTCCAACATCCAGATGGTGACGCTGAACTACCCCGGCCAGACCACCCGCTACTTCACCGTCGAAGTGCGCAAGCGCACCGGCAACTACGAAGCCAACCTCGCCGGCAACGCGGTGATCATCCACGAGGTGCAGACCGGTCGCAGCGAGCCGGCCTGGAGCATGGACGCGGACAAGCCGGCGGCCAACCGTGCCAACAACGAAGGCAGCATGTTCAAGGTCGGCGAGCGCTGGGTCTCGGCGGATCGCCAGTTCTGCGTCGCGGTGAAGTCCGAGACGACCAACGGCTTCGTGCTCGACATCGGCGGCCGCTGCCAGATCACCGGCCGTCCCGGGGGCGTGCAGCAGACCGCGAGCGCGATCGGCGCGGCGGCGCCGGCGGGCCCGTCGCCCCGGCGTACGGCGCCGCATGCGATTGCCAAGCCCGGCGCCCGCCGATAAATTGGCCGGCCCACCTGCGCGAGACCGCTGTCGTGATCCTGATGCTCGATAACTACGACAGCTTCACTTACAACCTCGTGCAATACCTGCAGGCGCTGGGCGCGGACGTGAAGGTGGTCCGCAACGACGAGCTGACGGTGGCCGAGATCAAGGCCCTGGACCCGTCCGGCATCGTGATCTCGCCCGGCCCCTGCACCCCGAACGAAGCCGGGGTGTCGGTGGACGTGATCCGCCAGCTCGGCGACCGCATCCCCATCCTCGGCGTCTGCCTCGGCCACCAGAGCATCGGCCAGGCCTACGGCGGCGACGTGGTCCGCGCCGGACGCATCATGCACGGCAAGACCTCGCACATCCGCCACGAGGGCAAGGGCGTGTTCGCCGGCCTGCCCGACCGCTACGAAGCCACCCGCTACCACTCCCTGGTCGTCGACCGGCATACCCTGCCGGATCACCTCGAAGTGACGGCCTGGACCGAGAACGACGACGGCTCGGTCGAGGAGATCATGGGTCTTCGCCACCGCGAACACCCGGTGGAAGGCGTGCAGTTCCACCCCGAGTCGATCCTCACCGAGCACGGCCACGCGCTGCTCAAGAATTTCCTCGACCGCGCGGCCTGAGCGCCGCGCCCGCCGGCAGGCCCGGGCGCAGGTTGTCCGGCGCGCCGGCAGCCGCCATCATGGACGCCCGCCATCGGCGGCCCGCAGAACGGACGATCACACGCATGCCCATCACTCCCCAGGAAGCCCTGCAGCGCACGATCGAGCACCGCGAGATCTTCCATGACGAAATGGTCGATCTGATGCGCCAGATCATGCGCGGCGAAGTGTCGCCTGCGATGACCTCGGCCATCCTGACCGGCCTGCGCGTCAAGAAGGAAACCGTCGGCGAAATTGCGGCAGCCGCGTCGGTGCTGCGCGAGTTCTCCAACAAGGTCGATGTACGCGAACGCGAGCACATGGTCGACATCGTCGGCACCGGCGGCGACGGTGCGCACACCTTCAACATCTCGACCGCCAGCATGTTCGTGGTCGCCGCCGCAGGCGCGAAGGTCGCCAAGCACGGCAACCGCAGCGTGTCGTCGAAGTCCGGCAGCGCCGACGTGCTCGAAGCGCTGGGCGCGAAGATCGAGCTGCAGCCGGCGCAGGTGGCGCAGTGCATCGCACAGACCGGGATCGGCTTCATGTTCGCGCCGATGCACCATCCGGCGATGAAGGTGGTCGCGCCGGTGCGCCGCGAGATGGGCGTGCGCACCATCTTCAACATCCTCGGCCCGCTGACCAATCCGGCGGGCGCGCCGAACATCCTGATGGGCGTGTTCCATCCCGACCTGGTCGGCATCCAGGCGCGCGTGCTGCAGGAACTGGGCGCCGAGCGCGCGCTGGTGGTCTGGGGCCGCGACGGCATGGACGAACTCTCGCTCGGCGCCGCCTCGCTGGTCGGCGAGCTGCGCGACGGCAAGGTCCGCGAATACGAAGTGCATCCCGAGGATTTCGGCATCGGCATGGCCGCGAGCCGCAACCTGCGCGTGAACGACGCGATCGAATCCAGGGCGATGCTGATCGAAGCCTTGAACAACAAGCCGGGGCTTCCGCGCGACATCGTCTGCCTCAATGCAGGCGCGGCGCTGTTCGTCGCGGGCGTGGCCGACAGCATCGCCCACGGCATCGAGGCCGCGCGTGCGGCGATCGCCAGCGGCGATGCCCGCGCCAAGCTCGAACACTTCATCGACACCACGCAGAAGCTGGCCGCGTCGTGAGCCTGACGTCATGAGCCTGCTTCCATGAGCGCCGAAGGTTTCGCCCGCACGCCCGAGCCGCCGTACTACGCGGTGATCTTCACCTCGCAGCGCAGCGGCGCCGACCCCGAAGGCTACGCCGAAGCCGCCGAGGCCATGGTCGCGCTCGCCGCGCAGCAGCCGGGCCATCTCGGCGTCGAATCGGTGCGCGGCGCCGACGGCGTCGGCATCACCGTCAGCTACTGGCGCAGCGAGAACGACATCCTGGCCTGGAAGCACCACGTCGAACACGCCGCGATCCGTGCGCGTGGCCGACGCGACTGGTACACCCGCTACATCACGCGCGTCGCCAAAGTCGAACGCGCCTACGACTGGTTACTGAAATCGCCATGAGCACAGCGACATCCCATTCCGCCCGCGCCGACATCCTGCAGCGCATTGTCGACCGCAAGCACGAGGAGATCGCCGAGCGCGTCGCACGCGTCTCGCTGGCCGAGCTGCGCGAGCGCGCCGCCGCCGCATCGCCGGTGCGCGGCTTCATCGCCGCATTGCAGGCGAAGCGCGCCGCCGGCCTGCCGGGCGTGATCTCCGAAGTGAAGAAGGCCAGCCCTTCGAAGGGCGTGATCCGCGCCGATTTCGATCCGGCCGCGATCGCGCGCAGTTACGAGGCCGCAGGCGCGGCCTGCCTGTCGGTACTGACCGACGTCGATTTCTTCCAGGGTGCCGACGCCTACCTGCAGGACGCGCGCGACGCCTGCGCGCTGCCCGTGCTGCGCAAGGATTTCACCGTCGACGCCTACCAGGTCGTCGAAGCGCGCGCGCTCGGCGCCGACTGCATCCTGCTGATCGTGTCCGCGCTGGACGACGACCAGCTCCTTTCGTTGTACCGCGAAGCGATGGCGCTCGGCCTGGACGTGCTGGTCGAAGTGCACGACGGCGACGAACTGCAGCGTGCGCTGCGCCTGCCGGCCATCGACGGACGCGAGGCGCTGATCGGCGTCAACAACCGCAACCTGCGTACCTTCGAGGTGTCGCTCGACACCACGCTGGCGCTGAAGGATGCGATGCCTTCCGGTCGACCGCTGGTCACCGAGAGCGGCATCGCCACCCGCGACGACGTGCAGCGCATGCGCGATGCCGGCATCGACCTGTTCCTGGTCGGCGAATCCTTCATGCGCGATCCCGATCCGGGCGCGGCCCTGCAGCGGCTGTTCTTCCCGTCATGAGCCAGGCGCAGTACCCGACGCCCGCGGCCGACGCGCCGCTGGTGGTGTTCGATTTCGACCACACCCTGTACGACGGCGATTCCGGCAGCCACCTGTTCAAGTGGCTGATCGAACGCGCCTGGTGGCGCCGCGCGCTGGCTTTGCTGATCGCGCCGGTGTTCGGCCCGATGATCGCCTTCCTGCCCACGCGGCGCCGCGGCATCTCCGGTTTCGTCTGGGTCGGCACGCTGGGCATGCGCAAGGTCGCCGAGTTCGATGCGATGACCGCGCGCTACGTCGCGGCGCATGCGGATGCGATCAAGCCCCGCCTGCTGCCGGTGGCCCTCGACGTGCTGCGCAGGCACCGCGAAGCCGGCGACCGGGTGATCGTCGCCACCGGCGCGCCGCCCGAACTGGCCCGCGCCATCCTCGCCTTCGCCGGGCATGGCGACCTGCCGGTGATCGGCACCCAGGTCGGGCCGAAGTACGGTTCGATCGTCGCCGTGCGTCACTGCCACTACCGCATGAAGATGCGGATGATCGCCGACGCCGGCTTCGGCGGCCCGGTCGAAGCCGCCTACACCGACAGCAGCGCCGACTTGCCGCTGCTCCACGCCGCGCGCAGGCCCGTCGTCGTGAACCCCAAGCCCTCGCGCGTCGAGATGTTCCGCCGCGTGCTCCCCGCCGGCACCCCGATCCTCAACTGGGGATGTCCGGGGCGGGATGGTGACGCGCTCTAGGCAGTCCTGCTATCAGATGCATCGATCAACAGGCACGGCGACGAGCGCGTCAGCCCGCGTCGCCGCCGTCCTTGCCCGGTCATCCCGGGCGTTTGTCGCAGTGCCGATCGATTACAGGCTCGACACCTTCACGCGGAAGCCTTCCGTGGTGGCAGAGACGACTTCGACCCTGAAACGGCTGCCGAGGGGTTCGGGCGTCGTCCAGATTTCGCCGACCTTGAACATGCTGCCCTCGTTGTTGGAGACCGTGGCGGGCGGGCTGCTGGCGTCGACGCTCCACGCGGGCTGGCTGCGAGCGGTGTCCACTGAATGGATGATCACGGCGTCGCCGGCCAGGTTGGCTTCGTACGTGCCGGTCCGCTTGCGGGTTTCGATCGTGTAGTAGCGCGTGGTGCTGCCCGGGACCACCAGCTTGATCATCTGCGCGTACGCCGAACCCGCCAGGCTGGCGCGCTCGAGCGTGTAGGTGGTCGCGGCGCTGCCATGGGTGACCGTGCGCAGGCGCGCAGCATCGACCCAGCCCAGACGATCGCGCGAGTAGATGTTGATGTGCTTGGGCAGGCTGCCGTAGGTGGCATTGCTGACCGCGTTGTTCCACGCGTCGCTCATCACGTCCCACGGATTGTCGTAGGTGTCGGCGTCGCCATCGGAATTGTTGGCGTGCGGCAGGCCGTAGGCGTGGCCCATTTCGTGCGAGAGCGGCGCGAGGTTGTTGAACGACCAAGGCGGGTTCCACGTCGTGCTCCAGCACTTGTTGATGCCGTCCAGCGTGGCGCAGCGGCCACCACCCCATGCGTAGCCGTCCAGGTCGCCGTTGAACATCATGTTGATGCCCTGCAGCCCGCCGTTCGCGGCGAAGTTGACGCTGGCGTTGGCGGCATTGGTGCAGTCGGTGAACAGCTTGCCCAGATCGGCCTTCGGCTTGCCGTCCGTGCCCGTGGTCACGTAGTAGGCGCGGTTCTGCGGCAGGGTGAACCAGCCGTACGCTGCGCTTCCGGTGAGGTTGATCTTGTTGTAGGACACCTCGCGCCAGTAGTGGTCGAGCTGGCCGGCGGTGTTGCCGTACTGTCCCTGGAAGAACGACCTGGCCTTCTGTTCGGTGGTGATGTCCTTGAACTTGCACATCAGGGTCGCCCAGACCGTCGTGCCGGTGATCGCCCGGGTGGAGACGCTGGTCGGCGATGCCAGGCCGGCGCGCGCGTCGCGGAGGCTGGCGGTCAAACCGTCGATCGGCACGATGGCGTCGGGCTGCGCGCGCGAGGGCATGGTGCCGGCACGCTTCTGCAGGCCGAAGCTGACGGCCACGCGGCGGCCGTAGAGTCCATACAGGTCGCCCGCCGCCCTGGCCGCCGCTGCGGTGTCCAGTGGGGTGCGGCGACCGGCATCATCGACCAGGTTCACTTCCAGGATGTGCGGCGCCCGGCTGCCGGGCCTGGCATCGCCCCAGACCATTTCGAGGCGGCCCTGGAGGGGCGCGCCGGCGGATCCGGTTTTGCCGCTGCGTTGCGGCGGACCGCCGAAGGCATCGATCGAGACGGCTGCGAGAAGCAGTGCGGCCGATGGAACGGTCAAAGCGAGAATGCGTGACATGGGCGTCTTCCTTGTTCGTATTGGATGGAAATGCGCTTCCGTTGGCGTTTCCATGCCCTGTCCAGGGCACGCGCACCGGGGCGCGGCACAAGCATTCCATCACGCCTGAATCGCGGTCATGCGGAATCGATCATGTCCGGATCACGAAATGATCAAGCGCCCGCCTGTCATGTCGATCATGCGGATGCGTTCACGTTCCGAGTGGGTCGTCGTGAACCTCCGGGCGCTCGCGTGCCCGGATGTTGCGCCGCGAACTCCCAGCCGGCACGTCGATCCTCGGCAGGCGCGGGCTGGGACGACGTTCCGCAAGACGGGGCCATGAAGCGGGGAAGGGCGCTTTCGCGCGTCGTGCTGGACCTGTCGTGCACGAGGTAGTCGCGTCCTGACGGAACCATGATGCGATCGTGACGGTTCTGGCATGCGTCATCCGTGCGAAGCCTCCAACGTCCATGCAGCCCGGTCCTGCCGACACATGCAGCGCCGGGTGAAGTGAAGACCGGGGTGATTCGGCATGCGCTCCACGAGAGTGCCGATTTCGAACAGGCCTCACTCGACCAGGCACGGTCCAGCCCGGGCACATGCAAGGTGCCGCACGGCGGACGCACGTTCACATCCTCTTCTGGAGAGTTTCATGAATCGCAAGATGCTCCATGCCAGTCTGCTCGCCGTACTCGCGGCCCAGGCCGGCGTCGTCCATGCCGCGCAGACCGTCGACCTCGCACGTCAGGCTTCGGCCAAGTCCAAGGCCGGATCGGTCAATGCCTATCAGCTCACCGGCACCCGATCCAGCGACCTGCAGATGGCGTATGCGCAGATGGTCGGCGACGGTGCCCTGGCCCGTTTCGAGCAGTACCATCTGGGCGTTCCGGTGTTCGGTGGTTCTTTCGTTGCCGAAATCGAGAACGGCGCTCATGACGGCCGCATCAAGCGCGCCAGCGGCAGTTTCGTGAAGGGCCTGGAATTCGATGTGGCGAGCATCATGCCTGCGGTCGACATGACCGGCGCGCTGGACGCCGCACGACGCAAGCTGAAACTGTCCGGCATCGGCCTGGCGCCGGATGCCAGGAACACCGCGCATCTGTACATCTGGCGCGATGCGGCCGGCAAGGGGCGTCTGGTCTACGTCGTGTCGCTCGATGTCCCGGCGACCCTGCACAGGCGTGCCTCGCGTCCGACGCTCGTCGTCGACGCCAATACCTCGGCGATCCTCGATCGCTGGGAATCCTTCGATGCGAATGACGGCATGGGCCCCGGTGGCTATCTTCGCCCGGTCGCCCAGCGACTGGCCACACGCGGCTGGGATCGCAGGAAGATCGCCATGCTGTTCTCGCATGCGCGCAACCTGTACCAGGTGGAGAACAGCAGCATGGCGGCCACGACCTGTGGCGCAGCGGAGGCGGCGGCCGACCTCGGTTTCCCGGTGGGCGATGTGCGCTCCGCGTTCGCGGTTGCTGGTCGCTGCCTCAGCAACGCCCGCAAGTTCACCCTGTCAATGAACGATGACGGCGTGGCGCCGACGACGAGTGCCGATCCCGTGGTCCGCAACGTTTCCGCCAGGGTCGTCACCAATTCGACGTTGACGACCAAGACCGCCGCCTGGCGCAAGTTCGCGCTGAGCGATTTCACGGCGCTGAAGCCGTGGGACACCTCGGGAGAGAACCTCGCCGCAGCCAAGGCGGCCCTCGGTATCCCGAGCACCAGCACCACGCGTGCCGACGTGGTGTACATCAACAACATGAACATCAGCTCGGGCAATGGCTTCCAGACGTCCTCGGTCGACTATTGCAGTCGCAGCGGCGCCTGCGTCGATATTCGCACCAATGCCTTCGGTACGCGTGCGCAGAACGACACCTACACCGCATGGAGCCAGGTCGTCGGCCTCAACAAGGTCCGCATCCCCACCACGTCGCAGTCGGCCGCGATGACCCTGCCTTCGGGAACGCAGTGGAGCATCACCACCACCAAGGCCTCGTCCTGGGCCTATACGGTGTCCAGCGAGGTCACCATCGGCGCGCAGTTCACGATCTCCGACTCGTTCGGCTGGAACTACGCGGTCACCTTCGGCGCCTCGGCGACCAAGAGTGGCGAGAAATCGACGTCCTTCACCACCAATTTCAATCACGGCTCCTACCGCATTCCGGCCGGTTGCTACGCTGAGCTGACACCAGTGGAGCGCTGGAAGCAGCGCTACGATACCTGGACAGTGAAGCCGCAGGTTCAGGGCACGATGCGGGTGCGCACCTATCCCAACTGGAACGGCCAGGAGTACACCAACTATGCCGCGACCAGTCACTTCAAGGATCTGGCCAGCAAATCGGCGTACGTCCTCACGCTGAACGACCGCACTTCGATCATCAACGGTGTGCAGGTCGTCGGCAAGCGGTTCAGCGACAACAGTGCCTGCACCCTGACGCCGCTCTGACGCAGTACATCGCTCGAAGGTGGATCACCGACCGCGCCGGGTTCCGGCGCGGTCTTTTTACTGCCGATTCCTGCAGCTGCGATCTGCGCAGACGAGGTCAGGTTCACTTCAAGTGCGGCGGATCCGTCACCATTCGATCCATGGGTCGGGAGAAGGCCGCCGTGCTTTTCCTGGTCGCATCGGCGTAGCGTCGCGCGACATCGCCGGGCAGCGCGCGCTCGCCTGCCAGTGCCCGTACCTGCGTATACGCAGCCCGTATCCGCGCTGGATCGCCGCCTGCGATCGCCACCTGCAGACTCATCACGCTGCTGCGGTAGTCGCGGTCGATACGGTTCGGCTGATGCGCGCGCAGATCCTCCAGCACAATCCGGGCGCCATCCGCATCGTCCCGCTGCAGCAACAGCTCGACCAGCGCTTCCGCCGCCAGCGTCATCCGATAGGTCTGGCCCATGCGCCGGGTTTCCTGCAGGGCCCACCTGAAGTCCGCTTCGGCGGCTTGGGCGTCGCCCTGCATCCACAGCCATCGGCCGCGCGCGATGCGGCCGGTCGCGGTCCTCGCGTTCTGGATCATCGCCTTCTGCTGTACGGGCAGATCCCGAACCGGCTTGCCTTGCGTCGCCAGGTCCCGCGCAGCGAGGGCCCAGAGCAGCAGCGGGCCTTCGGCGTCCTCCAGCATCGGATTGAAATCGTAGGTGTACGGTTTCGTGTCGAAGCTCTGTTCCAGCCGAGCCATCGCGCGTGCGGGGGCGCCCGATGCGAGGTGGTGCATCGCCTCGATCGAGGCGCTGATGGCGTCATCGCCGCCTTCCAGCTGCGCGGCTTCTTCCAGTTGCGCGGCGGCCTCGTGCAGGCGTCCGGTTTCGCTCAGGATGAACGCGCGCAGCACGAGGGCGCGCTGGCGGCGATCCGACCCGGGCGTCTGTCGCAGCAGGCGCAAGGCTTCGTCGTTGGCGGACAGCGCTTGCTCCCAGCGAAGCAGTTCGACCTGGATGCGCGAGATCGTGTTGAGCGTGTAGATCTGGTTGACCGGATCCTTCGATCGTCTGTTCGACGCCAGCAGGGCCTGCAACTCTTCCAGCGCTTCGCGCATGCGTCCGGCACGCATCCAGGCGCGCGCCAGGTTGCCGTGCACCTGCGCGGCGCCGTCGAGGTCGCCGATCGCGATGCGGATGTCCTTGGCCCTGACGAAATCGCGCATGGCCTCGTCCGATCGTCCCTCGCGCATCAATCCCACGCCGCGACCGAAGACTGCGTCGCTGACATCCTCGGCGGGGGCAGCTTCGCCCATGGACGCCAGCAGCGCCAGGGCTTCGCTCGATGCGGCCGTGATCGACGCAGGGGTGCCTTCGCCCTTGGCGAAGATCATGCTCTTCATCGTCAGGACCCTGGCACGCCACAGCGGATCCCCGGCGGCGTCCGCGCGTGCCTGCTGTCGTTCGAGCTTCTGCAGGGCGAGTTCCGTCCTGCCCCGCAACATGTCGAGCCGCACTTCCAGCAGCTTGGCCTGCGGGCCGTCCGCGATCTCCGGCGGCAACCGTGCCAGGCCTTCGCGGACATCCTCGTATCGACCGGCATCCAGTGCAGCTTCCAGCGTGGCGACGGCATCCCCTGCAGGCGTTGCAGTGGCCGATGTCATCGACTGCGCAGGCGCGCCGCGCATCGTGCCGTACATGGCCGCTCCGGAAAGACCGACCGCCGAGACGGCGATCCAGCCGAGCCAGTGCGGTGCGCGCTTCCTGCCGCCATGGATCGGCAGGGTGTCGGCGACCAAGGCGCCTGCGGGCGATGCGTCCTGCGGAGGGGCAGCGGGGGAGGCGGATTCGGATGCCGGAGGTTCCGATGTCCGGGGTCCCGACGCTTCTGCCTCCGTCGTCGAGCGCGCCAGGCCCTCGCCGACCCCTGATGCCATGGACCTCTGCGCGAGCTTCGAGGTCGCTCCGTTTGCCGGCTCGGGCGACTGCGCTGAAGGGGCGTCACCCTCGCTGATCGCGCCGACCCAGCGATAGCCCAGACCGGGCGCCGTGCGGATCAGCCGCTGGGTGTGACCGTCGTCGCCGATCGCGCGCCGTGCAGAAAGGATGACCTGGGACAGCTGGTGGTTGGTGACGTTGTCGTGTCCCCACAGCGTGCGGATCAATTCGTCGTAGCCGACGACGCGATGGCGATTCTCGATCAGATGATGGATGCAGGCGAGCGTCTTGCGGGTCACATCCACCTGGCGCCCGTCATGGACAAGAAGCATCGCTTCGCGGTCCAGACTGAAGTCGTCCCATCGATATCGCATGATCGTATCGTCTTCCGTGAGAATGCCTGCCGGCAGGGGGCACACAAGGCTGCGGCGATCCGTCCCGCAACCCCTGACTCCTCGATCCTAGTCTGCCATGGGCGATTGCGGGATGGCACCGGTCCGCCCGGGTGTGGAGGGGGCAAAAACGGCACAAACCAAGCCGAAAGCGGAATATCGACCGGCGTTCGTGATCGTCTCGTGATGGCTTCGTGATGCGCCGTGATCCATTTGATGCCGGCGCTGGCCAATCTCGCGCCCTGGTTGGCTGCGCGTTGCGAAAGCCGCCTGCCAGCCATCGGCACAGGCCGGGAAAGGCCAGGGAAACAGAGCGTGCCCTCGATCACGGATCCGGCGACGTATCCCGGGTTCGAGACCGGCTGTCCGTCCGCGCATACGAACCCACACAAGGAAGACCCACATGAACGCACCAACCATTGCTCCGGCGACCCGTCTGGCGACGGCCCTGGCCCTGGCACTGCTTGCGCCTGCTGCCCTGGCCCAGACGCTGCCCGCAGCCGGCACCACCAACTCCGGCACCTACACGCTGCCAAACTCGCGCACGACCGCAGGCGAGTACCCCTGGGTGATCAGGATCCTGTCCTACCATCCCGGCGCGGTGGTTCCGCGGCGCATGTATTCGACCTCCTGCACGACCGGCGGGGTCAGGAAGTTCTACGCCTCGCTGACCAGCATGAGTACGGCCGGCGCCCACGAGGGCATGCTGATTTCCGGTGATGTGAGCAGCACCGGCGCGGTGAGCAACTTCACCTCCCGGGCTTTCCCCGCCTGCAAGGACATGGCCGGCATCGTGGCCGATGCAAGCTGCTCGACGGTCGCGGCGCTGTGCCGCCGATCGTCCGGCTCGACCGGCCCGACCAAGGACCTAGTCGCGGCACTGCAGAATACGGCCGAGGGGAACAGCTGGAGGGACTGGCTCACCGCGGAATCGTACGACGATCAGATGTGGCTGTACGAGTGGAAGGGGAGCCCTGCCGCGCCCACGAACGCCCTCACGGGCTACAACAGCTACGTGGTCAGCAAGGCCATCAACCAGGCGGGTCGACAGGGAAGCTGGGAATACGGCCATCACAATCTGGTGATGTCGAGCAGCCACTACGGTGTGGCTCTGAAATCGACGAGCGGAAAGGATTCGGGCGGCACGCAGCACCAGGCCGACAGCATGATCGCAGTCACCCGGGTCGCCACGGCGTCCAACACCACCATCGACATCACCCGCGGCTGGAAATGGGCCTGCGCCAGCGGCCACACGCTGGCCAATCGGCCTGTTCTGAGCACCACCGGCAAATTCGGCGCGTTCTGCACCACGGACTGGAACAACGCCGCCGGCGACTACAGCAAGGGCGGGATCTACATGCGTGTCGAAGGGACGAACGCGAGCCTGACCCACAGCATCTACATGTCGACGAGCAGCTCACTGCGCTTCAACGGCGGCAGCACCTCCATCCTGCCGACCGCCAACGGCGAGTTCATCGGCGTGCTCGTGGGCTCGCCCACCCCGTCCATCGCCGAGCGCTCGCGCATCGGGCTGGTCCGCTTCAACAGCGTCGGCGTTCGGCTGTCCGCGCCGCTGTGGATCAAGAGCAGTGCCACGCACTTCCTGTCCTACCCGCAGCTGGTTTCGCTCGGCAACGACAGCACCGGCACGCCGCGCTACCTGCTCGGCTGGGCGCAGATGATGGCTTCGGGGACCAATGTGACCACGTCCTTCGACAGTCCCAGCCCGGACCAGACCCAGCGCCTGGCCACGAAGTATTTCGTGCAGGAGATCGATGCCAACGGCAATGCGAAGTCCCAGGTCAGGGAGCTGACGCATGGCTGGGGCGAGCAGGACCAGATGGTCTCGCTGGGTGCCGGGCGTGCGGGCTGGGTCTATCGTCCCGACGGCCGCATCAAGCTGTCCGCTGATGGCACCACGGTCACCAGCATGCCCTCGCCTAACTCCACGGGGGTGATCTTCATGACCTATACCTCGACTTCGATGTAAGCACGCCCTGAAGACCGCCGCAGGGGCGCTGTCGCGTGTCGCGACGTCGTCCCTGCGGCCATGCGTGACTACAGTGGCGCGATCGCGTCACTGCCGGGCAGGCTCCGATAACGTCGCGATGCATGGATCGGCGCATGGACACCGCTGCACTATCCCGTCGCAGCGAGCGTGCGATCACCCGCCCGACAAGGCGATCACCTCGCGGATGAACGGCCCCTTCGCTTCGGTATAGGCGGACTTGTCGTGCGCGTGGCGCTGCGCGAGCTCGAATTTCAGCGCCTGGTAGCGGTCGCGCAGTGCGTCGTCGCTGCGCAACGCATCGCGAAACGCGAGGTGCTCGCGCCAGAGCGCGCTGCCGCATTCCACCGCATGCACGTGCACGCGCAGGCCGCCGGGCGGGGTCAGGGTGAAGTAGCGCCGCATGGGCAGTGCGGTTTCGTGTTCCGGTCGATAGGTGAAACCGGCGGCGACGAGGGCAGGGATGCGCGACTCGATGTCGGACAGCGACGCCGCGCCGACCAGGATGTCGATCACCGGTTTCGCAGCGAGCCCGGGCACCGAGGTGCTGCCGATGTGTTCGATATCGACCGCTACTGGTGCGAATGCGTCGCGCAGCACGTCGCGATGGGCCAGGAACAGGCGCGGCCATTCGGCGGAAGACGGGGCGATGGTGAGCGACATGTGGGAGCCCGGACGTGGATTCGGCGCTAAGGTTCGGTTCGCATATTCAGCGCGAACGTTCAGCGCGATTGTGACGCCGCGAGCAGGCGCTGGCGATCCCGCTCCGCATCGACGGTCAGCGGGCTGCTGCAGCGGCTGGCATCGGGAATCGCGGCGATCGAGCGTTCGTAGGCGGCCAATGCCTCCTGCGTGCGCCCGGACTGCGCGAGGCTGAGACCGTAACCGGCTTCGATCGCGTGCATGTTCGAGCGGAAGCGATCGCTGGAGGCCAGCGCCGTCTCGCGCACGCTGCGGTAATGGGCCAGCGCTTCCTCGGCGTTGCTGCGGCGCAGCTGCCATTCGCCGAGGGCGCGATCGATCCACATCTGCGAGCCGACATCGTCGACGGATTGCCGGGTCGATTCCATGCGCTCGAAGTAGGGGCGTGCTTCCTCGCTGCGTCCGCTGCGCAGCAGCGCGACCGCGTACTGCGCAGTCGCGCCCCGGGTCCAGGCGTGGTCCGGACCGATCGTCCGACGCCTCGCCTCCACCGCTTCGGCCAACCATGCTGCCGCAGCGGTGTTGTCGTTCGCGCACAGGTACATCGACCCGAGCAGGTTGACGTAGGTCGCGGTCGTGCCGTGGTCCGGTCCGAGCAGGCGATGCAGGTTCACCACCTCCCGGTGCAGCAGGGTCGTGGCCTCGCGGTGTCGTCCCAGCCCGCTGAGGGCCGTGGCGATGCGGATTCGCGCCAGCGATGCGGCCCCGCTCTCAATGCCGTTGAGCTTGGCGGCATAGGCTTCCGAGCGACGCGCGCTGCGCACGGCTTCGTCGAAGCGCGCCATCTGGCTCTGGCAGAGGCTCAGGCCGTTGTAGGCATCGCCCAGCTCGTTCTCGGGAATGTCGCGCGTGCGCCTCAGGATCCGTTCGTAGGTGCGCGCGCAGAGGTCCGCGCGACCGAGCAGTTGCTGGTTCCATGCGAGCGAACTGCGGATGCGCCAGGCCAGAACGTCCGGCGCGTCGTCGTCGGGATCGAACGGAAAATCGCGGATCAGCGCATCCAGTCGTTGCTGCGCCGCCCTGGGCTCGCCGGAATGGATGTCGATCATGGCGTCCAGCAGTCGCGCCTCGCCGAGCGACGACGCATCCGCACCGTCGGCCTGCGCGAGCAGTCGCGTGGCGCGTTCGGCCGCGCGGCGCGCCGACGCATACTGCCCGCGGCTGTTCAGGGTGTGGCCGATGGCGACCATGATCTTTCCGGCGATCGCCGGATGGTCGGGAAAGCGTTTGCCGGCCTTTTCCAGGCCCGCTTCCAGGATGTCGGAGACCGGTGCGTCGCTGGCGTTGCCGATGAAGGGGTCGCCCGCGCCGAGCAGGTCTTCGTTGAGGAAGCGATTCACCGCGAGCGTTTCGTCGCGCGCTTCGCGCAGCCGAGTCCGCTCGACGGCGGCGTAGTAGAGGAAGCCGCCGACCAGCGCGACCACGCCCAGCGTGACCAGCGCCGCGCTCAGGCTGCCGATGGGATGGCGTTGCACCAGCCGTGTCCATCGATAGAGCGGGCCGCCCTGGCGCGCCTGCACAGGCCTGCGCGCGAGATATCGCTCGAGGTCGTATTTCAGCGCGGTCGCAGTGATGTAGCGTTGCGCGGGAGCGTCGGCCGTGGCCTTGTCGATGATCGCCTGCAGGTCGCGCGAAGGCGGTTGCGCGGTGCCGGCGGCGAGCACCGCCTGCAGCAGTCGGCCGAGCTGCCACACATCCGACGCGGTGCCGACCGCACCCAGCGCGCGCTGCTCCGGGCTGGCGTATTCGGGCGTGAACGCGGTGGCCTGATCGCTTTCCTGGGCCAGCCCGGCGATGCCGAAGTCCAGCAGCTTCGCCTGGCCGCCGGCATCGATCATCACGTTGCCGGGCTTGATGTCGCGATGGATCAGCAGCCGGCCATGCGCGAATTCCACGGCTTGCAGCACCGGCAGCATCAGTGCGACGCGCTGCCGTTCGTCGAGGCGATGCGTCTCGGCATGGCGATCGATCGGCAGACCTTCGATGTACTCCATCGCGAACCACAGGTGGCCTTCGTCGGTGCGGCCGCCGTCGATCAGGCGTGCGATGTTGGGGTGCGACAGCTCGGCGAGGAACTGGCGCTCGCGGCGGAACAGCGCGGCGCTTTCCGGCGACAGCCTGGCGTCCTGAAGCCATTTCAGCGCGACGTTCTGCTCGAATTCACCGTCCGCGCGCTCGGCCAGATAGACCACGCCCATCCCGCCGCGTCCCAGTTCGCGGACGATGCGGAACGCGCCGACGCGCGTGCCCGCCTGCAAGCCGTCGGCGTCGAAGTGCGTGCGCAGCATGTCCTTGAACAGGGCGCCGCGGAACAGGCCGCGTGGTTCGAGCAATCGGTCGCGCAAGGACATCGCGGGTGCTCAGGCGGCGTCGTCGAGCAGCATCCGCAGATGCGTCCTGGCCTCCTGCCAGAGTCGTTGCGAGGTGCGCAGGGAGACGCCCATCGCAGTGGCGGTCTCCTCTTCGCTCAGGCCCGCGAACAGGCGGCACTCCACCACCTGCACCAGACGCTTGTCGGTGTCCGCCAGGCGCTTGAGCGCGGTGTCGATCTCCAGCAGTTCCTCGGCTTCGGCGCGCGCGCTGGCGGAAAGATCCAGATCGGCCTTGCCCAGCGTCGTGTGCGTCTGGCCGCCGCCACGCTTCTGCGCGACGCGGTCGCGGGCGTGGTTGATGACCAGCTGGCGCATCGCCACGGCCGCCAGGGACAGGAAATGCGCGCGGTTGGCGACGGCATCCGCCCCGGAGCGGCACATACGCAGATAGCAGTCATGGACCAGCGCGGTCACATCCTGCCCGCCGTCGATCGACGACGCGCTGCGCGCCAGACGCTTGAGGTCGGCGTACAGCAGTTGCACCACGCGGTCCCACGCCAATGGATCGCCTTCCCGGGCCTGTCCCAGCAATACCGTGATTTCGCTCATGGCGATCGCGCCTTGTTCCGATGGTTCGCACGCACGTGGTCGACGGGGCGCATGGCGCGTCCTGTCCGTCGCGAGACCACCGCGTCAGGCAGACCTCGCGCATAGGATGCTGCAATGGTGCGATGCGTCATGGCCGCGTCCCCGCTTCCGGTGGATTCCCCGCATCGCGAAGCATGAATTGTGCCGCCATTACAGGGAACGGGCTCTGGTTCATGGGATCGGTCAGGTTCACTTCGCCGGCGTGAAGTGGACCTGAGCCCGTGCTTGCGTTCGCGCGACCTCGTCCGCGTCCACCGTCACGATCCGCGCCGGGCTGGGCATCCCCTGCACGACAGGCGATAATGCGCGGATGGACACCTGACCCCGTGCGCCGTCGTGGCTTCGCCTCGAAGGGTGCGCCCCACGCCACCGGACGCACCGCATGGCCGAGACCATCCGCCACGACAAGACTGCGCGCCAGCTGCGTCTGCTCTCCGACGCGCTCGACAGCGGCCGCCTGGGTCCCGTGCGCCGGCTGGTCAACACCCTGTCGCCGGCCGAGATCGGCAACCTCCTCGAATCCCTTCCCCCGGCCAAGCGCAGCGTGGTCTGGGGCTTGGTCGATCCCGAGGACGATGGCGAGGTGCTGGTCCACGTCGGCGAGGACGTGCGCGAGAGCCTGATCGCGGACATGGACCCGGACGAACTGGTCGCGGCGGTCGAGGACCTCGACATCGACGATCTCGCGGACCTGGTCGAGGACCTGCCCGATACGGTGATCGACGAGATCCTCAAGTCGATGGACCGCGAGAACCGCGAGCGCCTGGAGCAGGTGCTGTCCTACGACGAGGACACCGCCGGTCGCCTGATGAACCCGGACGTGGTCACCGTGCGCGCCGACACCACGGTCGACGTGGTGCTGCGCTACCTGCGCCTGCGCGGCGAACTGCCCGAGCACACCGACCACCTGTACGTCGTCAGCCGCCGCCACCAGTACCTCGGCCGGATCGCGCTGCAGTCGCTGCTGACCCGCGATGCGAGCACGCCGATCAACCAGCTCGTCGACGACGAGCAGCCGGCGATCGGCGTGGAGGAGAGCGCCGACGAGGTCGCGCGCATGTTCTCCGACCACGACTGGATCAGCGCCCCGGTGGTCGACGACAACAACGTGCTGCTCGGCCGCATCACCATCGACGACGTGGTCGACATCATCCGCTACCAGGCCGAGCACCAGGCGCTCGGCGCCGCGGGCCTGGACGAGGAAGAAGACCTGTTCAGCCCGGTGCCGCGCGCGTTCCGCCGCCGCCTGCTGTGGCTGTCGATCAACCTCGGCACCGCCTTCCTTGCGTCCAGCGTGGTCGGTCGCTTCGAGGGCACCATCGAGAAGATCGTCGCGCTGGCCGTGCTGATGCCGATCGTCGCCGGCATGGGCGGCAACGCCGGCACCCAGGTGCTCGCGCTGATGGTGCGCGGCCTCGCCCTGGGCCAGGTCGGCGCGTCGAACGTGCGCACGCTGCTGTGGAAGGAGCTCCGCGTGGCGCTGATGAACGGCCTCAGCCTCGGCCTGCTGCTCGCGGTGGTGGTCTTCGTCTGGTTCCGCGATCCGATGCTGTCGCTGGTGATCGGCTCGGCCCTGACCATCAACCTCTGTTTCGCCGCCACAGCCGGCGTGCTGGTGCCGCTGGGCCTCAAGCGCATGGGCTTCGATCCCGCGCTGGCCGGTGGCGTGATCCTGACCACGGTCACCGACGTGATGGGCTTCCTCGCCTTCCTCGGCCTGGCGACGCTGATCCTGTTGCGCTGATCTGTCGCGTTGACCTGCAGCGCTAGGGCGTCGCCCTGCCGCGCCTGCGGGTTTCCATCAGGCGTGCGCCGGACAGGATCATCGTCACCATCGTGGCGAGCTGGTCGATCAGTTCGGCGTCGCGTTCGTGCGGGGAGTCCAGTGCGCTCGCGCCCATCGCGAACACCAGGCGGGTGATCGCCCGGGCGACCAGTGCGGGCTCGTGCAGCAACACGCCGTCCTTCGCCGCCAATCGCACCAGATCGTGGCGCAGCTCGTCCTCGAACGTCGTCAGCTCGCGATCCACGGCGTGCTTGAACGCGTCCGAGCCCACCGTGCCTTCGCGCAGCAGCACGTGCAGCAGGCGGTCGTCGGCGCGCATCTGCTCGAAGAAGGTCTGCACCGAGCCACGGACGATGCCGCGATTGCTCTGGTCGGCGCGATGGCGGGCGGCGCCGACGATCCGGCGCAGGGACTGGCCGGCCAGCGCGATCAGCGCCACCGCCAGTTCGTCCATGTCGCGGAACTGCCGATAGAAGCTGTTCGGGGCGATCCCGGCCTCGCGGGCGACCTCGCGCAGGCTCAGCGTGGACACCGAGCGGTGCGGGCCGATCAGGCGCAGGGCCGCCGCGAGCAGGTCGTCGCGGGAGATGGCGGCCTTGCGGGCATGGGCGGCCTCGGTGTCGGGGGGCAGGGCATCGGTCACGGGGCGGCTCCAGGCGAGCCGGCATCATAGCCCCGGAAATGTATATACAACTGTATAGACATCTGTATTCGCATGCGTATAGTGGCGGCATGCCCCCCTCTTCCGCCTCCATGCTCGGCCGCGCCTGGACCGCCCTGGTCCCGGACCACGTCTTCGATTTCTGGGCCGAGCGCGTGTCGCCGACCTGGTCGCGCCGCCGCCCGCTGGCCCGCATCGTCGGCCGCGAAGACACCGCTGCCGACACCGTGACCCTGGTCCTGGCCGGCAACCGCCACGTCCGCAGGCCCGCGCCGGGTCAGCACGTCATGGTCGGTGCCGAGGTCGACGGCCGCCGGGTCGCGCGCAGCTACAGCCCGAGCCTGCTGCCTGGCGGGCGCCTCGCGATCACCGTGAAGGCCGTGCCCGGCGGGCGCCTCAGCGAGCACCTTGTCCACCACGCCCGTGTCGGCGACGTGCTGACCATCGGCGAGCCTTTCGGCTCGCTCACGCTGCCCGACGACGCGGCCCCGGTGCTGCTGCTCGCCGGCGGCAGCGGGATCACGCCGCTGATCGCTCTGCTGCGCGATCAGGCCTTGCGTGATCGGGGCGCACGCGGTTCGACCCGTCCGATCACGCTGGCGTACTGGGTGCGCACCCCGGGCGAGGCCTGTTTCGTCGAGGAACTGCGCGCGCTGGCCGACGCGCATCCCGCGCTGCGCGTGCACATCGCCACGACGCGCGCGACCGACCCGCGCTTCGCGCACGGGCGGCTCGATGCGGACACGCTCGCCACGCTGGCGGGCGAGGGCGCTGCGCCGCATGTCCTCGCCTGCGGCAGCGCCGGTTTCGTCGCCCATGCGCGCGCGCTGGCCGAGCCCCGGGCCGCATCGTTCCAGGCCGAAGCCTTCAGCCCGCCCGACGCGCTGCCGGGCGAGACCGGCGAGGCCGAAGTCCGCCTCGCGCGCAGCGGCACGACCCTGCGCGTGCCGCGCAACCAGCCGTTGCTCGTCGCGCTGGAAGCCGCCGGCCTGCGCCCCGCGCATGGCTGCCGCATGGGCATCTGCAACACCTGCGCCTGCGGCAAGTCCGCCGGCACCACCCGCGACGTGCTTACCGGCGCGCGCGATCCCGAACCCGCCACCGCTCTCCGCCTGTGCATCAGCGCTGCGGCGGGCGACCTCGTCCTGGACCTCTGAACGCATGGCCACGCCCCGCAACCGCCCCCTCGGTGCCGACGAACTGGAGCGCTTCGGCGCCGAACTCGATGCGCTGCGCGAACGCGTCACGGCCACGATCGGCCAGGCCGACGCCGACTACATCCGCCGCATCCACGCCTCGGTGCGCTGGACCGGGATCGCCGGTCGCGTCCTGATCGGCGCCGGTGCCATCACTGGTGGCCTGCTCGGCGCGGTGCTGCATCCGGTCGCGCTGACGGTCCTCGTGCTCGGCACGCTGCTGCTCGCGCTGTCGAAGATCCTCGAAAACATGGAGCTGGGCCACAACGTCATCCATGGCCAGTACGACTGGATGCAGGATCCGCGCTTCGACGGTCGCAGCTACGAATGGGACATCGCCGGCACTGCCGACAACTGGCGGAAGACGCACAACTGGCGCCACCACACCTGGACCAACGTGCGCGGCATGGATGACGACATCGGCTACGGCCTGCTGCGCATCTTCCCCGAGCAGCGCTGGAAGCCCTTCTACCTCGCCCAGCCGGTGGTCGCGGTGGTGTTCGCGCTCCTGTTCGAGTGGGGCATCGCCATCCAGGACCTGCGCCTCGGGCGCTGGTTCGCCGGCAAGGTGACGTTCGCGCAGCTGCGCGCGCAGGCCCGCCCGGTCGGCCGCAAGGTGGGGCGCCAGGTGCTGCGCGACTACATCGTCTTCCCGCTGCTCGCAGGGCCGTGGTGGCTCACCGTGCTGGTGGCCAACGCCATCGCCAACGTGATCCGCAACGTCTGGACCTACGTGATCATCTTCTGCGGCCATTTCACCGCCGACGCCGAAACCTTCTCGAAGGAATCGGCCATCGGCGAATCGCGCGGCCACTGGTACCTGCGCCAGCTGCGCGGCTCGTCGAACATCTCCGGCGGGCGCTGGATGGACCTGATGTCGGGCAACCTCAGCCACCAGATCGAGCACCACTTCTATCCCGACCTGCCGGCCAACCGCTACGCCGCGATCGCGGTCGAGGTGCGCGAGATCTGCGCGCGCTACGGCCAGCACTACGACACCGGTTCGCTGCCGAAGCAGTTCGGCCAGGTGATGTGGCGGATCCTGCGCCACGCCTTCCCCAGCCGGCCGCGCCTGCGGCGCGACGCTGCGCTGGCGACCGCCACGGGCTGATCCCCGTTGCGGCCCACGGGCCGGGCTGGCAGCATCGGGCCTTCGCGAAAATGCGGGGGAGGGGGCGCGATGTCGAACGCACGCAGGTGGGTGCGGTGGATCCAGTACGGCGCGCTCGCGATCGTCGTGGGCGCCATCGCGGCCGACTTCCTGTTCCAGGATCGCTATCCCGAAGCCTTCGCGTGGGTCGAGCGCGGTTTCATGATGCTCGTGGCGGTCCCGGTCGGGTTCATGGTCCTCGGCCTCGGCTGGCAGGCCCTGTCCGACCTCACGCGCAGCCCGACCGAGGGCGTGACCGGCCCGGTGGAGGTGTCCCTGCACGCGCCGCGCGTCGGCCAGTGGGTGGTCGTGCTGATCCTGATCCTCGGGGGCGCCGCCTGCGTCTGGTTCTATCTCACCTGGCCCGAGCGCGATCCCGACTTCACGCCGGTCGCCGCGTGGGCGCTGCATCTCCAGATCATGGTCGGCCTGTTCGTGCTGATCTGGGCCGTGCTGCTGCTGGGCTTCCTGTCGATGGCGATCCGCAAGGCGCCGTGGTTCGTGCTCACGCCGCGCGGCTTCCTTTACGCGCCGGGCGGCGTGTCCCCGGGCTTCGTGCGCTGGGAGGACGTGACTGGCCTGCGCGAGACCGAGATCGTCTCGGGCCGTGGCCGGCAGAGCCCGCAGCTCGAACGCGTCCTCGCGATCGGCCTGCGCGATCCGTCGAAATACAGCGCGCGCTACAACCCGATGCTGGGCCTGCTGGTGCGGCTCGGCGGCCAGCTCTACGCCGCCCAGACCGAAGGCCCGGCGGACATCCTGATCAACCCCGCTGACTTCGGCGCGCGCTACGACGAGATCCGCGCGCGCATGGAAGCGCTGCACGCCGAGGCGAGGCGCTGAGCCTGCCGCACCCGGTCGACCTCAACCCAGCAGCGCTTCCAGCACTGCCATGCGTGCGGCGACGCCGTTGTTCACCTGCTTGAGGATCAGCGACTGCGAGCCGTCGGCGACGGCGTCGTCGATCTCCACGCCGCGGTTCATCGGGCCGGGATGCATCACCACGGCATCGGCCGTCGCGCGCTTGAGGCGCTGCACGCTCAGGCCGTAGTCGCGGTGGTAGTCCTCCAGCGAGGACACCAGCCCCTGCTCCATGCGTTCGCGCTGCAGGCGCAGCATCATCACCACGTCGGCGCCGTCCAGCGCTTCGTCGAAATCGTGGGTGACGTGGCAGCCGTCGAGCGTGCCGTCGTCGGGCAGCAGCGAGGCGGGGCCGCAGGCGCGGATGTGCGTGGCGCCGAGCACGCGCAGCGCATGCAGGTCCGACCGCGCGACGCGCGAATGCTTGATGTCGCCGATGATCGCGATCTTCAGCGTCGAGAAATCCGCGCCCTTGGCCTGGCGCAGGGTCAGCATGTCGAGCAGGCCCTGCGTGGGATGCGCGCTGCGCCCGTCGCCGGCATTGAGCAGGGCGGTGCCGGGATTCGCGGCGGCGGCGAGTTCGGCGACGGCGCCATCGTCCTTGTGGCGGATCACGAAGCCGCGCACGCCCATCGCTTCGATGTTCTTCAGCGTGTCCAGCGCGGTCTCGCCCTTGGTCGTCGACGAAGTCGATGCATCGAAGGCCAGCACGTCGGCGCCGAGCCGCTGCGCCGCGCGCTGGAAGCTCAGGCGCGTGCGCGTCGACGGTTCGAAGAACAGGGTGCAGATCGCGGTGCCGGCGAGCACGTGGCGAGCATCGTGACCCTCGGCGAAGTGCTGCGCGCGGTCGAGCAGCGCAGTGAGCGTGTCGCGCGGCATGTCCTGCAGGGTGAGCAGGTGGCGGAGGCGGCCCTGGGCGTCGTATTGCGAAGTGGTGGGCATGGCGGTGTCGGCCTTGGGCTAATCGGAAGTCGGTTCGTCGAGGATCACCGCGTCCTGCGGCATCGCCATCCAGCGGTCGAGGATGATCGCGGCGGCCATCGCGTCGAGCAGGTCGGCGTCGCGGCGGCGGCGCTGGCCGTCGGCGCGGCCAGCGGCGAAACGGCGCGCGGCCTCCTGCGAGGAATTGCGCTCGTCCATCATCGCCACCGGCAGCTTGAAGCGTTCCCGCAGGGCATGGGCGAAGGCGCGGGCGCGCTCGCGGATCGGCTGGTCGCCGCCGTCGAGCGTCATCGGGTCACCGACGATGAAGCCCGTCGGTCGCCATTCGCGCTGCAGCTTGTCGATGCGCGCCCAGTCGATGACGCCATCGTGCACGTCGATCACCGCCAGCGGTCGCGCGCTCAGTCCGAAGCCGCTGCCCACGGCCACGCCGATGCGGCGCGCGCCGACGTCGAAGGCGAGCACCGGACTGTCGGCGGGGATGCTCATGCGCGCACCTTCGTGTCGCCGAAGATATACGGCAGTAGTGCGGCGATGTTGCGCGCGTCGTCGATGCCACGGTGGTGCGTACCGGAGAACGGCAATCCCGCGAGCGCGACGGCCTGGGCCAGGCCGTATTTCTTCTTCAATCCCTGCCGCTCGGTGAACAGCCGCTTCACATTGACGTGCGGCGCCGAGATCGGATTCGGAATGCGGTGGAAATCACTGTCCTGCTGCAACTGGACGTGGTCGTAATCGCCCCAGGAGCAGAACGCGAAGTCGGAATAGCGATACAGCCACGTCTTGAAGGCCGCGACGCATTCCGGGAAGGTCGGCGCGGCGTCGACATCCTGCTGGCGTATCGAGGTCAGCTGCGTGCAGAACGGCGTCAACTGCGGATGCCGCACCGGTCTGATGAAACTCTGGAATTCGTCGACGACGCGGAAGTCCGCATCCGTCATCACCACGCCGAATTCGATGATCTCCATCGCATGGCGCGGGACCGTGCCGCGGTCGCAGCAGGTCGCTTCGAAATCGATGACCAGGTAATGCGCGAATGTCGGTTCGGACATCGGCTCAGGCATGCCCGCTGTAGTCGGTCACGCGGGCGAGATCCACGCCGATCCGGCCGGCGGCGGCCTGCCAGCGGGCTTCCAGCGGCAGGCTGAACAGCAGTTCGGCATCGCTCTCGGCGGTGAGCCAGGTGTTCTCGGACAGCTCCTGTTCGAGCTGGCCTGCGCCCCAGCCGGCGCAGCCGAGCATCACCGTCGAGCGCGGCGGGCCGTCGCCATGGGCGATGGCTTCGAGGATGTCGCGCGAGGTGGTGACGTACAGGCCGTCGACGACTTTCAGCGTCGAGTCCCAGGTGCGCGCGCCGTCGTGCAGGACGAAGCCGCGCTCGGGATGGACCGGGCCGCCGGCCAGCACCTGGCGTTCGCGCAGGCGGAGGTCGTCGGTGGCGATGCCCATCTGCTCGAAGACTTCGCCCAGCGTGTACTCGGACGGGCGGTTGATGAGCAGGCCCATGGCGCCGTCGGCGTCGTGCTGGCACACCAGCGCCACGCCACGCGAGAAATTGGGGTCCGCCAGCGAGGGCAGGGCGATCAGCAACTGATTGGCGAGGGGGATCGGATCCGGGAGCATGCGGCCATTGTAAGGCCATGCGTCGGCGGGCCCCACCCCGCTTCCGGTGCGGAAGCGGGGGATTCATGCAGGCTCGGCTCAGGCCGCGAACGGCACGCCGGTCTTCTCGCGCAGCTCGGCTTCGGTCACGTCCGGGGCCAGCTCGACGAGCTTGAGGCCGTCGGGTGTGACGTCCATGACCGCCAGTTCGGTGATGATGCGGTCGACCACGCCCACGCCGGTCAGCGGCAGGGTGCATTCGGGCAGGATCTTGTGCTCGCCGTTCTTCGCGGTGTGCTCCATCAGCACCACCACGCGCTGCACGCCGGCCACCAGGTCCATCGCGCCGCCCATGCCCTTGACCATCTTGCCGGGCACCATCCAGTTGGCCAGGTCGCCCTTGTGGGTGACCTGCATGGCGCCGAGGATGGCCAGGTCGATGTGCCCGCCGCGGATCATCGCGAACGAATCGTGGCTGCCGAAATAGCTGGCGCCGGCGCGTGCGGTGACGGTCTGCTTGCCGGCGTTGATCAGGTCGGCGTCGACCTCGTCCTCGGTCGGGAACGGGCCGATGCCGAGCAGGCCGTTCTCGCTCTGCAGCCACACGTCCATGCCGTCGGGGATGAAGTTGGCGACGAGCGTCGGCAGGCCGATGCCGAGGTTCACGTAGGCGCCGTCGCGCAGTTCCTGTGCGGCGCGCTGCGCCATCTGGTCGCGGGTCCAGGCCATCACTTGTCTCCTGCGCGCACGGTGCGCTGCTCGATGCGCTTCTCGGGGGTCGGGTTGACGACGATGCGGTCGACGTAGATGCCCGGCAGGTGGATGTGGTCGGGATCGAGCGCGCCGACCTCGACCAGTTCCTCGACCTCGGCGACGCAGACCTTGCCGGCCATCGCGCAGGCCGGGTTGAAGTTGCGCGCGGTCTTGCGGAACACCAGGTTGCCGGCGGCGTCGGCCTTCCACGCCTTGACCAGCGACACGTCGGCCTTCAGCGCGGTTTCCATGACGTAGTGCTTGCCGTCGAATTCGCGGGTTTCCTTGCCTTCGGCGACCACCGTGCCGTAGCCGGTGGCGGTGAAGAAGGCGGGGATGCCCGCGCCGCCGGCGCGCAGGCGCTCGGCCAGCGTGCCCTGCGGATTGAATTCCAGTTCGAGTTCGCCGGAGAGGAACTGGCGCTCGAATTCCTTGTTCTCGCCCACGTAGGACGAAATCATCTTCCGGATCTGCCGCGTCGCGAGCAGCATGCCGAGGCCGAAGCCGTCGACGCCCGCGTTGTTGGAGATCGCGGTCAGGCCCTTCACGCCGGAATCGCGCAGGGCTTCGATCAGGGCTTCGGGGATGCCGCAGAGGCCGAAACCGCCGACCGCGAGGGTCTGGTCGTCGGCGACGAGGCCGCGCAGCGCTTCGGCTGCATTGGGGAACACCTTGGAAGAGGCTGTGCTGTTGCTCATTCCGACACCGTGCGGCGCATGGGGGCTGGCTCCTGTCGGGACCGGGGGGGTCCGTGAAAGCCGCGATTCTACCGGCTGCCGGTGACCGGGACACACCGTACTTTGGGGCATGTCGTTGCGCCCTGTGGCGCGTCGTGCGCAGGCCCTAGACTGGTGGTCTTCCCGTCGTCCGGTCCCGCCATGCCGCGCATCGCCTTCGTCACCGCCATCGCCACGCTGCACCGCGACGAGGACATGCCGCCGCTGCTGGAGGCCTGCGCGCGGGCCGGCCTCGATGCCGACGTCCTGGCCTGGGACGACTCCACGGTGTCCTGGTCGCGCCATGACCTCGCCGTGCTGCGCTCGCCCTGGGACTACCACGCGCGGCTGCCCGAATTCCTGGCCTGGTGCGCGCGCGCCGATGCCGCCACCCGCCTGCTCAACCCGCTCGACGTGGTCCGCTGGAACACCGACAAGCACTACCTCGCCGATCTGGCCGATGCCGGGGTGCCGGTGGTGCCGACGCGCTTCGTCGAACCCGACGCCGAGCCGCTGCCGGCGCTGGACGCCGCCTTGGCGGCTTTCGCCGATGCCGCCGAGCTGGTGGTCAAGCCGACCGTCAGCGCCGGCTCGGCCGACACCCAGCGCTACCGTCGCGACGAAGCCCTGGTCGCCGCCAACCACGTCGGTCGGCTGCTCGCCGCCGGGCGCGCGGCCATGCTGCAGCCCTATCTCGACGCTGTCGACAGCCGCGGCGAGACCGCGCTGCTCTATTTCGATGGCGCGTTCAGCCACGCGATCCGCAAGGCCGCCCTGCTGCGGCCCGGGCAGGACGGCGCGGACCATGCCGACCTCCCCGATGCCATCGCCCCGCGCACCCCCGATCCCGACGAACTGGCCACCGGCGAGGCCGTGCTCGCTGCGCTGCGCGCCCGCACCGGCGCCGACCCGCTCTATGCCCGGGTCGACCTGATCCGCGATGCCGATGGCCGGCCGACCCTGCTGGAGCTGGAACTGACCGAGCCCTCGCTGTTCTTCGCCGAATCGCCGGGTGCGGCCGATCGCTTCGTCGACGCGCTGCGGCGACGGATCGCGACCTGAGTCGCGCGTCCGGCCACGCATCCCCGGACCTCGCAACCGGCGGATCGCGCATTCCGTATACCGCCGCAGGAACCGAGCAACCACTCGGGCGAAGACCGATAAGGTCTGGCCGATCAGGTAAAATTCCGGGTCTTCGCCCGGCGCGGCCCGTCCGTCGTCCGGCCCCGGTTTTCCCTCACCAGTTTCCGCACCCAGGACCCCCCGAACGATGAAGATCCTCGTCGGCTACAAGCGCGTGGTGGACTACAACGTCCGCATCCAGGTCAAGCCGGACGGCTCCGGCGTGATCACTGACGGCGTCAAGCTGTCGCCCAATCCCTTCGACGACATCGCGCTGGAAGAAGCCCTGCGCCTGCGCGACAAGGGCATCGCCACCGAGGTCGTGGTCGCCACGATCGCCCCGGCCGACGCCCAGCCGCACCTGCGCAACGGCCTGGCGATGGGCGCCAACCGCGCCATCCACGTCGTCAACGACCAGCCGATGGAATCGCTGACCGCCGCGCGCGCGCTGCTCAAGCTGGTCGAACGCGAACAGCCCGACCTGGTCATCCTCGGCAAGCAGGCGATCGACGACGACGCCAACCAGACCGGCCAGATGCTGGCCACGCTGTGGGGCCGCCCGCAGGCGACCTTCGCCGGCAAGCTCGACATCGCAGACGGCAAGGCCACCGTGGTCCGCGAGGTCGACGCCGGCCTCGAAACCCTCGACGTGGACCTGCCGGCGGTCGTCACCACCGACCTGCGCCTGAACGAGCCGCGCTTCATCAAGCTGCCGGACATCATGAAGGCCAAGAGCAAGCCGCTCGAGACCATCGCGTTCGCCGACCTCGGCGTCGAATCGGGCGACACCAACAAGACCACCCACTACGCCCCGCCGGCCAAGCGCAGCAAGGGCGTGATGGTGAAGGACGCGGCCGAACTGGTCGCCGCACTCAAGGCGAAGGGGCTCCTGTAATGACCACGGTTCTCATCGTTGCCGAACACCACGACGGCAAGCTCAATGCGTCCACCGCCAAGTGCGTCACCGCGGCGAAGGCGCTGAATCCCGCGTCCATCGACGTGCTGGTGCTCGCCGCCGATCCGGCCGGCGTCGCTGCCGAAGCCGCGCAGATCGCCGGCGTGACCAGGGTGCTCGTGGTCGCCAACGCCGCCAATGCCAACGCCATCGCCCAGGTGCAGGCGCCGCAGGTCGCGAAGGCCGCCGCCGGCTACAGCCACGTCTTCGGTCCCAGCACCACCTTCGGCAAGGACCTGATGCCTTGCGTCGCCGCGCTGCTCGGCGTGTCGCAGGTCTCCGACATCATGGCCGTCGAAGGCAGCCACACCTTCAAGCGCCCGATCTACGCCGGCAACGCGATCATCACCGTCGAAGCCGCCGCCGACCGCGTCGTGGTCGCCACCGTGCGCACCGCCTCGTGGGCGGAAGCCGCGCGCGGCGGCAGCGCCGCCGTCGAAGCGCTGGGCGTCGATGTCGCGCTGCCGACCCACACCCGCTACGTCGGCCTCGCCGCCGGCAAGTCGGACCGCCCGGACCTGCAGAGCGCCGGTCGCGTGGTCTCCGGTGGCCGTGGCGTCGGTTCCGCCGAGAACTTCAAGATCGTGTACGACCTCGCCGACAAGCTCGGCGCTGCGGTCGGTGCGTCGCGCGCGGCGGTCGACGCCGGCTACGTGCCGAACGAACTGCAGGTCGGCCAGACCGGCAAGATCATCGCCCCGGAGCTGTACGTCGCGGTCGGCATCAGCGGCGCGATCCAGCACCTGACCGGCATCAAGGACGCCGGCACGATCGTGGCGATCAACAAGGACGCCGATGCGCCGATCTTCGAGATCGCCGACATCGGCCTGGTCGGCGACCTGTTCAAGGTGCTGCCGGAGCTGCAGGCGGCGCTCTAAGCGCGGTCCTCCGCATCGAATACGCAAAGAGCCGGGGAAACCCGGCTCTTTGCGTTTCGGGCCGCATCGTCGATCGCGGCGTGGCGCGTCCAGCCGGGCCGGCGGGTCGCGGCGCGACGGCCGCGTGCGCTATCGTGTCGCACCCCTTGGCAGTCCGGCGACATGGCGCAGCAGTTCGCACAGCACGACTTCGTGACCCGCGTCGATTTCGTGGTCGAACTGGCCAGCCGCCTGCACGCCTATGGCACCACGGCGCATCGCCTGGAAGGCGCGGTGACGGCGGTCGCGGCGAAGCTGGGCCTGGAATGCGGGGCCTGGTCGAACCCCACCGGCATGATCCTGTCCTTCGGCCAGAGCGGCCGCGCCCCGCACGACACCGTGCGCGTGGTGCGCCTGTCGCCGGGTGAGACCGACCTGTACAAGCTGTGCGAGGCCGATCGCATCGCCGACGATGTCGTGACCGGCCAGATGGACCTGGAGGAGGGGCATCGCGCGCTGCAGGCCCTGGACCGGCCGGGTAGCTGGCGGGGCAGGGCCATGGCGATCTTCGCCTTCGGCCTCACCGCTGCGGCGGTGGCCGGCCTCTGGCGCCTGCCCTGGCTGGATATCGCGACGGCCGGCCTCACCGGCGTGCTGCTCGGTCTGCTTGACCTCGCCACGCAGAACCGGCCGCGCCTGAAGGAAGCCAGCGATGCGCTGGCGGCGATGTTCGCAGGTGGCATCGCGGTGCTGGTCGCGAGTTTCATCGGCCCGTTGAACCTCAACACGGTCATCATTTCCTCGCTGATCGTTCTCATGCCCGGCATGGCGCTGACCAATGCGGTGAACGAGCTGACCAACCAGAACCTGGTCTCCGGCACGGCGCGCTTCGCCGGTGCGATGAGCACCATCCTCAAGCTGGCGATCGGCATGATGGTGGCGCTGACCGCCGCCGAGATGATCGGCCTGCAGCCGCAGATCCGTCCGCTGCGACCGCAGCCCGACTGGGTCGAATGGATCGCGCTGCTGCTCGGCGCTTTTGCCTTCGCGGTGCTGTTCCGCAGCAATCGCCGGCATTACCCGCTAGTGATGCTGTCTGCAGCGAGCGGCTACCTGATCTCGAAATTCGTCGGTGGCGCCTGGGGCAGCACGGCTGGCGTGTTCGTCGCCGCGCTGGTCATGACCGCAGCCGGCAATGCGTATGCGCGCTGGTTCAACCTGCCCGGGGCGCTGGTGCGCCTGCCCGGAATCGTCATGCTGGTGCCCGGCAGCGCCAGCCTGCGCGGCCTGCTCGCGGTGGTGCAGGAGCAGAGCATGGGCGCGGGCCAGGCTGCCGCGCTGGCGGCATTGAATATCCTGCTCGCCCTGGTCGCAGGCCTGCTGTTCGGGAATATCCTGATCCCGACACGGCGCAATCTCTGATCCGACGGAACCACGCCCGCAACGAAAAACGCCGGCGCGATGGCCGGCGTTTCCAACGCGTCGAAGCGAGGCGATCTCACTTCTTGATCAGGAAATCCTCGGGCTTCTTGCCCTTCTTGACCTGCTCGGCGAGCCAGCGCGGCTGCTTGCCGCGACCGCTCCAGGTCTCCTTCGGATTGGCCGGGTTGCGGTACTTCGGCGCGACCTTGCGCGTCGTGGTGCCGGCCTGTTTCGCTGCCTTTTTCCCCGCCGGCGCCTTGCCGCCGAACAACTCGGCGATCGTATAGCCCTCTGCTTTCGCGAGCGAAGTCAGTTTCTTGCGGACCACGGCGATCGGTTTCCGCTTGTTCAGCGCGGACTGCTGCTTCTTGGCTTGCGTGATCAACGCCTTCAGGTCCTTCTCGGTCAGATCTTTCAAATCGAATGCCATAAACACTCCGAAAATCAGGGGAAGCCGCGCATCCACGCGGCGCACGGATGATAATCAAAAAAAGCCGGCGCAGGGTTTTTTCCGGGTCGCGGCGGATTATCCGCCGCGACCCCACCATTTTCCGGCCGACGCCGGCGGGCGCCGCGGGATTTTCCCTCAGCGGCGCGACAGCCGCTCGAACAGCGCGGCGCGGTCGAGCTGCTCCGCTTCGCTGGCGACGCGCGCGCGATATTCGAAGGTGCCCGCGGCGAGGCCGCGTTCGGACACCACCACACGGTGCGGGATGCCGATCAGCTCGATGTCGGCGAACATCGCGCCCGGGCGCAGGCCGCGATCGTCGAGCAGCGCGTCGAGGCCGGCAGCGTTCAGGTCGTCGTACAGCGCCTGCGCCGCAGCGGCGACGTTGGCATCGTTCTTCGGGTTGATCAAGCACACGGCGACCTGCCACGGCGCCATCGCGTCCGGCCAGACGATGCCGTTGTCGTCGTGGTTCTGTTCGATCGCGGCGGCGACGATGCGGCTGACGCCGATGCCATAGCAGCCCATCGCCGGCGTGACGGCCTTGCCGTTCGCGTCCAGCACGGTGCACTTCATCGCTTCGGAATACTTGCGACCCAGCGCGAAGACATGGCCGACCTCGATGCCGCGCGCGATGCCCAGCGTGCCGTTGCCGCAGGGCGAGGGATCGCCTGCGACGACGTTGCGGATGTCCGCGATTTCATCGGGCACGGGCAGGTCGCGGCCCCAGTTCACGCCGGCGAGGTGGAAGCCCGCTTCGTTCGCGCCGACCACGAAATCGTGCATCGCCGCGACGCTGCGGTCTGCGACGATTCGGATCGCCTTCGCCGGCTTCACGGGGCCGAGGAAGCCCGGCTCGCTGCCGAGATGTTCGAGGATTTCCGCTTCGGTGGCCATGCGGTAATCCGCCAGGCCGGGCACCTTCGACAGCTTGATCTCGTTGACCATGTGGTCGCCGCGCACCAGCGCGAGCACGAACTGCGGCTGGCCTTCGGCATCGGTGCCCATCAGCGCGACCGACTTCACCGTGCGCGTCAGCGCGATGCCGAGCAGCGCGGCGACGTCCTCGCAGGTCTTCTGCGTCGGCGTATCGACCTTGCGCATCGTTTCGGTGGCGTCGGCGCGTTCGCCCGGCGACACGGCTTCCGCGAGTTCGACGTTGGCCGCGTATTCCGACGTATCGGAATACGCGATGGCGTCCTCGCCCGAATCGGCGATGACGTGGAATTCGTGCGACGCGCTGCCGCCGATCGCGCCGGTGTCGGCGAACACCGCACGGAACTTCAGGCCCAGGCGGGTGAAGATGCGCGCGTAGGTGTCGTACATGTTTCGGTATTCGGCATCGAGCGAGGCATCGTCGATATGGAACGAATACGCGTCCTTCATCAGGAATTCGCGCGCGCGCATCACGCCGAAGCGCGGACGGATCTCGTCGCGGAACTTCCACTGGATGTTGTAGAAGTTCACCGGCAGCTGCTTGTAGCTGCTGATTTCCTGGCGGGCGAAATCGGTGACCACTTCCTCGGCGGTGGGGCCGTAGCAGTATTCGGCCTCCTTGCGGTCCTTGATCTTCAGCAGCTGCCCGCCGAATTTCTGCCAGCGGCCGGTCTCTTCCCACAGCTCGCGCGGCTGGATCGTCGGCATCAGCAGTTCGACCGCGCCGGCGCGGTTCATTTCCTCGCGGACGACGGTCTCCACCTTGCGCAGCACGCGCAGGCCCAGCGGGCTCCAGGTGTACAGGCCGGCGGCGAGCTTGCGCAGCATGCCGGCGCGGAGCATCAGCTGATGGCTGACGACCTCGGCATCTGCGGGCGTTTCCTTTTCGGTGCGGAGATGGAACTGCGAGAGGCGCATGGGGATTTGTGGGGAGCGGACACGAAGCCCCCATTGTGCCCGATGTCGGCCGACCCGGGGTCCGCAGGCCCGTCCGGGCGCGCGCCGGCCCCGTGGCGCGGGCTCAGAAGGCGTTGGTGTTCGGCGGCGGCGCGGGCTCGGACTTGCCGCCCTTCTGGCCGCTGGCCGGGGCGCTGCAGTTGGCGCGCAGCACGATCTGGTTGATGTCGAGCTGGCGCTTGCGCTCGGCCTCGTTGATGTCGCGGTCGGGCTTGCCGTCGTTGTCGCTGTCGACCTTGAGGGCCACGCCGCTGTTGATCAGGTCGATGTTGCTGCGCGCGCGGGCGCACTGCGTCGATTCGGCGGGCTTGTCGCCCGGCTGGGGGCCGCTGGTGGCGGTCGGCTGGCGGTCGACGATGGTCCGCGACTCGAACTTGCCGGCCGGCGGCGGGTTCTGGGAGTAGTGGGTGACGCCGTTGGCGTCCTTCCACTTGTACACCTGCTGCCAGGCGCTCGCCGGTGCAGCCAGGGCCAGGGCGAGTGCCGAGGCGGCGAGGGCGGGGATGATGGCGCGGTTCATGGCGATACCTGCAGGCGACCGGTGGGGGCCCGGGGATTGCATCACTCCGCCGGGGGCGGGTGCAAGCATCGAGCGTGTCCCCCGTCACTTTTCGCGCCGAACCGTGCCAGGAGAGCGGCTGGGCCCGGTTGCTGGCGTGACGTGGCTCACGCAATGCCATGGCCGCCCGCCGCCGGATACACTGCGGCCATGGAACCCGAACACGCGCCCTTGCCGCCCCGCCGTCCGCGCGGCATCTACCTGCTGCCGAACCTGTTCACCACGGCGGCGCTCTTCTCCGGCTTCTTCGCGATCATCGCCGCCTCGCAGGGGCGCTACGAGCCGGCCTGCATCGCGATCTTCATCGCGGCCGTGCTCGACGGACTGGACGGCCGCGTCGCGCGGATGACCAACACGCAGAGCGAATTCGGGGTGCAGTACGACTCGCTGTCCGACCTCATCAGCTTCGGCATGGCGCCGTCGCTGGTGATGTACCACTGGGCGTTGGAGGCGATGCGCCTGGACAGCCCGACCCTGGGCAAGATCGGCTGGCTGGGCGCCTTCCTCTACGCCGCCTGCGCCGCGCTGCGCCTGGCGCGCTTCAACAGCCAGGTCGGCACCGTCGACAAACGCTGGTTCATCGGCCTGCCCAGCCCGGCTGCGGCCGGCCTGATGGCGAGCTTCGTCTGGGTGATGCACGACCTGGGCTGGGCGGGCGAGGACGTGCGGTATGCCGCGCTGGCCGTGACCGTCGCGGCCGGCCTGCTGATGGTCAGCCGCTTCCGCTACCCCAGCTTCAAGGGGGGCAAGCCCGGTCCGCAGGGCGAGCGGGTGCCGTTCCTGGCCCTGCTGGTGCTGCTCGCGGTCATCATCGGCCTGGTGATCGACGCCCCGAAGGTGCTGCTCGCCGCCACGGCCGGCTTCGCGATCTTCGGGCCGCTGCTCGCTCGCCGCCAGGCCCGGCGCCCGGTGGCGGCCGAATGAGCGCGGCGCCGCAATGGGATCCGGTGCAGCGCGAGGTGCTCGCGGCGCTGGGGCATTCGCTCGACCGGCTGGCGATCGCGCTGCCCGGGACCGCGCATGCGATTCCGTTCGAATGGCCGGACGACCCGCTGGTGGAGGCGCTGCTGCGCGCGGCCGCGCGCCATCGCGATGATCCCGACGCGCTGCGCGACGCACCGACCTGGCCGTCGCCGCAGGCGCTGCGCGCCGACCCGCGCGCCAAGCGCGCGCTGTGGCCGCGTCTGCGCGGATTGAGGCGTCGCGGGACATGAGCGCGGCGCCGCTGCCGCCGGACGACTTCGCGGACGCGCTCGCGCCACTCCAGCTGCGCGCGATGCGCGAAGACGATGTCGACGCGGTGATGGCCATCGAGGTCCGCGCCTATCCGTTCCCGTGGACCGCCGGCATCTTCCGCGACTGCCTGCGCGCGGCGTATCCGTCCTGGCTGCTGGTTCGCGGCGAGGTCATCATCGGCTACGGCATCATCAGCATCGCCGCAGGCGAGGGGCATATCCTCAACATCTGCATCGACCCGCTGGAACACGGGCGCGGCCACGGCCGGCGCCTGCTGCGCAGCCTGGTGCAGGTCGCGCGCATGCATCGCGCCGAGCGCATTTTCCTGGAAGTGCGGCCGTCGAATCCGCGCGCGATCGGGCTGTATTTCGCCGAGGGCTTCAACGAGATCGGCCGCCGCCCGCGCTACTACCCTGCGAACATGGGCCGCGAGGACGCGATCGTGATGGCGATGGAGCTGCTGCCCGACGCGTGATCGCGCCGCTGCTGTTGTAGAGCGGACCTTGGTCCGCTCATGCCCTTCGACACGTGCGAGCGGACCAGGGTTCGCTGATTGCCAGCGAAAAGCCGAGCGAGCCAAAGTCCGCTGATGGCCAGTGAAAAGCGGAGCGGACCAAGGTCCGCTCTACAGGTGCATCGCTCAGCCCAGGCGCGCGCGCTGTGCCTGCAGGGCGTCGAGCTTAGTGGTCCACTCGGCGAGACGGACGCGTTCCTGCTCGACCACCGCCGGGGGCACGTTGCCGCCGAATTTCGCGAGCTTGGCTTCGCTCTTGTCCTTCTCGCCCGCGACCTTCGCGATCTCCTTGTCGAGGCGCGCGCGTTCGGCGTCGAGGTCGACCAGGCCTTCCAGCGGCACGAACAGCTGCAGGTCGCCGACCACGGCGGGCGCGGCCGGCGGCGGTTCATCGCCGATGGTCTCGATGCGTTCGAGCTTCAGCAGGAACGTGAGCTGCGCCGAGAACTTCGCGATGCGCGCTGCATCGTCGGCACTGCCGCCGCGGAACAGCAGCGACACCTGCTTCGACGGCGAGATGCCGAGCACGCTGCGGATGCTGCGCACGGCGGAGACCACGGCCTTGAACCATTCGATGTCGGCTTCGGCGGACGCGTAACCCTCGGCGCCGAAGTCTTCGGCCTGCGGATAGCGACGCACGCAGATGCTGGTGTCGGCGATGCCCAGCTTCGGCGCGACGTGGCGCCACAGTTCCTCGGTCACGAACGGGGTCAACGGATGCAGCAGGCGCAGCAGCGATTCCAGCACGTGCAGCAGGGTGTGGCGGGTGCTGTTCGCGGCCTCGGCATCGCTGCCGGCGAGCGCCGGCTTGGCCAGTTCCACGAACCAGTCGCAGAACTCGTTCCACGCAAATTCGTACAGCGCCTGCGACAGCAGGTCGAAGCGATAGCTCGCGAAATGCTCGCCGGCTTCGGCGCTGACCTTGGCCAGGCGCGAGAGGATCCAGCGCTCGGCGTCGGTCTTCGGCTGCGGCGCGCCGGTGGTGGCGAAGCCTTCGGTGTTCATCAGCGCGAAGCGAGTCGCGTTCCACAGCTTGTTGCAGAAGTTCTTATAGCCCTCGCAGCGGGCCATGTCGAACTTGATGTCGCGGCCCGGACCGGCGAGCGCGGCCATGGTGAAGCGCAGCGCGTCGGCGCCGTGCGGGGCGATGCCGCCGCCGAATTCCTTGCGGGTGGCTTTCTCGATGCCGGCGGCCATCTTCGGATTCATCAGGCCGGTGGTGCGCTTCGCAACCAGCTCTTCCTCGCTGATGCCGTCGATGATGTCGAGCGGGTCTAGGATGTTGCCCTTCGACTTCGACATCTTGTTGCCGTCCTTGTCGCGGACGAGGCCGGTGATGTACACGTCGCGGAACGGCACGCGCTCGGCATCCGGCGTGCCTTCGGCCATGAAGTGGTCGGTCATCACGATCATGCGCGCGACCCAGAAGAAGATGATGTCGAAGCCGGTCACCAGCACCGACGAGGGCACGCACTGGTCGAAGCCGCGTTCCTGCATGAGCTCCGCGTTCGGCCAGCCCATCGTGCTGATCGGCCACAGGCCGGAGGAGAACCAGGTTTCGAGGACGTCGTTGTCCTGGCGCAGCGGGATGTCACCGACCTTCGCGCGCACTTCGGCCTCGTTGCGGCCCACGTGCACGTTGCCGGCCTCGTCGTACCACGCCGGTATGCGATGACCCCACCACAGCTGGCGGCTGATGCACCAGTCCTGGATGTTCTCCATCCAGTGGCGATAGGTGTTGATCCAGTTCGGCGGCACGAATTTCACCGAACCGTTCTCGACCAGCTCCATGCCGCGACGCGCGAACTGGTCCATCGCCACGAACCACTGGTCGGTCAGATAGGGCTCGATCACCTGGCCGGTACGGTCGCCACGCGGCACCTGCAGCTTGTGTGGCTTGGTTTCGATGAGACGACCGGCGGCTTCGAGCTGCGACACGATCACCTTGCGCGCCTCGAAGCGATCCAGACCGCGATACTGTTCCGGCGCGTTGTCGTTCACCGTCGCATCGTCGGTGAAGATGTTGATCATCGGCAGGTTGTGGCGATGCCCCACCGCGTTGTCGTTGAAATCGTGCGCGGGCGTCACCTTCACCACGCCGGTGCCGAAGGCGCGGTCGACGTAGTCGTCGGCGATGATCGGCAACTCGCGGTCGCACAGCGGCAGGATCACGGTCTTGCCGATCAGGTGCGTGTAGCGCGGGTCTTCGGGATGCACCATCACCGCGGTGTCGCCGAGCATGGTCTCGGGGCGGGTGGTGGCGACAATCAGGTAGTCGCGGGTCTCGCGCAGGGTTTCGTTGCCGTCGGCATCGTGCTCGACGTGCTCGTAGGTCTCGCCGTTCGCCAGTGGGTAGGCGATCGACCACAGGAAGCCGTTCTCTTCCTCGCTGACCACTTCGAGGTCGGAGATCGCGGTCTTCAGAACGGGATCCCAGTTGACCAGCTTCTGGCCGCGATAGATCAGACCCTGCTCGTACAGCTTCACGAAGGCTTCGATCACCGCGTCGGAGGCCATCGGGTCCATGGTGAACACGCTGCGCGTCCAGTCGCCGGAGGTGCCGAGGCGACGCATCTGGCGCTCGATCGTGCCGCCGGACTGCTGCTTCCACTCCCACACGCGGTCGATGAACTTCTCACGGCCCAGCGAATCGCGGGTCTCGCCCTGGCCGGCGATCTGCAGGTTGCGCGACACCACCATCTCGGTCGCGATGCCGGCGTGGTCGGTGCCCATCTGCCACAGCGTGCGATGGCCGCGCATGCGGTGGTAGCGGATCAGCGCGTCCTGCAGCGTGTGCTGGAACGCGTGGCCCATGTGCAGCGTGCCGGTGACGTTCGGCGGCGGCAGCAGGATCGTGTATGCGGGACCGTCGCCCTGCGGCGCGAAGACGCCGCTCGCTTCCCACTCGGCGTAAAGGCGGGATTCGAAATCTTTGGGTTCGTAGCCGGAGGCGAGGGTGGTCATGGTTCGGGACTCTGTGTGCTTTGGATTGTCATCCAGAGCGGAGCGAGGGACCTGCTTCAGCGCTTTTCGTTGCAGAAAAGCAGGTCCCTCGCTGCGCTCGGGATGACAGTGAATTGAGGGTGGGGCAATTACATGTCGTATTTCTTCAGTTCCAGCCCGCGCGCCTGGTACTGCTTCCAGCGCTCGCGCAGCGGGCCGCGCGCGGATTCGTCGGCGGGCACCACTTCCAGCACGCGTTCGAAGCCGCCGTCCACCGGCGCATCGCGCAGGTTGATCACCAGCGCGCGCAGCGGCACGTCGGCGTCGGGCGCGGCGATCAGCACCGGCGTCAGTTCGTCCTCGTCGTCGGTGCCGGCGATCTGGTGCGGGATGTAGGCGTTCTCGTCGAACGACCACAGCAGGTCGTCCAGCGCCTCGGCCTGCGCGGCGTCGCGCGCCAGCACCAGGGTCCACAGATTCGCGTCGTAGGCCTTGCGCGCGAGTTCGCACACCAGGCGCAGCGGCTCCTCGCGGAACCGCGGCTTCTGGATCAGGTAGAAATCGGCACGGGCGCTCATGACGGGGATTCCGCACCTGAAATCATCAACTGGGGATCGAATTCATCATCGGTGCCCGGCCAGAGGAAGCGAGCGCCCTGGCACATCTCGAACTCTATGGCGGCAAGCGCCAGTCCCTTTGCGAGATCGAGCGCTTGCCAGCCATCGATGCCATGGATCTGGTGCTGTCCTTTGAAGCGTTTCGAGATGTTGCCCTCGCAGTCAAGCGCGCACATCCAGTGGTCGGCCTCGATGCGCACCGGGGCATGCAGTCGAAATGTTGCGCTTCCCCTTGTCAGAGAGGCATCGATTACGTCGAGGTGACGCTCAGCAAACGCCATCGCTCAGTTCGCCCGGTCCAGCAGCCACTGCGTCAGCAGGCCGACCGGCCGGCCGGTGGCCATGCCCATCTTGCCTTCGTCGTTGGCGACGCCGGCGATGTCCAGGTGCGCCCAGCGCTGGCCCTCGGCGAAGCGCGCGAGGAAGCAGCCTGCGGTGATCGCACCCGCGTTGCGGCCGCCGATGTTGTAGACGTCGGCGAAGTTGGAGTTGAGCTGGGTCTGGTATTCGTCCCACAGCGGCAGGCGCCAGGCGCGGTCGAACACATGTTCGCCGGCCTGGGTCAGTTCGGCGGCCAGGTCGTCGTGCTTGCTCATCAGGCCGGCGGCGTACTTGCCGAGGGCGATGATGCAGGCGCCGGTGAGCGTGGCCACGTCGACCAGGGCCTGCGGCTCGAAGCGTTCGGCATAGGTCAGCGCGTCGCACAGGATCAGGCGGCCCTCGGCGTCGGTGTTGCCGACCTCGATCGTCTTGCCGGACATGCTGGTCAGCACGTCGGACGGGCGATAGCTGTCGGCGTCGGGCATGTTCTCGACGGCCGGGACGATGGTGACCAGGTTGATCGGCAGGCCCATCTTCACCGCAGCGACGAAGGTGCCGATCACCGTGGCGGCGCCGCACATGTCGTACTTCATCTCCTCGATGCCGCCCTGGGTCTTGAGGTTGATGCCGCCGGTGTCGAAGGTGATGCCCTTGCCGACCAGCACGAAGGGTTTGGCGTCGCCGCCATTGCTCCACTTCAGCACGATGAGCTTCGGCGGATTGGCCGAGCCGCGCGCCACGGCCAGCAGCGAGCCCATGCCCAGCGCTTCCATCTGCGCGCGGTTCAGCACCTCGCACGCGGCCTTGTCGTGCTGCGCAGCGAAGGCGGTGGCCTGGTCGGCCAGGTAGGTCGGGTTGCAGATGTTCGGCGGCAGGTTGCCCAGCTCGCGGGTGACCTCGACGCCACTGGCAATGGCGGCGCCCTGCGCCAGCGCGGTGGCGTCGCTGCCGGCGACCGACACCGCGACCAGCGCGCTCTTGCCCTTGTCCTTGTTCTTCTCGCCCAGCGTGGCGTGGTAGCGGTACAGCGCATGGCCGAAGGCGATGACGGCCTGACGGATGTTCCAGGCAGCGTCGCGGCCGTTCACGGCGACTTCGCTGATCGTGAACGTGGCGTTGGTCGCGGCGCCGTCCTTCAGTGCGCGGGCGGCGTCGCTGGCCGCCTTGATGTACTGCGGCACGCCGAACTTGGCGGCATCGCCCAGGCCGACCACCAGCACGCGCGGCGCGGCGATGCCGGGCAGGTCGTGGAGCAGGGCGGTCTTGCCGGTCTTGCCGGACACGTCGCCCCGGGCGATGAGGGCGGCGATGCGGCCGCCGCTGGCGGCGTCGAGGGCCTGGCCGGTGGCGGTCAGGGTCTTGTCGGCGAATGCGCCGACCACGATGCAGTCGCTGGCGAGGGCGGCGGCCTCGGCGGCCGGGGCGGTGTGGAGGGCGAAATCGAGGGCCATCGGTCGGGTTCCGTACGGGCGGGAGGAGGGGCGTGGCGCGGGGCGGCGGTGCGGGCCGTCGGCGACGGGTGCCTGAACCGGCTCGGGCGACGGCGTTCAGGTCCGGCGCCTTTCCGATCACGGCATTCCGTACAATCCTCCGACGCCCTGCGGGCCCGGAAGACGGTGCCGGACGGCACTGTCAGCGCCGGGCCCGGCGCCGGGCAGGCGCCGCGAACACGCAGAACCTTGAAGTTTAAAGCAAAGCCCGGGTGGGATGCCCGGCCCCGGACCCCGCCCCGCCTGATGCTCAAGCTCGATCGTTACCTCATCCGCGAATTCGCGCAGAGCACCTTCGCCGTCCTGGTGGTGGTCCTGATCGTACTGGTGGGCGGGGCGTTCGCCGATGTCCTGCAGGACGTGGCCCGGGGCAAGGTGCCGGCGGCGATGCTGCTGGCCCAGCTGGGCCTGGTCTTCCTGAAGTGGCTGCCGATGATCCTGCCGCTGGCGGTGATGCTGGGGTTGATGCTGGCCGTGGGCCGCCTCTACCGCGATGCCGAGATGCCGGTGCTGGTGTCGATCGGCGTCGGACCGGGCCGGATGCTCCGCCCATTGGCCTGGATGGCCCTGCCGGTGGTGGCCGCCGTGGCGCTGTGCTCGCTGTGGCTGGGCCCCTGGGCCGACCGGACCTCGGCGCGGATGATCGAGAGCGCCAGCCGCAACCTGCTGATCGCCGGCATGGAGCCCGGCCGCTTCACCGAGCTGCCCGGCGGCAGTGGCGTGATCTACGTCGGCGGCATGTCCGACAGCAACCGCCAGCTGCAGAAGGTCTTCGTCTACCGGCAGAAGGACGACCGCTTCCACGTCACCACCTCGCAGACCGGCGTGCTCTCGGTCCACAACGAGCGCGACCGCTACCTGATGCTCGAACAGGGTTTCGAGGTCGAAGGCCCGATGGGCGACGGCCGCGATTTCCGCCTGATGCGCTACGCCGGCAACGAGGTGCGCCTGCCCGACAGCATCGCCCCGAAGCGCAAGAGCGATGCGGTCGAGCTGCAGCCGACCCTGTCGCTGTTCGGCGATCCTCGCCTGGAGGCGATCGCCCAGCTCCACGGCCGCCTGGCGCCGCCGCTGCTGACCCTGGCCTTCGCGCTGATGGCCGTGCCGCTGGCGCGCAGCGCGCCGCGCCAGGCGCGCTACGGCAACCTCGCGGTCGGCTTCCTGATCTACCTGTTCGGTCTGCTGCTGATGATGCTCGGCACCGAATGGATCGAAGCCGGCAAGCTGCCGGCCCAGCTCGGCCTGTGGTGGCTGCTGCTGCCGCTGCTCGCTCTGGCGGTCTGGATGTACGCGCATGACGGCGCGATCCGCCGGCCGCGCGCGACCCGCCGCGAGGCGCGCGCATGAAGCCGTTCCCGAAGCTGCACGATCTCTACATCGGCGGCGTCGTGCTGCGCTCGGTGCTGCTCGCCTGGGGCGTGCTGGTCGGGCTGGATTCGCTGATCGGCGGCCTGATGACCGAAATCAGCGACGTCGGCACCGGCAACTACGACATGACGGCCGCGCTCACCAACGTCGTGCTGAGCCTGCCGCGCCGCGCCTACATGCTGTTCCCGTATGCCGCGGTGATCGGCGCGGTGATCGGCCTGGGCCAGCTCTCGGCCAGTTCGGAGCTGACCGTGCTGCGCGCGCTGGGCCTGTCGCGCCGGCGCATCAGCCTGTCGGTGATCCTGTCGCTGACCGTGCTCACCGCGCTGATGGTGGTCAATGCAGAAACCGTGGCGCCATGGGCGCAGCGCCGCGCCGATACGCTCAAGGCATCGGCCAAATCCAAGGATGTGATCATCGCCCAGTATTCCGGCCTGTGGGCGCGCGAGGGCGACGTCTTCCTCAATGCGCAGACCGGCCTGGAACGCAACGAGAACGGCCGCCAGTGGCTGCAGCTCAACGACGTGCGCCTGTTCGAACTCGCCGGCGATGGTCGCCTGGCCTCGATCACCCGCGTCGGCGTCGCCGAACACCATGCTGGCGAATGGATCCTGCGCGACGTGGTGCGCACGCGCTTCGATGCGAAATCGGCCGTGCGCACGACTGCGAAGGAAGAGCGCTGGGCCTCGAAGCTCGACGCCGCCGCGCTGGCCGCGAACACGCGCAACATCTGGCGTCCGCGCTACATGACCGCCGCCGCGCTGAAGGACGGCATCGAGTACCGCATCCGCAACGATCTCGATCCCAGCGAATTCCAGGAGCACTACTGGGGACGCTGGTTCTATCCGGTGAACGTGCTGGTGCTCTGCCTGCTGGCGATCCCGTTCGCCTTCGGCTCGCTGCGCAGCGGCGGCCTCGGCAAACGGCTGTTCATGGGCATCGTCTTCTCGCTGGGTTTCTGGCTGGTGCAGACCCAGTTCGTGCGCCTCGCCGGCGTGTTCAAGTTCGACTACCGCATCGCCTACCTGATCCCGGCGCTGGCGATGGTCGGTTTCTCGCTGTGGCTGTTCAAGCGGCGATCCGGTTGATCGTCGCGTTGCCCCTCGTGCGCTCCGCGCGCAGCGCGTGAACGCTCGTTGACCGCAGGCCACCCCTGGCGTGCGTCCTGCGGAACTCGCCGCAAACGTGTCCGGTCTGCCTCGCGATCATGCGCTCGAGGGAGGCGGAGAGACCGGCGTGAGTCAGGCCACATGGATGCAATGGGCACAGGCACCGGCTGCCTTCCGTTGCGTGAATCGCACCCCGGAAGCAGGCGCTCTGCGCGAGGGGCCGTCGTATCCCGCACTCGCGGCGACCTGCGCGATCCAGGCGCTGTTGCTGTACGGACTGGGTCGGATTCCCGAGTCGCGGATGGCGCGCGCTGATCGCGCTGATGACGCGCTCGAAGTGGTCTGGATCGAACGCCCCGAAGCTGCGACCGCCGATGCGATGCGCATTCCGCCGGAAGCGCATGCGGCTCGGCGACGATCGGCGCGACCGCAGCGCGAGCGATCTGGAGCCGCGATCGTGTCGTCCATGCCTTCGCCATTGGATGCTGCTGCAGCGTCTGCTCCTTCGTCGCAGGCGCCGGTGGTGGCGGATGACGCATGGCGACCCATGCCGGGAGCGGGGCGATCCAGTGCATCGGACATCGATCCCTCTGCTTTCCGCCGCGATCCGCTCGCGCGCCGCGACACGAGTTTCGACCCCAAACCGGCTGCGCTGGAGGAGGCGATCCAGGACCGCTCGTTCGGTGGCTGGATGCAGGCTGCGACGCGGAAGCGGATGTGCGGCGATCTCCGCGCCGCCCTGCGCCGGTCGCCGGAGAGCACTGCTTCGATCATCGAAAGCATGCGCAGGCGCGGCTGCCGGGTGTGATCGATCACTCCGCCAGGCGCGCGCGGACGAAGTCGGCATAGGACTCGCCCAGCGGCAGGACCTCGTGGGTGCGCAGGCGACGGCGCTGCGTGGTCGTGGCCTCGCCGGTACGCGGGTTGCGGCCGGCCTTTTCGTACGTTTCCCAATGCACGCCCATGCCACGCTTCTGCCAGGCGGGCAGGTCGTTGAAATTGATGTCGTGGCGGAACAGCAGTTCGTTCTTCTCGGCGATGCTCAGGCCCGACAGTCGTGCGGTCGCGCTGCGCGCGCTTTCGCCCTGGCCGCGCAGCAGCCAGTAGCAGTGGGCATTGAGCGCATTGCGATGCGCATCCTCGTGCCGCCAGCGGAAGTAGTCGACTACCAGCGCGTCCGATGGCAATTGGCTGATGCGCGCATCGAATCCGGCGTGGCGCTGCATCGCGAGGCTGAAGCAGGCGCTGGCTTCGCCCGCCAGCACGGACAGGAGCTTGCGCACCTTGCGATCGAAGGTGCCGTCGTCCGCGCGCAGCAGCAGCGAGATCTCGTCGCTCTGCACGTAGCCGTACGACACCCCGAAGCCGCAGTCCATCAGGTGCCGGGTCGTCGCCAGCATGGCATCACGGAAACGGATGTCGAACGGCGCTTCGAGGCCCCATTCGATCTTGGTCAGTCGGGTGAAGTTCCGCCCGTCCAGGCGGATGACGATGCGGATGCCCGGCAGCACATGCTGGTCGTGCAGGGTTTCGTGGATCCGCAACTTGCGGTCGAGGTCGTCGAAATTCATGGCGGCGTTTCCGTCACGTCGAAGTGGCCATCGGCATGCACGATCACCTTGAACAGGCGGTCGAAGCCTTCGGCATGCGTCGGGTGCTCGAGGCGATGCAGGGTGGTGCGGATCGCGGCGTCGGGCACGCGCGATGCGCCCTCGCGGGCAGCATTGCGTGCGATGAGGTCGTCGTAGGGCGCCTCGAACACGTAGGCATGGCATGCGAAGCCGGCGGCTCGCGCTTTCGCAAGGTAGCGCGAGCGATCGGCGACGGTCGGGTTGGTGTTGTCGACGACGAAGCGCTGCTTGAAGGCCAGGCAGGCGTCGACGAGGCCTGCTTCCCGGTGTCGCGTCCGCAGCATGTCGAGGTTGATGCGGACATGGGTGTCGCGGAAGCGCGTGTGAAACAAGGTGGATTTGCCGACGCCCTGCGCGCCGACGAACAGGATCATCTCCACGGCGAGGCCATGCGCATCAGCGCTTTTCCACCCGCACGATCCGCGTCCCGCTGGCGCGGTCGTGCCAGGTGAGGCGGTCGCGGTCGATCCAGGCCCACCAGAAGCCGAGACCGCCGAGCAGCAGCGAGGGAATGCCGACGAGGAAGCGACGGATCAGCTGCGTGCGGGTCGGTGCGGCGCCGTCGACGCCGACGACGCGCAGGCGCCAGGGGCGCATGCCCAGCGTCTGCCCGCCGCGCGCCCAGCTGGCGACGGCGTAGGCGCCGGTGGCGAGCAGGCAGCACAGCCAGAGCAGCACGCCGAGAGGGCTGGCGGTTTCGAGGATCTCGCGTTCGCTGTGGCCGGCGAAGTAGTAGCCGGCATTGAACAGCGCCGAGATCAGCATCCACACCGCGACCACCGGCCACAGGTCGTAGAACAGGGCGAGCAGGCGCAGCAGGAGGTAGGGCTTCGCTGCCTGCGATGGCGAAGCGGGTGTCGGGGCGGGGTCGGTCATCGGGACAGGATAACCGGCGGCCGTGGCGCTCGCGGTACGCTGTCGGGATGAGCACGTCTTCGACCGCGACCACGCCCGCCGAGCGCCGCATGCGCGCGCAGGCCCTGCCTCCGCTGCGCGACGCCGATGCCGCCGCGATCGGCGATTTCATCGAGGCGATCTGGGCCGAGGCGGGGCTGGCGAAGCAGACGCAGGCCAGCTATCGCCGTGATCTGGAGGGGTTCGCGCGCTGGCGCGACGGGGCGGGCGGCGGCCTGGCCGCCGCGGATCGCGCGGCGCTGTTCGATTATTTCGCCTGGCGCACGCGGCAGGGCTACTCGCCGCGCAGCAATGCCCGGCTGCTGTCGACGCTGCGCGCGTTCTTCGCCCTGCGCCTGCGGCGCGGACAGCGTGCGGACGACCCCACGGCGCTGCTCGATCCGCCGAAGCTGCCGCGCTCGCTGCCCAAGGCGCTGGGCGAGCGCGAGATCGAGGCCCTGCTGGCGGCGCCGGACGAGTCCACGCCCCTCGGCCTGCGCGACCGCGCGATGCTGGAGCTGATGTATGCCGCCGGCCTGCGCGTGAGCGAGCTGGTCGGCCTGCCGGCGACGGCGGTGAACCTGCGCCAGGGCGTGCTGCGGGTGACCGGCAAGGGCGGCAAGGATCGGCTTGTGCCGCTGGGCGAGGAGGCGCAGCACTGGCTGCAGCGCTACCTGGCGGAGTCGCGGCCGGTGCTGGCCGGGCGCCGGGCCCCGGCCGCGCTGTTCCTCGACGCCGGCGCGGAACCGCCCAGCCGCCAGGCGTTCTGGTCGCTGGTGAAGCGGCACGCGGCGGCGGCGGGTATCGATCCGGCGCGGATCAGTCCGCACGGCCTGCGCCACAGCTTCGCCACCCACCTGCTGAACCACGGTGCGGACCTGCGCGCGCTGCAGATGCTGCTGGGCCATGCCAGCCTGTCGACCACCCAGATCTACACCCTGGTCGCCCGCGAACAGCTCAAGCGCCTGCATGCGCAGCACCATCCCCGGGGCTGAGTCGGCCAGCGGCGAGCCTCCCGGAACGGCTTGCCGGACGCCGCCGCAGGCCTGCGCATCCGGCAATTCCCGTCACGCCCGCCGACGTCCCGGCCCCCGGGGGCCGTGCGACAATCGATGAACTTTCCCGGACCAGGACGGTCCCCTCATGTCCAGACACTCTTTTCAGACGATGGAACCCGCTCGCATGAAATATCCGGTCTTCGCGCTGCTGTGCGCCCTCAGCCTGTCCGCCTGCGCCCAGACCGCCCCGGCCGGTGCCGACAAGGCCGGCGCATCCGCTGCCGCTACGAAGCCCGAGGGCGACGTCGAGAAGCGGATCCGTGCGGCGCTCGCCAGCATCGCGCCGAAGGCCGAACTCGATCGCATCGCCCCGGCGCCGATCCCGGGCTTCATGGAAGTGATCACCGAAGGCCAGACGGTCTACGTCAGCAACGATGGCCGCTACATGATCGATGGCTATCTGTTCGACATCGCGAAGAAGGAAAACCTCAGCGAGCTCGGCCTGAGCGTGGTCCGCCGCGCGGAACTGGCCAAGATCCCGGCCTCCGACCGCATCGTCTTCGCTCCGGTCGGCCCCGCCAGGCACCGCGTCGCGATCTTCACCGACATCGAATGCGGCTTCTGCCGCAAGCTGCACGAGGACATCGCCGAGTACAACAAGCGCGGCATCGCCATCGAATACCTCGCATTCCCGCGCTCCGGCCTGCGGAGTCCGGACGGTCTCGCGATGCAGTCCGTGTGGTGCGCCAGCGACCGCCGCCAGGCGCTCACCGACGCCAAGGCCGGTCGCCCGGTGCCGCCGATGGCCTGCAAGAACCCGGTCGCCGACCAGTACGAGTCCGGCCGCCGCATGGGCCTGACTGGTACGCCGATGATCATCAACGAAGACGGCTTGATGCTCCCGGGCTACCTGCCGCCGGACAAGATGCTGGAATCGCTGGACAAGCTGGCCGCCCAGGGCAAGGGCGCCCAGGCCACGGCCGGCGGTGCCGCTGCCGGCGCTCCCTGAGTCCCGCCTCCTTCCCCCGCAAGGCGGGGGAAGGCCGGGATGAGTGCGTTCTTGCTCCGGGCGATTGGCGTGTCGCCCCGACCTCTGTCCTCCCCGCCTTCCGGGGAGGGCGTCGAAGCGCAAGGCCAGGCCGGGTGCATCCCGGCCGTCCCGGGGTGACCGCATCCGGTACAATCTGCGGCCCGCGCACAACACCACACCGGACATGATCGTCCTCGAGGGCCTGCCGGCCCTATCGCCGTTCCGCCGCGACCGTCTCGAAACCCGTCTCCAGGCCCTCGTTCCCGGTCTCCGCATCGTCGGTGCCTGGTTCACCTACTGGGTCGAGCCCGAACCGGGCCACACGCCCGACGCCGACACCCTGCAGCGCATCCTCGAAGCGCACGGCCATCGCGAGCCCCTCGCCGATGGCGCCGTCTCGCGCTTCGTCGCGCCGCGCCTGGGCACGATCTCGCCCTGGGCGAGCAAGGCCGGCGAGCTGCTGCGCGGCGCCGGGCAGCCGGTCCGCCGCGTCGAGCGCGGGACCCGGATCGATGTCGCCGGGTGGCCGTCCGACCCCGTCGCGCAGGCCCCGGTCGCCAAGGTGCTGCACGACCCGATGACCCAGTCGCTGCTGGCCGACGCGAACGACGCCTCGGCGCTGTTCGCGGTGCCGGCGCGCGGCGATCTGGAAGTCATCCCGCTGGCGCAGCTCGAAGCCGCCAACGCGCGCCTGGGCTTGGCCCTGGCCGACGACGAGATCGACTACCTGCGCGCCCGCTACACCGAGCTGGGCCGCGATCCGCACGACGTCGAGCTGATGATGTTCGCGCAGGCCAACTCCGAGCACTGCCGGCACAAGATCTTCAATGCCAGCTGGACGATCGACGGGCGCGAGCAACCGCTGTCGTTGTTCAGGATGATCAAGCACACCCACCAGCAGACGCCCGACCACACGCTGTCGGCGTACAGCGACAACGCGGCGGTGGTCGAGGGCTATCCGGCGAAGCGCTTCCGTCCCGACCCGGTGACGGCCGAGTACCGCGCCGAAGCCGAGACGCCCAGCGCGTTCTGCATCAAGGTCGAGACCCACAACCATCCCACCGCGATCTCGCCTTTCCCCGGCGCGTCCACCGGCAACGGCGGCGAGATCCGCGACGAAGGCGCGACCGGTCGCGGCGGCAAGCCCAAGGCCGGGCTCTGCGGCTTCAGCGTCTCGCACCTGCGCATCCCGACGCTGCCGCAGCCGTGGGAAGCCGAGCGCGCGCTCAATCCGCGCATGGCGCCGGCGCTGGAGATCATGCTCGACGGCCCGATCGGCGCGGCAGCCTTCAACAACGAATTCGGCCGCCCGAACCTCACCGGCTACTTCCGCAGCTTCGAGCTGCGCGATGGCGACGGCCTGGTCCGCGCCTACGACAAGCCGATCATGCTCGCCGGCGGCCTCGGCGCGATCGATCGCCCGATGGTGGCGAAGAAGACGCTGTCGGCCGGCGACGCGGTGATCGTGCTCGGCGGCCCGGCGATGCTGATCGGCCTCGGCGGCGGCGCCGCCAGCTCGGTGGCCTCGGGCGAGAGCGCCGAAGACCTCGATTTCGCCAGCGTCCAGCGCGACAACCCGGAAATGGAGCGTCGCTGCCAGGAAGTGATCGACCGCTGCGTCGCGCTCGGCGAGCGCAATCCGATCCTGTGGTTCCACGATGTCGGCGCGGGTGGCCTGTCGAACGCGATTCCCGAACTGCTGCACGACAGCGGCGTCGGTGGCGTGATCGACCTGGGCAAGGTGCCGACCGACGATCCGTCGCTGTCGCCGATGCAGCTGTGGTGCAACGAATCGCAGGAGCGCTACGTGCTCGGCGTGCCGCAGGATCGCCTGGCCGAATTCGCCGAACTGTGCGCGCGCGAGCGCTGCCCGTTCGCGGCGGTCGGCGTGGCGACGGCGGAAGAACGCCTGGTGGTCGGCTACGGCGCGACCGTGGACGCGCGGCCGCATCCGCCGGAAGGCGACGCGCGCGCAGCGGGCGTCGCTGGGGGCATGGCCATTGATCTGCCGATGGACGTGCTGTTCGGCAAGCCGCCGAAGATGCACCGAGACACTCGTCGCCCTGCGCCGATGGACTGGCGCGCTCTCGATGGCCGCGCCATCGACCTGCACGAGGCCGGCCTGCGCGTGCTCGCGCATCCGACGGTCGCGGCGAAGAACTTCCTCATCACCATCGGCGACCGCTCCGTCGGCGGCCTGACCGCGCGCGACCAGCTGGTCGGTCCGTGGCAGATGCCGGTCGCCGACTGCGCGATCACGCTCGCCGGATTCGACACCAATGCCGGTGAGGCGATGGCGGTCGGCGAACGCACGCCGCTGGCGCTGATCGATGCCGCCGCCGCCGCGCGCATGGCCGTGGGCGAAGCGATCACCAACCTGATCGCCGCGCCGGTGCCGTCGCTGGCGCAGGTCAAGCTGTCCGCGAACTGGATGGCCGCCGCCGGGCATCCCGGCGAGGACGCGCGCCTGTTCGACGCGGTCAAGGCGGTCGGCATGGCGCTGTGCCCGTCGCTCGACCTCAGCATCCCGGTGGGCAAGGATTCGCTGTCGATGCAGGCGCAGTGGCAGCAGGATGGCGAGGCGCACAAGTCGGTGTCGCCGGTGTCGCTGATCGTCAGCGCGTTCGCGCCGGTCGAGGACGCGCGCACGCAGCTCACGCCGCTGCTGTCGCGCGATGCCGACACCGAGCTGTGGCTGATCGGCCTGGGCGCCGGCAAGCAGCGCCTCGGCGGTTCGATCCTGTCGCAGGTCTACGACGGCTTCGGCGGTCGCCACGGCGACGATTCCGTGCCGGACCTCGACGATCCCGAGCGCCTGCGCGGCCTGTACGAACTCATGCGCGACGCGCGCGAGCGCAACCTGGTGCGCGCCTATCACGACCGTTCCGATGGCGGCGCGTTCGCGGCGCTGGCCGAAATGGCTTTCTGCTCGCACCTCGGCCTCGACATCACCCTCGATGACTGGGGCGACGATGCCCTGCGCACGCTCTTCTGCGAGGAACTGGGCGCGATCGTGCAGATCGCGATCGAGGATCGCGCCGAATTCGCCGACCTCGTCGCCCAGCACGGCCTGATCGAATGCGCGCAGCGCATCGCACGGCCGACCACTGCCGGCGCGGTGCGCGTGCACCAGGATGGCGAAGTCGTCGCCGAGTGGCGTTGGGAAGCATTGTTCGATGCGTGGTGGTCGGTCAGCCACGCCATGCAGCGCCTGCGCGACAACCCCGAGTCCGCCGACGAGGAGCGCGCCGCCGTGCGCCGCTTCGATGCGCCGGGCCTGCAGCCGAAGCTCAGCTTCGACGCCGCCGAGGATATCGCCGCGCCGTACATCGCGACCGGCAAGCGTCCGCGCGTCGCGATCCTGCGCGAGCAGGGCGTCAACGGCCAGATCGAGATGGCCGCCGCGTTCGATCGTGCCGGCTTCGCGGCGGTCGACGTGCACATGAGCGATCTGATCGCCGGCCGCGTCGCGCTGGACGGCTTCAGCGGCTTCGCCGCCTGCGGCGGCTTCAGCTACGGCGACGTGCTCGGCGCCGGTCGCGGCTGGGCCACCTCGATCCTCGAACGCGCCGCGCTGCGCGATGCCTTCGCGGCGTTCTTCGCACGCCCGGACACCTTCTCGCTCGGCGTGTGCAACGGCTGCCAGATGCTGTCGCAGCTCAAGGGGATCATTCCCGGTGCCGAACACTGGCCGCGCTTCCTGCGCAACCGCAGCGAGCAGTTCGAAGCCCGCTTCGGGATGCTCGAAGTCGCCGCCTCGCCGTCGCTGTTCTTCCAGGGCATGGCCGGTTCGCGCATCCCGGTGGCGATCGCCCACGGCGAAGGCCGCGCGACCTTCGACGACGACCTCGATCGCAACAGCGTGACGATGGCGCTGCGCTACGTCGCCAGCGACGGCGGTCCGGCGAGCAGCTATCCCGCCAACCCGAACGGTTCGGAGCACGCCATCGCCGGCGTCACCAGCCGCGACGGTCGCGCCACGATCCTCATGCCGCATCCGGAGCGCACGCCGCGCACGGTCAACATGAGCTGGGCCCCGTCCGACTGGCCGGAAGCCTCGCCGTGGCTGCGGATGTTCCGCAACGTGCGCATGGCGATGGGGTGAGCGGCGGCTTGACGGGTGCAATGTAGAGCGGATCGAAGATCCGCTGCTGCGCATCCGCAAGCCCGGATCCGTCCAGAGCCTGTGGCTGCGAGGCCACGGGCGACGGAAAGGAAGCAGCGGAGCTGCGCTCTGCTCTACAGGTGGCTGGCGCCACGCTGCACGCAGACCATCAGGTGTCGTGACCGACCTGTCCCTGGTCGAAGCCGCGTGTCTTGCGTATCGCCAGCTGGTTGCTGGTGCCGAGCAGCTCGTACTGGCCGGCCAGCGTGGCGAGCAGGCCGTCGACGCCGAGCTTCGGGGTTTCCGTCGCGACCGACTCGATCTGCTTCAGCAGCGCTTCGTGACGCCAGTGGCTGCCGCGCAGCTTTGCCCAGAGGCGGACGAGGCGATTGGGCTTCTTCAGCTTGTACTTCGGCGGCACCCACAGGTAATCGTCGAAGATCATCACGCCGCCGACCTTGAGCAGCGGCCAGCTCATCACGCCATCGGCCAGCGCGCCGAAGGCGGAGTGCCAGCCGTCGATGTAGACGATGTCGTATTCGCCCTCGACCCGGCGCAGGCCGTCGAAGCTGTAGCCGGGGAACTCGCGGATCCTGTCCGCGTGCGCTGCCGTGTTGGCGCGGAAGCGGGCGTGGTAATCACCATAGACCGGGTCGGCCGCGAACAGGTCCAGGCAATCGATCCGGCTGTCCTCGGCGGTGAGGATGTGTTCGCACAGCCACAGCGTCGACCGGCCTTCGAAGCTGCCGATCTCCAGCGCGCGCAGGCCCGGCCGGCCGCGGAAATCGCCGAGCCAGCGCTCCCAGTGCGGGATGTTGTACTCGAACCAGTTCTCGGAGAACTGCGGTGCGGGCGTGCCGGCATCTTCGGTCATGGAGGGCGCAGCTTCCTGTCGAAAGCGCGATTCTAGGGCGCCGGACGCCCCAAAGCGCGAACCGTGTTCGCGCTCTGGCCGATCAGCCCGTCGCCTGGGCCAGCCAGCGCTGGATCGAGGCGCTGTCGCGGGCGCGCAGCAGCGACGCACTGCGGGCGCGCAGCCAGGCGAGATCGAAGCTGCGGATCGCGCGGCGCAGTTCCAGCAGCGTGCCCGGATGCAGGCTGAATTCCTCCAGGCCCAGGGCCAGCAGCACCGGGGCGAAGAGCGGGTCGCCGGCCATCTCGCCGCACACCGCCACCGGCTTGTCGTGCGTGCGCGCGGCGCGGATCACGCCGTGGATCAGGCGCAGCACCGCAGGATGCAGCGGTGAATACAGTTCGCCCAGGGCGTCGTTGTTGCGGTCGGCGGCGAGCAGGTACTGCACCAGGTCGTTGGTGCCGATCGACAGGAAGTCGACGTCGCCGATGAAGGTCTGCAGCGCGATCGCGGCCGAGGGCACTTCGATCATCGCGCCGACCGGCAGGCTCTCGGCGATGGCGAAGCCCTCGGTGCGGAGCTCGCGCTGCACGTCCTTGATCCGCGCACGCACCGCGATCACTTCCTCGCGGCCGCTGACCATCGGGATCAGCACGCGCACGGGGCCGTAGGCGCTGGCACGGAGGATGGCGCGCAACTGCGTGCGGAACAGCGCGTCGCGGGCCAGCGACAGGCGCACGCCGCGCAGGCCCATCGCCGGGTTCGGTTCGCCGGGCAGCGCCAGCGCGGTGCCGTCGGCCTTGTCCGCGCCGATGTCGAGCGTGCGGATGGTCACCGTGCGCCCGGTCATGCCCAGCACCAGATCGCGGTAGGCGCGGAACTGTTCGTCTTCGTCGGGCAGGGTCATGCGCGCATCGGCGGGGCGCTGCATGAACAGGAATTCGGTGCGGTACAGGCCGACGCCGGCCGCGCCGAGCGCATGCGCTTCGGCCACGTCCTCGCGCGATTCGGCGTTCGCCCACAGCCTGATGTCGACGCCGTCGAGAGTGCGCGTGGGTTCCCGGCGCAGGCGGTGCAGCTGTTTGCGCTCGCGGGCGTGCTCCTGCACCCGCGCGCGATGCGCGCGCAGGTCGTCGGCATCGGGTTCGAGGATCACCAGGCCGCTGCCGCCATCGACCGCGAGCACGTCGCCGTCGTTGACCTTCTGCAGCGCCTGCGCCGCGCCGATCACCAGCGGCACGTGCAGGCTGCGGGCGAGGATCGCGGTGTGCGACAGCGGGCTGCCGGCGGCGGTGACCACGGCCATCACGCCCTGGCTGTGCAGCTGCACCAGCTCGGATGGCGAGACGTTGTCGGTGACCAGGATGTCGCCGGCGATGCCCTGCAGGTCGGCGTCGCGCTTGTGCAGGGCGGCGTGGATGCGGCCGACGATCTGGTCGATGTCGTCGATGCGCGTGCGCAGGTAGGCATCGTCCATGCCGGCGAACACGGCGGCGATGCGGTCGCGCTGCAGGCGCAGCGCATAGTCGGCGGTGTAGCGGCCGGTCCGGATCAGGTCGTCGAGGCCGGCGATCAGCTCGGGATCGTCCAGCAGCAGCGCGTGCAGGTCGAGGAACTCGCCGACTTCGTGCGCCATCGCGCCGTGCAGTCGGTCGTGCAGGGCGCGCATCTCGCCGCGCACCACGTCGATGGCGGCATGCAGGCGTTCGATTTCGTCGTCGACGAGTTCGGCATCGAGTCGCTCCTCGGCCACGTCGAGCACGTGCGGCAGGCGGACGCGTGCGCGTCCCAGTGCGCTGCCGCGCGATGCCCCATGGCCGGAGAGGATTCGTCGCATCAGCTGTCCTCGTCGAAGCGGCGTTCGAACAGCGAGACGATGGCGTCCATCGCCGCGGCTTCGTCCTCGCCGTCGGTGCGGACCACGACCGTGCTGCCGTGGCCTGCCGCGAGCAGCATCACGCCCATGATGCTCTTGGCGTTCACTTCGCGGCCCTTGGCCGAGACGGTGGCGGCGCAGCGGAACCCGGAGACGGTCTGGACCAGTTTTGCGGTGGCGCGTGCGTGCAGGCCGAGGCGGTTCTGGATGGGCAGTTCGCGTTCGATCATGGCGAAGGTCCGGTGCGGGTGCGGCGAGTGGTGAGGTGGGTGGGGAGGTGGTGTGTCATGGTCAGGCGTCGTCCATGCGCACGCCGTTGCGCGCGCCTGCGGCGGCGACCGCAGGCAGTTCGTCGAGCGGCAGGTCGGCGTAGTTCATCACCCGCAGCAGCATCGGCAGGTTGAGCGACGAGACGCGGCGCACCGGCGTACCCAGCCGCGCGACCTGCGCGGCGAGGTTGCTCGGCGAACCGCCGTACAGGTCGGTGAGGACCAGCACGCCTTCGCCGGCGTCGACGCGACGCAGGGCGGCGCTGGCCTGGGGCAGGGCGAGCGAAACGTCGGCGTCGAACGCGAGTTCGAACGCTTCGGTCTTCAGCGGCAGCTGACGCAGGATCCGGGTCGCAACGTCGACCAGGGCACTGCCGATGCCGGGATGGGTGATGAGGAGGATGCCGACGGCCATGCCGTCAACTTAACAGACGGACGTGACAGCCCGGAAGCCCGTCATTCCGACAGGACGGTGTGGAACAGCGCGTTCAACGCAGGCAGCGCCGATGGCCGGCGTTCGACCGATGGCTGCATCGATTCCAGACGCGCCAGTTCCTCGGTCACGAACGCGCCGATGACCGGCACGGCGTCGCCGACCCAGGTCTCCGGTGCCTGGCGCTTGCGCGCGAGCAGGTCGTCGATCGCCGTGCACAGGTCAGCCCGGTCCTCGATCAGGTGCAGCAGCCTGTCGAACTCGATCGGCGCCGGCGTGCCGTAGCGTTCCAGCCAGCGCACCGCCAGCAGCGGACGCAGCGCGTAGAAGTATTTCTTCAGCGAGACCTGCGGTTCGCGCAGATAGGCGCGTTCGGTGTTCTTCGCCATGCTGCGGTAGTGGTACATGCCGCTTTCGACCGAATAGACCTCCGGCAGCAGCTGGCGAGCCGCGTCCGCGAAACCGCCGCGCACGATGTAGCGGATCGGCGACTGCGCCCATTCGACGAAGGCGGGGTTCGACTTCCACAGCAGGCGCAGCGCCTTGCGCACGTCCCAGCCGTTGAGGTCGATGTCGTCGACGATCGGGTATTCGATGACGTCGCGTTTCTCTTCCAGGTCCACGGCCTGGTACCACGCCGGCGGATGCGCGTAGATGAAGCGCACGTCGTAATCGGAGTTCGGCGAGGCGAAGCCCCAGGCACGGCTGCCGGATTCCACCGCGAGCAGGATGCGCACGCCGTGTTCTTCCTCGGCGCGCTGCAGGCGGCGGAGGATGTCCGCGTGGACGTCGGCGGGGATGGCGGGGTGGGGCGGGAGCAGTTCGGTCATGGAAGCGGCGAGGTGCAGATCGAAGTCCGATCCTAGCGCCCCGCAGGCGTCGCGAACACCGTGATCTCTTCACGGTCGTGGTAGAGCTGCTTCGCGCGGATGGTCAGCGGCTTGCCGGCCTGCGCGGCGAAGCGGTCGAGGCAGAGCCGGGTTTCCTGCCAGCGCTTCTTCATCGGCAGCTTGAGGTTGAAGATCGCGTGCCGGCACCAGCCTTCACGGAACCACTCCGCCATGCGGCCGGCGACGCGCGAGGGTTGCTCGACCATGTCGCAGACCATCCAGTCCAGTGGTTTCGTCGGGTGCCAGGCGAAACCGTCGGCGCGCAGGTGCTGCACCAGTCCGGTGTCCATCACGTGCGGGCGCAGCGGACCGTTGTCGATGGCGGTGACCTGCAGCTTGTGCCGGGTCAGCACCCAGGTCCAGCCGCCGGGTGCGGCGCCGAGGTCGGCGGCGCGCATGCCTTCGCGCAGCAGCGTCGCGCGCTCGTCCGCGGTGAGCAGGGTGAGGATGGCTTCCTCCAGCTTCAGCGCCGAGCGCGAGGGCGCGTCCGCGTGCATCTTCAGGCGCGGCACGCCCATCGACCACGGCGCGCTGTCGCGCGGATCGCTGGTCGCGAGGAAGGCGTGGTCTCCATCGACGAAGCAGACGTGCAGGCGCGGCAGGCGATCGTTGTCCTGCGCGCTGAGCAGTCCGGCCTTGCGCAGCGCCGGACGCAGCGCGTTGCCGAAGCTGCGCGCGAGCCCGGCGAGCGGCTTGGCCTCGTCGCTGTCGGGATGCTCGACGACGAGGGTGCCGAATGTGTTCTTTTGTGGGAGCGACGCAAGTCGCGATGTCCCTTCGGAGGATGTTCTGGCGCTCGGATCGCGACTTGCGTCGCTCCCACAGAACATCCCCAGCGCTTCGAGCATCGGCGTGATGCGGTCCTTCGGGTCGAGGCCGCGCAGTTCGGCGATCAGTTGCAGTTTCTGTCGCGCGAAGATCAGGTCGGCGAAGGGCAGTGCTTCAGACAGCGCATCCGCTTCCTCGCAGAGGAACAGCGCATGGCCGCTGTTGCGCTCGGTACGCGCATAGCCGGCGTGCCCGGCCTCGGCGGCGCGTTCGGTGAGTTCGGCGGCGAGTTCGGGCTCGAAACCGGCGCGGCAGTAGCAGAGAAGGCCCTGCATCAATACAGCGAACCGCCGCCGCTGCCGTATGCGCGCAGCACGTCGCAGGCGGCGTCGCGCTCGATGTCGCGGGTCACGGCGATGCCGCGCTTTTCCAGCTCGCCGATCCAGTCGGCGGGCAGCGGGCCTTCGTCGAAGGGCGTCAGCGCCATGACATCCTCGGCGCGGGCGCCGATCAGCAGGCGATCGATGCCGGCCCAGATCGTCGCGCCGTAGCACTGGCAGCAGGGCTGCGAGGACGTGGCCAGGGTGATCGGGCCGACGGCGCGGTCGTCCGCGTCGCGGTTGAGGCGCGCGCGCTGGGTGCGCTGCTGCGCGAGCATGTAGGCCATCATCTCCGCATGCGCGACCGAGCAGCTGTGCGGCAGCACGCGGTTCACGCCGACGGCGACGATGCGGTCGTCCGGGCCGAACACCGCTGCGCCGAAAGGGCCGCCGCTGGCATGTTCGACGTTGCCGCGCGACAGCGCCACGGCCAGCGCGACCTTGTCGGCATCGCTGGCGTAGGCGCGCGAAGTGTCGACGGCGTCGTGGACCCAGGCGGGCAGGGTGAGATGGACCTGCGCGTACAGCATCACATCACCTGCGCGCCGTCGGCGATGTCCTGGCACGTGCCCTGCACGCACTGGCAGCCGCTGATCTCCTTGAAGCCGCAGACCGAGGCCATGCCGTCCTTCGCGCACTGCGCCTGCACGGCGGCGGGATCGGTCTTCGCGTCCTTGTTCACGCACATCGGGAACGCACCGCAGCAGTTGCCGACGTTCTTCACCGCGCAGTCCGCGTCGACCTTGCAGGCGCGGCTCGGACTCTGGAGCGCGCCGGCGATCGGCGATGCCGCAGGCGCGCTGCCCGGTGCCGGTTCGGCCACCACCGGCGGCGTGGCCGGCTCGGGTGTCGCCGGCTGCGCAGGCTGGGCCGGCTGTTCTGGTTGCGCCGCGACTGGCGCCTCGGGTGCGGCAGGCGATTCGGGCGTGGCCGAGGGCGCGGTGCAGCCGATCAGCGACAGCGCGAACACCAGGGTGGCGAGGACGACGGTCGTGCGCATGCGGTGATCTCCTGGACGGGTCTGGCGGAGAGAGGGGGATTCGAACCTGCAGCGGGCCGCGTCAGCCGCCTGCGGCCCAGGTGTCGCGCAGGGTGACGCTGCGGTTGAACACCGGCGCGTCGCTGCGATGGTCGAAGCGGTCGGCGACGAAATAGCCCATGCGCTCGAACTGGAAGCCCTGCTCGGGTGCGGCGCTGGCGGCGGCCGGTTCCACGTAGCCGCGCACGCTGCGCCGCGAGTCCGGGTTCAGGTAGTCGCGATAGGTCTTGCCGTCCTCGTCCGTATCCGGATTGGGGACGGTGAAGAGACGGTCGTAGAGACGCACTTCGGCTTCGACGGCGTGCGCCGCGCTGACCCAGTGGATCGTGCCCTTGATCTTGCGGTCGGCTCCGGGCATGCCGGGACGCGATTCGAGATCGAGCGTGCCGCGCAGTTCGACGATCTCGCCGGCCTCGTTCTTCACCACCTCGTCGCACTTCACGATGCCGGCGCCGCGCAGGCGCACTTCGCCGCCCGGCACGAGGCGCTTCCAGCCCTTCGGCGGCACCTCGGCGAAGTCCTCGCGCTCGATCCACAGCTCGCGTGCGAACGGCACGCTGCGCTGGCCGAAGGACTCGTCCTTCGGATGATTGGAGAAGGTCAGCGTTTCCTCATGGCCTTCGGGCAGGTTGGTCAGCACGAACTTCAGCGGGTCGAGCACGGCCATGCGGCGCGGCGCGCGCGAATCGAGATCCTCGCGCAGGGTGTTCTCCAGCACCGAGAAATCGATCAGCGAGTTCTGCTTCGACAGTCCGAGGCGCGAGACGAACAGCTTCAGCGCTTCGGGCGTGTAGCCGCGGCGACGGATGCCCTGCAGGGTCGGCATGCGCGGGTCGCCCCAGCCGTCGACCAGGCCTTCGTCGACCAGGGTCATCAGCTTGCGCTTGCTCATCACCGTGTAGTTGATGTTGAGGCGCGAGAACTCGATCTGGCGCGGCTTGGCGGCCTCGAACGGCAGGCCTTTCGCGACGAGCGGCGCGATCAGCTCCGGATGGTTCGGCAGGTCGACCTTGTCCACGCACCAGTCGTACAGCGGGCGGTGGTCCTCGAACTCCAGCGTGCACAGCGAATGGGTGATGCCTTCGACCGAATCGCTCAGCGAATGCGCGTAGTCGTACATCGGGTAGATCGGCCAGTCGTTGCCGGTGTTCTGGTGTTCGACGTGCTTGATGCGGTACAGCGCGGGATCGCGCAGGTTGATGTTGCCGCTGGTCATGTCGATCTTCGCGCGCAGGGTGCGCGCGCCGTCCGGGAACTCGCCCGCGCGCATGCGCCGGAACAGGTCGAGGTTCTCTTCGACGCTGCGGTTGCGGTACGGCGATTCGCGGCCGGGTTCGGTCAGGCTGCCGCGATAGGCGCGGACCTCGTCGGCGTCGAGGTCGCAGACGAAGGCATCGCCCTGGCGGATCAGCTTCTCGGCGGCGAGGTAGAACACCTCGAAGTAGTCGGAGGCGTGGCGCAGCTCGGCCCATTCGAAGCCCAGCCAGCGCACGTCGTCCTGGATGGCGCGGACGTATTCGGGGTCTTCCTTCGCCGGGTTGGTGTCGTCGAGGCGCAGGTTGCAGCGGCCGCCGAACTCCTGGGCGATGCCGAAGTCGGTCCAGATCGCGCGGGTGTGGCCGATGTGCAGGTAGCCGTTGGGTTCGGGCGGGAAACGGGTGCGGATGGCGGCGTGCTTGCCGCTGGCCAGGTCGTCTCGGACGATCTGGCGAATGAAGTCCTGCCGGCGCTCGGGGGCGTGGTCGGCGGCGGTGTCCGGGGTGGCGTCCAGGGTCATCGGCGGTGGGGCTGCGAAAACCCGCAGTTTATCAGGCGGGATGGGTTCGCCGGCCCGGGAGCGCGACGGCGCAGTCGATCATCGCGCCACCGGTGGTCAACGGCATCCGGTCTCACTTTGCAATCGGGATTGCGGGCCCGCGCTGCCAGCCGTCGCCGGGCGGTGGTAGGGTGGAACGCTTTGATCGGATCCTGCCGTCACCGGATCCGGGGGGCCGCGACGCAGGCATGCCGGCGGAGCAGGCCGCAGCGGGGCATCGGTGAACAAGGGGGGCGCGCGATGATCGACAACGACCATCTGCCTGCGGGCGAGGTTTCCGCGGTTCGCTGGCGCGCGCCCGCCTGCCCGGCCATCGCACCGGGGAACCGGCGTGCCCGGGGGACCGGCCCGCGCGGATGAGCACGAGCATGGCCCGCATCGAACAGCCCCTGGGCTGGTTCCGTGCCGTCGGTCTGGCGGTGCTGGTGCTGCTCGCGCTGGCGAACGCCTTCATGCCGGGTGCGCACCTGCCGGACGAGGGCGTGGCGCCGCTGCCGCTTTCGGTGATCCCCCAGCCGGACAACATCGGGCGCCTGCCCGCGCTGGGCCACGAGGGCCGCGCCCTCCTGCTCGGCGTGGACGAGGCCACCCGCACCGCACGCGCGGAGCTGCGCTTCGAGATCCCGCCGCGTACGCCGGAATCGCCGCAGTGGGTGCTGTGGATGCGTCGGGTGCCGGTCGAATCCCTGAAGGTGGATGTCGACGGCGTGTGGCGGGGCGGCGAGCGCAGCTTCCTGCGTCCCGATGCCGAGCACGTGCCGCTGCCGGTCGGCTATGCCTATCGGTTGCCGTCCACCTGGGAAGGCGAGATCCGCCTGCAGCTGTCCGCCACCGCGCTGCGCACCACCGCGCTGCAGCCGGAGGTGATGACCGAGGCGCGCTACGACCGCGAGGTGCAGCGCACGACCCTGCTCAACGCCTTCGGCTACGCCAGCGTGTTCACGCTGGGCGTGGTCGGGCTGGCCCTGTTCTTCGCCTCGCGCGACCAGAGTTTCCTCTGGTACTTCGTGTTCTGCCTGTCGGCGGGCCTGCTGATGGCGGCGTTCGACGGCCATGCCTATCTGTTCGATCCCTTCGGCCTGACGCTGGTGCTGGGCGGCGCGGGCATGCATGCGATGTCGCTGGTGTTCGAAGTGGCCGCGCTGTGGGTGCTGCTCGACTACGCCGAGACCCGCCAGTCGCGGCCGCTGCTGGAATCGGCGCTCAACCACGCCTGCGTGTTCCTGCTGCTGGTGGCCGGCGTGCTGCTGGCCTGGCGGCAGGCGCTGGACGGCTTCTCCGCGTGGTTCATGCCGCTGGCCTGGCTGGGCGGCTGCGTCGCCGGCGTGGTGATCACGGTGGATGCCTGGCGTCGCCGGGTGCCGCTGGCCGCGCCCGTGCTGCTGTCGGTGCTGGCGCTGGGCGCGGGCATGCTCGCGTGGGAACTCGCCGCGCGCGGCGTGCTTGGCGGCACCCTGTGGACGCTCTACGGCTACCAGGCGGGCCTGATGCTGTGCGCGGCGATGCTGGGCGTGGGCCTGATCAGCCGCATCAGTCGGTATCGCGAGCAGCGCGACCGCGAACAGCGCGCGCGCGCCGATTCCGAGCGGCGCATGTACCGCGAGGCGGTGCGCACCGAACTGCTCACCGCGCTGCAGACCTCGCTGCGCGGCGCGCAGGAGGACGCCATCCAGCCGATCGTGTTCCGGCTGCTGCTGGAGCACCTCCGGCGCGTGGTGCCGACCACCACGGCGGTGGCGGCGGCGCGCGGCTACCACGGACGCGACACCCTGGTGGTGCAGCCGGCGTCGTACCTGGCGGAGATCGAGAACACCATCGGCCAGCGCCTGCAGACCCTGCGCCGGCAGATGGCCGGCAGCCTGGAGCTGCAGCGCCCGGTGACCAAGACCGGCGGCGCGGTGCCGGTGGCGATCGAGGCGCTGGTGGCGTTGCCGGTGCGGCCGCCGGGCTGGGGACTGATCGTGCTGGAGCGCGCGGGCGCGACCGTTTTCCATCCCGACGAGCTGACCGTGGTGCGCGAACTGGCGCGGCTGGCCCTGCTCCAGGCCGACGAGGCCATCGCCGCGCTGCACCTGCGCTACACCGCCGAGGTCGATGCGCTGACCGGTGCGCTCAACCGCCGCAGCCTCGACCAGGCGCTGCTGCGCACCTTCCAGGAGGCCGGGCGCAAGTCGGCGCCGCTGTCGGTGCTGTTCGTCGACATCGACCGTTTCAAGTCGATCAACGACCAGCACGGCCACGCCTGCGGCGACCACTGCCTGCGCGAAGTGGCGCGGATCATCAACGAGCAGCTGAACGAGGAAGACGTGTTCGGTCGCTACGGCGGCGAGGAATTCCTCGTCATCCTCCCCGGCCGGCAATCGGAGATGGCGCGCGCCGTCGCCGAAAACATCCGCGTCGCGCTTGAATCGACCCTCATCGAACACCAGGAACTGTCGCTCGGGCTCACGGTCAGCATCGGCGTGGCCTCGCAGTCGCCGGGCGAACAGCAGCCGCACGCGGCGGTGGATCGCGCCGACAAGGCGCTGTACGCCGCCAAGCGTGCCGGCCGCAACCGGGTGAACGTGGCGCCTGCGGTGTTCGCGCCGCGCGCCAACACGGCCTGAGCCGCCGCGTCGCCCTCAACGAAGGAGAATCCGCATGTTCGAGTCGCTGCTGGGAATCGGTGCGTGGAAACAGCGCATGCCGTCGCCGGACCGCGCCCTGCCGGGCCGCAGCGAGGCGATGCCCCTGCGCAACGTCCACCATGTCCACGGTCGTCCGCTGCGCGACGCCTTCGAGGGCCTGTCGCAGGCGCAGTTCGGCATGGGCTGTTTCTGGGGCGCCGAGCGCAAGTTCTGGTCGCTGCCGGGCGTGTTCACCACGGCGGTCGGCTATGCGGGCGGCTACACGCCGAATCCGACCTATCGCGAGGTCTGCAGCGGCGAGACCGGCCACACCGAAGTGGTGCTGGTGGTCTACGACCCCGCGCAGGTCGCCTTCGACGCGCTGCTGAAGACCTTCTGGGAAAACCACGACCCCACCCAGGGCATGCGCCAGGGCAACGACACCGGGACGCAGTACCGCTCCGCGATCTACAGCAGCACCGAGGCGCAGCATGCGGCGGCGCTGGCCAGCCGGGATGCGTTCCAGGCCGGTCTGACCGCAGCCGGTTACGGTGCCATCACGACGGAAATCGTGCAGCCGGCACCGACGTTCTACTACGCCGAGGACGAGCACCAGCAGTACCTGTCGAAGCATCCGGGGGGCTACTGCGGTCTTGGCGGCACGGGCGTGAGTTGTCCGGTGGGGCTGGCCGGCTGATTGCAGCGGTGATCCAGGCCCCCTTTGGAAAAGGGGGCGAGCGCTTCGATGCATCGGAAGCATGTTTTCTCGGGGCAGGGTGGGCAACGCGAAGCGATTCCGGCTGCGCTCAGCCACCCGTCCAGCGCGGCGGTGCCGCGTGTTCCGGGAGCAGGGCGCGGAGTTCCTTGAACAGCAGCCGTGTTTCGAGCGCGTTCCACACGCGCAGGGCGACTTCGAACGGGTCGAAGGGCTTGGTCAGGTAATCCTTCGCGCCGAGACCCAGCGCGCGATGCCGGGCGGAGCGGCTGGGGTCGGCGGTGAGCACGATCACCGGCAGGAAGTCGCGCGGATCCAGCGTGCGGCCCAGCGCCTCCAGCACGGCGTAGCCGTCCATCTCCGGCATCTTCAGGTCGAGCAGGACCAGGTCCGGCGAGAACGCGCGCACCAGGTCGGCGACCCGGGTCGGATCGGTGGTGGCGACCACCTGGTGGAAGCCTTCGCGCGCGAGCAGGTCTTCGAGCAGGCGCAGGTTGGCGTCTTCGTCGTCGACGAGCAGGATCCGGGAGGCGAACACGTCGTCGCGATTCATGCCAGCAGCCGTGCGAGGGTGGCGTGGAAGCGCGCCACGTCGATGGGTTTGGTGATGACCTCGTCGGCGCCCGCCGCGCGCGCGGCGGCGAGGGTGGCGTCGGTGGCGTCAGCGGTGACCGCGACCACCGGGATGCGGGCCCAGCGCCCTGAGGCGCGCATGTGCGCGATCAGCTGTTCGCCGCGTCCGTCGGGCAGGTGCAGGTCCAGCAGCACCAGGTCGGGCGCCTCCGCCGCCAGCGCCTCGCGTGCGGCTGCCAGCGTGTCGGCGTGGCGCAGGTGCCAGCCCGCTCGGCGCGACAGCAGGGTCTCGATCAGGGCCTGGTTGGACGGGTTGTCCTCCACGCTGAGCACGTGACGCGGCGTCTGCGCTGCGCGATCGCGCGCCGGCGCGGCCTCGTGCGCTGCGGCCGGTGCGCGCGAGGACAGCGGCAGCGCCAGCCACACGCAGGCGCCGCCGCCCGGGGCGTCGTCGAACCCGACTTCGCCGCCCATCGCTTCGACCAGGTGCTTGCTCACCGCCAGGCCCAGGCCGGTGCCTTCCACGGCGGAGCGTTCCGCACCGAGGCGTTCGAAGGGGACGAACAGCCGCGCGCGACGCTCCGGCGGCACGCCGGGGCCTTCGTCGCGGACTTCGATCCGCACGCGTCCGGCCGCCACCGACGACACCACCTCGACCCGTCCCTGCTCGCGGTTGAACTTGATCGCGTTCGACAGCAGGTTCACCAGCACCTGGCGCAGCCGCTGCGGGTCGGCTTCGACCGTGGCCGCGTCGGCATGCACGGCGATCGACACGCCGCGCGCGTCGGCGTTGGGCTGCACCAGCGCCACCGCTTCGCCGAGCACCGTCGGCAGATCCACGGCTTCCGGCGCCAGGTCCAGCCGGCCGGCTTCGATCCTGGCGATGTCGAGCAGTTCGCTGATCAGGCCGAGCAGATGGCGCCCTGCGGACACGATGCGCTGCGCGTAGCGGTGTCCGTCGCGGCCGGCCAGGTCCTCTTCCAGCACCTGGGCATAGCCGAGGATCGCGTTCAGCGGCGTGCGCAGTTCGTGGCTGCTGCGCGAGAGGAATTCGGTCTTCGCCTGGTTGGCCGCTTCGGCGTCCTCGCGGGCACGACGGGTTTCCGCCGCGCGTTCCGCCAGCAGCCGGCTGGCGTCGGCCAGGCGCATCGCGACCTGGGCGAGTTCGTCGTTGCCGTGCGCGTCGGGGGCGAGCGCTTCGCCTTCGCCCAGACGCGAGGCGTCCATCGCCAGCCGCCGTGCGCGCCGCGCGAGGCCCGAGGTGAACCACATCACGGCCGCCACTGCGCCCAGGCCGGCCAGCACGGTCGCGATCTGGGTGATGACCAGGTTGCGTTGGCGCAACAGCTGCGCCGTGCGCGTGCGCCGTTCGAGCTGGCTGGTCTCGTACTCGCGCATCGCACGCAATTCGGCGCGCAGGATGTCGAGCTTGGCCTTGCCCTGGATCAGCTGGCGGCGTTCCGCGTCCGGCTGCAGGTCCGGCGCCAGCAGTTCGCGCCAGCCCTGCATCTTCTCCTCGAACAGCGGGCGCACCCGCGCCATCCGTGCGGCCTGCACCGGATCGGTGATCTCGCGCTGCAGGCGGTCGAGCAGCTCCTGCAGACGCGGTTCGGCGAGGCGGTAGGGATCGAGGAAGGCGTCGCGGCGCACCAGCCGGTAGCCGCGCAGAGCGGCGGCGGTTTCGGCCAGCAGGCTGTGCGCCTCATGCAGGTCGCTCAGCACCTGCAGGGTGCGGCGCACATCCTGCTCGGCGCGCGCGGTCTGTTGTTCGAGACGACCGATCGCCACCACCGCCACGACCAGCAGCAGCATCGGCAGAGCCACCGCCGCCAAGCTCTTGCGCAGCATCGAACCGGCCAGCCAGCGGCGCGCGGCGGCCAGCGGACCCATGCCGGTGCCCGCGCTCATGTCGCCACCCCCTGGCGCATCGCGAACACGGCCGCCTGGGTGCGGTCGGCCAGCGCCAGCTTGTGGAGGATGCGTTCGACGTGGACCTTGGCCGTGCCCGGTGCGATGCCCAGCTCCTCGGCCAGTGCGGCATTGGTCAGTCCGCGCGGCAGCAGGGCCAGCACCTGGCGTTCGCGCCGGGTCAGGCTGGCGAGGCGCGGGTCGGCGCTGCGCCGGGTCCGGCGTGGCGTGGGAGCGGTCGCGACGACATGCGCCGCCAGCATCGCCGCCAGAGCGCCGAGCGCGCGGCGGTCGTCTTCCGGGCAGGGCGCTTCCGGCGCGATCGCGATCGACAGCACGCCGTGGGTTTCGCCGCAGATCGCGATGGGCGCTTCGATCATCCGCATCGGCGTGCGCGGGCCCATCCACCAGTCGAGGGCCCGCGTCGCGCGCGCGGCGATGACGTCGGCCGGGGCGCCGGGCCAGCCGCCGGGCAGGCTGGCGCCGGGCGGCAGTGCGCGGCCTTCGGCGGCGAGCACCTGCCAGCGGTCGCCGCGCAGGCCGAGCACCACGCCGTCGCGCGCCGCGTGCAGCGACAGCGCGGCCGCGAGCAGGCGCTCGCGGGCCTGGGCGGGATCGGTGATCGACGGCAGCGCTTCGGCAGCAGCGAGCAGGCAGCGGAGGCGGGTGGTGTCGCCGGCGTCGCGGCGCAGGGAGGCGCGCCATTCGCCGGCGATGGGGCGGGGGGGGGCGTGTCTGCTGTTCGGCATAGCCCAATGTACGCCGGTCGGCAGACGGTTGCCAAGCGCGGCGCCGGGACACTGGCCCCGTGTTCCGGACACCCGTTCCGGCCCGCAGTCCCACAAAGTCCCTTGACCCTCCCACAGAAGGAAGATCCGCATGCGCATGCTCGCCACCACCCTGTGTCTCAGCCTGTCCCTCGCCGCCGGTACGGCCGTGGCCAAGGACCACAAGGGCAAGACCCACAACGATGCCCAGACCCGCGAGATCGCGGCGCTGTTCGACCGCTGGAACGCCGCCCTGGCGACCGGCAAGCCGAAGCAGGTCGCCGCGCTGTACGCGCAGAACGGCGTGCTGCAGCCGACCGTCTCCAACGAAGTGCGTGTCGGCCCGGCCGCGATCGAGCGCTATTTCGTCGACTTCCTCAAGGCCAAGCCGCAGGGCGTCATCGACGATCGCGAGATCCGCATGCTCGACGCCGACACCGCGCTGGACGCGGGCGTCTACACCTTCACCCTCACCAAGGACGGTAAGCCGGTCAAGGTGCAGGCGCGCTACACCTACCTGTACGAGAAGATCGACGGCGAGTGGAAGATCATGAACCACCACAGCTCGGCGATGCCCGAGCCGACCTCCGCCAGCATCGCCCGTCGCTGATCGACGCGGTTGCATGCCGTTCCCCGGCGCCCTCCGCGCGCTGCGCGGGGGGCGTCTTCGTTCGGGGGACGGCTGGACACGCTCTAGAAGCGCGTCACCGCGCAGACGTAGACCACTTCGCAGGCGCCCGCGCCGCTGTCTTCGCGGGTGAGCGAGCTGCGCCACTGCCAGCCATCGCTGGCGCGCACCTGCACCAGCCAGCCGTCGATGCGCACGCGGTCGTCCGCGTCGATGTCGTCGAGCGCGGCACGCACGGTGTCGTCGGCGGGAATCAGATGCATGTTCGCGCTGCTGCGAATGAGTTCGTCCGGCGGCAGCGGCGGTTCGCCCTGCCAGCGGTAGCGGTAGAAGCGTCCGGACTGCGAGATGTCCAGCTGCGAGAGCACCTGGTCGTCGCGCATGCGGCCCCAGGCCAGGGCCAGGTCGAGCGGCGCGTAGCGCGCTTCGCGATCGTGGCGGTAATCCTCGCGCGCCAGCACGCGTGCGGCGACGCTGAAACCGGCCAGCGGCTCGGCGCTGGCGTCGGCGAGCGCGAAGCCGGGCATGTCGCCGGGGGCATCGCTCTGCAACGTGCCATCGTCGCCCACGCGCTGTATCGGCAACGGGCAGCCGGTCGCGCGCAGCGTGGCGCCGGCCGGCGCGCTGGCTACGGGATCGGGCGCGCCCAACCACCAGGCGCCGGCCGCGACGACGATGAAGATCAGCAGCCAGCGGAGCATCGCAGCGGGCATCGGAACGGACTCAGTCGAAATCGCGCAGCAGCGCCGCGCGCAGCGCAGGCGTGGTGTCGACGCGCAGCGGCATGCGCGCATCGTCGATGCCGAAGGCGAGTCCGGCCCCGGCGCGCAGCGCGGCGATCGCGTCCGCAGTGAAGGCGCAGCGCAGGAAATGCACGGCGGCGGTGCGCGCATCGGTGCTGCGCGGCAGGTCCTCGTCGGCATGCGTGGTCGCGCGACCGAGGCCGTCGACTTCGGCGAAGACGCCATGCTCGATGCCGCCCAGCGCGGCCAGCGCATCGCGTCGCTGCGCCGCGTCCGGATACTCGATCAGCAGGGTCGCGCGCAGGTCGCCGCCGCCGGGCACGAGCAGGTTGTAGGCGTCCAGCTCGGCCTGGATCCCGGCGGGTTCGAAGATGCGCTCGATCCGCAGCATCTCCTGCACCTGGTACTGCACCGTCAGGCGGTCCTCGAATAGCAGCGTGGCGTGCGCCCCCAGCGACAGCCGGCGTGCCCGCTTGTGCGCCAGCACGCGCGCGCGGAACGCCGGGCGTTCGACGGCATAGGTTTCCAGCGGCATCAGGTCGGCGCGGGTGAGCGGCTGCATGGCGCGACGCGTTCAGTCGAGCGCGTTCAGCGCTTTCTGGAAGCGGTTGGCGTGCGAGCGTTCGGCTTTCGCCAGGGTCTCGAACCAGTCTGCGATCTCGTCGAAGCCTTCATCGCGCGCCACTTTCGCCATGCCCGGGTACAGGTCGGCGTATTCGTGGGTTTCGCCTGCGATCGCGCTGCGCAGGTTGCTGGCGGTGTCGCCGAAGGGCAGGCCGGTGGCCGGGTCGCCGCAGACTTCCAGATATTCGAGGTGGCCGTGCGCATGCCCGGTTTCGCCCTCCGCCGTGGAGCGGAACACCATGGCCACGTCGGCGAGGCCTTCGATGTCGGCCTTCTGCGCGAAGTACAGGTAGCGACGGTTGGCCTGGGCCTCGCTGGAGAACGCGAGTTTCAGATTGGCTTCGGTCTGCGAGCCTTTGAGACGCATGCCTTCGGGATGCATGGGGAACGGTGTCCTGCGATCGACGGAGCCGGGCGACGATGCCCGGCGTCGAGGATAGCGCGGAGACTGCGCGCTGCGTCCTGCTCAGCGCTGCGCGCGCACGAACGGCGTCGGTGCCGTGGCCTGCAGGTGATCGGTGTCGAGCAGGTCCGGCGGCAGCGCGCGGAAGACCTCGGCCAGGCGCGACAGGAATTCGGCCATCGCCGAACTGCGCCGCCAGACCATCGCGATGCGCCGGCTGGGGGGCGGGTCGCGGAACGGCAGCAGGCGGATGTGCTGGGCCGGCGCCACCGGCGGCTTGACCGCCAGGGCCGGGAGCAGGGTGATGCCGACGTTCGCCGCGACCATCTGCCGCAGGGTTTCCAGCGAGGTCGCGCGGAAGCCGGATTTCTCCCCGGCGCCGGCCATGTGGCACACGTCCAGCGCCTGGTCGCGCAGGCAGTGGCCGTCTTCGAGCAGCAACAGGCTTTCCTGGCTGAGGTCCTGCATCGTCAGCGGACCGGGCGCGCGGGCCAGCGCGTGCGCCTCGGGGACCGCGAGCACGAAAGGCTCCTCGAACAGGGATTCCACGTGCAGCTGTTCGTCGTGCAGTGGCAGCGCCAGCACGCCGGCGTCGAGCCGGCCCTCGCGCAGCTGGCGCAGGATGACCTCGGTCTTTTCCTCGACCAGCAGCAGCTCCAGCGCCGGGAACCGGCTGCGCACCTGCGGCACGACGTGCGGCAGCAGATAGGGGCCCAGGGTCGGGAAGATGCCCAGGCGCACCGTGCCGGCCTCGGGATTCCGGCTGCGGCGCGCGGCTTCCTTCATTTCCTCCACGTCGGCGACGATGCGGCGCGCGCGTTCGGCGGCGTCGCGCCCGGCGGGGGTTAGCATGATGCGTCGCGGCGCGCGTTCGACCAGCGAGATGCCCAGCTCGTCCTCGAGCTTCTTGATCTGGGTCGACAGCGTGGGCTGGCTGATGAAGCAGGCCGCCGCCGCACGACCGAAGTGCTTGTGATCGGCCAGGGCCACCAGGTACTTCAGGTCGCGCAGGTTCATCGGCGCAGTCTCCTCGACGTGCGGGCCGCCGCGTGGCGGTCCGATGGCGCGGCCTTGCGGGCCGCATCGATACGATGAACGCGCTTGCCATCGTATCGGGGACCGGTCCCGTCAGGGACCGGCGCGGTGTTCAGGATGTCATGCATGCAGTGCGCGCCGGCCAGCCGCATGTCCTGCGCGGGCGGGTGCGATCCGCCTCCGACTTTCGACGACGCATGCGCATGCCGGGTACTGTCCCTTCTGACAGGTTGGCACCGCAGGCGACGAACGCGCCACGACAGGTCAACCCGGTCGTTCAGCTTGCCTGCGCCACGGCGCTTTCCGCGGGCGCGCTGTGCCGGATGAGGTGGTCGAACGCCGACAGCGCCGCCTTCGAGCCTTCGCTCATCGCAATGACGATCTGCTTGTAGGGCACCGTGGTCGCGTCGCCCGCCGCGAACACGCCCGGCAGCGAGGTCTGGCCGCGGTCGTCAATGATGATCTCGCCACGCGGCGTCAACTCGACCGTGCCCTTCAGCCACTCGGTGTTGGGCAGCAGGCCGATCTGCACGAACACGCCTTCCAGCGGCACGACGTGGGCCTCGTGGGTGGTGCGGTCGACGTAGGCCAGCGCGTTGACCCGGCGGCCGTCGCCCAGCACTTCGGTGGTCTGGGCCGAGACGATCACGCGCACGTTCGGCAGGCTGCGCAGCTTGCGCTGCAGCACCTCGTCGGCGCGCAGCTTGCTGTCGAACTCGATCAGGGTGACGTGCTCGACGATGCCAGCCAGGTCGATCGCAGCCTCCACGCCGGAGTTCCCGCCGCCGACCACCGCCACGCGCTTGCCCTTGAACAGCGGGCCGTCGCAGTGCGGGCAGTAGGCCACGCCCTTGTTGCGGTACTGCTCCTCGCCGGGCACGTTCATCTGCCGCCAGCGCGCGCCGGTCGACAGCAACACGGTCTTCGACTTCAGCGAGGCGCCGCTGGCCAGCTGCACTTCGACCAGGCCATCGTCGCCGGCCGGCAGCAGGCGTTCGGCGCGCTGCAGGTTCATGATGTCGACCTCGTAGTCGCGCACGTGGCGCTCCATCGCGGCGGCCAGCTTCGGGCCGTCGGTCTCGGGCACGGAAATGAAGTTCTCGATCGCCATGGTGTCCAGCACCTGGCCGCCGAAGCGCTCGGCGACGATGCCGGTGCGGATGCCCTTGCGCGCGGCGTAGATGCCTGCCGCCGCGCCGGCCGGGCCGCCGCCGACGATCAGCACGTCGTACGGCGCCTTCTCCGACAGTTCCGCCGCTGCGCGCGCGCCACCGCTGGCGTCGAGCTTGGCGAGGATCTCGTCGATGCCCATGCGCCCGTAGGCGAAGATTTCGCCGTTGAGGAACACGGCCGGCACCGACATCACTTCGCGCGCGGCGACCTCGTCCTGGAAGCGGGCGCCGTCGATCGCGACGTGGCGGATGCGCGGGTTCAGCACCGCCATCAGGTTCAGCGCCTGCACCACGTCGGGGCAGTTGTGGCAGTCGAGCGAGAAGAAGGTCTCGAACGCGTAGTCGCCTTCGAGGGCACGGATGCGGTCGATCGTCGCCGCATCGAGCTTCGGCGGATGGCCGCCGACCTGCAGCAGCGCCAGCACTAGCGAGGTGAATTCATGGCCCAGCGGCGTGCCGGCGAAGCGCAGCGAGATGTCGTGGCCCGCGGCCGGGCTGGCGATGGCGAACGACGGCACGCGGTCGCCTGGTTCGCGCGCTTCGCGCAGCGACACCTTGTCCGAGAGCTGGGTCAGTTCGACCAGCAGTTCGCGCAGCTCGCGCGAACCTTCGCCGTCGTCGAGCGCGGCGACCAGTTCGACCGGACGGGTGAGCTTCTGCAGGTAGGCCTGCAACTGGTCTTTCAGATCGGAATCGAGCATGGCCGGGGCCTCGCGGAAATACGGATGGGGGGAGAGACGGCGTTCGCAGCAGCGGCCTGCGGGGCCTGGGCGGGCGCATTCGCGAGAGGGAAGGACTCGCGATACCGGAAGAGAACGGTGCGGCAGGGCGCCCGAGGGCACAGGCCGCTGCTGCGAACGACGCGGTGCGTCGGCGGGAGGGCGGTCCCGGCGAAGCGGACTTCGCCGGGAGGCCTTGGAGGTTGCGCTACGGAGGTACTGCGGGGGTGGAACACGCGTGGAACGTAAGCGGTGGAACGGCCTTGCGACGCACCGGACGGACTGCACGATCCGTCCGGGCGTTGATGCGGTACTGCGTCAGATCTTGCCGACCAGGTCCAGCGACGGCTTCAGGGTCTTGGCGCCTTCGTTCCACTTGGCCGGGCAGACCTGGCCCGGGTTGGCGGCGACGAACTGGGCGGCCTTGAGCTTGCGCAGGGTCTCGGTCACGTCGCGGGCGATGGCGTTGTCGTGGATTTCGAGGGTCTTGATCACGCCTTCCGGGTTGATCACGAAGGTGCCGCGCAGCGACAGGCCTTCTTCCTCGATGTGCACGCCGAAGGCGCGGCTGAGCTGGTGGGTCGGGTCGCCGACCAGCGGGAACTGGGCCTTGCCCACCGCCGGGGAGGTCTCGTGCCACACCTTGTGCGAGAAGTGCGTGTCGGTGGTGACGATGTAGACCTCGGCACCCAGCTTCTGGAACTCGGCGTAGTTGTTGGCCGCGTCCTCGACTTCGGTCGGGCAGTTGAAGGTGAAGGCGGCCGGCATGAAGATCAGGACCGACCACTTGCCCTTCAGGGACTCGTCGGAGACCTGGACGAATTCGCCGTTGTGGAAGGCAGTGGCCTTGAAGGGGACGACCTGGGTGTTGATCAGGGACATCGTGTTCCTCGATGGTGGTGGGTAATGGGTGGGAAGAAAGGGTGCATCAATCGCAATGGTGGCTAGTTTAGGCAGCATCTATTGATACATCCAATGAATTGGCGCAATTGAATCAATAGTCGTTGCCTATCGTTTGGGTCTGCAGTCCGTCGCGGCCTTTCCGATATGCTTCCGCGCCCGGCCCGGATCAAGGGCAGGCCCGCCCCTGATGTCCGGAATCGAGATGCCCGTCGCCACCGTGCAATCGCTGCTGCAGGCCCCCGACGCCCGGGATCCCGCACTCGACGCCGCAGATGCCGAACTCCTGCTCGCCCACGTTCTGGGCCGCTCGCGGTCCTGGCTGTATGCCCATCGCGACGATCAGGTCGAGGCCGTCGATGCCGAGCGCTTCCGTGCCCTGCTGGCGCGACGCGCGGCGGGCGAGCCTGTGGCCTACCTGACCGGGCGGCGCGGTTTCTGGTCGTTCGACCTGCGGGTCACGCCCGACACCCTGATTCCCAGGCCCGAGACCGAATTGCTGGTCGAGCTGGCCCTGGCCCGCATCCCGCCGGAGGCGACGGCGCCCCGGCTGGCCGACCTCGGCACCGGCAGCGGGGCGATCGCGCTGGCGCTGGCGCACGAGCGCCGCCGTGCCCGGGTGATCGCGGTGGACCTCAGTCCGGGTGCTCTGGAGGTGGCCAGGGGCAACGCGTCCGAGCTGGGGCTGGTCAACGTCGAATTCCGCCAGGGCGACTGGCTGGCGCCGCTGGCCGGCGAGCGCTTCGACCTGATCGCCAGCAACCCGCCTTACATCGCCGAGGGCGATCCGCATCTCGACGATCTCCGCCACGAACCCGCGCCGGCCCTGTCCTCGGGCCGCGATGGCCTGGATGCGATCCGCACCATCGTCCGCGAGGCGCCCGCGCACCTGCTGCCGGGCGGCTGGCTGCTGCTCGAACACGGCTGGGACCAGGGCGAGGCGGTGCGCGACATCCTCGACGCTGCGGGCTTCAGCGAGGTCAGGACCGATCGCGATCTCGAAGACCGGGATCGGGTGAGCTCGGGCCGCTGGCCCGGCTGACCCCTCCGCTACACTGCGCGCTCGTTTCGCATCCCCCGACTTCCGAGATCGCCCATGCGCACGCTCTATCCCGAGATCGAACCCTTCGACACCGGCACCCTGCAGGTCGACGACCGCCACGTCCTCTACTACGAGCAGTGCGGCAACCCCCACGGCAAGCCGGTCGTCCTCCTGCACGGCGGCCCGGGCGGCGGTTGCAGCGCGAAGATGCGCCGCTTCCACGATGCCTCGAAATACCGCATCGTCCTGTTCGACCAGCGCGGCGCCGGCCGTTCGACGCCGCATGCGGACCTCGTCGGCAACACCACCTGGGACCTGGTCGCCGACATCGAAAAACTGCGCACGCATCTGGGCATCGAGCGTTGGCAGGTCTTCGGTGGTTCGTGGGGCTCCACGCTCGCGCTGGCGTATGCGGAAACTCACCCGGAGCGGGTCACCGAACTGGTCCTGCGCGGCATCTTCATGCTGCGTCGCTGGGAGCTGGAATGGTTCTATCAGGAAGGCGCGTCGCGCCTGTTCCCGGATGCGTGGGAGCACTACGTCAACGCGATTCCGCCGGTCGAGCGCCACGACCTGATCTCCGCGTTCCACCGCCGCCTGACCAGCGAAGACGAGGCGACCCGCCTCGCCGCCGCGCGCGCGTGGAGCGTGTGGGAAGGCGCCACCAGCTTCCTGCATGTCGACCAGGACTTCGTCGCCGGTCATGAAGACGCGCACTTCGCGCTGGCCTTCGCGCGCATCGAGAACCACTACTTCGTCAACGGCGGCTTCTTCGAGGTCGAGGACCAACTGCTGCGCGACGCCCGCAAAATCGCGCACATCCCCGGCGTCACCGTGCACGGCCGCTACGACGTGGTCTGCCCGATCCAGAACGCCTGGGACCTGCACAAGGTCTGGCCCGCCGGCGAACTGGTCATCACCCCCGCGTCCGGCCACTCCGCGTTCGAAGCCGAGAACATCGACGCGCTGGTCCGCGCGACGGACAAGTTCGCGGGCTGATCTGCGGGGCTGGCCGACGTGACGGCCGTGCAGGATCCACGATGCCTGTGCAGCCTGCACGAAAAGCGCGGCACGCCATGCGTGTCGCGCTGCGAAACTGAATGCCGGTGTGTTCGCGACATGCGATGCACTTGAGTCGCGGCGGATGGCGTCGACAATCGATACGCACACCCACTGTCGCCGCCATCACGCGGCGCAGGTCGTCTCATCCATCGCAGGAGATCGCCATGAGCACCATCGATCGTCTTTCCGAGCGAGGCACGAGCCTCGTGACCCATGCGCGACAGGCCCTCGGGTCGGGCGCGTCGAGTCTGCCGAAACTGCTGGAGGCCGGTGCGATGCTCGGCGTCGCGAAGACAGGACTTCGCGCGGCGACGACGTTGGCTCGTCGCAACCCCGCGCTCGCCATCACTCTGGGTGTGGTCGGTGCCGGTGTGCTGGCCTATCGCTTCCATCGCAGGCGTGCGGATGCGAAGGCGGCGTCGACGCCGATGAAGCTGACTGTGCATCGCACGGCCGATCGTGATGGCGATGCTGGCGATGCGCACGCGGATGGCAAGGCGGCGAAGAAGACTCCGCGCAAGGCGTCGGGAAGCCGAGGCGCCACGCGCGCGAAGTCGGCTTCTCGCGACGAGTGAGCGCCTCATGCATAACGCAGCAGACACCCCGCGCGAGCGGGGTGTCTGCTTTTCTGCGTCACGGCATCAACCGCACTGCGGCGCGGTGGTCGCCAGGTTGGTGTTCGCACCGGCGGTGCTGAACACGATGCACTTCACCTGTGCGGCCGGGGCGATCTGCAGGCTGTAGGGCAGGGCTTCCGGAAAGGCGCGCGTGGTCTGCCAGTTGGTCGCGTTCACGCCGCCGCTGCCGGGCGAGGTCCAGGTGATGCCGCTGCCGACGAAGTTGTTGCGCAGGTCCCAGTAGCCGATCTGCGAGCTGTCGCGCGAGGTCACCGGATTGGCGACGTTCTCGAAGTAGTTCGCCTGGATCAGCGACACGCCGCCCATGCGCACGTTGATGCCCGAGGTCGAGACGTTGCCGAAGTAGTTGTTGGCCATGTGGGTCAGGCCGAAGCGCTGCAGCGGCAGGCGCGACTGCACGTTCTCGAAGCGGTTGCGGTAGTAGGTCGTGCGCGCGGCGCTGTGTTCGGTCGAGCTGTCGCTGTGGCCGTTGAGCGAGACCTTCTGGTAGGTGTGGATGTGGTTGTACGACAGCGTGACGTTGAACGCGCCGCGCTTGATGTCGATACCGCCGTCGAAGCTGGCGTCGCCCGCGCCCGGGCACTTGGTCAGCGAGGCGAAGATCGTGTTGTGGTCGATCCAGATCTTCGACGGGATGCGTCCGCTGCCACGGCCTTCGACGGTGATCGAGTCCGCGCCTTCGCCGCCTGGCAGCAGGCCGATGGTCATGTTGCGGACGATGATGTTCTTCGAGTTGCCGACGATGAAGATGCCGAAGTTCGCCGATGACCCGGCCGCGCCCAGGATGGTGATGTCGCTCTTGTCCTTGATCTCGACCACGTTCGGCGCCTTCTGCCACTGCGCGCAGACATCGGTGATGCTGCTGTAGCTGAAGCGACCGGTGTAGTTCAGCACCAGTCCGCCGGTGCCGCTGTAGGCGTTGATCGCGGCGCGCATCTGATCGGGGGTGCTGACGTTGACGGGCGTGCGGCCGCCGCCGCCGGTGGTGCCTGCCGCGTAACCCATGGCCTGGGCGCTGGCGTTGCCCGCGAAGGCGAGGCCGAGCATGACCAGGCTGGCCAGAAGACCGGGGCGTCGCTGGATGAGGGCGTTGCGAAGGGTGTGCATGAGCGTCTCCCTGCTGGAAGTGATGGGGGAATCCCTGTTCCGCTGCCGCGCTCCGCGAATGCCTGCGCGCGTCGTCGTGGCAGGCGGCATTCACCGCTGAATGACCACCGGTGTCAATTTGCGCCGCAGCAGGCATCCGGGCATGAAGCGTCGCGATCGTTTTCGGCATGGCGCGTGGTCCCGCGTGTGCGTGCCGGCGCCTGTCCGCGAAATCCAGCGACGAAACAGTCGATTGCATGCATTGCTGTCCTGCAGCGCACGGCTCGTGCGAATGCGTCGCGCAACCGTGAATCGTGATGGACGCCCGTGATCATGGCGATTCGTTATGTCTGCAGGGACATCGGAAAAATGTGCTGGCGTCGCCGCGATCCGCGCGGCGCATGCGCATCTGCGGGCGAACCCGAGGGCGCAGCGCGGCAGCCGTCACCCTGCCGGATGCTGGGCGAGGCGTCGGCGCAGCGCCGGCAGTTCACCGACGGAGGCCATCTCCTGCAGGTGCTGCAGCCAGGTGTCGACGCTGCGGCAGGACAGCGGTTGCGAGGCTTCGGGGCGCCAGCGCACGCGATCGCTGGCCAGGGCCTGCAACTCGTCCTGCACGGCCTGCAGGCGTGCCTGGGGCCAGCCGGCCGCCTCGCCGATCTTCAGCCCCAGGGCCAGCGCCTGCGTGGCGTCGCTGTGCGCCACCAGCATCCCGGCCAGCCTCCGGCATTCGGCCTGGCGGCCGGGGGCTTGCTCGACGCAGCGCGTCATCAGGAAGCGTTCGCCGGGCGAGGGCAGGGCGGCGGCGCGAACGTCGACCTCGGCGGCCAGCGCAAGCCGCAGGTAGCCGGGCACGTCGGCAGGCAGGGCCTGCTGGGTCACCAAGGCCAGCGCCTGCGGAACATCCTGCCAGCGGCGCGCGCGCAGCAGGCCCTGCCAGGCCTCGTCGGCGGCCGCAGGATCTTCCTCGGCCAGCGCAGCCCAATGGCGGGCGTTGTCGGGCTCGATGCGCAGCCTCGTTCGGATCAGTTCGCGACGGCAGGCGCTGCCGAGATCGCCCTTGTCGGTGCCGATCAACCGCCCGCAGGCGTCCTCGGCCCAACCCAGCGCGACCGGATCGGGTTCCGCCATCGCCGACTGCAGCGTGGCCTGCGCCCAGGCGTGCCAGACGAGCGGGTCCTCTGTGTCGGGACGATCCAGCAATTGCGCCGCGACGCGGGCGCGCGCACGGCCATCCTGGCGCAGCGCTGCCAGCAGTCGTGCGCGGGTCTGCGCCAGCGGGTCGCTGCCTGTCGATGTCGAGAGGGCTGCCAATCCGCCCGCACCGTCGGCCGTCAGCGGTGCATCGCGCAGCCCGCAGACCTCGACAGGCTGCGGCCCGTGCGCGTCGACGACGGCGGCCGCTGGTGCGTGTCGCGCGTCCGGCGTGCGAGATGGGCGGGCGCCGCGCACGCCCGGATCGGCGTCGCGATCGATCGCAGCGCTTGATCGCACTTCGGCCGGATCGGCCCAGATCCATGCGCCGAGCGCCGCGACTGCGGCAGCCAGCGCCAGCGCATGTCCTCGCGAGGCTCGCGAGGCCCGCCAATCCTGCGCGCGGTGTTCGTCGCCATCGCGGCGCTGCGGGTGCGATCCGTGCACCGGGGACGTCATGGCGTGTCCGCAGGCATCAGCCGCACGAGCCGCGCGCCGTACAGCAGCAGCGCGCCGTCGGCCGGATCCACCCAGACGCCCTTGAGGTGCTCCCGGGTGTGGGTGAACACCGCGCGCCAGCTGCGGCCATCGTCGTCGCTGCGCAGCAGGGTGCCGTCGCGACCGGGCATCCACCAGGCGCGGCGCTGCGGGTCCCAGGTGGGGCGGCGCAGCGCGGCGGTGGTCGGCACGTCCACGGCGTGCCAGTGCAGGCCGCCGTCCGTGGAGCGGATCAGCGCGCCGACCGAGCCGCCGAGCCACACCGCCTCGCCAGCGGCATCGTGCTGCAACCAGGACCAGGCGGCATCGGGAAGCGGCTGCGCCACCGCGACCCAGTCGGGCGCAGCCGGCGGCGTCTCGTCGTCGGGCGGGGCGATGGTGCCGTCGTTCGGCAGTTCTGTGCGCAGCACCACGCCGCCGTCGCCGGCCAGAAGCAGCGCGCGGCGATCGGGCGTCGGCCCACCGGTGCGCAGCACGTCCGACCCGAGTGTCTGCAGCGCCCACTGCGTGCCGTCGCGGCTGCCGCGCTGCACCGTCCCCTTGGCCTGCTCGCCCAGCCCGCCGCCCACCAGCCACGGACGACCATCGGGACCGGTGAAACTGCCGTACACCGGGTCGGGCGAGGGCAGCGGCACGTCGTGCCATTCGCCCAGTCCGCCGTGCACGCGGGTCAGCTGGCCGCCGCTGCCGTGCAGCAGCACGACCGGCGTGCCGGGCAGGGGCAGCAGGCCGAGATGTTCCCGGCCATGGCCGGTGCTGTGGGTGCGCCAATGTTCGCCATCGGGTGCGACCATCACGGCGCCCTGGCCGCCGCCGACCACCACGCTGCCGATCGCGCGATCGGCGTGCAGGGCGAACAGATAGGCGGGTTCGTGCAGCTGCGTGAAGGTGTGGCTGCGCCAATGGCGACCGCCGTCCTCGGAGCGCGCCAGGGTGCGATGGCTGAGTGCTGCGAGCAGTGCCGAATCGCCTTTCGGCGAGACGACGTCATGCACGTACAGGCGCGGCGCGTCGTGCGCCACCGTCCACGTGGCGCCATCGGCGCTGCCGTGCAGGACCAGACCGCCCGGCCCCACTGCGACGAAGCCGCGCAGCGCGTCGCTCCACGCGACGGCTTCCAGGTCCGGCCGGCTGTCCAGCGCCGGCAGCTGAACTGCCCGCCACGCGCGGTCGGGTGGCCGGCCATGCAGCAGCAGGCCCCCTTCGCCGGCCAGCACCCAGTGGCGACCATCGGGGCTGCTGGCCGCGCCGCGCAGGAAGCGTTCCGGCAACGCGCCGCAGTCGCGCCACGATGCGCCGGACGCCTCGCGCCACGCGCAGGCGCCCGCACTGCCGGTAGCCACCCAGCCGCCCGGCGCAGGCAGTGGCGAAAATCGGGTGAAACTACCGCGTGCGCTGCGGTAGACGCTGGCTGCAGTCGAAGACTTCGATGCATCGGCCGACAACGCGAGCAGTCGGCCGTCCGCCATGGCCAGCAGCACGCCGCCGTCATCGGCGGCCAGCGCATCGATGGCAGGCATGGTGGCGTTGTCGGCGGCGGGCAATCGGCGCTCGCGCCAGGCGCTGTCCGGGCCTGCGTCCTGCCAGAGTCGTCCGTCGGCGCCGCCCACCCAGGCCGAACCGTCGGTGGTCAGGACCACGGTCGTGAACGCGCCCTGCGGGCGATCGGGCATGCCGGCCTCGGCCGCGATCCCGTGCCATTGCGCGCCGCCGTCGATGCTGTGCAGCAGTGTGTCCTGCGGCCCGACTGCCAGGCAGCGCCGGAGGTCGCAGGCCACGGCGGCCAGATCCCGTTCGGGCGCCAGCCGGCTGGCGCCGGATGTCGTGTGTACAAGAGCGTGGTTCCAGCGCCGACCGCCGTCGGCACTGTGCAGGAGCAGCCCACCATCGCCGACCGCGACGAGCGAGGCACCGGCGGTACGGTCCGATGCTTCGGCGACCGCGCGGATGCGCCGGTCGTGGAATGTCTGCGCTGGTTGCCAGGCACCCTTTTCCGCGACATCGGGCGAAGCCGCGTCGTATCGCCAGAGGCTGGCGTCGCTGCCCCAGACCAGCAAGGTTCCGTCGGCGCTCGCCGTGATCCCGGCGAGGTCGGGATTGAGCACCGTGACCGTCGCCGGCAGCTCGGGATCGTGTTCGAAAGAGAGGGCTGCATCGGCCGTGCCGGCCATCCAGGCCAGCACGGCCGCGCAGCCGATGAAGCGCATCGGACACATGGTCGGTCTTCCGCTTCGCGTGATGCGGGCTCAGAAGCGGGTGATGTCCGCCCGCGTCACGTTGCAGTTGGCGGTGCCCCACTGCGGACCGATCTTGGTGGAACTGCCCTGGCCCTTGATGACGCCGCGATACGCGATGCAGGCTGCGTTGGAATCGCTGGTGCTCGTGGAATTCCAGTTCTTCCAGCGGATGCTGCGGATCGTCGCCACATCGCCGTAGTTCGTGTTGATGCCGGCCATGCCCGAGCTGAGCGTGCCGTTCACGGTCACGTTGCTGATGTTGACCGTGCGCTTGCCCTGCGAGCTGCAGTCGCCGCAGGCGCGATAGAGCTTGCCGTTGGAGCCGTTGACCGCGAAGTTGGTGATGGTGACGGTGCTGCCGATGCCGTTGTGCTGGAAGATCTTGTCGTTGCCGGCGTTCGCGCTGCCGCCGGTGATCACCATCGTCTTGCCCGAGCCACCCTTCATCGTGGCGGCGTCCTCGCAGACATCGGCCCAGGTGACGTTCTCGAGGCGGCAGTTGCCTTCGCAGTGGATGCCGTCGGCAGCCGCGCCGGCCTGCAGCCTCACGTTGCGCACGATGCCGCCGTCCTTGACCAGGATCACCGGCTGCTGCGATTCGCTGCCGCCGTTGCACGAGGTGCCGACGGTGGCGCCGCCGAAGTCGCGGGTGCCGGTGACGGTGATCGTGGCGCTGGCGGCGAAGGGCACGCCGATCAGCAGTGCGGTCGCGAGGATCTTCTTCAGTTCCAGTTGCATGTCTATCTCCTTGCAGGTGCGGATGGAAGGAAAGGATGGGAACGAGCGCTGTTCCGCTGCCGCGTCTGTCTGCGCCGGATCTCTGCATGGCATCGTCGCGGCCGGGCCATTCACGGAAAAAATGACTACCGGTGTCAATTTGCGCTGCAGCAAATGCGCATGCGCCGGATCCGCCGCCGAGCGAGTGCGCGCGCGATGTCCGGCGTCCGGAGTTCGCGCGGCTGTCCGTCGAAATCATCGAGAAAACATGGGTATGCGCCTGATGCTGTCCTGCAGCGAGCGGATCGTGCACAGGCTGCGGTCGACCAGGAATCGTGATCGATGTCCGTGGTCATGGCGATGCGAAATGTCCGCATGGACATCGAGAAATCAGGGCGCGTGTCGTGTTCGCCGCGCGAAATCCGGCACCCGGATGCGCGACGCCCGCACCCTTGCGGGCGCGGGCGTCGATGCTTGGGCACGTCGAAACCCTCAGTCTTGGACAGCGGCTTCGCGTCGCGCCGTCACGCTCGCCGATGCACGGGCAGGAAGCAGTCGCGCCTTCAGCGCATCGTCGTCGGCCTTGAGCGCTTCGCCGTGCGCCGGGCGCGCCAGGCATGCGGCGAGCGCGGGCGGCGGCGGCACGGCGTGGCCGACCAGCGGTTCGACGATGGTCTCGAACTTCGCCGGGTGCGCGGTCGCGACCACGCTCCACGCGCGCTGGTCGCCCTTCGCGCGCAGGATCTCCAGCACGTGCAGCGCGCAGGCGGTGTGCGGGCAGGCGACGATGCCGTGGCGCTCGGGCGCAGTCGCGATCGTCCTGCGGATCACGTCGTCGTCGACGGCGAACGCGCGCAGGCTCGCGCGCAGCGACTTGTCGTCGCCGAGCCAGCAGGTCAGGCGTTCGAAATTGCTCGGTGCGCCCACGTCCATCGCATTGGCCAGCGTGGCGCGCGTGGCCTGCGGCGAGTACGGCGCGCCGGCGAAATAGCGCGGCAGCACGTCGTTCGCGTTGGTGGCCAGCACGATCTCGCCGATCGGCAGGCCCATGCGCCGCGCCAGCCATGCGGCGGCGGCGTTGCCGAGGTTGCCGGTGGGGACGATCAGGTTCAGCGCTTCGCCATGCGATTGCATGTGGTGCAGCGCGGTGTGCGCGTAGTACGCCACCTGCGGCAGCAGGCGACCGAGGCTGATGCTGTTCGCCGAGGTCAGCGCGCGCTTCTCGCGCAGGTCGCGATCGGCCAGCGCGGCCTTGGCCATGCGCTGGCAGTCGTCGAAGGTGCCGGCGACGCGGAAGGTGCGCACGTTGTCGCCCCAGCATTCCAGGCCATGCGCCTGGCGCGGCGACACGCGGCCGTCGGGATAGAGGATCACCACCTCGAAACCCGGGCGCTTGTGGAAGGCCCCGGCGACCGCCGCGCCGGTGTCGCCCGAGGTCGCCACCAGGATCGTGGTCGGCTCGGTGTCGCCGCGTGCCGTGCGCAGCGCGCCGAGCGCTTCGGCGAGGAAACGCGCGGCATAGTCCTTGAACGCGGCGGTGGGGCCGTGGAACAGCTCCAGCACGTGGTCGCGGCCATCATGCTGCGGACCCGTCAGCGGCAGCAGCGGCGCATCGAAATCGTAGGCGCGCGCGCACAGTGCGGGCAGCGCCTCGCGCAGTACCGAGCCAGCAAAGTAAGGCGCGAGCACCCAGGCCGCAGTTTCGGCGAGCGAAACCGGCGGTTTCCCCGGAAGGGTCAGCTGCAGGATGCGCTCGGGCACGTACAGGCCGCCATCGGGCGCGAGGCCCGCGATCAGCGCGTCGTCGATCGGCGTCGGTGCGGTGCCGTGACGCGTGCTGACGAACGACAGCGGCTGGGACAGGGATTGCGAACTCACGGCAGCACCTCTGCGCGCGGACCGGCGACGGGAGAAACGTAGGCGCGGGCGTCGTAGCCCGCCGAGACGAAGCCCTCGCGCATCGCTGGGGCGGCGGCCTCCGCCTGCGCCTTCGAGGCGAACCAGGCGAACACGCTGGGTCCCGCGCCGGAGATGCTGGCGCCGAGCGCATCGTGATCGAGCGCGGCCTGCTTCACCTGCGCGAAGCCCGGGATCAGCTGCGCGCGGCGCGGTTCGACCAGCACGTCGATCAGCCCGTCGCGGATTAGCTGCGCGTCGCCGCGCTGCAGGCCGGTAAGGAACAGCGCGAGATGCGAGGTCTGGTGCACCAGCTGCGACAGCGGATAGGGCTCGGCCAGCGCGGCGCGCGCGCGGCGGGTCTCCAGCACCTGGTCGGGATGCACGACGACGCAGTGCAGCCAGTCGGGCACGTCGAGCGCGATCATCCGGTGCGGCGGCGCCAGGACCACGCCGCCGAGCAGCATCGGCGCAACGTTGTCGCCGTGGACGCTGCCGCTGGCGACCGATTCGCCCTGCAGCGCGAAGGGATACAGCGCGTCACGGGACAGCGGCGCGTCGAGCAGGGCATTCGCGGCGACCAGCGCGGCCACGCAGGAGGCCGCCGAACCACCGAGGCCGGAGCCCAGCGGAATGCCCTTCTCCAGTTCGACCTCGAAACCGAAAGGCAGGGACAGCGCATCGCGCAGCGCGATCAGGGCACGACCGGCGGTGTTGCGCTCGGCTTCGAGCGGCAGGCTGTCGGCGCCGGGCACGTCGCCGCGGATCGCGCGGATGCGCACGACCGGCGCATCGATGCGGCGCACGCTGGCGATGTCGCGCGGGCCGTCGATGGCGTGGCCGAGCAGGTCGAAGCCGACGCCGATGTTGCCGACGCTGGCGGGAGCGAACGCGCGCACGGCGACGTCGGCGGCAGGAGGTTGCGGTGCATTCATGGCGATGGGCGAGTTCATGCGAGGGCTCCCGGGTGACGGGCGCCGAGGGTGCTGGCGATGGCGAGGATATCGCCGAACACGCCTGCGGCGGTGACATCGGCGCCGGCGCCCGGGCCCTGCACCACCAGCGGGTTGTGCGCGTAGCGGCGTGTCCGGAACTGGATGAGGTTGTCGGTGAGGCGACTGCTGAGGCTGGCGTGGCCGGCTTCGGGCGTGGCCAGGCCGACGCGGGCCGCGCCTTCGCTGTCGAGCCGGGCGAGGTAGCGCAGGCTGCCGCCCTGGGCGCGGGCGGCGTCGAGGCGCGCCTGCATCGGTGCGTCGAGCTCGTGCAGGCGATCGAGGAATTCCTCGCGCGAGACCTGCTGCAGGTGCGCCGGTACCAGGCTTTCGATCTCGACATCGGCCAGCGACAGCGTCGCGCCGGCCTCGCGCGCGAGGATCACCAACTTGCGCGCGACATCGGTCCCGCTGAGGTCGTCGCGCGGATCGGGCTCGGTGTATCCGAGTGATTTGGCCTCGGCGACCAGTTGAGAGAACGGCACGCTGCCGTCGTAGCGGTTGAACAGCCAGGCCAGCGTGCCCGAGAGCACGCCTTCGATGCCGGTGAGCGTGTCGCCGGTGTCGAGCAGCGAGCGCAGGGTCTGGATCACCGGCAGGCCGGCGCCGACCGTGGCTTCGTAGCGGAACAGGCCGCCGCGCTGCTCGGCTTCACGGATCGCGCGGTAGCGCGACCAGTCGCCGCTGCCCGCATGCTTGCTCGGCGTGACGACGTGGATGCCCATCGCCAGCCATTCCGGATAGCGCGCGGCGACCGTGTCGCTGCCGCTGCAATCGACGATCAGCGCATGCGGCAGGTGCTCGGAGCGCACGTGTGAGACGAAGCGGTCGAGGTCGAGCGCTTCGCCCGATGCCGCCAGCGTGCCGGCGGCCGAGGCCGGATCCAGTGCCGTGTTCGACAGCAGCATGCGCTGGCTGCTCGCGACCGCGCGCAGGCGCAGGTCGAGGCGGTGTTCGCGCTTGCTCGCGTTGGCGAAGCGCGGCAGGGCATCGGCGAACTGCGCGAGCAGGGCGCGGCCGACGTTGCCGGGGCCGATCACGCCGACGGACAACGTCGCCGGCGACAGCCAGAAGGCGCTGTGTGCCGCGCGCAGGCCGCGCACCGCGTGCTCGGCGGCGATCGCGACCGAGATGTTGCGCTCGCTCGCGCCCTGGGCGATCGCGCGGATGTTCACCCGAGCCCGCGCCAGGCCCTCGAACAGCCGTGCGGAGATGCCCGGCTGGCCGACCATGCCGTCGCCGACGGCGGCGAGCACGGCGATGCCGTGGGTGGTGTCGACGCCTTCCACCTGGCCATCGCCGATCGCTTCGGCGAACGCGGCTTCCACCGCTTCGCGGCCGCGTTCGGCATGCGCGGAGGGCACGACGCAGCAGATCGAGTGTTCGCTGGAGCCCTGCGAGATCATGGTGACGGAGACGCCGGCCTCGCGCAGCGCGGCGAACATGCGCTCGGCAGTGCCGGGCACGCCGATCAGGCCGGCGCCGCTGAGTTCGAGCAGGGCCATGTCGCCGACCAGGCTCAGGCCCTTCACCGGCGAATGCGCCGGGTCGCTCTCGCTCTTCTCGGCGATGCGCGTGCCGGGCGCGGCGGGATTGCGCGAATTGCGGATCAGGATCGGCAGGCCGGCCTGCATCGCCGGTGCCATCGTCTGCGGATGCAGCACCTTCGCGCCGAAATAGGCCAGTTCGCAGGCTTCGGCATACGACATCGAGGGCAGGCAGACCGCGTCGGGCACCAGGCGCGGATCGGCGCTGAGCACGCCGTCGACGTCGGTCCAGATCGTCAGGTCCTCGGCGTCGAACAGAACAGCGAAGATCGCGCCGGAATAGTCGCTGCCGTTGCGGCCGAGCGTGGCGCAGCGGCCTTCGGCATCGCGCGCGACGAAGCCGGTGACGACCACGTCGCGCTGCGGATGGGCGATGCGCCACCCCGCGAAGCGTTTTCGCGTTTCGTGCCAGTCGACCGCGACGCCGAGTTCGCCCGGATGCACGACGAGCACTTCGCGTGCATCGAGTCGTGCCCAACCTGCGGCCTCGCCGCCGAGCGCGGCCTGCATCAGCCGCGATGACCACACTTCGCCCATGCCCTGGATCTGCGCGAATTCGTGCGACTGCAGTGCCGCGCGCGAGGCGACCGCGTCGAGTACTGCGGAAAACGCCGAGAACTCCGCGTCGAGCCAGCCGATCAGGCCGTGCTTCGCGTCGGGATCGAGGCGCAAAGCCTCGCTGAAATGACGGTCGCGCAGCTTCGACCATGCGTCCTGCCATTCGCCGCCGTCGCCGGCGATGCGCGCGAGTGCCGTCAGCGCATCGGTGACGCCCTGCATCGCGGAGACCACGACCGCGCGCGGCGCGGGCGAATCCTGGATCAGTGCGGCGACGTGCCGGTAGCGCTCCGCGTCGGCGACGCTGCTGCCGCCGAACTTGTGCGCGCGACAGGCGGAAAGCGCAGGCTCGGCGGCATCGCGATCCATCGCATGCGCCGCGGCGGGATGTGGGTCGAACGAATCCATGTGAAGCTCCAGGTTGGAGCCCCGTGCCGAGAGAGTGCGGGTGTCTTCCCCCCGCGACCCTGTTCGGGTGCGGGGCGGAAGGGGAAGGTTTTACACCGTTTCGCCGTCGCAGCCCGCACCGCCGGTGGTACCGGTACCGGTGAAGGTCATGGTGGTGGTAATGACGGTGCCGCCCGCAACGACGGTCCCGCGCGTGGCGCGGAAGGCGATGTCGGCGAGGGCGGTCGTGTTCGGCATGGGACAAGGTTTAAACGAAGGAAAGGCGGGGCGTCAAATGGTTTTTGGTTGTCTCTGATCGACGGCGGGGTATGGAGACGGCATCGCGGAGGCGTCGCAGGCGATGAAACATGACGTGGGTCGCGATAAAGGGGCTGTACGGCGAGATGCGTGAGGCTGAAACCCATCCCCACCCAACCCCTCCCCTTGAAGGGGAGGGCTTCAAAGCAAACCGCTCTGCTCCCTCCCCTTCAAGGGGAGGACTGGGGTGGGGATGGGTTTGACGTGCCGGGCGTTCCGATTGCCTTCAATCCCGCATCACCACCGCTTCGCATTCGGTTTCCAGGCGCTGCAGCACGGCCTTCGCCATCGCCAGCGTGTCCAGTGCGGCGCCCTGCGGCGCGAGGTCGGCGGTCAGGCAGCCATCGTCGATGGCCTGGGCCACGGCCTTCTCGACGCAGCGCGCTTCCTGCTCCAGGCCCAGCGAATGCCGCAGCAGCATCGCCGCGCTGAGGATGGTGCCGCAGGGGTTGGCGATGCCGCGGCCGGCGATGTCCGGTGCCGAGCCGTGGATCGGCTCGTACAGGCCGGAGGTGCCTTCGCCCAGCGAGGCCGAGGGCAGCAGGCCCATCGAGCCGGCCAGCATCGAGGCTTCGTCGGTGAGGATGTCGCCGAACATGTTCTCGGTGACGATCACGTCGTACTCGCGCGGACGGGCGATCAGGTGCATCGCCATGCTGTCGACCAGCTGGTGCTCCAGGCGCACGTCGGGGAATTCCTCGGCGGCGACGCGCGAGGCGACCTGGCGCCACAGGCGCGAAGTTTCCAGCACGTTGGCCTTGTCGACCGAGACCACGTACTTGCGGCGACCGCGTGCGAGCTGGCAGGCGCGACGGACCACGCGCTCGATCTCGGCGACCGAGTATTCGCATAGGTCGCTGGCGGTGGTGTCGGTGCGGGTCTTCTCGCCGAAGTACACGCCGCCGGTGAGCTCGCGCACCACGATCATGTCGACGCCGGTGAGCAGGTGCGACTTGATCGGCGAGGCGGTCAGCGCGACCGGATGGGTCTTCACCGGGCGCAGGTTCGCGTACAGACCCAGCGCCTTGCGCAGCTTCAGCAGGCCCTGTTCCGGGCGGATCTTGCCGTCGGACCACTTCGGGCCGCCGACCGCGCCGAGCAGGATCGCATCGGCCTTGCGGCAAGCGTCGAGCGTAGCGTCGGACAGCGGCGCGCCTTCGGCGTCGATGGCGGCACCGCCGATCAGGCGATGGGTGAAAGCGAAGGTGTGGCCGTAGCGACGGCCGACGCTTTCCAGCACGGAGACGGCGGCGGCAGTGACTTCCGGGCCGATGCCGTCACCGGGCAGAACGACGATTTCAGCGCGCATGACAACGTTGCTCCTCGAAAGACTGGATGGCGGAAGATTGTTTCAACAGGTAGCCGAGCTGATCGACGCCTTCGAGCAGGCAGGTGCGCGCGAAGCCGTCGATCGGGAAGGCGAAGCTGCGGCCGTCGGGCAGGGTGACGGTGCTGGCGGCGACATCGATGTCGAGTTCGATGCCCGGATTGGCCAGCAGTTCGTCGACCACGGCGGCGTCGAGCACGATCGGCAGCAGGCCGTTCTTCAGCGAATTGCTGCGGAAGATGTCGGCGATCTCGGCGCTGATCACCGCGCGCAGGCCGAAGTCGAGCAGTGCCCACGGTGCGTGCTCGCGCGAGGAACCGCAGCCGAAGTTGCGGCCGGCGACGAGGATCTGCGCGCCCTGCGCTTCGGGCCGGTTGAGCGCGAATTCGGGATCGGGCGTGCCGTCCTCGCGGTAGCGCCAATCGTTGAACGCGACCGTGCCCAGGCCGGCGCGCGTGGTCGTGGTCAGGAAGCGCGCCGGGATGATCCGGTCGGTATCGATGTTGGCGTCGGGCAGGCAGACGGTGCGCGAACGCACCCGGGTCACGGCCTGCGTGGTGCTGGCTTCGGCGCTCATGTGGCGACCTCCTGCAGGTAGCTGCGAGGATCGACGACTTCGCCGGCGATGGCGCAGGCGGCGGCGGTGTACGGCGAGGCGAGCACGGTGCGTGCGTCGCGACCCTGCCGGCCTTCGAAATTGCGGTTGCTGGTGGATACCGCGAGTTGGCCCGGCGCGACCAGGTCGCCGTTCATCGCGATGCACATCGAGCAGCCCGGCTCGCGCCATTCGGCGCCGGCCTCGCGGACGATGCGATCGATGCCCTCGGCCTCGGCGTCGCGCTTGACCTGCACCGAACCCGGCACGACGAGCATGCGCACGCGCGGATGCACTTTCTGGTCGAGCAGGAGTTCGGCGACCTGGCGCATGTCGCTCAGGCGGCCATTGGTGCAGCTGCCGACGAAGACCACGTCGACCGGCTGGCCGATCAGCGTGTGGCCGCCGGTGAAGCGCATGTAGTCCTGGGCGCGGCGGGTGTCGTCGTCGTTGGCGACCGGGATGCGCGCGTCGATCGCGGCGACCTGGCCCGGATGGGTGCCCCAGGTGACGGTCGGCTTGATGTCGCGCGCGTCGATGCGCACGACGCGGTCGAACGTCGCGCCGTCGTCGCTGCGGAGGGTGCGCCAGTGTTCGATCGCCTTCGCGAAGTCGTCGCTGTCGCGCTGTCCACCGCCGGGCGCGCGCGGCGTGCGGGCGAGGAATTCGAAGGTGACCTCGTCCGGCGCGATCAGCCCGGCGCGCGCGCCGGCTTCGATCGACATGTTGCAGACGGTCATGCGTTCTTCCATCGACAGCGCGCGGATCGCGCTGCCGCGGTATTCGATGACGTGGCCTGTGCCGCCGTCGACGCCGATCACGCCGATGACATGCAGGATCAGGTCCTTCGCGGTCACGCCGGCGCCCAGCGCGCCCTCGACTTCGATCGCCAGCGTCTTCGGCTTGCGCTGCAGCAGGCATTGCGTGGCCAGCACGTGGCCGACTTCGCTGGTGCCGATGCCGAAGGCCAGTGCGCCGAACGCGCCGTGCGTGGCGGTGTGGCTGTCGCCGCAGACGATGGTCATGCCCGGCTGGGTCAGGCCCAGTTCCGGGCCGATGACATGGACGATGCCGCGATGGTCGCTGCCGAAGTCGAACAGTTCGACGCCGTGGCGCGCGCAGTTGGCGCGCAGGGTGTCGACCTGGGCGCGGGCCTGGTCTGTGTAGTAGGGCAGCACGCCGTCGGCGCCGGCGGGCAGCGTCGGCGTGGAATGATCGAGCGTGCCCTTGGTGCGCTCGGGGCGACGCGGCGACAGGCCGCGCGCGTCGAGTTCGGCGAAGGCCTGCGGCGAGGTGACTTCATGGATCAGGTGCAGGTCGATGTACAGCACGCCGGGCGCGTCCGCGCTTTCGGGCACGACCAGGTGCGATTCCCACAATTTGTCGAACAGGGTTTTCGGTTGAGTGGACATGATGAGTGAAGTGGCTCTGTGGAAATTCGGATGGAGTCGGGCGTCAGACGCCGACCGCGATGTCGCGCGGCAGTGCGCTCGCGGCGCGTGGCGCCACGTCGCCAGCGGCCTTGCCATGACGGCGATGCAGGCGGTTCGCGACATCCAGCCAGGCCAGCGCGCTGGCTTCGAGGATGTCGGTGCTGGTGCCCGACCCAGTGACTTCGTCATGGCTGCCATCGGCGCAGCGCACGCGCGTGGTCAGGCTGGCCTGGCCCTGCGCGTCGTCGCCGGTGGTGACGTTGGAGACCTGGTAGCTCTCGACTTCCAGGTGCAGCGCGGTCGCGCGACCCAGCGCGGCGAACAGCGCATGCACCGGGCCATCGCCGGTGGCGGCTTCGGTGACGCGCTCGCCCTCGGGCGAACACAGGTCGACGCTGGCCGTGGGCAGGATGCCGTCGCCGACGCCGGTGCTGACATGCAGTCGGTTCAGGCGCCAGCCGCCGACGTTGCGCGCGTCGCTGCCCAGCGCCAGCGCTTCGAGATCGGCATCGAAGACTTCGCGCTTCTTCTCGGTGAGCGCCTTGAAGCGGCCGAAGACCTGGTTGAGCTGCGCCTCGTCCAGCGCGAAGCCCAGTTCCTTCAGGCGGTCGGCCAGCGCGGCGCGGCCGCTGTGGCGGCCCATGATCATCTGCGACTTCGCCCAACCGACTGCCTCGGGACGCAGGATCTCGTACGTGCCGCGATGCTTGAGCATGCCGTGCTGGTGGATGCCGGATTCGTGCGCGAACGCATTCGCGCCGACGATGGCCTTGTTGCGCTGCACGTTCATGCCGGTGATGCGGGTCAGCAGGCGCGAGGTCGGCACCAGGCGCGTGGTGTCGATGCCGGTGGTCGCGTCGAAATACGCGCGCCGGACGTCCAGCGCCATCACGATCTCTTCCAGCGCGCAGTTGCCGGCGCGTTCGCCGATGCCGTTGATGGTGCACTCGACCTGGCGCGCGCCGCCTTCGATCGCGGCCAGGCTGTTGGCGACCGCCAGGCCAAGGTCGTCGTGGCAGTGCGCGCTGAACACGGCCTTGTGCGCGTCCTTCACGTTAGCGCGCAGGTATTCGAACAGCGCGCGGATCTCGCCCGGCGTGGTGTAGCCGACGGTGTCGGGGATGTTCAGCGTGCGCGCACCTGCGGCGATCGCGGCGCTGCAGATCTCGGCGAGGAATTCGGGCTCGGTGCGCAGCGCGTCTTCGGCGGAAAACTCCACGTCCTCGACGTATCTGCGCGCCAGGGTCACGCCCATGATCGCGCGCTCGATCACCTGGTCCCTGCTCATCTGCAGCTTGTGCTCGCGGTGCAGCGGGCTGGTCGAGATGAACACGTGGATGCGCGGGCGTTCGGCGTCTTCCAGCGCGCGTGCGCAGGCTTCGATGTCGCCGGTGTGGCAGCGCGCCAGGGTGGCGATGCCGGCGCCGCGCACGTCGCGGGCGATCTCGGCGCAGCCCTGGAGGTCGCTGTCGGAGCTTGCGGGGAACCCGGCCTCGATCATGTCCACGCCGAGCTCGGATAGCGCATGCGCGAAGCGGAGCTTCTGTTTCGCGGTCATGCTGCAGCCGGGCGATTGCTCGCCATCGCGCAGGGTGGTGTCGAAGATCGCGACGCGTGCGCTCTCATTGCGCGCGACGTCGGCGACGTTGGGGTCGTTGTCCATCAGGCGATTGCCTCCAGAGCTGTGACGAAGGTGTCGGGGGATGCGGCAGGTGTGCCGGGTGAGTTGCCCAGTGATGTGCCGGGGGGTGTCGAAGTCGATGCGACCACCGCCGGACGGGCCGGCAGTCGAGCGATGCGATTGCGGTATTCCGAAGGACGTGCATCTGAGGGTGGCGCGGGATCGTGCGCGCGGCGGCGCGGCTTGCGCGGTGCGCGCGGACGCACGTCGGACAGCAGACCGGCCAGCACCATCGCGTCGATGTTGCCGCCGGAGACCACGGCGCACTTGCGCTTGCCGGCGACGCGGCGGCCGGCGGCCAGCGCCAGCGCGCCCGCGCCTTCGGCGATCACGTGTTCTTCCAGTGCGAGCCGCACCAGGGTCTCGCGCAGTTCGGCTTCGCGGACGATGACGATGTCGTCGATCAGTTCGGACAGGATGCGGCGGGTCAGCAGGCCGGGTTCCTTCACGCGCACGCCGTCGGCCAGCGTGGCCACCGGCGGTGCGCCGGGCGCTTCGTTGCGCAACGCGCGCGCCATCGCATCGACATGCTCGACCTGCGCGCCGACGATGCGCACGCCCTGTGCTTTCAAGGCCAGTGCGACGCCGGCCGCGAGACCGCCGCCGCCGATCGGCACCAGCACCACGTCGGGCGCCAGGGAGGCGATCTCCAGACCCACGGTGCCCTGGCCGGCGATCACGTCGGGATCGTCGAAGGCGGACAGGAAGCGGTAGCCGTTGCGTTCGGCCAGCTGCAGCGCGAATGCGCGCGCTTCGTCGAAGGTGTCGCCGTGCAGGCGCACGGTCGCGCCCCAGTGCGCGACGCCGGCGATCTTGGTCTGCGGCGCGCCGTGCGGCATCACCGCGATGGCCGGCACGTTCAGGCGATAGGCCGCCCAGGCCAGGCCCTGCGCATGGTTGCCGGCGGAGGCGGCGATGACCGGACGGTCGTCGCCGCGTTCGCGCGCGGCCAGCAATGCGTTCAATGCGCCGCGCACCTTGTAGGAACCGGTGCGCTGCAAGTTCTCGAGCTTCAGCCAGCAGCCGAAGCGTTCGGCATGGTGCAGCGGCGTCGGCGGCAGGTAACGCCGCAACCGGGCCTGCGCGGCCAGCACGTCCATCGCACCGACCGATGCGATGGGTGCGGCCGCGCCGCTGGTCGCGGTGCGGTTAACGTCTCCGACAACGTCGCTGCCTTCCATGCTCAGACCTCCGTGAGCCAATGCGCGCCGGTGCGGCTTTCGCCACGCACGGCGGCCGCATAGGCGGCGGCGATCTCGCGGGTCACCACGCTGTCGCGGAATGCGTGGCCGTCGATCTCGGCGATCGGTGCCACTTCCGCGGCGGTGCCGCAGGCGAAGACTTCGTCGGCCTCGACGAATTCCTCGAAACGCACCGGACGCGATTCGGCGCCGGTCAGCTGGATCAGGGTGTCGCGGGTGATGCCCGGCAGGGCATCGCGATGCTCGACCGCGGTGACCTTGCCGCCACGCACCATGAACAGGTTCGCGCCGGTGCATTCGACTACGAAGCCGTCGGCATCGGTGAACATCGCCTCGTCGAAGCCGCGACCCTTGGCATCGCGCTTGGCGAGGATCGAGTTCACGTACGCGCCGCACAGTTTCAGCGGCGGCAGCGAATCGGCGGGATTGCGCCGCCACTTCGACACCGACACGCGGGTGCGGTTGCCGCCCAGGTGCACGTTGGTCGCGGTGGTGGCGACCATCAGGTGTTCGGGCTTGCCCTCGACATCCAGCCCGAAGCCGCCGTCGCCGTACCAGGCCAGCGGGCGGATGTAGGCATCGCCGTGGCGGTTCGCGCGCATCGTCGCCAGCACGGCCTCGGTTGCCTGGGCCGGGTCGAAGCGCATGCCCAGGGCCTCGGCGCCCTTGCGCATGCGTTCCATGTGCTCCGCGAGGCGGAACACGGCGGCGCCTCGCTTGGTCGCGTAGGCGCGGATGCCTTCGAACACGCCGCTGCCGTAGTGCATCGCATGGGTGCCCAGCGTGGCCTGCAGCGCGCGCGGGTCGGCGAGTTCGCCGTCGTACCAGAGCTTCTGCGTCGTGGCCGTCGCGCTCGGCTGCGCGGCGGCTTTCGGACGTTCGAGCGTGGCGGATTCCGTCATTGACATGGCTGCACCTGCACGTCGAGGCAGTCGTAGAGCTTGGCGAGCTGCTGGTGCAGGCCGTCGGCGGCGCGATCGCCTTCGACGGTCATCTGCAGGTGCCAGCGGTCTCCTTCGGGCCTGGTCTCGCCTTCCACCGCGACGGGCTTGAAGCCGCGTCGTTCGGCGGTGCCGAGCACCCGGGTCAGCGCGCCTTCGGAATGGCGCAGGGTCAGATCCAATCGGTAGCGCATGGGGGAGCTCCTCAGGACGATGCGGGGGTGATGAGTGCCGGATTGGCGAGCGAGGGATTGGCGAGCGCGGGTGTGTCGGTCTGCGCCGTGCCGATCTGCTGCAGCGCGTCGGGCATCAGGCTGCCGATGCATTCCAGCGCGACCGGTTCGTCGGCGTCGGCATGCATCATTTCGGTATTGCTGCGGTTCGGCGGGACCAGTGGCCACACGTTCGCGGCCTGGTCGATCGCCACGTGCAGCAGCACCGGGCCGGGTTCGGCGAGCATCGCCTGCAGCGTCGCTTCCATGTCGGTGGCGCGATCGAGTTTCAGCGTCTTCACGCCGAACGCCTGCGCCAGCGCGCAGAAATCCGGGTTGTCGGACAGGTCGATCTCGGAATAGCGACGCTCGAAGAACAGTTCCTGCCACTGGCGGACCATGCCCAGTGCCTGGTTGTCGAGCAGCACGATCTTCACCGGCAGGCGGTAGCGCGCGACGGTGGCCAGTTCCTGCACGTTCATCAGGAACGAACCGTCGCCGCTGACGCAGATCACCTGCGCGGATTCGCTTTCCATCTGTGCGCCGATCGCGGCCGGCAGGCCGAAGCCCATCGCGCCCAGCGCGCCGCTGGTCAGGTGATTACGCGGATGGTCGAAGCGCCAGTGCTGCGCCACCCACATCTGGTGCTGGCCCACGTCGCAACTGACGATCGCCTGCGGCGCCAGTTCCGACAGGCGCTTGAGCAGCGAGGGCGCGTACACCAGGTCGCCGGGTGCGTCGTAGCGCGGCGCGGTGGTCTGCTTCGCATGCAGGCAGGCATCGCGCCAGGCATGGCGGGTCACGCCGTGGCGACCGCGCAGGTGCGCGGCGGCCGCAGGCATCATCCGCTGCAGGCTGATCGCGATGTCGCCCTGCACGGGCGCGTCGGCGAAACGCAGCTTGCCCAGTTCGCAGGCATCGACGTCGAGATGCACGACGCGCGCATGCGGTGCGAATGCAGCCAGCTTGCCGGTGGCGCGGTCGTCGAAGCGCGCGCCGACCACGAACAGCAGGTCGCATTCCTGCACAGCCAGGTTCGCCGCACGTCCGCCGTGCATGCCGAGCATGCCCAGGTTCAACGGATGCGCGGCCGGCAATGCACCCAGCGCCTTCAGCGTGAGCACGGTCGGGATCTGCGTGGCGTCGACGAATTCGCGGAACGCCTCGATCGCGTTGCCCAATGCGATGCCGCCGCCGCCGTAGATCACCGGCTTCTGAGCGAGTGCCAGCTGCGCCAGCGCCGCATGCAGCGCCGCGTCGCTGGCGCCGGGCACCGGCGACACCGGCGCCGGTGCATGCGCGGGCAGATGCGAGGCATCGGCGATCTGCACGTCCTTCGGCAGGTCGATCAGGACCGGTCCCGGCCGGCCTTCGCGGGCCAGACGGAACGCTTCGCGCACCACTTCAGGCAATTCGTCGATCGTGCGCGGCAGGAAGTTGTGCTTCACAATCGGCATGGTCATGCCGAACACATCCAGTTCCTGGAACGCGTCCGTGCCCATCAGCCCGGTCGCGACCTGGCCGGTGATGCAGACCATCGGCACCGAGTCCAGCATCGCATCGGCAATGCCGGTGACCAGGTTCGACGCCCCCGGGCCGGAGGTCGCGACGCAGACGCCGACGCGACCGCTGGCGCGCGCGTAGCCGTTCGCGGCGAACGCGGCGCCCTGTTCGTGCCGGACCAGCACGTGTTTGAGCGCGGAGCCATGCAGCGCGTCGTAGAAGGGCATGATCGCGCCGCCCGGATAACCGAACAGCGTGTCCACGCCTTCCGCACGCAGCGCTTCCACCAGCCAGCGGGCACCGTTCATCACGCAGTCTCGGCAATGGGATGGGTGGATGGCTTCTGCGCGGACTGCGCAGCGCCCTGCTGTGAAGCCGCTTGCGACGCGGCGCCCTGCTGCAGCCACTGCATCTTGGCGCGCAGCTGCTTGCCGACGGCTTCGATCGGATGATCCTTGTCGGCCTGCTGGTAGCGCTTGTAGTTCGGCAGGCCGGCGTCGTATTCGGCCACCCACTTCTGCACGAACGTGCCGTCCTGGATCTCGGTCAGGATGTCCTTCATGCGCGCCTTGGTGTCGGCGTTGATCACGCGCGGGCCGCTGACGAAGTCGCCGTACTGCGCGGTTTCGGACACGAATTCCAGCATGCGGGTGATGCCGCCTTCGTAGAACAGGTCGACGATCAGCTTCAGTTCGTGCAGGACTTCGTAGTAGGCGATCTCCGGCTGGTAGCCCGCTTCGACCAGCGTCTCGAAGCCCGCCTGCACCAGCGCGCTCGCGCCGCCGCACAGCACGGCCTGTTCGCCGAACAGATCAGTTTCGGTCTCTTCCTTGAACGTGGTCTTGATCAGGTTGGCGCGCGCGCCGCCGAGGCCGCCGGCGTAGGTCTTCGCGAACTCTTCGGCGCGACCGCTGCGATCCTGGTGCACGGCGTAGATGCAGGGCACGCCGCGACCGATCTCGTATTCGCGGCGGACCAGCGCACCCGGGCCCTTGGGCGCGACCAGCACCACATCCAGGTCCTCGCGCGGCGAGATCATGCCGAAATGCACGTTCAGGCCGTGCGCGAACAGCAGGCAGGCGCCCTGCTTGAGGTTCGGCGCCAGCACCTCGTTGTAGAGCTTCTTCTGCACCATGTCCGGGGTCAGCACGGCGACGAGATCGGCGTTGGCGACGGCTTCGGCGGGCGTCTTCACGGTGAAGCCGTCGGCTTCGGCCTTGGCTTCGGTCGGGCCACCCGGGCGCAGGCCGACGACGACATCGAAGCCGGAATCGCGCAGGTTCAGCGCATGCGCGCGTCCCTGGCTGCCGTAACCGATGACTGCGATCTGGGGCTTGGCGACACTGTTCATTTCAGGATCCTTGGGGAAGTTTCGAGAGAGGGAGATGGGTACTGCGTCTTGCGCGGCGCCCCGGTGCGGGACGCCCGGGATTCAGGCGGGAACGGCGTCCTCGCGTGGTTCGGTGGCGAGCGCGGCGTCGATGCGACGGGTGTCGTCGAGCGGACCCGGCGAGGTCACCGCACCGCGCGAGGCGGAGCTGACGTCGCGGGCGAACTTCGCCAGCACGCCGTGGCGCACGCGTGGCGTGATGCGCGCCGCGTTGCGCGTCAACAGGTCGGCGGCCACGTCGAGGCGACGCGAGACGACATCGATCGTCACCACGTCGCCGTCGCGCAGCTTCGCGATCGGACCGCCGCGCGCGGCTTCCGGCGACACGTGGCCGACCATGAAGCCGTGGGTCGCGCCGCTGAAGCGGCCGTCGGTGATCAGTGCCACGTCGTTGCCCAGGCCCTGGCCGACCAGCGCGGCGGTGACCGCGAGCATCTCGCGCATGCCGGGGCCACCGGCAGGACCTTCGAAGCGGATCACCACCACGTCGCCGGCCTGGATCTGCCGCGCCTGCACGGCGGCGAACGCGGCTTCCTCGCTGTCGAACACGCGCGCCGGGCCGCTGTGCTTCTCGCGACCGTGGCCGGCCAGCTTCACGATGCAGCCTTCCGGCGCGAGGTCGCCGTAGAGGATCGAATAGCCGCCGCGCGGCTTGATCGGGTTGTCGACGGTGCGCACGACGTACTGCGTCGGCGAGACCTGCGCGGCTTTCGCGTCCTCGAAAAAACTGCGGCCGGCGACCGTAGGGATATCCTCGATCAAGCCGGCCGCCATCAGCGCCTGCGCCACCAGTGCGGTGCCGCCGAAGTCGAACATTTCCGCCGCCGTGTAGCGGCCGCCCGGCTTCAGGTCGGCGATCACCGGTGTGTTGGCGCTCGCCGCTTCGAATTCCTCCAGGTCGAACTTCACCCCGGCCTCGTGCGCGATCGCCAGCAGGTGCAGCGCGGCGTTGGTCGAACCCGCCGTCGCCGACACCGCGCGCGCGGCGTTGCGCAGCGCGGACAGGCTCAGCAGCTGGCGCGGCGTCGGGCCGCCGTCGCGCAGCAGCTGCATCACGCGCTCGCCGCAGCGTTCGGCCGACTTCGGCTTGTCGGGATGCGTGGCCGGGATGTCGTTCTCGCCCAGCGGCGACAGGCCGAGGAAGGTCAGCACCATCGCCATCGTGTTCGCGGTGAACTGGCCACCGCAGGCGCCCGCGCCGGGGCAGGCCTTGCGCTCGATTTCGTCCAGTTCCGCATCGTCGATCCGGCCGGCCGAATGCGCGCCCACGGCCTCGAACACGTCCTGCACCGTCAGCGCGCGTTCGGCGCCCTCGCTGCCGTCTGCGTGCTTCGACTTGCACTTGCCCGGCATGATCGTGCCGCCGTAGAGGATCACCGTCGGCACGTCGAGGCGCGCGGCCGCCATCGCGGCGGCGGGGATGGTCTTGTCGCAGCCGACCAGCAGCACCATCGCATCGAGGCAGTGGCCGGTCACCGCCAGTTCGATCGAATCGGCGATGGTCTCCCGCGAGGCCAGCGAGGCGCGCATGCCGTCGCTGCCCATCGCGATGCCGTCGGTCACCGCGATGGTGTTGAACTCGATCGGCGTGCCGCCTGCGGCGATCACGCCGCGACGCACGTCCTGGGCCAGGTCGCGCAGGGTGATGTTGCAGGGCGACACGTCGGACCAGGTGTGGATCACGCCCACGAAAGGCTTGGCGATGGCCGCATCGTCCAGGCCCGTGGCGCGCAGCATGGCGCGCGCCGGTGCGCGTGCGGGGCCTGCTTTGATCGCGTTGCTGTGCATCTGTTTCGGATTCCTCGTGAACGTAAGAGCGTCTGGTTCGAGAAACCCGGGTCCTGAAAAGCGAAAACCCCCGCACCTTCTTCAGGTGCGGGGGTTTTTTTGAACCCGGGTCGTTAGTCGCGCAACCCTATCCCGCACCTGATGGCGTGGTAATAAGAACGACGACGACAAGAATGAGCGCCTGTGCGGCGATGACGGTGTTGATGAGTAGCGGCTGCGACACGATCGCCTGCGCCGCACGCATCGGTGCGGTGTCGCGGGTCTGGAAGTGGTTGCTGCGCTGCGTCATGTTTTTCAGAGGAACATGCGGGTGTGTGGATTGTCAAGCCGGGTCGTTGTGACGATTTGGAATGTCACCCGAGCGGCCGAAAGTGCGTCCATTTTCTTCTTTCGAATCAAGGGTATGGCCCATTCGCGGGCGCATGCTTTCGTTGCATTCGAAACCGTTTTCGGGCTCGCTCAATCTTCGGCCAGCACGATCAGCTGGTCGTTCGGCGCGAAGACGATGCGTTCGGACTTGTTCGGATTGACCTTCACGCCGAAGCCCTTCGATGCATCGTTGCCGTCGGCGACGACGCGGTAGCCGATCGCGGTCTCGCCGCGCTGCGCTGCGGCTTCGAGCACGGTGTGGAAGTCCACGTCGCGGCCGATGGCGATGTAGTCGCGGGCCGGCCGGATGTAGATCTCGGAGCCTTCCGAACTGAACAGGTTGCGGAACACGAGGTCGAGGTGTTTGTTCTCCGACAGCTGCGACAGCATCAGGCTCACCAGCTTGTCGCTGACGATGAAGTCGTCGGCCTTGGCGACCTGGGCCAGCGCGCGGTTCCGCATGTCCATCATCTCGCTGACGATGTTCAGGTTGCGGCCGCTGGCCTCGGCGATGTTGCGCAGGTGCAGCAGGCAGATCAGGGTCTGGGCGTCGGCTTCCTGGATCGGCTGGCGGGTGTCGCTCATGACGATGATGTGGTCGTAGCCGGCGACATCGACCTGTTCCAGGGTGTCGCGGCTGGTGATGTCGCCGGTCAGCAGCGCCATGCGCTGCCGGGTCAGCGACGCGGCGGCGGCCAGGCTGGCGTCGTCCTCGCTCCAGCCGCGGATCACGGTGACCTTCGAGCCGCGGGTGACGTAGTTGTCGAGTTCGCGGATCACTGCTTCTGTCTTCTCGTTCCAGCCGAGCACCAGGGTACGTTCCGGCACGGGCTCGGCGGGCTCGCCGCGGACGATGCAGGACAGGTCCGGTGCCGGCGGCGCGGTCTTCGACGGGATCAGGGTGTCGTCGTCCTCGCTGATCGCGATGATCCGGTCGTCGGCCTGCAGCCCGGTGTCCATCGGTGGATTGATCAGCGCTTCGCCGTCGGCGCGCATGATCCCGATGACCGTGGAGTCCTCGAAGCTCGACAGCACTTCGCGGTAGCGACGACCGGCCAGTGTGGCGGCCTCTGTGAAGTAGATCTCGGCGCCGTCGAAATCGAGCAGTTCGGTGTAGACCACACTCAGGCCGGACTGGCGGCAGGTCTGCGCGGTGACGCGGGCGATCAGGTCGCCGCCCTGGACGAACACGGCTTCGTCGCCGCCGACCAGATGCGCGGCTTCCAGGTTATGCGCATCGCGGATCTCCGCAACGATGTGATACGGCGTCTCGCGACGGTCCGGGTTGTTGGTGATCGCCAGCACCGACTTGATCACGTGGATGTCCGGATTCTCCGTCTCCGGCGCCAGCACGATGATCGAGCGCGCCTCGTGCGGTGCGGCCACGGCCAGGTCGTCGAGGTCGAGCGGGTTGCCGCTGCGGCAGATCACGCGCGTGTTCTTCGTGCTCGGGAACTTGGCGCGGATGTCGTCCTCCATGTCGACCTTGTCCATGTCGGCGAGGATGACGATGCACGGGTTCTTCTGGTTCTCGTTGGCGATGATCAGTTCGCCGATGATCGAGTACACCTTGCTCGACCAGCCTAGGATCAGGGTGTGGTTGCGCTCGATCACCCGTGAGCGGCCCTTGCGCATCTCGTGCAGGCGCGACTCCAGGCCGGAGGTGATCGTGCCGATCAGCATGCTGACGATGAAGATGCCGCCGAGGGTGACCGCCAGCATCAGGGCGCGCAGGGCCCAGCCCTGGTCGCCGGCCAGCGTGCCCGGGTCCATCGCGTGCAGCATGCTTTGCCAGGCGCCTTCCAGCGGGCCGATCTCGCTGGCCGTGTCGCCGGGTGTGGTGCCCAGGCGCAGGGCCCAGATCGCCGCCGTTGCCAGGGCCACGATGCCGGCGGAGAGCAGGGCGAGCCAGCCGATGATGGCGATGGGGCCGCGGGAGAGGGTGTTTTCGAAGCGGTATCTGAGCAGGTCTCGCCAGGAAGCGCGGCTGGAGTGCGGCATGGACGTTCGGAGGGGTACGGACGGAGGAGGCCGATTGTCGTCCCATCCCGCGGAAAATGAACAGGGTCGAACTGTCAGGTGCGTGCCCGGGCACGGCGGCTCGGCTGGCAGCCCGGCGCCGGGAATGGTTCAATGGACGCTTGGAAGCGGGGGTATCGCCGGTCCACCCGGCGATTGAGACACACCCTTCGAACCTGATCCGGTTGAGACCGGCGTAGGGAAGCTTCGCAAGCGCGCCGGGCGTTCCGTCCGGCCGCCCGCGCCGCCGCTTCGTCCCGATCCCGCCACCGCCCGCGCGGAGGCCCTTTCCACAGGACGATGTCGATGAATGCCGTACCTTCCACCCTCCTGCAGCAGACCGAGCAGTTGTCCGAGTCGGTGACCCGGCCGATCCCCGGCTCGCGCAAGATCCATGTCGAAGGCTCGCGGCCCGACCTGCGCGTGCCGATGCGCGAGATCGCGCTGAGCCGCACGCCGACCCTGTTCGGCGGTGAGGACAACCCGCCCGTCACCGTGTACGACACCTCCGGCCCGTACACCGATCCCGATGCCCGCATCGACCTGGCCCTCGGCCTGCCCGCGCTGCGCGCGCGCTGGATCGAGGAGCGCGGCGACACCGAGGTGCTGACAGCGCTGACCTCCGAGTTCGGCCGCGCCCGCGAATCCAACGCGAAGCTCGACAGCGTGCGCTTCCCGAACCGTGCGCTGCCGCGTCGCGCGAAGGCCGGCATGAACGTCTCGCAGATGCACTACGCGAAGCAGGGCATCATCACCCCGGAGATGGAGTTCGTCGCGATCCGCGAGAACCAGCGTCTCGAAGCCGTGCGCGAGGCGCACCTGCTGATGCAGCATCCGGGCGAGAACTTCGGCGCGAACATCCAGAAGATCATCACCCCGGAATTCGTGCGCGACGAGATCGCACGCGGTCGCGCGATCCTGCCGAACAACATCAACCACCCGGAAAGCGAGCCGATGATCATCGGCCGCAACTTCCTGACCAAGATCAACGCGAACATCGGCAACAGTGCGGTGTCGTCGGGCATCGCGGAAGAAGTCGAGAAGCTGGTCTGGTCGATCCGCTGGGGTGGCGACACGGTGATGGACCTCAGCACCGGCAAGCACATCCACGAAACCCGCGAGTGGATCATCCGCAATTCGCCGGTGCCGATCGGCACGGTGCCGATCTACCAGGCGCTGGAGAAGGTCGACGGCCGCGCCGAAGAGCTGACCTGGGAGATGTTCCGCGACACGCTGATCGAACAGGCGGAGCAGGGCGTCGACTACTTCACCATCCATGCCGGCGTGCTGCTGCGCTACGTGCCGCTGACCGCGAAGCGCACCACCGGCATTGTCAGTCGCGGCGGTTCGATCATGGCCAAGTGGTGCCTGGCGCATCACAAGGAGAACTTCCTCTACACGCACTTCGAGGAGATCTGCGAGATCATGAAGGCCTACGACGTGGCCTTCTCGCTGGGCGACGGCCTGCGCCCGGGCTGCCTGGCCGACGCCAACGATGCCGCGCAGTTCGGCGAGCTGGAGACGCTCGGCGAACTCACGAAGATCGCGTGGAAGCACGACGTGCAGACCATGATCGAAGGCCCCGGCCACGTACCGATGCAGCTGATCAAGGAAAACATGGACAAGCAGCTGCGCGAGTGCGGCGAAGCGCCGTTCTACACGCTCGGCCCGCTGACCACCGACATCGCGCCGGGCTACGACCACATCACGTCCGCGATCGGTGCGGCGATGATCGGCTGGTACGGCACCGCGATGCTCTGCTACGTCACGCCGAAGGAGCACCTGGGCCTGCCGAATCGCCAGGACGTGCGCGACGGCATCATGGCCTACAAGATCGCCGCGCACGCCGCCGATCTCGCCAAGGGCCATCCCGGCGCGCAGATCCGCGACAACGCGCTGAGCAAGGCGCGCTTCGAGTTCCGCTGGGAAGACCAGTTCCACCTCGGCCTCGACCCCGAGAAGGCCAAGGAATTCCACGACGAGACCCTGCCCAAGGACGCGCACAAGGTCGCGCACTTCTGCTCGATGTGCGGCCCGCACTTCTGCTCGATGAAGATCACCCAGGACGTGCGCGACTACGCTGCCGAGCACGGCGTCGACGAAGCGAAGGCGCTGGAAGCGGGCATGGCCGAGAAGTCCCAGGAATTCCGCGAGAAGGGTGCGCAGGTGTATCACAAGGAGTGATGCGGCGCGTTCCCGATACACGAAGGTCGCCCTCGGGCGGCCTTCATCGTTGCGCGGAACCGTGCGTCGGCGGGTCAGTCGACGACGTCGAACGTCAGCCCTGCCAGTGCCCGCAAACGCTCCACCAGCGTCATGCCCATCGCCGCGCCGGAGGTCCACACGCCGCCGGGCGTGCGCGTGCGGTCGACGTCGCGCAGCAGGCACAGCGCGGATTCGGCGATCATCTTCGAGGTCGAGCCGTAGCCGGGATCGCGGTCGCCGGTGACGCGGGTGGTGATGCGCCGGCCGTCGGCGGTCTCGCCGAAGAACAGGAGTTCGTAGCGGCCTTTCTCGCGCTGTTCGCGGTTCGGGCCGTCGCCGGGCTTGGGCAGGGCGAAGCGCTTGAGCAGGGCGCGCGTGGGCGCGAAGGCGAGCAGAACGTTCTGCAGGTTCGTCTGCCGCTGCATCTTCTTCGCGCGTTTCTCGCCCGTGGTGCCTTCGCCGGTCAGCATGCGTTCGCTGTACATGAAGTCCGCGCCCCAGGGGTGGCCGAGCAGGGCATGGGTGCGGTGCACGTTCTTGGTGTTGATCGTCGCCATCACGAACGGCGCGGTCCACTGTTTCGCGAGTTCGTCGTAGGCAGCGACATGGTCGGCCGGCTGGCGCGCACCCTTGAAGCCCGGCGTCAGCGCGAACGGGTCGACCAGCGTGCGGCGCAGGCCAGGGTCGCGTTTCATCGCTTCGATCGTGGCCAGCATGCTGGCGATGGTGCCGCCGGAGAAGGTGCCCTTCATCGTCTTCACGCGGCCGTGGACGCGGGCCAGCGGTGCGCCGAACCGCGCCAGCGCCTCGTGCTGCGCGTGGACGACGCCGAGATCGAACGGAATGGAGTCGAAGCCGCAGGAGAACACGATGCGCGCGCCGCTGGCCCGTGCGGTGTCCTGCAGCTGCGGGATCATCTTCGCCATCCAGCCCGGTTCGCCGCAGAGGTCGACATAATCGGTGCCGGCTTCGGCACAGGCGCGGATCAGTGCCTCGCCATGCAGCTGGTATGGGCCGACGGTGGTGATGACGGCCCGCGCGTTGCCGACCAGCCTGCGCAGGGCATCGGCATCGCCCGCGTCCGCGACCAGCAGCGGCAGGTCTGCGGGCAGGCCGAGGGCGTCGCGTACTTCGGCCAGTTTCGTCGCGCTGCGTCCGGCGATGGCCCAGCGCAGCGAGGCGTCGCCGCCGTGGGCGGCCTGGAGGTACTCGGCGACCAGCCGGCCGGTGAAGCCGGTGGCGCCGAAGACGATGAGGTCATAGGGTCTGTCCATGACCCCATCTTGGCATGCCGACAGGGGGCGCGGCCACGCGGGGCGACCGCGCCGGTGCCGTCACTCGGCCGTGACCGACCCGGTGCGCGGGTAGATGCGGTAGTTGCGGCCATACCCGTTGTCGCGGACGCGGATCTCGTCGCCGGCGGCGCCGTCGAGATTGACGTAGTTCAGCAGCGACCACCACCTCCCGGCATTGAAGGTGTTGCTGCCGTTGATGAACTGCACGTTGCCGGTGCGCGGGTAGATGATGTTGATGTTGCCGTCGCCGCGGGCGACCGCGATCTCGTTGCCGGTGGTGCCGTCGAACTGGCGCACGCCGTCGCTGAGGATCGCGTACTGGGTGTTGATGGCGTAGTTGCTCATCGACCCGGTGACATAGCTGTAGACGCTGATGTAGTTGGGCTGGATCAGGATGAGTTCGGCACCGGCCGTGCCGTTGAGATCGCTGACGCAGTTGGGGATGCCCGGGTCGTTGCAGATGGCCCAGCTGCCGCCGCTCACCGGCGTGCTGCTCATGCTGCGCGTACGGTAGTTGTAGACGCGCAGCGCGGAGCCGTTGGCGATCGGGATCTCGGCGCCGGGCTGGCCGTCGAGGTCGCGGATGCCGTAGACCGCGATGGCATAGGTGCCGGACATCGGCTGCGAGCTGGTGCTGCGTGCGCGGTGATCGACGATCCGCAGCGAATCCGACGCCACGATGACGATCTCGTTGCCGGCGACGCCGTTGAGGTCGGTGATGCCGTTGGGCGACGCAGCCCATGAGCCGGTGCTGATCTGGTAGTTGTAGCTGCTGCGCGAATTGTGGTTGATCACTTTCAGCGCGCCGCCGATGTTGATCGGGATTTCGGCGCCGGGCGTACCGTCGAGGTCCTGCACGCTGGTGAAGTTGCCGTACAGCAGGGCCCACGAGCCGCTGCTGACCTGGTAGTTGTAGCTGCTGCCGTTGCTGCTCCTGACGGTGATGTAGGCACCGTTGTTGTAGACCGTCTCGGCGACGCTGTCGCCGTCGAGGTCGGCGCTGCCCATGAGGACGCCCTGGGCGGATGCGGTGCCCGGCAGCCATGCGCAGGCGATGAGGGCCAGCGCGGCGAGCGTGGCGCCCGCGCGCCTCGCGCTGGCCTGGATGATTGTGTTCTGGATCCATGTGAATCGCATCGAAAACTCCTTGTCTCTTCGGGGAAATCCGGCTGGGGGATGTGGATGCGTGCCGGATGCCGGTTCGCGGCACGCACGGCGCCGGCGGACGATGACCTGTCCGTCGACGTGTTCGGCGATGGGGGCGGCGCGCAATGCGCCTGTGCGGTGGCGGATTGCGATGTACGGCTCGTCTCCTGTGGGCGTCCTTTCCGGGGCCGGCCAGTGCCGGGATCGATGACGGTCTTCCTTGCGGCTTCGCATCGCGATGCGCACCGCGCCGTGGTCGACAGGGTGACCGCTCGGCGTCTCATTCTTCAAGCGCGGGCATTGCCGCACGGTAGACTGTGCGGGCCGTTCGTCGGCCCTGCATGGGCCGCTTGAGACCGAACGTGACGCCGTGCCGACATCCGTGTTCGAGGGAATCCGCGTGCCCAATCCCCTGTATGACCGCCTGTTCGCTCCGCTGGCCGATCGGCCTGGTGCGTTCCTGCATCTCGACGGCGACACCTCGCTGTCCGGACCGGACTTCCTCGCGATGGTGCATCGCGCCGCCGCCGCGCTGCGCAGCCTGGGCGTGCGTGCCGGCGACCGCGTGGCGCTGCAGGTGGCGAAGACGCCGGAAGCGCTCGCGATCTACGGCGCGACGGCGGCGACCGGCGCGGTGCTGCTGCCGCTGAACACCGCGTACACGCCGAGCGAGGTCGAAGCGTTCGTCGCCGATGCGACGCCGCGCGTACTGCTGGTCGACCCGACGTGTGCCGAGGCGCTGTCGCCGGTGTGCGCGCGCCACGACGCGACGCTGACGACCCTCGATGCCTCCGGTCGCGGCCGCTTCCGCGAGCTGTGCGATGCGCAGTCGTCCGGGGCGGTGGTCGAAGCCCGCGAGGCGAGCGATCTCGCGGCGCTGCTCTATACCTCGGGGACCACCGGGCGCTCGAAGGGGGCGATGCTCAGCCAGGGCAATCTGCTGTCGAACGCGACGACGCTGGCGCAGGAATGGCGCTTCGGGCCATCGGACGTGCTGCTGCATGCGCTGCCGATCTTCCACACCCATGGCCTGTTCGTCGCCTGCAACGTGTCGCTGGCCAGCGGCGCTTCGATGATCTTCCAGCCGGGCTTCGACCTCGATGCGATCCTGCTTGCCCTGCCGCAGTCGACCGTGCTGATGGGCGTGCCGACGTTCTACACGCGCCTGCTCGACGACGATCGTTTCGATCGCGACCTCGTCGCGCACATGCGCCTGTTCGTGTCCGGATCGGCGCCGCTGCTGGCCGAAACCCATGTCGCCTTCGAGGCGCGCACCGATCATCGCATCCTCGAACGCTACGGCATGACCGAGACCAACATGAACACCTCGAACCCCTACGACGGCGAGCGCCGCGCCGGCACGGTCGGCCGGCCGCTCCCGGGCGTCGAGGTGGTGGTGACCGATCCCGCGACCGGCGCGCCGCTGCCGGTCGGCGAGACCGGCATGGTCGAAGTCCGCGGGCCGAACGTGTTTTCCGGCTACTGGGGCATGCCGGAGAAGACCCGCGAGGAGCTGCGCGACAGCGGCTTCTTCATCACCGGCGACCTCGGTCGCTTTGACGACGACGGTTATCTCGCCCTGGTCGGCCGCCAGAAGGACCTCATCATCACCGGCGGCTTCAACGTGTATCCGAAGGAAGTCGAACTGCTGCTCGACGAACAGCCGGGCGTGCTGGAGTCCGCGGTGATCGGTGTACCGCATCCGGATTTCGGCGAAGCGGTCTTCGCCGTGCTGGTGGCGAAACCCGGACACACCATCGATCGCGACGCCATCGACGCGGCGCTGCGCGAGCGCCTGGCGCGCTACAAGCAGCCCAAGGGCATCGAGATCGTCGATGCCCTGCCGCGCAACACGATGGGCAAGGTGCAGAAGAATCTGCTGCGCGATCGGTTCGGCGATCGGTTCGTCTGAGTGCTTGCGGCGCAGCACCCGATTCCATGCCAAGGGGCCAACCCATCCCCACCCCAGCCCTCCCCTTGAAGGGGAGGGGGCAAAGCGCTGTGCTTCGAAGCCCTCTCCTTCAAGGGGAGGGTTTGGGTGGGGATGGGTTCGATTCAGCGGTTTTAGTTTTGCTCGTGGTGCGGGTGCATCCGCTCACGACGCGTAGGTGTACACGAAGTACAGGTGCATCAGCGCCAGGGCCGCGAGCAGGCAGCCGGCGGCGATGTGCAGGGCGGTGGTCCATTGGCCCCATGAGGCGAGCTTCTCGCCGGGCAGCAGGTTGAGCAGCGCGCCGGCGACCACGACGAGCATGGTGACGGCGAAGGTGACGTGGAGGAAGCCCGTGTGCGCGAAGCCGGCGTGCAGCACCAGCATGACCAGCATCGCGAGGCCGAGGATGCGGTGCGCCAGCTGCAGCGTGCGCAGCCATGCGGCCTGGACCAGGCGACGCTTGATCAGGGCCAGCGACAGGTCGAAGGCGAGCAGGCCGACGAGGATGTAGCCGGTGAGCTGCTTGTAGGCGTCCATCCGCTGTAGCGGGACCAGCGCGTTCAGGCGCGGCGGCCACAGCCAGGCGATGCAGGCGATGATCACGCCGATCAGCGCGCACCACGATGCGGCCATCAGCGCGGTCTGGTACGCGGATTTCGGGCGGGACAACCGCGGCGCCTGCGCGCTCATGGCGACAGCCCCGCCGTGCCGGAGAGCGGCGGCTCGCTGCCGTCATTGCCCTTGTCCTTGTCCTTGCTCTTGCCGCCTGCGCGCGCGCTGTCCCCTTCGGTCCGCGCCAGTGCGCGCGCGCCATCGCCGTGCGCCTGCATCAGCAGGTTGAGCGTCGCCATCGAATTGCGCGCTTCCACGCGCTGGCGGAAGGTGTCCAGGTCGGGCAGATAGCGGCCATCGCCCGGCCAGCGCGTGCCGAGTGTCGGGCGCGCGGCGTCGGCGAAGCCTTCGGTCTTCTTCAGGTAGGCCGCATAGGTGTCGATGGCCGACGCCCGGTAGGCCGCGAGGATGTCGATCAGCTCCTGCGTGGACACCTTGTCGCGCGCGAACGACCAGGTCGTGGCACCCATGGTGTCGTTGAGTTTCCAATCCTTGCGCGGGCTCTTCGGATGTTCGTTGTGGCAGGTGACGCAGGCCGGTGCGCTGGCGATGTCGGGGAACATCGCGGTGTGGCGGCCGGTGCTGGCGTCGCGGAAGAACTGCGGCTCGCCGCTGCGGTCGATCTTCGCGAAGTAGTCGTTCTGCACGCCCTTGAACGCGTTCGAGGTTTCGATCGGGAAGTTCGAGCCCAGGAACAGGCTCAGTTCGGGCACGCGCTGCTGCAGGCGGTTGGCGGTCTCGCGCAGCAGCAGTGCAGGCAGCGGGCCGGCCTCGACATGCTTCTGCTTCCAGTCCTCGGCGTATTTGAGGCCGTTCTTCAGCCCGGGCGTGACGATGTCGGCGGTGTAGATCGCGCGCACCGAGGCGTTTTCGGCGTCGAGCATGCGGAACATCACGTCGACCGGCACGTCGCGCCCGCCGCCGGTGGTGGCGTCGAGATCGGCGGGTGCAGTCACGAACAGGTAGATGCCGAGCACCGACAGCGCGGCGAGGGCCAGCACGGAGCGGGGGATCTTCGGCAGGGTCATGGCGAGGTCTCCGGCGACTCGGCTTTGAGGATGCGCTCGCCGTAGGGCGAATCGGCGCGACGCAGGTAGGCGGTGACGGCCTCGGGCGTGATGGCGTCCTTCAGCTCGTGCGGCGGCGTGTGCGGATGATTGCCGTGGAAATCGTGGCAGGCCAGGCAGGTGTCCCAGCGTTGCTCGCGCACCAGGACCGCATGCGTGGGGCGCGTCGGATCGTCCTTGACTGCCATGTCGCTGTGGCACGCGGCGCAGAAGCCGGCGTTGGTCTGGCTCACGCGGGCGCCGGTGTGCTCGCGATGGCAGCTGACGCAGGTCTGCGGCGCCAGTTCGCGCCGCGCCTGCTCGAAGCGCGGTTCGAGGAAGCGGTGCGGCGCATGCCGGTCGTCGGGGTTGTCGTGGCAGCCGGCGCAGGTGGCGTTGTCGACATCGCGCATCCCGAAATCGGCACCGTCGCCGCGCAGGCCGACCAGGTGCTTCACCTTCGCCTGCAGCTGCTGGCGCATCGTGCCGGGTGCTTCGCGATGGCAGTCGACGCAGGCCAGGTCCTCATGGCCCGGCGCGTGGGCCGCATTGGGCACGAACTTCGCCAGTGCCGGCGCCAGCAGCACCAGCGGCACGAAGGCGACCGCCAGCCCAGCGGCGTAGGCCAGCTTGCGGATGCTCGGACGCGGGCGCGCGTTGGTCTTGAGGAAGAAGGCTTCGACGCGCACGTCGGCATCGGGCACCTCGGCCTTGTGCAGGCCTTCGAGCAGTCGGCGCGTGTAGCCCGGCGGGCCGCAGACGTAGAAGCGCGCACCGGGGAACTGGCGGACGGTTTCGAGGATGTCCTCGTTGTCGATGAAACCGTCGGCGTCATCCGCGCGCAGGTGGCAGCTGATGTCGCCGCTGCTCGCGGCGGAGGCTTCGATGTGGTCGGCATAGACCATGTCGCCGCGATGCGCGGCGCTGTAGTCGATGTGCAGGCTGCGGCCGGGGCGCAGGCCGTGCAGCAGCGACAGCGCGAGGGTGACGCCGACGCCGGCCGAAAAGCAGACCACGGCGCGCCCGTCGTCGGCATCGGCTTCGCCGGCGGGCACGGCGATGCGCATCGGGATGTCGGCGAACGCGGCGTCGTCGGCATCCAGCAGGCGCGCGCTGAGCTGGCCGTCGGGAATCCGCCGCATCGCGATGCTGACCGTGTTGCCGTCTTCCGACTGCCTGACCACGGTGTAGGTCCGCGTGACCCAGGTGTCGTCCAGCCAGGCCTGCACCACGACATGCTGCGCCGGCAGCGCCTGGGGGTAGGGCGGCCAGCCGGCGAGCTGCATGTCGATCTGCACGATCCGTCGCTGCGGATCGCGGTCGTCGGTCAGCGTGGTGCGGGTCGCATTGGCGACTTCGTACCAGGGCGACTGGCCGAGCATTTCCTGCACCAGCGGGCGGCAGCAACCGCAGTGCAGGCCGCAGCCGAGCTGTGCGCCGAGCGATTCGAGGGTGGAGGCCGGTGCGGTGGCGATCGCGGCCTTGATGCGCCCCCGGCTCACGCCGGCGCAAAGGCAGACCAGATCGTCCTGGTCCTGCGATTGACGGAGGGGAATCGCTTCCATGCAGGTCCTTTGCGGCCGCCCGTGAACGGAGGTCGCGGCAAGGTGACGGCCCGGCGGGCCGCTCGAGTCCATTCGATGCGCGGTGCATCGAAACATCCGATGCATCGCGCGGTGTGCGGGCCTCCTGTGGCGCGCCATGTGCCCGGCGTGCCTCCCGCGAACGTCATGGTTAACAATCCAGCGACACTTTTTCAAGCGGCGCTGTCGGTGCGATGCAACAAATTGCGAACGTCTAGTCGCTTCGGCGCATCCTGCGCAGGGCGGTCCTGCTTCCCGGCGCGCGATGTCTTCCGATATTCCTGCTCACGCGGAATCGCACGGGCGACGGACAGCCGGCGCGATCCATGGCAGCATGCGCGTCGACGCCGCCGATGGCCTGCGGAAGAGGATGCATGGACAAGACCCTGCTCAGATCGATCGCGCATCTGCGTCGCCATCCGGCGGGCCTGCTGCTCGCCGCGCAGCTGTGCGCGGTGGTGCTGTATCCCGTGCTGGACGATTCGGGTGCCGGCCGGCTGGTCTTCGGCACGTTCAGCATCGCCGTGCTCGCACTCGTGCTGTGGGTGGTCAACCGCAGTCCGACGATCAACTGGATCGCGTGGCTGCTGGCCGTCCCGGCGGTGCTGCTCTCGCTGCTGGCCGACATCGTGGATGCGCCGCAGTTGCTGGTGGTCGCGCACATGCTGGAGGCGGCACTGTATTTCTATGCCGCGATCGGCCTGATCATCTACATGTTCGGCGACCAGCGCGTGACCCTGGACGAACTGCTGGCGGTGGGCGCGACCTTCACCCTGCTGGCCTGGGCCTGGGCCTTCGCGTTCTCGGTCTGCCAGGCCTGGTATCCGGGCAGCTTCACCGGACCGGCCGGCCTGGATACGCCCCGGACCTGGATGGAGCTGCTGTTCATGAGCTTCAGCGTGCTGTCGGGGGTCGGATTGAGCGACATCACGCCGATGACCGCCCCGGCGCGCGCGCTGGTGATGCTGGAGATGTTCGCGGGCGTGATGTACATCGCGATCGTGGTGTCCCGCCTGGTCGGGCTGTCGGCGGCGCGCGTCCGGGGCGGCTGAGTCCGTTCAGTCCTGCCTGCGGCGCCCGCGCCGGCGTACGCCCGTGACTTCCGGCATCGGTGCCGGGGGCCACGCCTGATAAGCTTGGGCCACGCCTCTCGATACGGCCATGCTCAAGTCCCATCAGAACCTCCTCCAGCCGCGGCCGTCCGACCGCGTGCGCATCGGCGACCGCGTCGTCGATATCCCGTTGCGCGAAATCGCGCCGGCGGATGGGGGCGAGCCGGTGCGGATCACGCTGAAGGCGCTCGGCGTGCTGCTGACGCTGGTGGCACATGCAGGCAAGCCGGTCAGTCGCGAGGCCCTGTTCGAATGGGTCTGGCCCGACACCCTGCCGACCGACGACGTGCTGACCCAGGCGGTCACCCAGCTGCGCAAGGCGTTCGGCGACGACCGCGAGCGTCCGCGCTACATCGAGACCATCGCCAAGCAGGGTTACCGCCTGGTGGCGCCGGTGGCCTGGGTGCTCGATGAACCGGCGGCGGACCCGCAGATCGATGCGCCACTCGCCGCCACCGCGCCCGTTCCGCCGTCGGCGCGAATACACCAGGCCTGGCGTCTCGCCGGCGGGATCGCGCTGGTCGCGCTGGTCGCCGGCGGCCTGTCGTGGATCCGGCGTCCGGACGCGCCGGCCCCCATCGTGTCCGCCACCGCTGCGACGGCGCCTGCCATCTCCCGCGTCCTGGCCAGCTTCGTGCGCATCGCATCGCTGCCGCAGTCGGAAGAGTGGCCGAGCCTCTCGCCCGACGGCGCGCTGGTCGTCTACAGCCGGGTCAATGCCGACGGCGGCGCGTCGCTGGTGCTGCAGACCGCATCGGCCACCGCGCCGCGCATCCTGACCCCGCCGCAGCCCGGGCAGAACGACGTCATGCCGGCCTGGTCCCCGGACGGCCAGCGGATCGCCTTTTCCCGCGTCGTCGGGACGCGCTGCCGGATCATGCTGGTGCCGGTGAGCGGCGGGCTGGCCCAGGAAGTCGGCGACTGCCTGGCCGACGACGTGCATCCGGTGTCGTGGTATCCCGATGGTCGCGCCCTGATCGGCGCGCAGCGCCCGGGCGGCAAGTCCAAGCCGGTCGAGCGCGCGCTGCATCGCATGTCGCTGGCAGAAGGGCGCTGGCGGCGCATCGACTACGTGCGCTCGCCCTCCGACGAGGACATGTCGCCGGTGGTCTCCCCCGATGGCCGCTGGATCGCCTTCCACCGCAATCTGTCGATCGCCGACATCTGGCGCATGCCCGCCGAGGGCGGCACGCCCGAGCGCCTGACCAATCTGCGCACCAACCTGTATGGCCTGGCCTGGGCGCGCGACAACCGCCACCTGGTCTTCGCGCGCTACCGCGAGGGCCGGATCTACCTCAATCGCCTCGATACCGAGACCGGGCGCATCGTCGAAGCCGTCGCCGGCAACGACAACATGACCTACCCCTCGGTCGCGCGTTCGGGCGATGCCGTCGCCTTCGAGGTCGACAGCCGGCAGTCGCGCATCCGTCGGGTCGTGCTGGCCGATGGCGAGTCGGCGATGTCCACCTCGCGCCAGCTGTTCGAAAGCAGCGGCTCCAATCTGTTGCCGGCGATCTCCCCGGACGGCCACCAGGTCCTGTTCTACTCCAGTCGCACCGGCGACCAGCGCCTGTGGTGGCAGGACAAGCGCGATCCCGACAGCCTGCGGTCCTTCGATGGCTTCGTGCCCGTGCCCCGCTATCCGGCGATGTGGCATCCGTCGTCGGGCACGGCGCTGGTCATCGGCAAGGAGCGCGGCAAGCCCTACGGCATCTATGAGGTCGATCCCGCGCGCGGCCGGATCACGCGCCTGCCCGCGCCTGATCGCCAGCCGGTCCATGTCGCCTGGCATCCCGATCCCGACCGCCTGCTGGTCGTCGCCGATCGCGGCGAGGGGCGCCTGGGCCTGACCCTGTACGACCGCAGCCAGTCGCCGTGGCGCCCGCTGGCCCATCTGTCCGACGTGGCCTCGACCGTGGTCGATGGCCGTCGCGGGCGGATCGTCATGTCCATGGCCGCCAGCCCCGAGATCCGCAGCACCGACCTGCAGCTGGGGGATGTGCGCCCGGTGGATACGGTCACCATTCCGCGCCGGGCCCGCTCGATGGTGATGACCGGGGACGGCGTGCGCGTGCTCGACTCCGACCCCGACTGCCTGTGGCGCTGGCGACCGGTGGGGGAGGGCAGGAGCGAGGGTGCGGTCTGCCTCGGCAAGGTCGAATGGTTCCTCGAAGGGGTCACCCACGACCCGGCCTCCAACGCGCTGTACCTGTCCGTGGTCGAGGAGATGCGGGCCGATATCGGCATGCTGCGGCTGTCCGCATTCGATGCGCCGCCGGCCGACAGCAGCGCGTCTTCCGCCGTAACGCCTTGATCTGCAAGGTTTCGGAACGATTTCGGATCGACTTCGTGTCGATTTAGGAGAAATCTCAGGGGGATTTCCTGCCGATGTGCCGTCTTTGGCCCAAACCGTGAGGCCTCATTCGGCACGGAGCGGACCCCCATGTACGCGAACCCTTCCAGCGCAGCTTTCGCCACCCCCTCGCTCGTCCCCCCGGCACTCGCCCCCAGGGGCGTGATGCCGCTGGCCCTCCCGATGACCCGGCGCCCGCCCGGCATCGAGCTGTCGACGCACCCCGCCGAATCGCTGGCGCGCTGGTGCACGGTCGGCCGGTCCGGCCACCTGCGGCCGGCGGAGCGGGGCTTCTCGATCTGGTTCCAGCTGCGCGGACGGACGCGTCTGACCGCCCGAGAGGGTGCGTTCGACCTCGGTCCCGGCGAATGGCTCGCACTGGAGCGCGACTCGGCCCCCGACCTGCAGGCGGGCGCGCACGGCGCGACCCTCGGCCTGGTCCTGACCGGCGACGCCGCCAGCCGCAGCCGGCCCGACCTGCTGCCCGGACACGGCCGGATGACGTCGCGCGACCTGCGCATCGCGCTGCGGCTGTGGCGCAACGGCCAGCGCCTCGCGACCCTCGCCGGCCGAGACCCGCTGCAGGCGCAGCGCGCCCTGCAGTCCCTGCTGGTGCACCTCGCGACCCAGCAGCGCGGCATGGAAACCGCCATCGCCCGCTGCCCCGGTCGCTCGGTCCGCCGCAAGCGCCAGGTCTTCGGCCGCATGCAGCGCGCCCGCCTGTTCCTCGAAGGCAACCGCCATCGCGTGGTGCGCCTGACCGAACTGGCGGAACTGACCAGCTTCTCCAGCTGGTATCTGTCCAAGACCTTCCACGCCATCTACGACGAAAGCCCGCAGGCCGCTTCGGTGCGCCTGCGCCTGGAACGCGCCTGCGAACTGCTGGCCCAGTCGGACTGCGCCATCGGCGAAGTCGGCGCCGCCTGCGGCTTCGACAACAGCTGCAGCTTCGCCCGCGCCTTCCGCGCCCGCTTCCGGATCACCGCCAGCGCCTACCGCGAATCCGTCCGCGCGGAGCGTCACGCCCGGGGCTGACGGTTCCGGCCCGGGCCGGGATGTCATCATGTCCGCCGAGCCGCGCGGTAGCGAGCAACCGCGCGCTGGCAACGTGAGGGGTGGGGCATGGGTGTGGAGAACACGGGCGGGCCGCGCGCGTCGCGCGCATGGCGCCTGATTGCAGCGCTGCTGCTGTGGGCGCTGGCTTTCGATGTGCTGGCGATGCGGGAGATCGAGCCGGGTGAAGCGCCCGAGCTCGGGCCGGGCGAAGGCTTGCTCGCGATCGTGTTCGACTCGGATTTCTACATCGACGGCGCAAGGTTCGAGCGCGTCGACCGTGCGTTCTCCCCGGGCTTCATCCCGAAGCTGCAGGCAGGACGCACGATCAAGCTCTACGCCGTGCCTGCGGGAACCTATCGCTGGACGAAGATCACGTTCGATCGCGGCTGGCATTCCTACCGTTACATCGACCTGAGCAAGGACCGCGAATACCGCTTCGAGGTCAAGCCCGGCGTGCTGGGCTACGCGGGCGATGCCGTTTTCCGCGCGCCCGCGGGCAGATCGATCTCCGTCCATATCGCCAATCGATCGTTGCCCCTGCTCGACTGGCTCGCGAAAACGCACCCCGCATCGCTTGAGCGCTACGGGTTCGCCTACAGCGGCATGTTCCCGGATCCGTTCCCTGACTTCTATCGCGCGGCGCTCGCCCGCCTGGAGCGCGTCCCCGACGATCTCGACAAGGGCCTGGAGCCTCCGATGCCGGGCGTGCTGCCGATCCCTGCGGCGGACATGTGGCGCAGGTCGCAGACGCGCGATTTCGCGCTCAGCCCGGACGGCACGCTGATCGCGATGGAAGTCCGCCTCGAATCCGGCGGCGTCGGACTGGATCTGGTCGACGTGGTCTCGGGCACGGTCGAACGCATCTTCACGGCACCGCTGGCGTTCGGCACCGTGCGATGGGAAAGCGAGGGCGTGCTCATGGCGGGCATCGCCGGCAACGGCATGGAATCGCTGCACATCTTCCGGGTCGGCATGCAGCCGGGCGGGGATCGCAAGGTCGTCCATCTCGCCGGGCCCGCCGGCAACATTGTCGACGATACGCCCGACAAGCCGAACCATGTTCTCTTCCAGGATTACGACCGTACCGGGAAACTGATGGTCCACGCGTTGCGCCTGGACAATCAGGAATCCCTGCGCGCCTTCCGTCGCACCAGTTCTACCCAGCGACTGAACAAGGGCGTGGTCGACGATCGCCTGTGGTTCGCGGATGGCCATGAACGCCTGCGTGCCGCGCTCGCGGTGCGCGGCGACGACATCGTGCTGATGCACGGCGAGGGCGCCACCTTCCGCGAAGTGCTGCGCCTCGGGGCCGACAACGAATTCACGCCGGTGATGCTGTCCTTCGACGGCGATCTCATCTATGGGCTGAGCGATGAAGGTCGGGGGCAGCGCGATCTGGTCGTCTTCGATCCCGCGCAGGGGCGGATCACGGAAACGGTGTTCACGCGCCCCGGTTCGGATGTCCATTCGCCGATCTTCGGGCCCGACAGGCGGCCCATCGGCGTGAGGTATTACCAGGGTGGCCGGCTCACGAGCGAGTACTTCGATCCCGGGCATGCGGCACTAGATGCGAGATTGAGCGCCGCCTTCCCCGGCAAGCTCGTGGTCCCGGTCAATCGCAGCCGGGACAATCGCAAGTTCCTGGTCTGGGTCGATGCCAGCGATTCGCCGCCCAAGCTGTTCTACGTCGACCTGGACCGCAAGCACGCGGAGCTGGTCGACGATTTCTACCCCGGGCTCGCGGCGCGCAGGATGGTGGCGGGGAAGAGTTTCACGGTGAAGAGCCGGGACGGCATGCAGATCGAAGCCTTCCTGACGCTGCCGCCGGGCGAAGGCAAGCGGCCGCTCGTGGTGATGCCGCACGGCGGCCCGATCGGCGTGGCCGATCGCCTGCACTTCGACCCCGAGGTGCAGTTCATCGCATCGCTGGGCTATGCCGTGCTACAGGTCAATTTCCGTGGCTCCGAAGGCTACGGGCGACTGTTCCGCGAAGCGGGACATGGCGAGTACGGTGCCGGGATCGAAGACGATATCGACGCCGCGATCCGGGACGTGGTCGCGCGCCATCCCATCGATGCTTCCCGGATGTGCATCCTCGGGAGCAGTTACGGTGGGTACTCTGCGCTGATCTCCGCCGTGCGCTGGCCGGATCGCTTCCGTTGCGCTGTGTCGATCGCCGGACTCAGCGATCGCCTGCTGTTCTTCACGGCGAGCGACGCCGTGCGCAGCCAGGCCGGACGCAAGGTGATGATCCAGCTGATGGGCGATCCCCGCGAGCGGACGCAGGCGTTCATGGATGCTTCGCCGCTGTACCAGTATCGCAAGCTCACGCTGCCGGTCATGGTGGTGCACGGCCGCGAGGATCTGCGCGTCGATTTCGAGCACGCGCGTCGCCTGGTCCGCATGCTGAAGCTGGATGGGCGCCCGCCCGTGGTGCTCGCGTTTCCGGACGAAGGCCACGGGATCGATGGCAAGGCGGCGCTCGAAACGGCCTGGACCGGCATCGCCGGTTTCCTGCGCAAGCATCTGGACGACGTGTCCCCGACGGCCGCGCCTGCCGTGGCTGCGCCCGTCGTGCCCGCGCCAGGCGCCACACCTGCGGCGCCCGGGGGCTGAACGTGGCCGGCGGATTCAGGGAAGGTGGCCTGCTTTGCGGCAGACTGGCGCCCTGTCCGCTCTCGTCCCCGGTGTTCGAATGAAGAAGGTGTCCTTGCTGCTGCGATGCGGGATCGTGCTTGGCCTGTCAGCGCTCGCGGCCGTCGCGTCGGCCGCGAATTCGAACAAGTGGCGCCTGCAATTCAGCGGTGCGGCGGAATCGGCAGGGGAGATGGTGTTCGAGATCGTCCCGGCAGGGCAGCCGCCGGTGCGGGTGGTGGCGGTGATCGAGCGCAACGACGGCGAGAACCGGGTCGCGCGCAAGGTGAAGACCGCGATCGACCGCCAGGCGGGCAAGTGGGTCGATGCCGAGCTGGACGATGGCGAAGACGTGCTGGTGAAGCGGCATTTCTTCCGTGGCTTCACAATCGTGCTGGTGTCGAGCACGGTCAAGGACGTGCGGATCAACTTCGACCGGGAGTGATCCGCCGCGGCGCGGGTCCGATCCGGTCGATGCGCCTGCGTCCCGCGAGGCGCAGACTGCAGCCGCGTCGACTGCGTTCGATGCGAATTTCCGGAGGCGACATGGCCATCGAGTCGGCGGCATCCTCGGCATCCTGCAGCTCGCTGCGCATGGCGCTTGCGCTCTCGCTTGCGATCACGGCATCCATCGCCCTCGCGCAGGCGGACCGTCCGCGCATCACCGGTGGCCCGCTGCCCGCGACGCGTCTGACCTCGGCGCAGAGCCTCGCGTCCGGGCCCACGCCGTTCACGGCCGGCTGCGACGGAGTCACGCCCAGCGGCACGCTGTACGTCAACGCCGAAGTCGAACCCTACGTCACGGTGAATCCGGCGAACCCGAGCATCCTCGTCGGTGCCTGGCAGCAGGATCGCTGGTCGAACGGCGCCGCGCGCGGCCTGGTCGCCGCCACCAGCTTCGACGGCGGACGTTCGTGGCAACGCACCGCGCTGCCGTTCTCGCGCTGCGGCGGCGGCACGGTGATGAACGGCGGCAACTACGAGCGCGCGTCGGATCCGTGGGTATCGTATTCGCCGAACGGCGTGGTCCATGCGATGTCGCTGTCGGTCAGCGGCGCGACCAGCGCGATGCTCGCCAGCCGGTCGTTCGACCATGGGTTGAGCTGGAGCAATCCCGTCACGCTGATCGTCGACGGCGCCGGTGCGTTCAACGACAAGAACGCGATGACCGCCGATCCGTTCGACGCGAACTACGTCTATGCGACCTGGGATCGCCTGGTCGACGCCAACAACACCGGGCCGACCGTCTTCACCCGCACCACCAACGGCGGCGCCAGTTGGGAAGGCGCGCGCGTGATCTTCGACCCGGGCACGCGCGCGCAGACCATCGCGAACCAGGTCGTGGTGCTCTCCGGCGGCGTGCTGCTCAACCTCTTCACGCAGATCGACTATCCGCTCGGCGCGCCGCAGCGCGCACGCGTCGGCGTGCTGCGCTCGCTCGATCGAGGCGCCACGTGGTCCGGGCCGATCTACGTGTCCGACCTGCTCGCGATCGGCACGCGGCATCCGGAGACCGGCGCGGCGATCCGCGACGGTTCGATCGTGCCGTCGATCGCCGCCGCGCCCGATGGCGACGTCTACATCGCCTGGCAGGATTCGCGCTTCAGCGCCGGCGCGATCGACGCGATCGCGATCTCGCGTTCCAGCGACGGAGGCCTGAGCTGGTCGGCGCCTACGCGCGTGAACGCCGCGCCGAGCGTGCCTGCGTTCACCCCGAGCGTGCACGTCACCCGCGACGGCGTGCTCGGCGTGAGCTACTACGACTTCCGCAGCAATACCGTCGCGACCGGCCTGCCCACCGACTACTGGCTGGCGCGTTCGTTCGACCGGGGCGCGACCTGGACCGAGGCGCGCGTCGCCGAACCGTTCGAGATGACGCTGGCGCCGGTCGCCAACGGCCTGTTCGTCGGCGACTACCAGGGGCTGACCAGCGTCGCCGGGCGTTTCCTGCCGTTCTACAGTCGCACCAGCGCGGGCGATGCCGCGAACCGGACGGAGATCTTCGCCTCGCCGTTCATCGATCTCGGCTTCCCGTCCGCAGCGAAGTCGCTGGCCGCGCAGCGCGCCGAGCTGCAGTCGCGGCAGGTACCGCGCCAGTTCCGGATCACGCCGCTGGTCCGCCATCGGGTCAGCGAGAACCTGCGCCGTCGCCTGAAGCAGCCGCCGGGGTTCGGCAGCGGCTGGATCATGCCGAACGTGATGCGCGCGCTGCAGGGCTGAGCGTGATCGACGCCCTGTGGATTCAGCCGCTGACTGCGCGCGACAGGCGGTCGTGCACGTCGCGCCAGTCCTCGCCTTCGGGCGGGCGTTCCAGCCAGATCGCGTCGGCGCCGGCGCGATCGAGGGCGTGCAGCGTGGCGTAGAGCGCGCGGGCGAAACCGGGTTTGTCGGCAGGCAGGCGCAGTGTGGCGATCACGCCGCGCGATGCGGGCAGATCGTCGCTGGTGTGCGCCAGCGCGATGCGGGCGTCGTCGGGCAGGGCGTCGAGCTGCGCGCGCAGCGTGGCGGTGTCGAACATGCGCAGCGGCGTGCCGGGGCGGTAATGCACCGCGACGTTGCCGGGTACGGCGACCGTGTGCTGCCCGGGAAAGTCGACCGGCATGCCGAGCGCGGCTTCGAGCTGCGCGCGCGTGATCGGTCCGGCGCGCACGATGCGTGGCGGCTCGCCGGTGGCGCAGCCGGTCAGATCGACGATGGTCGATTCCAGTCCGACCTCGCACGCACCGCCATCGAGCACCGCATCGATGCGTCCCGACAGCCCGGCCAGCACCTGGTCGGCGCTGGTCGGACTCAGGCGCTGGTAGGGATTCGCCGACGGCGCTGCCAGCCCGCCGTCGAGGCGCACGAGCAGGGCGTGCATCACCGGGTGCGCGGGCACGCGCAGACCGATGCTGGGGCGGCCGCCGGTGACTTCGCCGGGCACATCGGGCGCCTTCGGCAGGAGCAGGGTGAGTGGGCCGGGCCAGAACGCCTCGGCGAGCCGCCAGGCGGCGTCGGGGATGTCCACGGCCCAGCGCGACAGATGCGACGCATCCGGCAGGTGGACGATCAGCGGATGGTTCGAGGGCCGGCCCTTGGCCGCGAAGATGCCGCGCACGGCCTCCGGGCTGCGGGCGTCGGCGGCCAGGCCGTACACGGTCTCGGTGGGCACGGCGACCAGCCTGCCGGCGCGGAGCAGGGCGACGGCGGCGTCGAGGTCTTCCGGGCGGTCGGGATCGAGCCGGCGCGTGTCGAGGCGGCGGATTTCAGGGGTCTGCGACATCCCGGCAGGGTAGCAAAGCGGGCTACACTCGGCGCCCTTTTCCCGAGTCGCCGGCATGTCGCCCAAATCCACCGTGGTCAAGGTCGAGCTGCAGGTCAGCGACATGGACCGGCACTACTACGCGCAGCACAACCTGACGCTGGCCCAGCACCCGTCGGAAACCGACATCCGGCTGCTGGTGCGGCTGCTGGCGTTCGCGCTGCATGCCGACGAACGACTGGAATTCGGTCGCGGGCTCAGCGACGAAAGCGAGCCGGACCTCTGGCAGCGCGATTACGTCGGCGACATCCTGCTGTGGATCGACCTGGGCCAGCCCGACGAAAGCCGCGTCCGCAAGGCCTGCGCCCGCGCGCGCAAGGTGGTGGTGGTCAACTACGGCGGCAACGCTGCCGAGGTCTGGTGGAACAAGAACGCTGCGGGACTGGCGCGCTTCGAGAACCTCACCGTGCTCGACCTCGACCCAAAGGCCATCGACGAGATGCTGGCCCACGTCCAGCGCGGCATGCGCCTGACCGCGATGATCCAGGACGAGGAAGTGCAGCTGATGAGCGACACCCTGAGCGTGACCCTGCGCCCCCGGGTGCGGATGCGCGCGCGGGGCTGAGTCGCGCCGGCGCCCGGCGTATGATCGGCCGGTACGTGAACACTCGGCGGAGGCGACCATGGCGACCGGATGGGCCGGCGACGGCGCGGTGCAGGACCAGATCGACGCGACCATCAAGGACGGCATCGAGCGCGTGCGGCGGCAGCTCGCCCAAGGGCCCGGGCTGGAACGCTGCGAGGAATGCGATGCCGAGATCCCGGAAGCCCGGCGCAAGGCTGTCCCCGGCGTGCGCCTGTGCGTGAGCTGCCAGGACGCGCAGGATCGCGAAGCCGGCGCCTTCAGCGGCTACAACCGGCGTGGCAGCAAGGACAGCCAGTTGCGGTGAGGTGTGCGGTGATGCGTCCTTGATGCGAGAGGGGGAATGATGCGCTGGATCTGCGGTTTGATCGTGGGCTGGATGGTCGTGTTCGCCGTGCAGGCGAAGGTCCGGGAGGTGCCGCCTGGGCAGGTGCCCGAGGTCGGGCCGGGCGAAGGGCTCGTCATCATCGTGATCGACACCGACTCGCGGCTGTCCGACATCCGCTTCCGGCAGGAAGGTCGGTTGATCCATTCCGCGGTCATCGATTCCGCGCCGCCCGGCGCCACGCCCAAGCTCTACGTCCTGCCTGCGGGCGAATACGAATGGGCCCGGCTGACGTCCCGGTACGGCCTGCGCTACGCGTTCATCGACAAGCCGGGCACCCGGTTCAAGGTCGAAGCCGGCACGCTGAACTACCCGGGCGACCTGATCGTCCGCGGAATCCTGTCCGAAGCGCCACGGCTGCAGTTCTCCAATCGCAGCGTGCAGGCGATGGACTGGCTGGACTCGAACTATCCGGGCCTGGGCGAACGCCTCGCTTTCCGCTATGCGGGGATCTACCCGGATGCCTTTCCCGCGTTCTATCGCGAGGCGCAGCGCGCCGTCGGCAAGCCGCATTCGGAACTGGCCTATGCGTTGAACCCCCCGAAGCCCGGGCCGTTGCCGCTGCCTGCGCGCGCCCTGTGGCGCAGGGAGCGCATGTCCGCCGCGGACCTGAATCCTCGCGGCGACATGCTGGTCAAGGTGCTGAACACCGACGCCGGGACCGAATACCACCTCGTGGAACTGCCGGGCGGCGAATCCACGCTGCTGATGAAGGGCGACGGTCCGATCGACGAGATGGGCTGGGCGGGCGATGACGTTTTCATCGTCGCGCTGCGGCAGCCGGGCTCCAGCGCGGCGGACATCCACGTCTTCCGTTTCCGCAAGACCGAGGCGGGCACGCGCGCCTTCGAACATCTCGAGCAGCTCACCTATGCGCAGTTCGTCACCCTGCTGCCCGAGCAGCCCGACTACATGCTGCTGTCGTCCTTCGACGACGACGGCCGCCTGCTGGTGCATCGCCTCGGCATCCGCGATCGCAAGGAGATGGCGAAATTCCGCTTCAAGCCCGGCAACAGGATCAATCGCGGGGTGGCGGAGGACAGGGCATGGTTCGCCGACGGCCAGGGCCGCCTGCGGGTCGCCCTCAGCCGCGTCGGCGAAGAGCTTGCGATCATGCACGGGCTCGATGGCTCGTTCCGCGAGGTCATGCGTTTCGGCCTGGAAACCCCGTTCTTTCCGATCAGCCTGTCGTTCGACGGTGATCGCATCTACGGGTTGAGCGAGCACGGGCGCGGACAGCGCGACCTCGTCGTCTTCGACACCGCGTCGCGGACGATCCAGACGCTTTTCAGCAAGCCGGGTGTCGACGTGGTCGCGCCGATCCTCGACGGTGCGCGCAAGCCGATCGGCGCGATGTACCACCTGGACGGCCACCTGGTGAGCGACTATTTCGACCAGGCACAGAGCGGAACGACCGAGGCGCTGCAGCGCCTGTTCCCGGGCAAGGCCATCGCGGGTTCGGATCGCGCCGTGAACGGCGGCATGCTGGTCTGGGTGAGCGGTGCCGAAGACGCGGGAGCGCTCTATCACGTCGATCTTTCGTCGAACAAGGCCACGATGATCGAATCGGACGCGCCGTGGCTGGCGGGTCATCGCTTCTCGCCGACGGAAGTGCTGAAGACGCCGTCCCGCGACGGCAAGACGATCGAGTCCTATCTCACCCTGCCTCGCGGACCGGGACCGGGACGGTGGCCGCTGGTCGTGCTGTCCCACGGCGGACCGGTCGGCGTGCGCGATGTCCGTGGCTTCGACCGCGAGGTGCAGTTCATCGCGTCGCTCGGGATCGCCGTGCTGCAGGTGAATTTCAGGGGGTCCGACGGCTTCGGCACGTCGTTTCGCGATGCCGGCATGCGCGCGCACGGCACGTCCATCGAGGACGACATCGATACGGTGCTGGCCGAGGTCGTCCGCGACCCGCGCATCGACGCGTCGAGGATGTGCGCGATCGGCTCCAGCTATGGCGGCTACTCGGCGCTGATCTCGGCGGTCCGCTGGCCGGAACGCTATCGCTGCGTGGTGTCGATCTCGGGCCTCAGCGACATGCCGCTGTTCTTCTCCGCCAGCGACAGCGGCAACACCCGCCTTGGTCGCGATGCGCTCACGCGCTTCGTCGGCGATCCGGTCAAGGATGCGGAGGCCATGCGGCGCAATTCGCCCGTGTATCGCTACGCCGAACTGAAGTCGGCGCTGATGCTGGTGCATGGCGACGACGACCTTCGCGTCGATTACGAGCACACGCGGCGCATGGTGCGCATGCTCAACATCGCGGGCCGCCGGCCGACGCTGATCACGGTCGAGAACGGCGATCATGGGTTCGATTTGCTGGACGATGTCGAACGTGTCTGGGACGGGGTCGCTGGCTTCCTGCAGCGGCACCTCAAGCCCGACGGGAAAAGCGGCGAGGCCCGATGAAGGCCCGGCGACGGCGCTCCGGCGCGCCGGTCCGGGCCAGCGTGCTGCGTGTGGTGCTGGCGGCCATGCTCGCGATGTCCTTCGCCGCGTTCGCGAAGGTCCGCGAGATCCCGCCCGGCGAGCTGCCGCGACTGGCCGACGGCGAGGGGCTGGTCGCGATCGTGGTCGATACCCGCACGCCGCTGCGCGAGGTGCATTTCCGCGATGACGTGGCGGATGCGGTGGTCGTGCAGTCCGCGACGCTCCGCAACCTGCCGGCGGGGGCAACGGCGCGGCTGTATGCGCTGCCTGCCGGCGAGTACCGCTGGCATCGGCTGACGACGCTCTACGGCCTGCGCTACCTGCTGCACGACCGGCCCGAGCATCGCTTCCGGGTCGAGGCGGGCGTGCTGAACTATCCCGGCGACCTGATCGTCCGCGACGTGATCTCGGACCTGCCGCGCGTGCAGTTGTCGAACCGGGCGCTGCAGGCGATCGACTGGCTGGACGAGGTCCATCCCGGCCTGGGCGAACGTGTTCCGCTGCGCTACACCGGCCGTTATCCCGATCCCTTTCCCGCGTTCTACCGCGCGCAGCAGGCCCTGGCCGGCAAGCCGCACACCGCGCTCAGCGACGTGCGCCGCCCGCCCGCGCCGGGCGCGCTGCCGCTGCCGGTGCGCGAGCTGTGGCGTCGCGAGCGGATCAGTCGCGCCGACCTCAGTCCGCGCGGCGACCGGCTGGTGAAGGTGCTGCACGACGCGCAGGGCGATCACCTCGAACTGGTGCCGCTGCCCGGCGGGCAGGCGACGCCGCTGATGCGCATGTGCTGTCCCATCGAGACGATGGGCTGGGCCGGCAGCGATGTCTTCGTGGTCGCGACCCGCGCGCCCGGCACCAGCATCGTGCACCTGCGCGTGTTCCGCTTCCGCGCGCCGGGCGAGGGCGAGCCTGCCTTCGACATGCTCGAGCGCTGGATGAACGCGCAGGCGATCGAGATCCTGCCCGAGCGTGACGACATCGTGCTCGTGTCCTCGCGCGACCGGCGCGGGCGGCTGATGGTGCATCGCCTGCGCATCGACAGCACGCACGCGATGACGCGCGAAGCCTTCGATCCGGCGACGAAGCTCAACCGGGGCGTCGACGGCGACCTGGCGTGGTTCTCGGATGGTCGCGGGCGCCTGCGCGTGGCGGTCGCGGCTGTCGGCGAGGATGGCGAGAACCGCGAGAACCGCAGCATGCGGCGCCTGCTGCACGGCGCCGATGGCGACCATGTCGAAGTGCTGCGCCATCCCGCCGATACCTTCACGCCGATCAGCCTGTCCTTCGACGGCGCGCGGATCTACGGTCTCGGCGAGCCGACCCGCAACGACGATGCGCCTGCCGACGCGCATGGCGGCGGGCAGCGCGACCTGCTGGTGTTCGACACCGCGACCGGTCGCCTGTCCACGCTGTTCAGCCGACCGGGCGTGGATGTCGTCGCGCCGATCCTCGATGGCGCACGCGAGCCGGTCGGCGCGATGTACCACCAGGACGGCCATCTGGTCAGCGAATATTTCGATGCGGCCGCGCCGGCGACCAATGCTCTGCTGCAGTCGATGTTCCCCGGGCGCAGCGTCGTCGCATCCGACCGCGCGGCCGACGGAGACCTGCTCGCATGGGTGGAAGCGGCGGATGACCCGGGCGGCCTGTTCCACATCGATCTGGATGCGGATACCGATGCCGGTGCGCCGCGCGCCACGCGCATCGAATCCGAAGCGCCATGGCTGGACGGTCGCGCGTTCGCGCCCTCGACGCTGCTGCGCGCGGTCGCGCTCGACGGCTCGCCGATCGAGGCCTACCTGACCCGGCCGCCGGGCAGCGGGCGCACGCCGCTCGTGCTGCTGCTGCACGGTGGCCCGGTCGGCGTGCGCGATGCGCGCGGCTTCGATCGCGAAGTACAGTTCCTGGCGTCGCTGGGCTACGCCGTGCTGCAGGTGAACTTCCGGGGTTCCGACGGTTTCGGCAGCGCCTTCCGCAGCGCGGCGCGACGCGCACAGGGCACGCTGATCGAGGACGACATCGACGCCGTGCTCGCGACCGTGCTCGACGATCCCGGCATCGACCGTGAGCGGGTCTGCGCGATCGGCGCCAGCTATGGCGGCTACTCGTCGATGGTGTCGGCGATGCGCTGGCCGGGTCGGTTCCGCTGCGTGGTCTCGATGTCCGGGCTGACCGACCTGCTGCTGTTCTTCACCGCCAGCGACAGCGGCAGCACGGCGAGCGGACGCGATGCGCTGGTCCGCGCGTTCGGCGATCCCGATACCGATGCCGAGGTCCTGCTGGGCCGCTCGCCCGCCTACCGTTTCCGCGAACTGGGCGTGCCGCTGATGCTGGTGCACGGCGACGACGACCTGCGCGTGGATTTCGAGCACACCCGGCGCCTCGTGCGCATGCTCAACATCGCCGGAACGAAGCCGACGCTGCTGACGGTGCGCGATGCCGGCCATGCCTTCGAGACGCTGGACGATGTCGAAGCGGTCTGGACCGGCGTCGCGGGCTTCCTGCGCCGGCACCTCGGGCCCGGCGTGCAGGTCGCGGCGTCGTCTTCTCCGCCGGCGCAGGACAGCGTGTCGGCGCCGCGCAGCGAGTGACGCCGCCGGTCGGCGAAGCGCCGCCTGCCATCACGATTCCGCACCGAATGCGCCGGCGGGCTGGCCGGAGGGCCGACGGCGGCGCGTTGACGGCAGTGGCGGTCGTCGATCGCCAGCGGTGCAGGGCACGGGCGTCGCGCATGCGGCGCCGATCGGGACGCACGGGCGGGACGCCGGCCATGGATCGCTTTCATGGATCACGAGTCGAAGGAGAGACGCATGAACGCATACAGACGTACGTGGATGTCACTGACGCCGCTGTCGCTGGCATTGGCATCACTGGCAACGATGGCCCCGCGCGACGCGACCGCGCAGAGCTGGGAACTGGTCTCCGGACTGCCGGCCCAGCGCGATGTGCATCGCGGCACCAAGGAGATCCGCAACTGCCTCAACCCCGGCGGCGTGCTCAGCGTGGGCACCACCACGCCCGGCGGCGCGGCCCCCAACACCAACATGCTGATCGAGCGCCTGACCGCAGGCGCCGGCCTGGTCTACCGGTTCCAGTACGACACCGCCCAGCAGCCCGAACAGGCCGCGCAGGTGACCGAATTCCGCGACGGCACCGGTTTCGCGGTGGTCGGCAGCCTCGACCCGCTCAACGTCGCCGCACCGCAGTCGCGCTTCATCGTCACCAAGATCGATTGCAACGGCCAGCCGCTGTGGCGCTTTGCCTACGGCGACAGCACCGAGTTCAACACCGGCTGGGACATCCTGCAGGCGGCATCGGGCGCGGCGGCGTCGGGCACGGCAGCCGGCGATCTCGTCGCGCTGGGCCGTTACTACAAGCCGGCCACGGCGGCCGCACCGGCGGTCTACCGCGCGCGCATCGCCCGCACCCGCGTCAACGGCACGCCGATCTGGGTGCGCGACTACCAGGCGTCGATCGCGGGCGACTTCGAACTGCACGCTATCGCCGAACTCGTCCCCGTGGCGCCCAGCACCACCGGCGATCTGGTCGCCGTCGGTCGCATCGCCGGCGAGGCAGCGGTGCTGCAGGTCAACGGCAATAACGGCGCGGTGGTCTGCACCGCACGCATGCGCGGCCTGGGCACGGCGCAGTACCACGACGTGGTGCCGGTGAAGACCTCGGCGGGCACGCCGGAATTCCTCGCCGTGGGCGAAACCAGCCCGGCCGGCGCGGCCTCCCAGGTCTATCTCTCGCGCTTCGTGCCCAACTGCCTGCTGCGCGTGCACACGCACTGGGGCGCGACGGCGGATCGCGAGATCGGCTGGGCCGGCGATCTCACCACGGCGACCACGGTGAGCGGCGTCGGCGCGGGCGTGCTGCTGTTCGGCGGCGAAGCGAACGGCACCTACAACGGCGTCTTCAGCCAGGATGCGTTCCTCCACCTGGCCAATCCCCAGACGCTGCTGCCGCTGCCCGGTGGACTGGGCAAGCGCTACGGCACGCAGGGCGCGCTGGCCGAGAAGGCGCTGACGCTCTCGTCCGCGAACAACGGCGCGTATTTCGCCGGGTTGTCGACCACCAACTGGCTGGCCAACGGCGACCCGCAGCACGCGCTCACCGCGCGCGCCTCGGTCAATGCGCTCAAGACCAGTTGCGCGGTCGACTGGCAGCCGCCGGCGGTCAGCCTGGCGCTCGCCAGTGCGACCTACGGCGTCACCATCACGCCGAAGGACGCCGTGCAGCAACCGCTGCCGACCCGTTCGGCCGTGCTGTCGCAGAAGCTGTGCTGCCCCGTCGGGCCGTGATGCCGGTCTGAGCAGCCAAGGCGATGCCCGGCGTGATGCCGGGCATCGCTTCCGTCACGCGATGCGCGCGGCAGATCCCGCTCAGCCCCGGCGCATCCACCACAGGAACAGTGCGAACAGCAGGCCGACCGCCAGTGCGATCTTCGTGAGGATGCCGAAGCGCGTGGCCTGCCCGGGCAAGGCATCGTCGTTGCGGTTGCCATAGTAGAGCCGTGCACGGATCGCCTTCGGTTCGAGGTTCACGCGATCCTGCAGGTCGAGGCTGACCGCGACCATGGCGCCATCCGCGAAGGTGTAGCTGTGCCCTTCGCGGCCGACCCACACCGCCTGCGGCGAGGCCCCGACGTTCGCCACGCTCTCGCCCATGTAGGCGGAGCGGATGCTGACCACGCCGAGGTTGACCGGGATCTTGCACGGCTGCGGCGTGTCGTAGCACTCGATGCCGATGTCGATCAGCGCTTCGCTGTCGGCATCCGGATCCGGGCGCGTCGCGGCGTAATCGATCACCAGCGTCACCGGGCCCTTGCTGGCGTCGTGCTTGAACTCGAGCGTGCCCAGCCCGCGCATATCCTTCGACTGGATCTGGATCTCCGGCCCGGTCCAGGTCTGGTCGGCGATGATCTCCAGCGGCTTCTCCGGATCCTCGCTTTCCAGCGGCATCGGCAGGGCGCCCGATTGCGCCTGCGCCACGAACGCGGCAGGCAGCAGGGCGAGGGCGAGCAGGGCGGTCAGGGCGCGTAGGGTCATCGGTCGGTCTTCATGCAGGATCGGTATGGGAAGGGCGGGCGGCGACGTCATTCGATCAGCCGCCAGCCGCCGGGGCCGTCGAACAGGGTGGCCTTGGTGCGGATGCGTTCGGGTTCGTCCTTCACCGGCGGGAAGCTCGCGCGGTAGGTGATGTCGCACACGTAGACGCGCTCGCCACCGGTGCAGCCATGCACGACGGTGCTGTGCAGGCGCACGTCGAAACGGATGTCCTTGAACCCGCCTGCGGAGCCCATGTTGATGCGGATGCCCCCGCGGTCGTTCTGGTGCTCGAACGCCTTGCGCAGCGCGCGATCCACGTCGTCGCTGTCCGGCGGCCCATCGCTGCCGCAGCCTGGCAGGGCGAGCGCGAGCAGGGTCGCGATCGCGACACGTCGAATCGTTGCAGGCATCGGTTCCGTCCCCCGGCGGGTGTATGCCGGGGGAGCATAGCCGATGCCGTGAGGGACATGTCTCAGGGCTGGTACGTCACCCGCAGCGTGGCGGTGGCGCCGTTGCCGATCCACAGGTAGTGGGTGGCGGTCTGCGGGTTCGCGAAGCGCAGTTTCAGCTGGGTGCGGCCGCTGCGGTTGATCGCGGCCAGGCCCGTGGCCGTGAAGGGCGTGCTGATCTGCGTGCCGCCGGTGAAGGGCAGCAGCTGCGCGATCGCCGATGCTGTCGTCGCGGCGCCCCAGTCGCCGGTCTCGATCGTGCAGGCGCCGAAGCAGCCGCTCTTCGCATCGATCACGAGGCTGTTGCCCGCCGGGTTGCTCCACGGGTCGCCGGAGGCGCTGCGATAGGTCACGGTGAGCGTGGCCGAGAGCACCGTGGCGGTGTCGGGCAGCGACGAGGTGTCGAACGACAGGATCGCGCGATTGAGCTTGCCGTCGGTGCCGCGACCGATCGCCAGCCCGAGGCTGGATTCCAGCGTGCCGATCGCGGGCGAGCCGCCGGTCGCGGTCGCCTTCACGTAACCGTCGTTCGCGTCCTCGTTCGCGAAGTCGACGGTGGTCGATCCGCCGCTGCCGCCGCCGCTGACGGTCACGTTCACCTGCGGCGACACGCCCGTGTTGCCGGCGAGATCGATCGCGCGCGCGGCGAGCACGTGCGCGCCGTTGCTCGTGGTCGCACTGTTCCAGGCGAAGGCGTAGGGCGCGCTGGCGTCGCTGCCGAGCAGACTGCCGTCGAGCAGGAATTCCACGCGCTCGACGCCGATGTCGTCGCTCGCGTTGGCGGTGATGTTGACGATGCCGCTGACGCCCGCACCATTGGCGGGTGCGGTGATCGTCGCGGTCGGCGGCACGCCGTCGAGGTTGTCCAGACCGAAGAAGCGCGCGATGCGGTAGCTCGAACACAGGTTCACGTCGAGGATGTACGCGCCGGCGGTGCCGCACTGCGTCTCGCCGGTGCCCGGGTCGACCGGCGTGCCGTGGCCCATGCCGGTGATCGTCCAGGTCTCGACGCGCGCGACGCCGGCCGCGTCGCGATACACGCGATGCGGATAACCGCTGATGGTTTCGCTGACATCCGCGACCTGATCGATGCCGTGCACGTTCGTCCACTGCTCCAGGCTCTCGGTCAGGTTCATCGGACGCACGGTGTAGTCGGCATCGCCATGCCAGATCGAGACGATCGGCCTCGGCCCGGTCCATGACGAGGCCGCGCGCACCCGGTCGCCCCACTGCGCGGGCGTAAGGTCGCTCCCCGGATTCATGCAGGAAAACGCGGCGCTCTGCGTCGTCGCGCAGCGGTAGGGGAGTCCGGCGATGATCGCGCCGCCGGCGAACACGTCGGGATAGGTCGCCAGCATCGCTGCCGTCATCGCGCCGCCCGCCGACAACCCGGTGATGTACACGCGCGACGGTGCGATGCCGTGGTCGGCGATCATGCGGTCGACCATCTGCTTGATCGACAGCGCCTCGCCCTGGCCGCGCGAGGTATCGCCGCTCTCGAACCAGTTGAAGCAACTGCTGGCGTTGTTCGACGACTGCTGCTGCGGCAGCAGCAGGGCGAAGCGGAAGCGGTCCGCGAACAGCTGCCAGCCGGTCTCGTTGTCGTAGCTCGATGCCGACTGCGCGCAGCCGTGCAGGGCGACGACCAGCGGTGCGCTCGAAGGCAGCCCGCCGGGCACATGCTTGAACATGCGCAGGTTGCCTGGATTGCTGCCGAAGCCGGTGACTTCGACCTGCGCCCAGGCTGCGGGCGCGGCGAGCGCGCAGAGCAGGGCGAACGCGAGCCGACGGACGTGCGGGGAACGCGACATGGCGGACATGGGCGGGAGCCTCCTGCGGATGGTGCGCGCAGTGGGCCACAGGCGCGCCCGGCTCGACATTGGCCGTTGGGGCAAGCTGCGCTGCAGCATCGCCGGCCGTCGCGCGGTCGCGCTTCGTGCGTGGCGCCTCGCTATGCTGTGGCGGTCCGCAGCGCCAGAGGAACGATGCCGTGACCCCGACCGAACAGAGTCCCGAGGACGCCCGCCCCTTCGTCGTGCCCTGCGCCACGCTCGACATCGGCGCGCCCTGGCGCTGGCTGGGCGCCGGCTGGCGCGACCTGCGTGCCGCACCGGGGCTGTCGCTGCTGTTCGGCGCGGTCATCGTCCTGGTCAGCGCAGCCATTTCGCTGCTCGCATGGAAACTCGGGCGCTTCGCGCTGCTGGCGACGCTGCTGTCGGGCTTCGTCTTCGTCGCGCCGCTGATCTGCGTCGGCCTGTACTGCGTCAGCCGCGCGCTGCAGAAGGGACGACGCCCGACCCTAGTCGATTCCTTCGTGCTGGCCCGGCGCGTGATCGGCCAGGCCGGCGTGTTCGCGATCGTGCAGGGCGTGATCGTGCTGCTGTGGTCGCGTGCCGGGATGATGGTCGGCGCGTTCTTCCCGATCGACGAAAGCAACGCGAACGCGTTGTGGGAATTCCTGGCGATCGGTTCGCTGGTCGGCTCGGTGTTCGCGGCGCTGACCTTCGCGATCGCCGCGTTCTCGCTGCCGATGATCGCCGACCGCGATGTCGACATGGTCACCGCCGGTATTTCCAGCGTGAACGCGGTCCTGCGCAACAAGGCGGTGATGGCCGTGTGGGCCGCGATCATCATCGTGCTTACCGCGATCGGCTTCGCGACCGGTCTGCTCGGGCTGGGCGTGCTGATGCCCTGGCTGGCCTACGCTGCGTGGCACGCCTATCGCGAGACGCTGGATGCGTCGGGCTGGCCGGAGCTGGACTGAGCCTGTTGCGCCTGCGGCAGGCGTGCGGCGTGGATGAGGCGGATGATGCGGTAGAGATCGCCGTCGTTGAACCGGTAGGCACGCTCGGTGTCGACGCGGTGCACCATCACCAGCTTGTGCTTCGGATACACACCGAGCATGTGGACGCCGACGCCGGTATGGTAGAACGATGGCGTTTCGTCGGGCGTCGCCGGCACCAGCACGTTCCACAGCATCCCGTAGGCCAGGCCGTACTTGGCGTCCTCGATGGAATAGGGCTGCGTGCTGCGCGCGATCCAGTCGGCAGGCACGAGCTGCTGCCCGCGCCACTGTCCGCGCTGCAGGTACAACTGGCCGAACAGGGCCAGGTCGTGGGCGCTCATCCGGAAGTGCCACGCGGGATACTGCGACTTCTCGCGTTCGTACTGGTAGTAGCCATCGGCGTTCGCATCGACGGGCGAGCCATCGCCGGCCGCGACCACGATCCGGTTGCGGTAGTCGCGCATGCCCAGCGGCCGTGCGATCTCGCTGTCGAAGAGGTCGTACAGGCGCTCGCCGGTCGCGCGTTCCAGGATGCGGCCTGCAACGTTGAAATCCCAATTGTTGTAGTAGTAATGCGTGCCCGGCGGATGCGCGCCGCGTGGCGGGCGTGATGCGGCCATGCCTTCGGACTCGGCGGCGGCCGGATGGTAGACGCCGGAGCGGGATTTCAGCACGTCCTCGAGTCGCGCCTGTCGCTCCTCGTCCGTGAGCGCAGGCGGGATGTCGTCGATGCCCAGCTGCGTCAGCGTCGCATCGAGATCGATTTCGCCGCGTGCTTCATGGATCCCGTACAGCGCGTTGAGCAGCGGTTTGCGCATCGAATGCAGCAGCAGTTTCCTGTGGATGTCGCCGTATTCGAAGAACACCTTGCCGTCGTGCAACAGCAACAGGCTGTCCGAGCCGGCCTCGCGCAGTGCCTGGCGCAGCCGTTCCAGCGCCTCGGGCGAATAACCGGCCTGTTCGGGCGTGATCCGCGCGAAGGCATCCTGCGCATGCGTCGCCGGTGCGGCGAACGCCAGCAGCAGGCTCAGGACGATGGCGCGCATGGCGATCCCCGCGTTGGCGATGCGCGCAGCCTGCGGCGCCCCGCGCCGGGCGGCCAGTCCCGAAGGTCATGCGCTTGTGGCCCGCGTCGCCGCTGCGGGACAATGCATCACTGTCGAACCCTTGGAATCCCGATGACCGCCGTTCCCGCCTGCCCGCAATGCACCCTCGCCAACACCTACCGCGACGGCGAGCTGTTCATCTGCGCCGACTGCGGCTTCGAGTGGCCGGCCTCTGGCGAAGCGCCGGCGGGGGATGAGCTCATCGTTCGCGACAGCAACGGCAACCGGCTCGCGGAAGGCGACACGGTGGTCGTCATCAAGGACCTGAAGGTCAAGGGCTCGTCGATCCCGCTCAAGCAGGGCACGGTGATCAAGCAGATCCGCCTGGTCGATGGCGATGCGGAACACATCGAAGGCCATTCCGACAAGATCAAGGGCCTGGTGCTGAAGACCTGCTTCCTGCGCAAGGCCTGAGCAGCCCGCCTGCATGCCCGACAAGCGCGACCTGCCGACGAAGACCTGCCCGGTGTGCGGACGCCCGTTCGCATGGCGCAGGAAGTGGGCGCGTGACTGGGACAACGTGAAGTACTGCTCCGACGCGTGCCGCAAGGGCACGCCGCGCGGTCGCGCCGCACCGCCTCGCTGAAGCGCTTGCGCAGGCGCCACGCCGAAGCGCACGCGCCTCGCCTGCGGCATGTGCGGAATCCGCTCGAATCGACGCGTGCGTGACGGCTGTCGACGAGCGCCGATCTGAATACGTATGCAGCTGTCCATGCTGCACCGCGATGCGCTCCTAGCATGCTCTCGCGTCGCGCATGTCGTGCGTGTCGCGACGCCCAACGTCCGGAACAGGGGCCGGTCGATCCATCGTCTGTCGCCATCGTGCGGCGCGCTCGCGCCGTGCACAGGGAACCTTCGTCCCGCTTCGGGACGCCATGCATCAGGAGAAGCCAGATGTCGTTCGATCGCAAGCCGTCGAGAAACACCGCGTCCCCCGCCTTGCTGCTGTGTGCCCTCGCGGGCGCGTCCCTGCTGTCCGGGACCGCGCGCGCCGATGCCGTGCTGCATGCGTTCAACTGGCGCTATGCCGATGTCGAGGCGCGCGCCGCGCAGATCCAGTCCGCCGGCTATCGCGCCGTGCTCGTCGCGCCCGCCTACAAATCCGAGGGCAGCGCCTGGTGGGCGCGCTACCAGCCGCAGGACTATCGGGTGATCCACCACCCGCTCGGCGACACCGCATCATTCAAGCGCATGGTGTCTGCGCTGCGCGCGCGCAACATCGACGTCTACGCCGACGTGCTGATGAACCACATGGCCAACGAATCGGCGCAGCGCCCGGACCTGAACTACCCGGGGACGCGCATCCTCAATCTCTACGCCGGCAATCCGACCTACTACAACGGGATCCGCCTGTTCGGCACGCTGTCGTCGAACTTCCTCAGTGCGCTGGATTTCGGCGAACAGCGCTGCATCGCCGACTACAACGACGTGTGGCAGGTGCAGAACTGGCGCCTGTGCGGCGGAAACGGCGATGTTGGTCTGCCGGACCTGAAGGCGAACAGCTGGGTGATCGGCCAGCAGCAGGAGTACCTGCGCCAGCTCAAGGCGATCGGCGTGAAGGGCTTCCGCATCGATGCCGCCAAGCACATGCCGATGTCCCATCTCAACAGCGTGCTCACCGCCGACATCAAGAACGGCACGTACGTCTTCGGCGAGATCATCACCGGCGGTGGCGCCGGCAGCCTCGAGTACGACCGCTTCCTGCAGCCCTACCTGCAGGGCACCGACCACGCCGCGTACGATTTCCCGCTGCAGACCAGCCTGCGCAACGCCTTCGGCTTCGGCGGCAGCATGAGCAGCCTGGTCGATCCGGCTGCCTACGGCCAGGCCTTGCAGGGCAACCGCGCACTAACCTTCACCGTGACCCACGACATCCCGAACAACAGCGGCTTCCGTTACGCGCTGATGGATCCGGTCGACGAGACGCTGGCCTATGCCTACATCTTCGGACGGAACGGCGGCAAGCCGATGGTGTATTCGGACAACAACGAAAGCGGCGACAACCGCTGGGTCAATGCGTACAACCGCAACGACATCAAGGGCATGATCCGCTTCCACAACGCGGTGCAGGGCAGCGACATGCAGGTGCTCTCGCACGGCAGCTGCCACATCGTCTTCCGTCGCGGCAGCCAGGGCATCGTCGGCATCAACAAGTGCGGCAGCACGGTCAATGCGACGGTGAACATGAACAACAGCGTCCTGTGGTGGTACGCCAACTACACCGATACCCTCGGCTCGGGCAGCGTGGTGAACATCGGCAGCAGCAGCTACACCTTCAGCCTGCCGGCACGCAGCGCGAGGATGTGGCTGCGCTGACGGATCGCCGGACGCCGCATGCCGGTGGCGTCCGGTCGTTTCGCGAAACCGCGATGGTTCGATCACGCGGGCTGCGCGCCTGCATCGTCGTCGTGGAATCGAGGTGGATGTGTCGTCAGTCCTTGCGGGATCGTCCGTCGTGTCGCTGGTGCTCGCGGCGTGCCTGCTCGCGTGCCCGTCGCGGAGTGCGGCCGAGGTGACGGTCAGCGAACGGGTCGAGCATTACCTGCTCGATGCCGCGACGCCCGACGAGCTGCGTCGCCAGCTTGCAGAGCGCGGTCCGCTGGGGCGTGGACGGACCGTCGCGGCGATCACGCGGCACGCGCTGAGCGTGCAGTACTGGCGGCGACAGGTCGGCGACGTCTGCGAGGCCTACGGCATCCGCGTCGAGATGGACATCACCATGCGCCTGCCGCGCTGGCGACCCAGGCAGGCGCCACCCCCGGCATTGGCCGAGCAATGGCACCGGCTGGAGCATGGCCTGCGCATGCACGAGCAGGGGCATCGCGACAACGGCATCGACGCAGCGCGCGCACTCGATGCCAGGCTGCGCGGCATTGGTCATGCGCCTGACTGCGGGATCCTCAAGTCGGCCTTCGACGCGGCGCGCAGGGAGGTCCGGCAGGCGCTCCAGGCGCGCGAGGATGCGTTCGACCGCGAGACCGACCATGGCAGGCGCTGGGTCCGTCAGGAGCGCGCGGACCCGTAGGGCGCTGTCCCGACGCTGGGGGAGGTCGGTCTTCCGGGCGGTCCGCACGGGGCGGATCTTCGACGTGCTCCGCAGGCCGACCGCTCGTCGGAAAGTCGCCGTGCAAGGCGCGGTTGCCGGCCGTCCGATGGGCTTCGCCTGACCTGTGCGCAGGGCGCCATCGGGTGCAAGATGGGTCGGGATGTCGCGGCAGGGGGCTTGTCGATGGCGGGGCGCTCGATGCGTGTCCAATGGCAGCGCGATGGACGGTCTGCACTTCCCGTGGGCCTGCCCCTACAATGCGCGCCCGTCCGGGGGTGCTTCGCAGCGACCGCCCGGGTGGACCACATCTTCCGCAGGGGGGCGGAATCCATGACCCGTCAACAGGCGCCTGGACGCTCGCCGCGCCCGGTCGCGGCTGGCCGGGCCGCATCCCGTCGTCGCGAGACCATCCGGCGCATCCGCATGAATGCGCTGTGCCTCGCCGCATGCCTGGTGGCCGTTCTCGCCGCGCCGGCACGGGCGCAGCACGCGCGCGCGAACAATGAGGTGCTGACCCTGCTGTCGCGCGCCGAAGCGGTGCAGCTCGGGAATCCACAGGAAGCCCTGTCCCTCGCCCGGCGCGCGGTGACCGTGGCCGATCGCGCCGGTGCGCAGGCGCTCGTCCGCCGTGCCGAGGCGGCCGTCTGCGAGATCACCGCCGACATCGACCCGCAGGCGGCCCTGCCCCTGGCCGAGGACGGCGAACAGGCCTCGCGCGCGGTCGGCGACATGCGCGGCGTGGCGCGCTTCCTGGGCTGTCAGGGCTACGCCCTCGAGCGCCTGGGCAAGAGCCACGAGGCCGCGCTGGTGCACGAGAACGCCGTCGCCGCAGCGGAACGGGCCAGCGACAAGGCCGCGCTGGCCGATGCGCTGGCGATGCGCGGCGAGAGCCGGCATTACCACGGCCGCTACGACGAGGCGATCGCCGACCTCGACCGCGCCTATGCGCTGAACCGCGACCTGGGCCGCAAGGCGGGCCAGCAGTACGCGCTCAATGCGATCGCCAATGTCTACAGCGACACCAACGTCGCCGAATTCGACAAGGCCATCGGCTACTACCGGCAGTTGCTCAAGGACAACGAGGCGGCCGGGCAGCGCAGCGAAGTGGCGACGATGCTGTTCAACATCGCCACCGCCAACGTGCAGAAGGGGCGGCTGGACGAAGCCCTGCCCGATTTCCGTCGCGCCATGGCGATCGACCTCGAACTGGGCAACACGGCGGGCGTGGCCGAGAGCGAGCGTTCGATCGGCCTGGTGCTGGCGAAGCAGGGCCGACCGGAAGACGCCTTGCCGCTGATGGACAGCGCGATCGCCCGTTACCGTGCCGCCGGCAGCGACGAAAGCGTCGCGCGCGTCCGCATCTCGCGCGCGGGCATCCTGCAGGCGCTGGGGCGCCCGCGCGATGCGCTCGCCGACCTCGCGATCGCCGAGCGGTATTTCCACGACCGCAACAATCCGCGCCTGCTCGCCCAGGTCTACGAATCGCAGGCCGACCTCCATGCCGAAGCCGGCGACTGGCGCAAGGCCTACGACGCGCTCAAGGCCTACCGTACGACCCAGGAACTGCTCGAAGCCCGCGCACGCGAGGAGCAGGGGTCGCGATTGCGGGTGCAGTTCGATACGGCGAAGAAGGAGCAGGAAAACCGCGAACTGCTGATCGAGAACGCGCATCGCGGCGAAGCGCTGCGCAACGCCGAGCGCATGCGCGCGCTGCAGCGCCTGACCATCCTGCTCGGCACGGCGCTGGTGGTCTTGCTCGCGGCGATGGCGATCCTGCAGGTCCGGCGTGGATTCCACCTGCGCCGGCTGGCCATGACCGACGAGCTGACCGGCATGCCGAACCGGCGCAGCATCCTCGAACGTCTTGAGCGCGAGGTGGCTGCGCTGCGCGACGGGCGCGCGCTGGCCGTGGTCGCGTTCGATGTCGATCATTTCAAGCGGATCAACGATGTCCATGGCCACCACGGCGGCGACCGCGTGCTGCGGTCGATCGCCGACATCATCGGCCGCGCGCTCCCCGCGAATGCGCGGCTGGGGCGGATGGGGGGCGAGGAGTTCCTGATCGTGCTGCCCGCCTGCGGTGCCGACGCAGCCTTCGCGCTGGCCGAACGCTTGCGTGCGCTTGTCGCCGAGGCCCGCTTCGACGGTTTCGCGGCCGACGAGCGGGTCACCATCAGCCTGGGCGTCAGCGAAGGCCTGCCCGGGGACGATGTCGAGGCCCTCCTGCGCCGGGCGGACGCTGCGCTGTATCGCGCCAAGGGCGATGGCCGGGATCGCGCCGTCCGCAGCTGAAGCTCCGCTCCGCTCGATTCATCGGCATGTGGCGTTGCACATATTCAACGAAATGGCGATGCCGACCGGTGTCACGTCCAGAATCCTGCATGGGTCACGCTCTGGTATCACTTCCCAGGCCGTCGCACCTTGAAACCCTGTCCGGGTTCGGGAAAATGTGACGTTGTTCAAGGGGAAGCCGGGCAAGGGAATCTTGGTGCATGCCGTGGCACGCACCAGAGCCTGGCGAAGCGGGTGAAGTCGGCACAGGGGGCAAGTGCGGGACAGCCTGTCATCCCGGCGCAATGCGCGCCATGGGATGCGGGCGTCTTTTTGCGCGTCGGTGTCGGCATCGCCGAGTCGTACATGTTCGGGGGATGCGTGAGGACGGTTCGATCAAGTCGCAGGAAAGTCGCAATACGCGCCCTCTGGGCGGTCGAGCTGGGCGTGCTCATGCTGGCGGTGATGCTGGCCGCGCGCCTGCGGTTCCATGCGGATCCCGCAGGCCTGGCGCACTTCATCGAAGGCATCGCGCCGCGCGCGCTGCTCGTCGCCCTGAGCATCACCGGCGCGATGCTCGCCTTCGGGCTGTACCAGTCCTATGTCCGCCACAGCCTGCTCGACCTCATCCTGCGCGTGCTTCTGTCGTTCGCGCTCGGCGGCGTGGCCCTGCTGGTGGTGTACTACGTGGCGCCGATGGCCTACATCGGTCGCGGCGTCCTCGCCATCGCGCTGGCGATGGGCGTGGTCGGCATCTTCCTGGTGCGCGGAATCGTCGCGCGCCTGTCCAGCGCGCAGGCCCTGAAGAAACGGGTCCTGGTCTACGGCGCGGGCAACAACGCCAACCTGATCAACACCCGCCTGCGCCGCAAGAGCGATCGCCAGTCCTTCAACGTGCTGGGATTCGTGGCGGCGCCCGGACAGCCGGTGGTCGTGGAGGCGTCGTCCCTGATCCAGACCGACGAGCCGCTGTGCGCGCTGTCGGATCGCCTCAACGTCGATGAGATCGTGATCGCGCCGGACGAACGCCGCGGCGGCATGCCGATGGCGCAGATGCTGGCCTGCGTGCAGCTGGGCGTGAAGGTCACCGACCTGTCGACCTTCTTCGAGCGCGAGGCCGGCATGGTCCAGCTCAACATCGTCGATCCCTCGTGGCTCGTGTTCTCCGGTGGCTTCGACTACTCCACGCCGCGCCGCCTGACCAAGCGCTTCTTCGACCTGCTCGCGGCCAGCGCGCTGCTGCTCGTGGCCTGGCCGGTCATGCTGCTTACCGCGCTGGCGGTGAAGCTGGAGTCGAAGGGCCCGGTGATCTACCGTCAGGTGCGCGTCGGCGAACACGGCCGGCATTTCGAGATGATCAAGTTCCGCAGCATGCGCGTCGACGCCGAAGGCGACGGCGTGGCGCGCTGGGCCACGCAGAACGACGACCGCAGCACGCGCGTGGGCAAGTTCATCCGCAAGACGCGGCTGGACGAACTGCCGCAGCTGTTCCTCGTGCTCAAGGGCGAGATGAGTTTCGTCGGGCCGCGCCCGGAGCGCCCGCAGTTCGTCGAGATGCTGGCCAGCGAGATCCGCTATTACGACGTGCGTCATTCTGTGAAGCCCGGCCTGACCGGCTGGGCGCAGTTGCGGTACCCGTACGGCGCCTCGGTGCGCGACGCGAACGAAAAGCTGAAGTTCGACCTCTTCTACGTGAAGAACCACGGCCTGGTCTTCGACCTGATGATCATGCTCCAGACCGTGGAAGTGGTGCTGTTCGGGCGCGGCGCACGCTGATCGACTGCGGCGGCAGCGCCTTTGCGCGCAGCGCGAACGCTCAGCCTCGGCGCAGCGCGCTGTGCAGCAGGCGACGTGCCGCGAACGGCACGAGTTCGCGCACCATGCGTCGCGATTCGCCCATCGTCGCGTGCGCGCGGGCCGCGCGCCACAGGCGCAGGGCATCGCGCCAGCGCCTGCGGATCAGCATGCCGCGCGCATTGCGCGCATAGGTCACCGCCAGTGCTTCGCGGCGGATGTCTTCGTCGACGCTGTCCCCGGCATCGGCCACCGCGCGCTCGACCACCTTCACGTAATCGTCGTAGGTGGTCGCTTCCGCAGAGAGTCCGGTGTCCTGGCCGCGCAGCGCATCGACCAGCGAGTCTTCGACCACGCCGATCTTCCAGTGCCGCGCCACGCGCAGGTGGAAGTCGATGTCCTCAGCCGTGCGCAGGCTCACATCGAAGCCGCCGCAGGTCTCGAACACTTCGCGGCGGAACATCGCCGAGGCCGGGACCAGCGACGGGTTGAGCAGCAGCCAGCGCAGCGCCCAGCCGTCTTCGGGCAGCACCTCGCGGCGCACGAACACGTCGTAGGGCTGGCCGGCGTCGTCCACGCGCACCACATCGCACAGCACCAGCCCGAAATCCGGATGCGCATCGAGCCACTCGACCTGGCGCGCGGTCTTTTCCGGGCGCCACAGGTCGTCGCTGTCGAGCAGGGCGAAATAGCGGCCGGTGGCGATCGACATGCCGGTATTGCGCGCGGCGGACACGCCGGCATTGGGCTGCCAGTGGTAGCGGATCCGGTCGCCGTAGCGCGCCGCGAGCGCCTCGCCTGTGCCGTCGGTGGAGCCGTCGTCGACGACCACGATCTCGTCCACGGCATGCGTCTGCGCCAGCACCGAATCGATGGCGCGCTGCACCAGCTCCCGCCGGTTGTATGTCGGTATAATCGCCGAGACTCCGGCGGAAATTTCGGTCGCGCGCATGCTCAGGGGATTCGCCAGGAAATACGTGTATGACGGCTTGTTCAGTGGCTTGTACGCCAGCGGTGCGCTGGGCCTGTACCACCGCCTGCGCAACGCCGATAGTCTAACGGTGGTGATGTTCCATCGCACGCTGCGACCCGGCGATCCGCGCTGGGCGAGCTGCGATCCGGACTATACGCTCGACGAATCGCTGTTCGTCGCATCGCTGGCCTTCTTCGCCCGCCATTACAACATCGTCTCGCTGGCCCAGGTCCTGCGTGCGCGCCGCGAAGGCACGCGCCTGCCACCCCGCGCCCTGCTCATCACCTTCGACGACGGCTGGCTGGACAATGTCGATTACGCATTGCCGGCCCTGCAGCGGTCAGGCCTGCCGGCGGTGATGTTCGTTGCCGCCGACGCCGTGGGCGCGCGCCAGCCGTTCTGGCAGGAACGCACGATCGCGGCGTGGCGCGCGGGTCGGCTGGCGGTCGACGCTTTCGCCGACACGGTAATCGCGCACGGCGGCCAGCGTCATTCGCGTGACGGCATCGCGGGCTTGCGCGAACTCATCGCGCAGATCGAGCGCATGCCGACGACGACGCGCCAGGCCGTGGTCGCGGCGCATGCGTCCGCGCTCGACGATGGGCTGAGGCACATGGTCGATGTCACCGATCTGCATCGCCTGCGTGCCGGCGGCGTCGAACTGGGCCTGCACGGCAAGAGTCATGTCGCGATGAAGCGCGCCGATGATCTCGATAATGAACTCGGTGGCGCGCGCGAGGCGATGGCGCGGATGCTCGATCTGCCCGAAGGCCTGGCATCGACACCGTGCGCGACGATGTCGTTCCCGCACGGCTCCTTCGACGAGGCGATCGCGCAGCGCGCGCGCGAATCCGGCTACGAACTGCTATTCACCAGCGTGCCGGTGCTCAATCGCGTGGGATCGCAGCCGTCGTGGCTGCTCGGCCGCACGGGTTACGAAACCGACACCGTCGCCGGAGCGGATGGCCACTTCCAGCCCGAGCGTCTTGCCTGGTATCTGTTCCGCCGCGAGGCGCGTCGCCTCGCCTGAGTCGTTGCCTGAAATGCTCCCTTTGCAGAGGGGGCGGCGGTCGCGCAGCGTCCGCGGGGGATTTCGATCCTTCATCGAGCGTGGTGGATCGGACGTTTTCGCTCGCGTTCCGCAAATCCCCCCGCCGCGCTTCGCGCGTCGCCCCCCTTTTGCAAAGGGGGCAAAAGAAACGATGAGCGGAGCGCGATCGACCTGCGATCACTCGTCCTCGTCGGCCGAGGTCAGGTGCAGGTCGGTGTCGCCGTCCGCGCCATCGCGGAAATCCGTGCCGAATACCGGGCGTCGGCTGCGTGCTTCGAAACCCAGATCGCGCCACGGCTGCAGGCGTTCGGCGTTCGTCGCCAGTTCGACCGAGATCACCGCAAAACCGGCCTGGTGCGCGGCACGCAGCAAGGCCAGCAGGATCGCGTGCGAGGGCGTCGCGCCGCCGTCGCGGGTCCAGGCGTCGTGCACATGCAGCGTGCGCGTGGCGTTCTCCGCGCGCGTGGCGAACCAGGCGGCATCGCCACGCGCATCGCGCAGCAGCAGATGACGGAACGGCGGCAGTGCAGCATCGGTCGGCGCGTCGTCGAACCGCCAGCGCAGGTGCGCGGCGTCGCGGATCGCGGTGAGCGCAGCGGGTTTCGGCGAGGCCGACCACAGCGCATCGATGTCGGGCGCGTGATCGCACCAGGTTGCGTGCAGTGCGCCGGTGCCGCGAAAGCGCAGTCGATCGCGCAGCGCCGTGCCGAGATCGAAGAATGCCCCCAGCGCGTCGGCCAGCGGCGCGGGCAAGGTCGGTGCGCGGCGCTGCACGTACGGCGCATGACGCACGACGCGGGCATGGCGCACCATCTCGCCGAGCTTGCGGTAGCCGATGCGCTTGAAGACCGGCGCCGCCTTCGGATTCGGAAAGCCGTAGAGCTGGTCGAGTTCACGACGACCGGCGGCGAACAGGCCCTGCTGCAGGATCAGTGCCGGCCCGAGGCTGCGATGTTCCGGCGTCACCGCGAGATCGACCAGTACGCCGGCGCGGATCTCGCGGCCTTCGCGCAGCATGCGTCGACGGCCGGCCGAGCACACGCCCACCGGCGCATCGCTGCCGACATGCGCCAGCAGCTGCATCACCGGCATCCCGGCCGGCGCGCCCAGGTAGAACCAGTCGTACTTCGCGGCCATGCGCGCGGCTTGGCCGAGATTGCCTCGCCAGGCCGCCAGCACCGCGTCGCGGTCGCGCGCGGCATCGCCATCGTGCGCCGCGTACTGCGGGGCGACGGGCGCTTGCGCGGGCGTCGTCGCGTCGCTCACGCGTGGATTTCGGGCACGTCGACCGCGAGCACCGGCGCGAGGTGCATGTACTGCGTGGTGCGGCGCTTGTTGCGGATGTCCTCGTAGATCGCGTGCGCCTGCACTTCGTCGATCTCCAGCACGCGCGCCAGTTCGGCCGCCGGGTAGTCGTGGTTCAGTGCGTACAGGGCGAGATCCATCTGCCGGTAGGGCAGGGCGAAATAGAACTCGTCCTGGCCCTGCGCGAGACTGTAGGTGTCGGTGGTCGGCACCGCCGCGCAGACGCGCTCGGGCAGGCCGAGGTGGCGCGCCATGCCGTAGACCTGCGATTTGTAGAGGTGCGCGATCGGCTTGACGTCGGCCGAGCCGTCGCCGTTCTTCACGAAGAAACCCTGGTCGTATTCCAGCCGGTTCGGCGTGCCGACCACGCCGTAGTTCAGGCGATCGGCGTGGAAGTATTCCAGGGTCTTGCGGATGCGCTGCTTGAAGTTCGTCGCGGCGACGATGGTGAGATAGTCGGCCAGCGCGAGGTCGCGATCGTGCGGCGTGCCGTCCGGCGCTTCGGCGATCAGGCGGAAGCGGTTGAAGCGACCCTGCAGGCCGCCGTCGATGACGATCTTGAACTTCCAGCCGTCGCCGTATTCGGGGATCGTGTTGCGCACCGCAGCGTCGCGGGCGCGGTAGCAGCCGATGGCGTCCAGCGCGGGCGCGATGTCGACGGTCTCGGTGCGGATGCCGAGGTGCTGCGCGAGGATCGTCGCGCGCGCGGCGCTGTCGTCGGAGGAATCGCGCTCGGGCAGGATCAGGCCGAACACGCGCTCCGGGCCCAGCGCGCGCACCGCGAGCGCGACGCTCGCCGAGCTGTCGATGCCGCCGGAAATCGCGACCACCAGGCCGCGTCGGCGCAGCTGGCGCGCGGTGATGTCGCGCAGCCGCGCGGCGATGCGATCGGCTTCTGCGGCGTAGTCGAGGTCGAGGACGGTCCAGTCCAGTGGCGCGTGTGCGGAGGCGTTCATGCGTTGGTGTCGGGTTCGGAGAGAGTGGCCAGGAGGGCGGCGCGGCGAACCTTGCCGGAGGCGGTACGCGGGAGCGCGGCGACGAAGGCGATGTCGCGCGGAATCTTGTAGGTGGCCAGGCGCTCGCGGCAGTGCGCCTTGATGTGGTTGCCGCTGTTCGGCGGCAGGCCCGGCGCGACCACGAAGGCCTTGATGACCTGGCCCAGCACGCTGTCGTCGATGCCGACGACAGCGACTTCGCTGACGCCGGGGATCTCGGCGATGACCTCCTCGATGTCGCCAGGATGCACGCGATGCGCGCCGGTCTTGATCATGTCGCTGCGACGCCCGGCGAGCCACAGCACGCCGTCGGCATCGAGATGGCCGAGGTCGCCGGTACGCAGCCAGCCGTCGACGAGCACGGCGGCGGTGGCGTCGTCGTTCTTCCAGTAGCCGCGCATCACGTTCGGACCGCGCACGCGCACTTCGCCGGTCTCGCCGATGTCGGCATCGTGGCCGTCTTCGCGGACGATGCGCAGCTCGACGCCATCGACGGGGATGCCGACCGCGCCGAGTTTCTCGTCCAGGCGGTCAGGCGGGAGATACGTCAGCCGCGAAGTCGCCTCGGTCTGGCCGTACATGACGAACAGGCGCGCATGCGGCAGCGCCGCGCGGAGACGTCGTGTGAGCACGGGACTCATGGCGCCGCCGGCCTGGGTGAGGTAGCGCAGTGAGGAGAGGTCGTAGTCGGCCAGCTTCACGCGTTCCAGCAGCAGCGCGAAGGTCGAGGGCACGCCGGAGAAACCGGTGATGCGTTCGCGGGCGATCGTGTCCATCAGCAGGTGCGGGAACAGCAGGTTCTGCGCCAGCACCACGCAGCCGCCGGACATCAGGTGCGTGTGCAGCACCGAGGCGCCGTAGGCGTAGTAGAAGGCGAGGATCGACAGCACGCTGTCGCCTTCGCCAAGCGACAGATAGCGCAGCACCGCATCGGCGTTCGCCAGCAGATTGCCGTGGCTGAGGGTGACGCCCTTCGGCGCGCCGGTGGTGCCGGAGGTGTAGAGGATGACGGCGATGTCCTCGCCAGCGATGGCTGCGGGATCGAGGTCGGATGCGTCCTCGTTCGATGCGGTGCGGTCGGCGAGCGGATGGTCGCCGTCGATCGCCCAGCGTTCGATCGGCTTCGCGCGCGTCGCGTCGCAGGCGTCGATCGCCGCGACCGCATCGCCGTGGCGCGTCTCGAAGACCACGTGGCGGGTGTCGCAGTGCGCCAGCCAGGCGAGGAAATCACGCTCGCGGGCCTGCGCGTTGAGCGGCACCGAGATGCCGCCGGCCAACCATGCGCCGTAGCAGGCCACGGCGGCTTCGATGCGGTTCGGCAGCAGGATCGCCACGCGCTCGCCCGGCTGCAGCCCGCGCGCGCGCAGCGCACGGGCGAAGCACTGCACTTCGCGCCAGAAACCGGCGTAATCGATGCGGCGGTCATCGCCGACGATCGCGGTCCGGCCGGGATGGCGTGCTGCGATCGCGGCGACGCGGGTGGGAACCGACGTCATGGCGTTGGAATCAGCCAGCGAGCTTGCGCTGGATGAAGGCATCCATCGATTCGAGGGTGTCGAAGTTCTCGGGCACCATTTCCTCCGGCGCGATGGAGAGCTTGAACTCTTCCTCGACGAACATGATCAGCTCGTAGATGCCGGTGGAATCGAGCACGCCGCCGCGCACCAGGGAATCCTGGTCGCCGATGGCGGTGTCGTCGTCCGAAAAGAGGAAATTCTTGAGGATGAAGCGTTTGATGGTCTGGCGATGCGACATGCGGAGTCCCCTGGTCGATGGTTCTGTACGCAATAAAGGCCCTGCGACGGCCAATCCGGGGCGCGTCGGGAGCGAAGGCGAGGAATCGGTGCGGAGGTGTGCGGGATGGGGCGAAACGGAGGCGGTGCGGGACCCTGCCGCGAACCGTCGGGTAGGATAACGTGCCGTCCGTCACGTCGATAGCGCAGTCCATGATCCCGAATTCTCCTGTGGTCGCTGATGCCGCCTCGTCTCGCCGTGGTCCGTCGCAACGCCGAGCGATGCCCGGATCGATGCTCCCCGCCGTCCTGGCGCTGGCCCTCGGGCTGACGGCCTGTGGCGCACCCGATGCGCCCACGCCGCCGAGCGAACCGCCCAAGGCCGCGCGCGATGCCGCGCCGGTCGCCGAGGCCACGGAAAAGACGCGCATCGAAGTCAGCGAGCTGGTGACGGGCCTGGAGCATCCGTGGGGGCTGGCGATCCTGCCCGACGGCGACATGCTGGTGACCGAGCGTCCCGGCCGCCTGCGCCGGATCGCGGCCGACGGCACGGTGTCCGCGCCCATCGGCGGGCTGCCGAAGATCTATGTCGATGGGCAGGCCGGCCTGCTCGATGTCGTGCTCTCGCCGACGTTCGCCGAGGACAAGCTGGTGTACGTGTCGTTCGCCGAGCCGAACCTGCGCGGCAACAAGTGCGGCACGGCGGTGGCGCGCGGCCGGCTCGAAGGCGACCAGCTCCGCGATGTCGAAGTGGTGTATCGCCAGGAGCCGAAGCTCTCCAGCGGCACCCATGTTGGGTCGCGGCTGGTATTCGACGACCAGGGCCACCTGTTCGTCACCCAGGGCGACAACCGCGTCGACAGCGCGGTGCAGTCGCTGGACACCCTGCAGGGCAAGCTGGTGCGGATCTGGCCGGACGGGCGAATCCCCGAGGACAACCCGTTCGCGAAGCGCGAAGGCGCACGGCCCGAGATCTGGTCGCTCGGCCATCGCAACATGCAGGGCGCCGCGCTGCATCCGGTCACGCGCAAGGTCTGGACCAGCGAGCACGGGCCGATGGGTGGCGACGAACTGAACATCCCCGAGGCCGGCGGCAACTACGGCTGGCCGGTGATCACGCACGGCGTCGACTACAGCGGCGAGCCGATCAAGGGCTCCACCGGCCGCGAGGCGCCTGGCATGGCGCAGCCGCACCACGTCTGGGAGGTCTCGCCCGGCCTGAGCGGCATGCTGTTCTACAGCGGCAAGGCGATTCCCGAGTGGAAGGGCAATCTGCTGCTGGGATCACTGGCGAAGACCGCATTGATCCGTCTGGAACTCGACGGCGACCGCGTCGTGCACGAGGAACGCCTGCTCGCCGCGCGCCAGGACCGCATCCGCGACGTGCGCGAAGGGCCGGACGGCGCGATCTACCTGCTGGTCGACGCAGAGCAGGGCAAGCTGCTGCGGATCCGCCCGGCGCGCTGAGGCGCGGACCGATGCGAACGGGGGCTGCGGGTCAGGCCCCCGGATTCCGCCCGATGAAATCCACCGTCGTGATGCACAGCTTTTCCGGTGCGATGTGCCGGAACTGTTCGGCGATGGCCATCGCCTGCAATTGCTGCAGGCGCTGCGGGCGTGCGTGCGAGGTGTCGAGGACGATGTCGAAGCCGGCGTCGCGGGCGCCGTCGACGAGCTGGTGCGCGCGCAGCCGGTTCTGGTAGAGGAAGCGGTTGTTCCAGAACGCCCACTGCGCGTCGGAGAACTGCAGGTAGTTGAGCTGGTGGATGCCTGGGTCGGCGTAGGCGTAGTGGTCGCCGCAGTTCACCGAGTGGAATACCCAGCCGCCTGGGCGGACGAGGTTGCGCGTCGCGCGATGGATGCGCGCGATGGCGTCCGGCGGGACGTGTTCGAGCACGCTGTTGGAGAACACGATGTCGATCGAGCCGTCGGGCAGTCCCGACGCGGCGGCGTCGGCCGGTGCGCGGTAGTCGATGACGCCGTCGCTGATCGTGCCGGGATCGTCGCTGCGGTTCGCGGCCTCGCGCAGGCGGGCGTAACGCGCCTCGACGTCCGCCAGGTCGACGTCGCAGGTGCTCGCCAGGCGCGGCAGCTGTTCGCCGAGCATCGCGATGCACAGGCGCATCAGGTCGGGTTTGAGCAGACGGTTCAGATCGAGCGTGTGCACGCGCGCGGCGCCGACCAGGTAGCAGGCCAGCGGCAAGGCGGGATACCAGCCGCTGCCGATCTCCATCAGCCGCGCGCCGGGAATGCGCACGCCGACGCCGTGCAGCTGCTTCACCATGCCTTCCCAGTCGTCGATCTTCAGGCCGATCTCACGGCGCGGATTGCGCATGCCGCCGAGGTGGCGCTGCAAGCGGTAGTGCAGGGTCTCGCCGGCGGGCAGCACGCCCAGGGTTTTCTGCAGCAGTCCTTTCAGTTTCCAGTGCATGGAGCAGGCGTATCCGTGTGATCAGTGGGGCGCGGCGGCGCCGGAGGCATCGCGCAGCTGGCGGTGGACCAGCATCGTCGACAGCACGCCGACGAAGGCCTGGTTGTCGGCGAAGCCGGTGGCGCGGCCGGCGCGGCACTTGTCGAACAGCCGGCCGACGGCGGCGGCATCGAAATAGCCGGCCTCGCGCAGGCTGGCCTCGCTCATCAGGTCGGCGACGTAGTCCAGCGGCTGGCCGTCGAAGAAGAAGCTGGCGCTGTCCGGTGCGCGGTACGGCTGCTTGGTGCGCTGCAGGATGTCGTCCGGCAGGAGGTCGCGCAGCGCGCGGCGCAGCAGCCATTTTTCGGTCATGCCGCGGATCTTCCAGCTGGGCGGCAGGCGGTTGGCGAACTCGATGACGCGATGGTCGAGGTAGGGCACGCGGCCTTCGATCGAGTTGGCCATCGCCACGCGGTCGCCCTGCGAGGAGAGCAGATAGCCCGAGAGCAGCGACTTGGCCTCGACGTACTGGTCGCGCGCCAATGGCGACCAGCGCGCGATCTCCGCCGGTAGCGTCGCTTCGAAGGCGTCGAGCGGGTCGAACGCGCCGACTTCAGCGCGCATGTCGGGCGAGAGCAGGCCTAGTGCGCGCTGCGAGGTGGTCCAGCGCGGCACGTGCGCGAACACCGGGCGATGCAGGTGCTGCATGCCCTGGCCGAAGAAGGTCTGCGCGAATGCGGGATTGCGCACCGGCGAGTTCGGCAGGTAGCCATACAGGCGTTCGAGCAGGCGCGGCCGCAGGCGCGAATCCGGCTGCTGTGCCCAGAAGCGGCGGATCTTCGCTTCCTTGAACAGGTCGTAGCCGCCGAACACCTCGTCGGCGCCTTCGCCGGTCAGCACGACCTTGTAGCCGTGTTCGCGCACGCTGCCGGCCAGCAGCATCAGCGGCACCGGCGCGGTGCGCAGCACCGGGGTGTCGGTATGGCGGACCAGGCGCGGGAAGGCTTCGCCGATGTCGCGTCGCGTGCAGCGCAGCGTGGTGTGTTCGGTGCCGAGGTGGCGCACCATCGCCATCTGGTGTTCGCTTTCGTCGAATTCGCCGTCCTCGAAGGCCACCGAGAACGTGCGCACCGGGGTGTGGGTGAAGCCGCGGATCATCGCGACGATCCCCGACGAATCCAGGCCGCCGCTGAGATAGGCGCCGACCGGCACGTCCGCGCGCAGCTGCAGGCGCACGGCATCGATCAGCAGCGCGCGCAGTTCGGCAGTCGCGGTTTCGACATCCATCGGGAAGCGCGACGGCGATGTGTCGGCCTCGTCCGGGAAGGTCCAGTCCCACCAGCGGCGCAGGGTCTCGCGGCCGTCGGCCTCGCGTACCAGCAGATGGCCCGGCGGCAGGCTCTCGATACCGCGATAGACCGTGTGCGGTTCGATCGGCGACCAGGTGGCGAAGGTTTCGGCCAGCCCGCGCGGATCGAGCGTCGCGCACTGCGGCAGGACCGCCAGCAAGGCCTTGGGTTCCGAGGCGAACCACAGCCGGCCGGCCTCGCGGGCGAGATACAGCGGACGGATGCCGGCGCGGTCGCGCGCCAGCACCAGGCGATGGCGGGTCGCATCCCACAGCGCGATCGCGAACTGGCCGTTGAGGTGCTGCACGAAATCGTCGCCGTCGCGGTCGTACAGGTGCACGATCACTTCGGTGTCGGATTGCGTATAGAAGACGCGGCCCTCGGCTTCGAGTTCGCGGCGCAGTTCGACGTAGTTGAAGATCTCGCCGTTGAAGACCGTCCAGGCCGTGCGCGACGGGTTGTGGATCGGCTGGTCGCCGGTGCTCAGGTCGATGATCGACAGGCGCGCATGGGCCAGGCCGATGCCGTGGTCGGCATGGAAGCCGAAGCCGTCCGGTCCGCGATGCGCCAGCGTGTGGATCATCCGCTGCAGCAGCGGGTGCGCCTCGTCCGGGCGCACGTCGGGCCCGCTGAATCCCGCGATTCCACACACGTCGGTACGGCCCCTGTTCTGTCGTTGCCTGCTCGGTCGGTATCCAACGTCAAAAACGCCGGACTCATGCCACGCTGCGTCGCGTGGTCAGCGTTTCGATGCCGTGACCGCTTCCTCGCAGGCGCGCAGGGTGTCGGCGGCGACCGCGTCCCAGCCGCGCGAGAAACGCCGCGACAGTGTGGTCTCGTTCCAGACGCGCCCCAGCGCCGCCGCCAGGCCCTCGGCCAGCGCGGCGGGATCGCGGACCGCCACCAGCAGCCCGCAATCGGCGTCGACCACTTCCGGGATGCCGCCGACCGGGGTCGCGACCACCGGACGACCGCAGGCCAGGGCTTCGACCAGCACGTTCGGATGACCTTCGGAATAGCTGGGCAGGGTGACCAGGTCGGACGCGGCCATCCAGCGCGCGACCTCGCGTGGCCCCTGAGCGCCGGGCAGGTGCACGCGCACACCCGGCATCGCGGCGATGCGCGCCTCCAGCTCGGCGCGCATCGGTCCTTCGCCGATCAGTGCGAGCTGCAGCCCGGTCAGGCGCGTCGCGAGCGCGGTCACCGCGTCGAGCAGTTCGCGCAGGCCCTTCTCCGGGACGAGGCGGCCGACATAGGCGATCAGCGGCACGCCGCTGTCCAGGCCGAGGGCGGCGCGTGCGTCGCCCTGCGGCTGTGGGTGGAAGATCGTCGCGTCGCAGCCGTTGGGGATCGCCCGGATCTTCGCCGGGTCGGCGTCGTAGTCGCGCACAGCGACCCGGCCGAGATCCTCGCTGACCACCAGGATGCGCTGTGCGGCCCGGAGGACGGGGCGCGTCAGGCGCCGGCTGATCGCATCGCGCACGCGCAGGTCCGAGCCCCGCGAACCGACCACCAGCGGCAGCCTGGCGCGGCGCGCGGCGTGCATCGCGCCAAAGGCGTCCGGATACAGCCAGTACGACAGCACCACGTCCGGGGCAAATTCGCGCAGCGGCGCGTGCAGGGTGCGCGCGCACAGCCAGCCGTTGAACGGCCGGCTGACGGCGGGCAGGGCGGGGTAGTCGACATAGCGCACGTCGCAGCCCGGGACTGCGAAGTCGGGATCGGACGCGCGGTAGAGGTAGCTGCGCGGCGTGGCCCAGCGGGGATAGCGCGCGACCGGGCTGAGCACCCGGACCTCGGCCCGTGTCGACAGTTCACGGACCGTCTGGTGGATCGGGCGTCCGCGGTTGGGTTCGCCGGCGATCGGGAATTGCGAGGTGACGATCAGGATGCGCATGCGGTCGGAATGGGTCGGGGGGCTGTCGGGGCGCGGTCGACGCGCACGGCAGGCCGACGATGTGCCAAGACGCGAACGGGTGTCGCCACAGGACAGGCGGTGTGTGCGGACGGCTGTCGCGGGGCTGTCCCCTCCAGCCGCTCTAATCCGTTCATGATAGCCAGCCGCCGTACCGTGCGGCGTGGGGGAGTGGGGTGGAGTCGTCGATGTCCGAACTGGCCGGTCCCGTGCCGACGGAGGTGTCCGATCGCGTTGTCGCTGCGCCGGCCGTGCGCGCCGGCGACCGTGGCCGCCTTGAGGAACTGGATGCCCTGCGCGGCCTGGCGGCGCTGGGCGTGGTGGTCTATCACTACACCACGTTCTACCAGTCGCAGCACGGCCATCTGCATCCGCTCGGCTTCGGCTTCCCCGCCGGCAACTACGGCGTGCACCTGTTCTTCCTGATCAGCGGCTTCGTGATCTTCATGACCCTGGACCGCACGCGCACCGCGGCGGACTTCGTGGTCTCGCGCTTCTCGCGCCTGTTCCCGGCCTACTGGGCCGCACTGCTGCTCACGACCCTGGTTGTCCATGCGATCGGCATGCCGCAGCAGCGGCCCGATGCCGCGACGTTCGTCGCGAACACGACGATGCTCCAGGAAATCCTCGGTTTCGAGGATATCGATGGTTCGTACTGGACCCTGCAGGTCGAGCTCTTCTTCTATGCGCAGATGCTGCTGTGGTTCGTGCTGCGGCAGTTGCACCGCATCCCGTGGATCATCGCCGGCTGGCTGCTGCTGGTGCTCGCGTACGCGCTGGCGTTGCGGCAGGGCTGGCACTTTTCCTACACCACGCGCGTGCTGCTCAATCTGCTGTACATCCCGTATTTCGCGCTGGGCATCCTGTTCTACCGCCTGCATGCCGCGCGCGGCTCGCGCCGTGCGAACATCGCGCTGATCCTCGCGTCGCTGGCCACGATCGGGATCGCCTACGAGCCGGTGTACTTCGTGGTCGGCCTGTCCTGCACGGCGGTGTTCGCGCTGTTCCTCGGCGGTGGCCTGCGCTGGCTGCGCCACCGGCTGTTCCTGTTCCTCGGCGGCATTTCCTATGCGCTGTATCTGCTGCATCAGGCGATCGGGTTCGCGGTGATCCACCGGCTCGAACGCCTGGGCGTGCCCAGCCTCGCGGCGATCACGCTCGCACTCGCGCTGGCGCTGGGCCTGGCCACGCTGCTCAATCGCTGGATCGAGCGGCCGGCGATGCGCGCGATCCGCCAGCGCTGGCAGTCGCGCCGCCGAGCGCCTGCTGCCTGACGTAGAATGCGGGCCTTCACGAACAAGGCGGGCCGCGGAGCGGCACCGGAACAGCATGTCGGCAACTGCCAGGGACGTCGTCCGGCCATCGAGCCCGGCGCACGGTGACACGATGCGCGAGCCTCATCGAACACGCTTCATCGAACTGATCCGTCGCGGCGCCGCCGCGCGCGACATCCACGATTCCGATGGCGTCGGCGATTACGACAGCCGTTTCGACGGCCGGGTCTCGGAACGCTTCCTCGAACGCGAGATCGGCCGTGTCGCGATGCATGCGCAGAGCCTGTGCGCGCCGCTCGTCACCCGCGTCGGCCACGCGCCGCGCATCCTCGACGTGGGCTGCGGCACCGGCGGCACCACGGTGGCGCTGGCGTTGTCGGCGCTGGCGGCCGACGAGGTCGTCGGCATCGACGCCAGTCGCGAAGCGATCGATGCCGCCGCCGTGCGCGCGCTCGGCCACGACCTCGATCCCGCGCGCGCGCGCTTCCTGCATGTCGATGCCGGCGCGCCGCTGCCTTTTCCCGACGGCCATTTCGATCTGGTGACTTGCGTGTCGGTGCTCGAATTCATCGGCAGCATCGAGGCGCGCCGTGCCTTCATCGCCGAGATGCTCCGCGTCACGCGCCGCGGCGGCCATGTCTACCTGGCCACGCCGAGTCCGCTGCGCCTGCGCGAATACCACTCGCGGCGCCTGCTCGGCGACTGGCGCCAGCGTCGCGGCTATCCCTGGTCCAGCAGCGCAGCGTCGCTGCGCCGGATGTTCGACGACTGCACGGTCGAATCGCTTTCGACCGAACGCCTCCGCCGTCATCCACGCCTGCGCCGCGTCGGCTGGGCCGCGCCGGTGCTGTCCTGGGCGCTGCCATGGCAGCGTATCCTCGCGCGCAAGGATTGAGCCCGGTGGTCGGTGTTCTCCTTCCCCCGCGTGCGAGGGAAGAGCGCCCGGCGATCAACGATAGAGATTGATCTCGTCGCGCAGCGCGCGGGCTGCGTTCGCCGCCGCTTCGGCATAGTCGTCGCCGCTGGACGCGTAAAGAATCGCCCGCGACGAGCTGATGACGAGCCCGTCGCCGTCGCGGTTGCGGGCGTTCGACACCACCGCGCGCACGTCGCCGCCCTGCGCGCCGACGCCAGGCACGAGGAAAGGCACCTGGTCGCCGACGATGGCGCGCACTTCGCGCAGCTGCTCCGGCCAGGTCGCGCCGACGACCAGCGCGCAGTTGCCGTGTTCGTTCCACTCGCGCGCGACCTTCGCGGCGACATGCTGGTACAGCGGCTTGCCGTCGACCAGCAGGTCCTGCAGGTCGCCCGCGCCGGGGTTGGAGGTGCGGCACAGGATCACCACGCCCTTGTCGGCGTGGTCGAGGAAGGGCTGCGCGGAATCGCGGCCCATGTACGGGTTCACGGTCACCGCATCGGCGGCGTAGCGCTCGAAGGCTTCGCGCGCGTAGTGCTGCGCGGTGCTGCCGATGTCGCCGCGCTTGCTGTCGAGGATCACCGGCACGTGCGGATGGCGCAGGCGGATGTGCAGGATCAGCATGCGCAGCGCCTCCTCGGCCTCGGCCGCGGCGAAGTGCGCGATCTGCGGCTTGAACGCGCAGGCGTACGGCGCGGTCGCGTCGACGATGTCGCGACAGAACTCGAAGATCGCGTTCGGTTGCCCGGCGAAACGCGCCGGGAACTTCGCCGGCTCCGGGTCCAGGCCGACGCAGACGAGGGTGTCGGCATCGTGCCAGCGGTCGCGGAGGCGATCCATGAAGCTGCGCATCGGTTCGGTCGTCGTGCTGCTTGGGATGGGAGACATGATTTCAGAATGGGTGGGAGAAGGGCAGGTCGATGCAGTGACGGACGGCACAAACCGGAGGGTTGGTGCTGCCGCGCCGTCAGTGTGTTCACCCGGATTCGATCGCCAGCCAGAAGCTGCAGCCGTCAGCGTGGGCGAGGCCGAGTGCCCCGGTGATCGCGGCGAACGCGCGCGGACAGGCATGCGAGGCGCTGGCAGCGCCGAACAATGGGCGATAGCGGCGACTGCCCATGAGCAGTGCGCGCAGCACGTACTGCTCGTTCCATGAGCGGCGGCCGTCGATCACCCACTGCTTGGGGTATTCGAAAGGCAGGAAGATGTCGTGGATGTGGACGATCACGCCGTCGGCGAGCCTTGGCAGGATCTCGAAGACGATGAAGTTCACGTCGCTGCCGGTCTTGGCGACGTGCGAGGAATCGACGAACAGGATGTCGCCGGCCGCGAGCGCGGAGAACATCGCCAGCGGCGCGGATTGGACGGGGATGTCGTGCAGGCGCACGCCGATGCCGGGGTCGCGGAGGAAGTCGCGCGGGAAGGGTTCGATACACGCGATCTCGATGCCGCCATCGAACGCATCGCGGTTGATCGCGCGCATCAGCAGCGTGGAAAAGCCCGATCCGATCTCGATGATCCGCCGTGGCCGCGCATGGTGCAGCATTGCGTACAGCACGAGGCTGTCGAAGTGTCCGTACTGGTCGTTGTCCGGCGGAAAACGCAGCGGGTCGTCTGCGCTCTGGCCTGCGCACAGCTGCAGGAAGCCGTCGATCTGCGGCAGGACGATCGTGTCGAGGAAGTCCGCCTGCGCGGTGGCTGTCAACGCGATGTCGGGCAGGTCGGCGGGAGCGTCCGGCCAAAGCCTCCCGGTGGCCGCCTGCGCCTCCACGAGATCGACCACCGGCGAATAGAAATGGCCCGACGGGAAAAACGGCTCGTCGCCCTTAGCCAGAGCGTATTCGAGCCGACGGCGGAGAGCCGGGGAGCGCGCGACGACGCGCTTGATCCCGGCCCACACCACCGATTTCAGTCGTTCGATCATCCTGCCGGGGCGTGCGGGAGAGGGCGCCGGAGTGGCCAGCGCCCGGTCCGGCTCGTCACTTCAGCGCCTTGAACTTCAGGCGGTGCGGCTTGGCGCCTTCCTCGCCCAGGCGGCGCTTCTTGTCCTCTTCGTACTCGCGGTAGTTGCCCTGGAAGAATTCGACGTGCGAGTCGCCTTCGAACGCCAGGATGTGGGTCGCGATGCGGTCCAGGAACCAGCGGTCATGCGAAATCACGAAGGTGTTGCCCGGGAATTCGAGCAGCGCGTCTTCCAGCGCGCGCAGCGTTTCGATGTCCAGGTCGTTCGACGGTTCGTCGAGCAGCAGCACGTTGCCGCCCTGCAGCAGGGTCTTGGCCATGTGCAGGCGACCGCGCTCACCACCGGACAGCGAGCCGACCATCTTCTGCTGGTCCTGGCCCTTGAAGTTGAAGCGGCCGATGTACGCGCGCGACTGGATCTCGACGCCGTTGATGTTGAGGATGTCGAGGCCGCCGGAGACTTCCTGGAAGACGTTGTGGTTGCCTTCCAGCTTGTCGCGGCTCTGGTCGACGTAGGCCAGCTTGACGGTCGGGCCCATCTCGATCGTGCCCGAATCCGGCTTCTCCTGGCCGGTGATCATGCGGAACAGCGTCGACTTGCCGGCGCCGTTCGGGCCGATGATGCCGACGATCGCGCCCGGCGGCACCACAAAGCTCAGGTCGTCGATCAGCAGGCGGTCGCCGAACTTCTTCGAGACGTTCTTGAACTCCATCACCTTGTTGCCCAGGCGCTCGCCCGGCGGGATGAAGATTTCGTTGGTCTCGTTGCGGCGCTGGTATTCCTGCGACTGCAGTTCGTCCAGGCGCGCGAGGCGGGCCTTGCCCTTCGAGCGGCCGCCCTTGGCGTTCTGGCGCGCCCACTCCAGTTCCTTCTGGATCGCCTTCTGGCGGGCCTTTTCCTGGTTTTCTTCCTGCTTGAGGCGCTCGTCCTTCTGGACCAGCCACTCGGTGTAGTTGCCCTTCCACGGGATGCCGCGGCCGCGGTCCAGTTCGAGGATCCACTCGGCGGCGTTGTCGAGGAAGTAGCGATCATGGGTGACCGCGACCACGGTGCCGGTGTAGCGGGCGAGGAACTGTTCCAGCCACTCGACCGATTCGGCGTCGAGATGGTTGGTCGGTTCGTCGAGCAGCAGCATGTCCGGCTTGCTCAGCAGCAGGCGGCACAGCGCGACGCGGCGCTTCTCGCCACCCGACAGCTTGCCGATCACCGCGTCCCACGGCGGCAGGCGCAGGGCGTCGGCGGCCACTTCCAGCTGCTGTTCCAGCATGTGCGCGTCGCCCGAGGCGAGGATCGCTTCGAGGCGCTCCTGCTCCTTGGCCAGCGCGTCGAAATCGGCACCTTCCTCGGCGTAGGCGGCGTAGACGGCTTCCAGCGCGGCCTGCGCCTGCAGCACTTCGCCCACGCCTTCCTCGACGGCCTCGCGCACGGTCTTGTTCGGGTCCAGCTCTGGTTCCTGCGCCAGGTAGCCGACCTTGATGCCCGGCTGCGGGCGGGCCTCGCCCTGGAAGTCCTTGTCGACGCCGGCCATGATCTTCAGCACGGTCGACTTGCCGGCGCCGTTCAGGCCGAGCAGGCCGATCTTCGCGCCGGGGAAGAAGGACAGCGAGATGTCCTTGATGATCTGGCGCTTCGGCGGCACGACCTTGCTGACGCCGTTCATGGTGTAGATGTATTGCATGGGGGCTCCGGGTCGTTCTGGCGCCCGTCCCCGGCGGGGGCGGACATCGATGGGCGTACGGTGGCGTCCTGCCGGCAGGGCAGGGCGCGGAGACTGGGGAATGGCGGGATTATCGCCGGAACCACCCCGGCATCGCCAGTTTTCATAAGGCCTCCGGTGGCCCGGGGGCGGGGGGGCGGCTACAATTCCGGGCTCCCCACGCCGCCTCTTGGAGCCCCGATGTTCCCCCGCGATGCCCGCATTGAAGGTTTCGACCCCGAACTGGCCCAGGCGATCGCCGCCGAGAACCGCCGCCAGGAAGACCACGTCGAACTGATCGCCTCGGAAAACTACGCCAGCCCGCTGGTGATGGAAGCGCAGGGCTCCCAGCTCACCAACAAGTACGCCGAGGGCTACCCGGGCAAGCGCTATTACGGCGGTTGCGAATACGTCGACATCGCCGAGCAGCTGGCGATCGACCGCGTCAAGCAGCTGTTCGACGCCGACTACGCCAACGTGCAGCCGCATTCGGGCTCGCAGGCCAACCAGGCGGTGTTCTTCGCCCTGCTGCAGCCGGGCGACACCATCCTCGGCATGTCGCTGGCCCACGGCGGCCACCTGACCCACGGCGCCAAAGTGAATGCCTCGGGCAAGCTGTTCAACGCCGTGCAGTACGGCGTGAACGACCAGGGCCTGATCGACTACGACGAAGTCGAGCGCCTCGCCCTCGAACACAAGCCGAAGATGGTCATCGCCGGCTTCTCCGCCTACTCGCAGGTCGTCGACTGGGCGCGCTTCCGCGCCATCGCCGACAAGGTCGGCGCCTGGCTGTTCGTCGACATGGCGCATGTCGCCGGCCTCGTCGCTGCGGGCGTGTACCCGAATCCGGTGCCGTACGCCGACATCGTCACCTCGACCACGCACAAGACCCTGCGCGGCCCGCGCGGCGGCATCATCGTTGCCAAGGCCAACGAGGAGATCGAGAAGAAGCTGCAGAGCATCGTCTTCCCGGGCATCCAGGGCGGCCCGCTGATGCACGTCATCGCCGCCAAGGCCGTGGCCTTCAAGGAAGCGCTGCAGCCGGAATTCAAGGCCTACCAGCAGCAGGTCGTGAAGAACGCGCAGGCGATGGCCAACACGATCATCCAGCGCGGTTACAAGATCGTCTCCGGCGGCACGCAGAACCACCTGATGCTGGTCGACATGATCGGCAAGGGCATCACTGGCAAGGCCGCCGAGGAGGCCCTCGGCCGCGCGCACATCACGGTGAACAAGAACGCCGTGCCGAACGATCCGCAGAAGCCCTTCGTCACCTCCGGCCTGCGCCTGGGCACCCCGGCGATCACCACCCGTGGCTACGTCGAGCAGGACTGCGTCGAGCTGGCGAACTGGATCTGCGACGTGCTGGACGCGCCGACGGACGAGGCGGTCATCGCCCGCGTCCGCGACGCGGTCACGGCGCAGTGCCGCAAGTACCCGGTCTACGGCTGAGCCCGCGTTTGGAGTAGGGTGGGCGCAGGCCCGCCCGCTCTTTCGCCCTCGTCACCGCACACGGCATGCACTGCCCCTACTGCCAGCACCAGGACACCCGCGTCATCGATTCGCGCGTCAGCGAAGACGGCGCGACGATCCGGCGTCGGCGCGAGTGCGAGGCCTGCGGCGAGCGCTTCTCCACGCTGGAAACCGTCGAACTGAAGCTCCCGGCGATCATCAAGAGCGATGGTCGCCGCGAGCATTTCGACGCGCGCAAGCTGCGCCAGAGCTTCGATCGCGCGCTGCACAAGCGCCCGGTGTCCGAGGAGCAGATCGAATCGGCGGTGCGCGCGGTCGTGCACCAGTTGCGCATGACCACCGAGCGCGAACTGCAGTCCCGCCGCGTCGGCGAATTCGTCATGGCCGAGCTGCGCAAGCTCGACCACGTCGCATTCGTACGCTTCGCCTCGGTCTATCGCGCCTTCGAGGACGTGGCCGACTTCCGCGAGGAACTCGATCGCCTCGAACGCGACATCCCCGGCGAAAGCCAGCTGCCCCTGCTGGGGGGCGACGTGGTGCCCTTCGACCTGCATGCCGAGCGCGGCGCGCGCGGCAAGGACGGCAAGAAGAAATCGTGAACACCTTCCTGCGCCGCACGGCGGGCGCACTCACGCTCGCGCTGATGCTGCTTGCCCCAACGGCAGGCGCCGCTGGCCCGGGCGGTCGCTATTTCCTGCAGGGCGTGATGGAAACCGGCTCCGAACTGCAGCTGCACGCGGACGGCCGCTTCGAGTGGTCGCTGGTGTACGGCGCGCTCGACCGCGTCCAGCGCGGTCGATGGTCGCACGAGGGCGACCGGGTGGAACTGGTCGCGGACCCGCCCGTGCCGGGGCCCTCGCTGCTGCGCGTCGATGCCATGTTCCCCTGGGATGCGGACACCGAGGCGCGCCTGCGCGACATCGAGATCGATCGCGAAGGCGCCCTTGCGCAGGAACGCTGCCCGTTCCTGGCGGTGGCGGATGCCGTGTCGGCGCCGCCGATGGCGGGGCTGCCGGCTCCGTCGCCCGATGCGCTGACCCGGGCCGCGCGTGAATCCCTGCCGCCGCTGGAGAACGCCCGCGGCGTGGCCGAGGCGGCGGCTGCGGCCGCCGTCCAGGCGCGCGCCTACGTCGCGACCGTGCAGGGCGACGTGCGACTGCAGCGCGATGCCGACCAGCAGATGCAGCTCGCGATCGCGGCGATGGAGGCGTACCGCGCCAACCTGGCGCAGGCGCGCGATGCGCAGGCCGTCCTCGGCCTGCCGATGCCGGCGCTGGCCGCACCGCGCATCCCCGAGGCCTGCGGCGCACCGTCGCCGGCGGATGCGGCGGCGATCGCTGCCGCGCGCCCCGGGCTGGGGTTGGGCGTGGTCGTCGGCGACCCGGCCGCCGGCCTGCGTTTTTCGGGCATCGACGTGACCTTCCTGTTTTCCGACGGCCACCGCGAGACGCGCACCACCAATCGCGGCGGCTGGGCGCTGCTGCGTCCGCGCCCGGGCGCGCGCTGGCAGCGCGTCACCCTGCACCGCGACGGCGGCGACGCATCCAGCGGGGATACATCAAGGGACATCCAATCGACCTTCGCGGTCGACACCGGCAAGGGCGACCTGATGGCGATCGCGCTCGACAGCGCGCGCCTGGCGCCGCCGGTATTCGAACGCATGCAACTGCGCATCGAGGGCGAGGCCCTGGTGCCGACATGGCCCGATGGCCAGGAACGGGGAAGCTATGTCCGGGAATGATCCGATGGCGTTCACCGCCACCGACCACGCACTGATGGCGCGCGCGCTGCGCCTGGCCGAGCGCGGCGCCTACACCACCAAGCCCAATCCGATGGTCGGCTGCGTGATCGCGCACGGCGATGAAGTGGTCGGCGAGGGCTGGCACCAGCGCGCCGGCGAGCCGCATGCCGAAGTGTTCGCGCTGCAGGCTGCGGGCGAACGCGCGCGCGGCGCCACCGCCTACGTCACCCTGGAGCCCTGCGCGCACCATGGCCGCACTCCGCCATGCTGCGATGCACTGGTCGAGGCCGGTGTGGCGCGCGTGGTCGCAGCGATGCGCGACCCGTTCGCGCAGGTCGACGGCGCCGGGTTCGAGCGCCTGCGCGCCGCCGGCGTGACGGTCGCGCATGGCCTGATGGAAGCCGATGCGCGCAGGCTCAATCGCGGTTACCTGTCGCGCCTGGAGCGCGGCCGGCCGTGGGTCCGCGTGAAGCTCGCGACCAGCCTCGACGGCCGTACCGCGTTGGCCAACAAGGATTCCAAGTGGATCAGCGGCGAGGCCTCTCGCCGTGACGTGATGCACTGGCGCGCCCGCGCTGGCGCCATCCTCACCGGCGCCGGCACCGTGCTCGCCGACGATCCGCGTCTGACCGTGCGCTTCGACGACGACGACGCGACCGGCGAGGGCATCCCCTTCGTCCCGCCGATGCGCGTGGTGCTCGACCCCGGCCTGGCCACGGTCGCCCGCGACCATGTCCGCGCCGGCGATGCGCCGACCCTGTATTTCCACGCGCCGGACGCCAAGCCGCCGCGCGGCTTCGCCGCCTCGCATGCGGTCGCGCCGATGCGCAACGGCCAGCTCGACCTGGCCGCCGTGCTCAAGCGCTTGGCCGAGCTTGGCGTGAACGAGGTGCAGGTCGAGGCCGGCGCCACCCTGGCCGGCGCCCTGCTGCGCGACGGCCTGGTCGACGAAGTGCTGCTGTACATGGCACCGCTGCTGCTGGGCGCCGAGGCGCGTCCGCTGTTCGACGGGCTGCACATCGACGACATGACGCAGCGTTTCGAGCTCGGCCTCGTCGAAACCCGCATGCTCGGCGATGATCTGCGCCTCCTGCTGCAGCCGAAGCGGGCGCCCTGACCGGCATCCGACCGCCGCACCCCACCGAGGAACCGCATCCCCATGTTTACCGGATTGATCGAAGGCGTCGGCCGCGTCCTGGCGCTCGAGCCCGTGGGCGGCGACGTCCGCCTGCGCATCGACGTCGGCAGCCTGCCGTTCGCCGACGTCGCGCTCGGCGAAAGCATCGCGGTCAGCGGCGTCTGCCTGACCGTGATCGAATTCGACGCCACGTCCTTCGCCGCCGATGCGTCCACCGAGACGCTGGCGCTGACCACGCTCGGCGGCCTCGCGGTCGGCCATGCGGTGAACCTCGAACGCGCGATGCGCCCGACCGACCGCCTCGGCGGCCATCTGGTCAGCGGCCATGTCGACGGCGTCGGCCGCGTGCTGTCCGTGCACGAGGACGCCCGCGCGCAGCGCTGGCGCTTCGCCGCGCCGGCCGCGCTGCTGAAGTACATCGCGACCAAGGGCTCGATCTGCGTCGACGGCGTCAGCCTCACCGTGAACGCGGTCGACGGCGAAGGCTTCGAGGTCGCGCTGATCCCGCACACCGTGTCACACACCGCCTTCTCGACGACGAACGTCGGCGATGCGGTCAACCTGGAAGTCGATCTGGTCGCGCGCTACGTCGAGCGACTGCTGGCCGCGAAAGCGGCGTCAGAGGACGCATGAGCATGAGTTTCGCGAGCATTCCCGAATTGCTGGAAGAGATCCGCGCCGGTCGCATGGTGGTCATCGTCGACGACGAGGACCGCGAGAACGAAGGCGACCTGATCATGGCCGCCGAGATGGTGAGGCCGCAGGACATCAATTTCATGGTCACGCACGCGCGCGGCCTGGTCTGCCTGTCGCTGACGCGCGAGCGTTGCCGCCAGCTCGGCCTGCCGCCGATGGTGCGCGACAACACATCGCCGCACGGCACCAACTTCACGGTCAGCATCGAAGCCGCTGAGGGCGTGACCACCGGCATCAGCGCCTACGACCGCGCCCACACCGTGCGCACCGCCGTGCGTCCCGACGCCTCCGCCGAGGACCTGTCGCAGCCCGGCCACATCTTCCCGCTGATGGCCCAGCCCGGCGGCGTGCTCAACCGCGCCGGCCACACCGAGGCGGCGAGCGATCTGGCCCTGCTCGCCGGCTTCGAGCCGGCCGGCGTGCTGGTCGAGATCCTCAATGCGGACGGCAGCATGGCCCGCCGTCCGCAGCTGGAAGTCTTCGCCCGCGAGCACGGCCTGAAGATGGGCTCGATCGAGGAGCTGATCCGCTACCGCCTGCACAACGAGCACACCATCGAGCGCGTGGACGTGCGCGAGATCGAGACCGAGCACGGCCCGTTCCGCTTGCATACCTACCGCGACCGCATCGGCCACGGCCTGCATTTCGCGCTGCTCAAGGGCGAGGCCGACGCCGCCGTGCCGACCGTGGTCCGCGTGCACATGCAGAACCCGCTGGCCGACGCCCTTCACTGGCGCCGAGCCGACTTCGGCCCGGCAGTCGGCGACGTGCTCGCCAAGATCGCCGCCGAGGGCCGCGGCGCGCTGGTCCTGCTCGGCGAGCCGCAGGGCGCCGACGCCCTGCTGGCCCGCATCCGCGAGCAGCCCGAGCCCACCGCACGCGGCGGCGCGATGGCCGAGTGGCGGCGCAACGGCGCCGGCAGCCAGATCCTCGCCGACCTCGGCCTGGGCAAGCTGCGTGTCCTCGGCACGCCAAGGAAGCAGGTCGGCCTGGCCGGCTTCGGCTTGGAAGTGGTGGAGTACGTCGGGCTCTGATCGACGTCGGTCCGTCGCCCGGGTAAGCGCAAGGCGCGCACCCGGGACACAAGGCGCATCCACCTCTCAAGCCCCCGGGTGCGGCCTTCGGCCTGACCCGCTGAAGACCCCCGGGTGCGGCCTGCGGCCTTACCCGGGCTACAATTCCCGGCCCCTTTCCCGGCCCGCCCCCACATGTCCCATTACGAAGGCGACCTGCGCGCCCCTGAAGGCGCCCGTTTCGCGATCATCGCCAGTCGCTGGAACCCCCGCATCACCGACCGCCTGGTCGCTGGCGCGCGCGAGGCCTTCACGGCCCATGGTGTCGCCGAGGACGCCGTCGACGTGGTTCGCGTCCCCGGCGCCTGGGAAGTGCCGCTGGCCGCCGCACGCCTCGCTGCCAACGGCCGGCATGCCGGCATCGTCGCCCTGGGTTGCGTGGTCCGGGGCGACACCCGCCACTACGAGCAGGTCGCCGACGGCTGTTCCGATGCGCTGATGCGCGTCGCGCTGGATTTCCGCCTGCCGGTCGCGAACGGCGTGCTGGCGGTCGACAGCTATCAGGATGCCGAAGCCCGTGCCGGTGGCAGCCACGGCAACAAGGGCGAGGAAGCGGCGCTGGTCGTGATCGAAATGGCGCACCTGATGGAGAAGCTGGCATGAACAAGCACCGTCGTCCTGATGGCGTCGATCCCGTCCTGCGCACCCGCGCGCGCCGCCGCGCACTGCAGGCCGTGTACGCCTGGCAGCTGTCCGGCGCTACCGCGCGCGACATCGTCACCCAGTTCGCCCACGAGCAGGCCCGCGAGATCGCCGACCTGGCCTACTTCGAGGACCTCGTGCACGGCGTCGACACCCACCGCGACGCGCTCGACGCCGCGCTCGCCCCGTTCCTCGACCGTACCATCGACGAAGTCGATCCGATCGAGCGCGCCGCGCTGCGCATCGCCGCCTATGAATTCATGCACCGCCAGGACGTGCCCTACCGCGTCGTGATCAACGAGGCGCTGGAATCGGTGAAGCGCTTCGGTTCCGAGCACGGCCACACCTACGTCAACGGCGTGCTCGACCATGCCGCCGCCGCGCTGCGCGGCGTGGAAGTGCAGGCAGGCCGCTCTAAGTAAGCAATCGCGCACGCCTTTCCGGAGGCGATGCCTTGAAACCCTCCCTTCCATGGGAGGGAGAACAGCACAGGCGCCCGATGCCCGAATTCGACCTCATCGCCCGCATCCACGCCCGCGCCGCGACGCGCCGCGACGTGCTGCTGGGCATCGGCGACGATGCGGCGATCCTGCGCGTGCCGCCGGACCGCGATCTCGTCGTGGCGATGGACACGCTCAACAGCGGCGTGCACTTTCCCGAAGACACCGCCCCGGCCGACATCGGCTGGAAAGCGCTGGCGGTGAATCTCTCCGATCTCGCCGCGATGGCCGCGACGCCCGCGTGGTGCACGTTGTCGTTGTCCCTGCCGCAGCCCGATGCCGCGTGGGTCGACGGCTTCCTCGATGGTTTCCTCGCGCTCGCGACGCAGCACGAGGTCGCGCTGGTCGGCGGCGACACCACGCGCGGTCCGCTGTCGATCTGCGTGACCGCGCATGGCCTGGTCGATCCGCGCGGCGCGCTGCGACGCAAGGGCGCGCGCGTCGGCGATGACGTGTGGGTGACCGGCACGCTCGGCGATGCCGCCGGTGCGCTGCGCCAGTGGCAGGCCGGTGGCGCGTTCGATCCCGCGCTGCGTGCGCGTCTCGATCGACCGACGCCCCGCGTCGCCGCCGGTCGCGCGCTCGCCGGGATCGCCGGCGCCTGCATCGATGTCTCCGACGGCCTGCTCGCCGACCTCGGCCATGTCTGCCGCGCCAGTCGTGTCGGTGCGGTGCTCGATGTCGATGCCCTGCCGGCCTCCGACGCGCTGCGCTGCGCCTTCGATCGCGAAACGGTGCGCGTGCTGCAGAGCGCAGGCGGCGACGACTACGAGCTGTGCTTCACCGCGCCGAAGACCGCGCGCCTCGCGCTCGAATCCGCACTGTTCGCCTGCGACGTGCCGGCGACGCGGATCGGCCGGATCACGGCGGAGGCCGTGGTCATCCAGCTGCACGATGCCGACGGCGCCGCCTGGTCGCCGCCGCGTCGCGGCTACGAGCATTTCGGCAGCTGAAGCGGCTGCATCGCCCTTGTAGAGCGGAGCTTGCTCCGCTCATGCTTTTCGCGAGAACCATGAGCGGAGCAAGCTCCGCTCTACGAAAAACGGTGCGGCTCACGGCGGCAGCAGCTTGCCCGGGTTGAGGATGCCGTCGGGATCGAACACCGATTTCAGTTGCCGCATCAGCGCGAGCGTCGGCGCATCGACGGCCTGCGGCATGAAGTCGCGCTTCGCCAGGCCGATGCCGTGTTCGCCGGACAGCGTGCCACCGAGCGACAGCGCCAGCACGAAGACGTCGGTCATCGCCGCCTGTGCGCGCGTCGCCTGATCGGCGTCGGCGGGGTCATACATCAGGTTCACGTGCAGGTTGCCGTTGCCGGCGTGGCCGAAGCAGACGATCGGCAGCGCATGGCTGCGCGACAGCGCCTGCACGCCGGCGACGAGATCGGGGATGCGCGACACCGGCACCACCACGTCCTCGTTGATCTTGCCGGGCGCGAGGCTGCGCAGCGCCGGCGTCAGCGCCTTGCGCGCGGCCCACAGGCGTTCGCGCGCGGCTTCGTCGGCGGCCGGCTCGGCCGCGAGGCAGCCGTCGCCGCGCGCGGCGGCGAGCAGCGCATCCACCGCATGCGAGAGGGTCTGCGCGTCGCCGTCGGCTTCGATCATCAGCAGCGCGCCCACGTCGTGCGGCAGGTCGGCGCCGCCGACATCGCGCGCCAGCCTCACGGCGTCACCGTCCATGAATTCCAGCATCGACGGCGTCACCGGCTGCGCCATCAGTCGTGCGACCGCTGCAGCAGCGGCATCGACATCGCGATACAGCGCGCGGATCGCGCGACGCGCCTGCGGCAGCGGCGTCAGGCGCAGCGTCGCTTCGACGATCAGCGCGAGCGTGCCCTCGCTGCCGACCAGCAGGCGCTGCAGGTCGTAGCCGGTCGCGCCCTTGGTGGTCGCGCTGCCGCAGCGGATCACCTCGCCGGCGCCGGTCACCGCGACCAGCGCCAGCACGTTGTCGCGGCTCGCGCCGTACTTCACCGCGCGCGGCCCGCCGGCATTGCAGGCGAGATTGCCGCCTACGCTCGAAAAATCGGCGCTGGTCGGATCCGGCGGCCAGAACAGGCCGTGCGGCGCCAGCGCGCGCTGCAGCTCGCCGTTGAGCACGCCCGGCTGCACGATCGCGCAGCGGTCGCCGGGCCGGATGTCGAGGATGCGGTTCATCCGTTCCAGCGACACCACGATGCCGCCGTCGACCGGCACGGACGCGCCGGTGGTGTTCGTGCCGCGTCCGCGCGCGATCACCGGCACGCGATGCGCGCGGCAGCCGCGCACGATCGCGACGACCTGTTCGACGGTGGTCGGCAGCGCGACCGCATCCGGCATCGCCTGCCGCTTCGAGTTGTCGTAGCCGTAGGTCAGTCGCTCGCCGGGATCGGTGCGCAGGCCGTTGCCGAGCGCATCGGCGAGGGTGCGGAGCAGGTCGGCGGGCAGGGCGCTCATTCCGCGATTCCAGTGCGAGCCCTGGCCCGCCATCCCCGGACCGGTATCGCCAGCAGCAGCGTCGGCAGCACCACCCACTTCAGTTCCGACCACAGCACTTCGAGCCCGCGCAGGCTGAAGAAGCCGGCGCCGATCGGCGAGACTGCGATCGGTCGCCATGGCGCGAACAGGCGTTCGTGCGACCACGGCCACAGCAGGGCCACGCCCAAGCCGCCGTCGGTGAAGGCGTCGAGCAGCGGATGCGAGGCGGTGCAGGCGGCGATGAACACGAACGCCTTCATCCGCGTCGTGCGCAGCCACGACGCGCACAGCGCGGCGAGCACGCCCAGCGCGATCGCGAATGCGATGGAATGACTGGCACCGCGATGCCCGAACTGATCGGCGTAGGCGATGCCGAGCTTGAACGCGATCGAATCGAAGTCCGGCGCGATCGCCGCGAACATGCCGGCGGCGACGAAGCGCGGCGACAGCGTCCTGCGCCCGAGCGCGAGCCCGGCGGCGAGCGGGATGACGGCGTGGGTGAAGATGGTCGGCATGCGGGCGCGGCGTGCGGTCTCAGGCCGCGAAGAACCAGGCTTCCGCGATCAGGCCGTCGGCGACCCGGTAGACCGCCGCCATGTCGTAGGGCTCGGGACGCAGGCCGTGGATGCGCTCGTGGTCGATCACCTTGTCGCCGAGCGCGATGCGGGCCATGAGTTCCGCGCGCAGCGACGGAATCGCGAAGCGCTGCTCCGCGTAGAAGCTGCGAAGGGCAGCCTTGCCTTCGAGGGCGGGCGATGACGCATCGGGCATGCGCCAAGTGCGCACGTCGTCGGTGAAGCAGGCGCAGAACGCGTCCAGGTCGTGTGCGTTGTAGGCGTCGAGCTGGCGCTGGACGATGTCGACAGGGCGCGTGCCGGGCGTGGTCATCACCAGTCGTCCGCGCGGAAGGCATCGCGCAGCCAGTCGAAGGTCGGGGCCTCGGGATCGCCGTGCGCGGCGATCACGTCGAAGCGGCAGGGCAGGCGGGCGAGATCGCGATGCGTGGCGAGGAAGAGTTCGGCGGCGAGCACCAGCTTGCGCCGCTTGTTCGCATCGACCGAGGCCGCGCCGCCACCGAACGCGGTGCTTTTCCGGTAGCGCACCTCGACGAAGACCAACGCGTCGCCGTCGCGCATCACCAGGTCGAGTTCGCCGCCGCGATAGTTCGCGTTCGCGGCGACCGGCAGCAGCCCCTGGCGCTGCAGGAATTCGCGCGCCAGGGCTTCGATGCGCGCGCCGTCGCTGCGCCGCGACGCGCTGCGTCGCGATGCGGTGGGCTCAGCCGCCACTGCGGCCCAGCGCGACGATCTGGCCGTTGCTGAAGGTCGACCAGGCCGGCGTGCGCAGCACGTTGCCGAAGCCGTCCAGGCGCAGGTCGCCGGTGGCGCCGTCGAGCTTGCCGTTGGCGTCGTTCGCCAGCTTTTCCAGATAGGCGGTGAGCAGCCAGGCGTCGTAGCCGAACGCGAACAGCTTGGCCGCCGGGCCGCGCGCGGTCATCAGGTTCTTGCCGGTGGCTTCCGCCGGCGGCAGGCCGTTGAGGCCCTGCACGGTCCAGGTTTCGGTCGGGAAGGCGATGCCGTCCAGCGCCTTGTCCTGCTCGGGCTTGCCGGTGCCGGACAGCAGCTGCGAGGTGCCGACTCGCAGCTTGTCGCCCAGGCCCGCCATCAGCAGCTGCGGGGCCAGTGCGCGCGCCTGCGGTGCCTTCAGCGCGATGAACACGGCGTCGACGCCGCCTTCCTTCTGCGCGGCGGCCTGCAGCGCGGCGATGCTGTCGACCGGCTTCTCGGCGACCATCACCGTCTCGATCACGCTGCCGCCTCGGCTCGCGAGGTGGTCGCGGAACGCGGTCGTGCTGCGGCGGAGGTTGTCGTCGCTGGCCTGCAGCACCAGCACGCGGCGCGCCTTGCGCGAGAGCAGGTATTCGGCGGCGGCGATGCCGTCGTCCTCGGGCGCCAGCGCGAAGCTGGCGTTGCCCGACGGCGGGGGCTGCGGGCCGCGATTCAGCGCAAGCACCGGTACGTCCAGCGCGTCCTGCTGGAACAGCGTGCCGACTTCGTCGCGGCCGAGCGGGCCGAGCACGTAGTCCGCGCCTTCGGCGGTGGCCTTGCGATAGGCCTCGACCGCGCCGCTCGGCGTGCCGGCGGTATCGTAGAAAACGATCTGCGGGCGCGCGCGGTGTTCGCCGTAGTAGCCGGCGAGCAGGCCGTCGCGCACCGGCGACGCAGCGGTGGCCAGATTGCCGGTCAGCGGCAGCAGCACGGCGAGCTTGCGCGGCGGGCGGTAGCCGTCGCGGTCGGCGGCGGGGCGGTTGCCGGCGTTGAAGCGCCACTGGCCTTCGCGATCGAAGGGGCGGGGCAGGGCCAGCCCGCGACGCTGCAGCTCGCGGCCCATGAAGTTGTAGAGCGGGTCGCCTGCCGCCAGCTTGCCGGCTTCGATGCCGAGCGTGGCGTTGTCGAGGCCCGCGATCAGTCGTTCGATGGCGGTCGCGTTGTCGCGCCGAGACTGGCCGGTCAGGGTGTCGTGGTTGCGCGCCAGCGCCGAGGCCTCGACCACCACGGGGTGCGTGCGGGTCACGGTCGGCTTCGTGCCGCCGGGCTTGGTCGGGACACAGGCCGCCAGGCCCAGCACCATCAGGCCGGCGCACAGCCAGGCCAGACGCTTCGCATTCGTTCGCATGCCGCTACACCTCGTGGGGAACGGCTAGGATTCTACCGTCCGTCCCCAGCCCGAGCGACCCGCATCCGATGTCACGTCCCAGCCCCGCAGGCACGCTCCATGTCGTCGCCACCCCGATCGGCAACCTGAACGACCTCTCGCCGCGGGCGCTGGAGACCCTGCGCGGCGTCGCCGCGATCTGCGCCGAGGACACCCGCCACACCCGCCAGCTGCTGTCGCACTTCGGCATCGAGCAGTCGCTGGTCGCGCTGCACGAGCACAACGAGTCCGGCATCGCCGAGCGTATCGTCGCCCGGCTGCAGGCTGGCGAGTCGCTGGCCCTGGTCTCCGACGCCGGCACCCCGCTGGTCAGCGACCCCGGCTTCCGCCTGGTCGCCGCCGCGCGCGCCGCCGGCATCCGGGTCAGCCCGGTGCCCGGCCCCTGCGCGCTGGTCGCTGCGCTGAGCGTCGCCGGGCTGCCCAGCGACCGCTTCGCCTTCGAGGGTTTCCTGCCCGCCAAGGCCGGTGCGCGCCGCGAACGCCTGTCGCAGCTCGCCGGCGAAACCCGCACGCTGATCTTCTACGAGTCCTCGCACCGCATCGAGGAGACCCTGGGCGATGCCGCCGCCATCTTCGGCGCGGACCGCCCGGCGGCCATCGCCCGCGAGCTGACCAAGCTGTTCGAGACCGTGCTGTCCGATGGCCTGGGTGCGCTGCATGCGCGCGTCGCCGCCGATCCCGACCAGCGCAAGGGCGAGTTCGTGCTGCTGGTGCAGGGCGTCGCCGACGACATCGAGGCGAAGACCGCCGAAGGCCGCCGCGTCTACGCCCTGCTCAATGCCCACTTGCCGCCCTCGACCGCCGCGAAGCTGGCGGCGGAGATCACCGGCGCGCCGAGGAAGGCGTTGTACGGCAGCTGACGCGCCCGGAGGGGCGCGATTGCTCAGAACTGGTCGTGGCTCGATGCGTCGTCGTGGATGCCATCCGCCAGCACCACCCGGTTCCGTCCTTCCGCCTTCGCCTTGTACAGCGCGCGATCGGCGCGGATCAGCAGCGTGTCGAAGCCGGTGTCGTCCGGCGACAGGCAGGCCACGCCGACCGAGGCGGTCACGACGATGTGCTGGTCGCCGGCGCGCACGCGCACGTCCGCGACCGCCTTGCGCAGGCGTTCGGCCGCGATCTGCACGTGGTCGTTGCCGATGCCCTGCAGCAGCACCGCGAACTCCTCGCCGCCGTAGCGCCCGAGCGTGTCGCTGTCGCGGCAGACCTCGCGCATCGCGGCGGCCACTGCTTTCAGCACCTCGTCGCCGACCGCGTGACCGAAGCGATCGTTGATGCGCTTGAAGTGGTCGATGTCGACCACGGCGATGGCGAAGTGATGGCCGTGCGCCAGCGCACTGGCCACCGCAGCATGCCCGGCCTCGGTGATGTGCCGGCGGCTGTGCACGGCGGTCAGGAAGTCGGTGGCGATGGCGATTTCCATTTCCCTGCCGCGTTCGCGCATCACCCCGGCGTAGCGGCGCTGCTGCCAGTACAGGCCGGCCACGCCGGCGAGGAGGAGCACCACCAGGGCGCTGCCGATGAGCGAATAGCGGAAGCGGTTCTCGCTGACCGTCGCGCGCAGGCGTTCGTTCTCGACCAGGGTTTTCGCCGCAGCCAGTGCCGCCTCGCTCTGCACGAAGCGCAGGCGTTCCTCGAAATCCGCAGCCGCCGATTCGCGTTCGATCCGCGCGACCTCGTCGGTCAGCATCATCAGGCGCGCGGTTGTCTCCGGCAGCTGGTCGGCGCGCACGCCGGCGAGCTGCAGGTCGACGATCTCGCGCACGGCGCGCAGTTCGTCGCGATACAGACGCAGGCCGGCGAAGGCGTCGCGCGCCTTGACGTACTCGGCGTAGGCCAGCTCGCGTGCGCCGCGCATGCGCTGCGCATGGCCGATGGTCTCGAAGCCGAGTCCGCGGATCTGGGTGTTCTCCAGCCCGCCGCCGATCGCACCGATGCGCCGGCCGCGTTCCTCGACGGTGTCGGCATCGCCGAGCACGCGCGCGGCGTTGGCTTCCTCCAGCAGGATCTCGGCGGTGAGCTTGGGATCCTCCACCGCCGGCAGCAGCGGTTCGGCCTGGCGCAGCAGCGCCTGCGCCTCGCGCGCGCGGCCGGTCTCCGAGGCCACCTTCGCCATGTTGCGCAGCAGGCGGATGTGCATTTCCGGCTGCGTGGCCGGCGGCGCATAGGCGAGGCCTTCGCGCGCGTAGCGATACGACTCGTCCAGCTTGCCCAGGCGCGCGCTGATCGACGAATACGCCAGCAGCACGTCGGCCATCAGCGCGTCGTTCTTCTCCGCGCCCAGCCGTTGCCGGGCTTCGGTCAGCAGGCGCGAGGCGTTGCTGAAATCGCCCAGCCGCGACAGCGCACGGCCCAGCGCGATGCGCGAGCGCACCTGCAGGTAGATGCTTTTCGTGCGGTCGGCGGCTTCCATGGCCGTCGAGCCGGCCCGGCGCTGGCAGCTCCAGTCAGCGGTCACGCGGCAGGCATTGGCTTCGGCCAGCGCGAGCTTCGCGCGACCTTCATGGTCTTCCGCATCCAGCGCCGTGCGCGCCGCCGGCAGTTTCCGCAGCACTTCCTGCGGCGAAGTCAGGGCCTCGATTTCGAGCGGATGGCGCGGATCGGGCGCACCCTGCGCGGGCGCGGCGTCTTGGGCGAAGGTGGCCCCGGTGAGCCATGACGCGAGGCAGGCGAGCAGGGCGAGGGCGATGACGTGGATCGGCCGGGTGCGACGGCGGATGGGGTCCCGAGGTGACGGCAAGCAGGCTTCTCGCAGAAGGCGTGGGCAGGCCCGGTGCCGCATCGCTGGCGCCGGCTCGTGGACGACATCCTGTCGGATTGACGGGGCCAGCGTAGCGCATGCGCGCGACGGAAGTGTGATGGACGTGCGACAATGCCTGCGGCAGAGTCGATCAGGCAGTCGCGTCATGCGCAAGCATGCCGAGGAAAGTCCGGGCTCCGCAGGGCACGGTGCCAGGTAACGCCTGGGCGGCGCGAGCCGACGGAAAGTGCAACAGAAAGATACCGCCGATGGCCCGTGGCTCTCGCAGCCGCGTGGATCAGGCAAGGGTGAAATGGTGCGGTAAGAGCGCACCGCGAGTCCGGCAACGGACCGGCACGGCAAACCCCACCGGGAGCAAGGCCAAATAGGGAGACGATGTCGCGGCCCGCGATGTCTCCGGGTAGGCTGCTTGAGCGTATCGGTGACGATGCGCCCAGAGGAATGACTGTCCACGACAGAACCCGGCTTATCGATCGACTCTGCCGCCTCTTTCCGGGCTGTGCCCGGAAAGAGCTCCAAACCTCGCCTTCCGGGCTGTGCCCGGGAAAAGCCCCAAGGTTCGCTGTGCGAACCTCGGGCCCCGCCGCGCACTTCCAGACCCCCGCTCGCGCTGCGCGCGAGCCGCCCCCTGACTCAGGGGGCGAATCACCGCGTTTGCGAGCCACAGGCTCGCGCGGTGATGAGCGCCCGGCCATGGATGGCCGGGCCGGGCGTTCCGTCACTTGCAGTGTCGCGCCATGGATGGCATCGCGACGTTACCTGCGGCGGCACTCTTCTCGAAGCAATTCCGCGACTCGCTCAGTGAAGCACGGCATCAGCCGGCGATCCCCAGCCGCTCCGCGTACTCCGCTTCCAATTGCGTATGCGTGCGCCAGAACGGACGCGCCTCGCGACCGCAGAGCGTGTCGTCGAGGATGCCGAGGTGGGTATGCCAGCCGCCGGCGACGCTGAGCAGTTCGTTCGACCACAGGCGCGTGTGCGTCAGTGTGAGCAGGACCCGGTCGCCCTGTGTTTCCAGCGTGAAGCGCACTTCCGAATCCTCCGCTTCCGGTTCGCCGGGCATGTCGCTCCAGGTGAAGGCCAGCAGGCGCGGCGGGTCGCAGGCGACGATCTGGCCGAACACCTCGCCGCTGTTCTCGTACTCCCGGTATTTCTCCGGCGCCGGGTCGTCGCCGCGCGACAGCTCGGCATTGCGGAAATGCAGTTCGACCTCGCCGCCGGGCGCCAGCGGCATCGGACCGCCGGCCAGCCACAGCGCGCGCTTGGCGGGATCGACCAGATGGGCCCAGACGCGCTCGATCGGCCCGGGCAGGAGGCGTTCGAAGCGGATCGTGTCGGGGGCGACGAGGGTGCCGTGCGCGTTGTTCATGGGCTGTCCTTTTCGGGGTCGAGCGAGGAGGGCGAAGGCCCGTCGGCCTGCAGCAGGGCGTCGAGGGCGTCGAGGCGTTCGGTCCAGAACGCCGAATAGCGGCGCAGCCAGGCGTCGGCTTCGGCCAGCGGCGCGGGCGCGAGCGCACAGCGATGGGTGCGGCCGACGATCGTGCGTTTCAGCAGGCCCGCGCGTTCCAGCGTCCTGATGTGCTTGGAGGCCGCCGCGAGGCTGATCCGGTGCGGCGCTGCCAGCTCCCCGACGCTCCGCTCGCCCTCGCGCAGGCTCGCGAGCATCGCGCGGCGGGTCGGATCGGCCAGGGCGTGGAAGACCTGATCGAGTCGGGTGGCGTGAAGTTCAACCATGTGGCTGAATATCGCCGCATCCGGAACGGACTGTCAACCATCCGGTTGAGCATGGTGGGCCGTCTGTCGGCGAACGTGAGGCGCGTCACGTCGGCTTGCATCAGCGTTCTGCGTCACAGATTCTCAAAATTTGAGACGAAACAGGGGCTTGTGGATAAACCTTGAACCAGTCTCTGAACATTGCTGCAAGTCATTGACCTGCTTGATGAATTTGCGCTCATAAAGTTGTTGACAACCCTGTGGGGCACTCCTAATGTGGCGACTTGTGGGAAAACCGGGTGTTTTGTGGTTTTCCGGTGTTGACCCTCCCGCCCAGCGCGGACAAAGCCGCCCAGAGGTAACGTGTTCCAAGGTGAGACCGCCATCACGATTGACGACAAGGGCCGGCTGGCGATCCCCACCGGCTACCGGGACGTCATCGCGCGCGCCTGCGAGGGCCGGCTGGTCATCACCTACAACCCGTTCGAGGCCGGCTCGCTCTACCTCTACCCGATGCCGGTGTGGGAGCGCGTGCGGGACCAGGTCAACGCCTTGCCGCGTACCAAGAGCGTCAGCCGCAGTCTGCAGCTGAAGCTGGTGGGCGCCGCGACCTTCGTCGAGCCGGACGCCAACGGGCGCATCGGCATCCCGGCGAGCCACCGCAGCGCGGTGGGCATCGAAAGGCGCGCCGTGCTGCTTGGCATGGGCGACAAGTTCGAACTGTGGAGCGAGCAGGCGCACCACGAACAGATCCGCATGACGCTGAGCGATGCGGACCTGGGCGAGGCGATGCTCGATCTGCAGCTGTGACCGCGGGTGGCGCGGGTTCGGTGCCCGCCCACCTGACGGCGCCGAACGGGCAAGTGCTGCATTTGCCCGTGATGTTCGAGCAGGTCATGGACGGGCTGCGGGTTCTGCAGGAAGGAGCGTATCTCGATGGCACGTTCGGCCGTGGCGGTCACGCCCGCGGCGTGCTGCAACGTCTGGGTGCCGGAGGTCGGTTGCTGTTGATGGACAAGGATCCCGAAGCGATCCGTGTCGCCGAACGCGAGTTCGGCACGGACCCGCGCGTCGCGATCCATCGCGGCAGCTTCATCGATCTCGCGACCTGGGGCGAAGCCCAGCGCGGGCTCGATGGCGTGCTGTTCGACCTCGGCGTGTCCTCGCCGCAGCTTGATGTGGCCGAACGCGGTTTCAGCTTCGGCAAGGACGGTCCGCTCGACATGCGCATGGACTGCGAGTCCGGCGAGAGCGCTGCGGAATGGCTGGCCCGCGCGGATGAGCGCGAAATCGCCGACGTGCTGTGGACCTACGGCGAGGAGAAGCAGAGCCGTCGCATCGCGCGCGCCATCGTCGCCCGTCGCGCCGACACGCCGCTGCTGCGCACGGCGCAGCTGGCCGACCTGATCGCCTCGGTCGTGCCGCGCGGCGCGCAGAAGATCCATCCGGCCACCCGCAGCTTCCAGGCCATCCGCATCTACATCAACCGCGAACTCGATGACCTCGAGCGAGGCCTCGATGCCGCGCTGGCCGCGCTGCGCCCGGGCGGGCGGCTGGCCATCATCAGCTTCCACTCGCTGGAAGACCGCATCGTCAAGCAGTTCATGAACCGGTACGCCAAGGCGCCGCCGGCGAACCGCCGCATGCCGATCGAAATCGCGTTCACGCCGACGCTGAAGCTGATCGGCGACGCGCAGAAGGCCACCGAGGCCGAAACCGCCGCCAATCCGCGCGCGCGCAGCGCCGTGCTGCGCGTGGCCGAGAAGATCGGAGGCGCCGCATGAGCCTTCGTTTCATCATCGCGGTCCTCACCCTGGCGTGCGTGGTCTCCGCGATCGGCGTCGTCCACGCGCGTTACCGCCATCGCCAGCTGTTCATCGAGCTCTCGCGCCTGGAGAAGGCGCGCGACGATTTGAACATCGAATTCAGCCGTCTGCAGCTGGAGCAGGCCACCTGGGCGGAAAGCAATCGCATCGACCAGGTGGCGCGCGTACGCCTCGGCATGAAGACGCCGGAGCCGGCGGACATCGTGGTGGTGCGTCCATGAGCGGCGGCATGCGCGGACTCGGCTCGCGGATCGGCGCCATGCGCGATGCCTGGCGTCGTCGCGGCGAGCGCCGGCCGACGCCGCGCGGTCGCGCGCAGTTCGACCTGCGCGGCCGGCTGCTGCTGGTCACCGGTGCGCTGGGGGCCTGCGCGCTGGCCCTGGTCGCGCGCGCGGTCGACCTGCAGCTGGTGCGCAACGAGTTCTACCAGAAGCAGGGCGACGAGCGCTTCCTGCGCGAGATCGAGATCGCCACCTCGCGCGGCATGATCACCGACCGCAACGGCGAGCCGCTGGCGGTGTCGACGCCGGTGGAATCGATCTGGGCCAATCCGCAGGAGCTGCTGAAGACCCCGCAGCACCTGCCCACGCTCGCGGCCGCGCTGGGCGTGGATGCCGAAAGCCTGACCCGCAAGCTGACCCAGCGCGCGGATCGCGAATTCGTCTACCTCAAGCGCCGCATCAACCCGGCCGAGGCGCGCCGCATCCTCGCGCACAACCTGCCGGGCGTGTTCTCGCAGCGCGAATACCGCCGCTTCTACCCGCAGGGCGAGGCCATCGCGCACGTGCTGGGCTTCACCAACATCGACGACCGCGGCCAGGAAGGGCTGGAGCTGGCCTTCGACGAATGGCTGCGCGGCACCGCCGGCATGAAGCGCGTGATCCGCGACCGCCACGGCCGCACCGTGGAGGAAGTCGACCTGGTGCGTGCCGCCCAGCCGGGCAAGACCCTGACCCTGACCATCGACCGCCGCATCCAGTACCTGGCCTATCGCGAGCTGAAGCGCGCGCTGGCCGAAACCGGGGCGGTCAGTGGTTCGGCGGTGGTGCTGGACGTGGCCACCGGCGAAGTGCTGGCGATGGCCAACCTGCCGTCGTTCAATCCGAACGCGGTGAGCAGCGGCAACCGCGATGCGCACCGCAACCGCGCCGTGACCGACCTGATCGAACCGGGCTCGACGGTGAAGCCGCTGACCGTGGCCGCCGGCCTGGAAGCGGGCGTGATCACGCCGACGACCGTGTTCAACACCAATCCCGGCTGGATCGCGAACGGTCGCTACCGCACCACCGACACCCACAACTACGGCGTGCTCGACACCACCGGCGTGATTAAGAAGAGCTCGAACGTGGGCGTGTCGAAGATCGTGCACCTGCTGCCGAACGACGAGTTCCACGCGTTCATGCGCCGCGTGGGCTACGGCCGCAGCACCGGCAGCGGGTTTCCGGGCGAAAGTCCGGGGCTGCTGCTGCCGCCGTCGCGCTGGAGCGGGACCACCAAGCAGACGATGTCCTACGGCTATGGGCTGAGCGCGACGCCGCTGCAGATCGCGCGCACCTACGCGATGCTGGGCAACCATGGCCGCGCGATCACGCCGACCTTCGTCAAGGGCGAAGTCGGCGACACCGAGCAGGTGCTCGATGCGAAGATCGCGGACGAAGTGGTGCGCATGATGCAGACCGTCACCGAGCCCGGCGGCACCGCGACGCAGGCCGCGATCCTCGGCTACCACGTCGCCGGCAAGACCGGTACCGCACGCAAGTCCGAGAAGGGCGGCTATTCGCGGCGTTACGTCTCGTTCTTCGCAGGGCTGGTGCCGGTCGACAATCCGCGCTTCTCGATGGCCGTGGTGATCAACGACCCCGATCCCGCGCGCGGCTACTACGGCGGCATCGTGTCGGCGCCGGTGTTCAAGAACGTCATGGAAGGCGCGCTGCGCCTGATGGACGTGCCGCCGGACGACATCGACACCTGGATCGCCGCACAGCAGAAGGTCGCGTCCACGCGCCCTGCGGCGAAGCTGGCTACGCTGGCGCCCACGGTTGCGCCCGTCGCGCAGCCTGTCGCGACGCCCGCAGCGGCACCGCGCGTCGCGCCTGCGGCGCCGGCACGCCCTGTGCTGCCGCAGGCCATCGATGGAGGTGCGCAATGACGCGCCGCATGTCGCTCGCCGCACTGCTGCCGGATGTCGCCGACGTGCCGGCGCTGGATATCTCCGGCCTGGTGCAGGACAGCCGCGCGATCCGCCCGGGCGATGCGTTCGTCGCGATCGCAGGTTTCGGCGCGCATGGCCTGAAGTTCGTCGCGCAGGCGAAGGCCGCCGGCGCGGCGGTGGTGCTCTTCGAGCCGCCGATGCCGGAAGAATTCGCTTCGTCGAATGACATGGGCATTCCGATGGTCGCAGTGCCGGGCCTGCGCGCGCGCCTCGGCGCGATGGCCGATCGTTTCCATGGCGAAACCACGGCGGCGATGACCACCGTCGGCGTCACCGGGACCAACGGCAAGACTTCGACCGTGCAGTTGCTGGCGCAGGCCTGGACCCTGCAGGGTCGCCGCGCCGGCACCATCGGCACGCTCGGCGCAGGCCTGCACGGTCAAGTCGTGCCGACCGGCTTCACCACGCCGCTGGTGCTGCAGTTGCATGCGCTGCTCGCCGACCTGCGCGATCAGGGCGCGGACGCGGTGGCGATGGAAGTCAGTTCGCACGCGCTCGATCAGGGGCGCGTCGACGGCGTGCATTTCCGCGTGGGCCTGTTCACCAACCTGACCCGCGACCATCTCGATTACCACGGCACGATGGAGCATTACGGTGCGGCGAAGGCGAAGCTCTTCGTGTGGCCGGGCCTCGAATCGGCGGTGGTCAATCTCGACGACGCCTTCGGGCGCGCCTTGCATGCCGGCGTGCGCGCGCACGGCGCGGCGCGCGCGATCGGCGTCAGCTCGCGCGGCGCGGCCGACGCCACCCTGCGCGCCGAGGACATCGTGCCGGATCTCTCTGGCCTGAATTTCACCCTGCGCGTGGACGACCAGGCGCATCCGGTGCGTTCGCCGCTGCTCGGACGCTTCAACGTCGACAACCTGCTGGCCGTCGGCGGCGCGCTGCATGCGCTGGGCGAACCGGCAGCGGTCATCGCCGATCTGCTGTCGCGCCTGCAGCCCGTGCATGGCCGCATGAACCGCCTCGGCGGCGACGGTCGCCTGCCGCTGGTGGTGATCGATTACGCGCACACGCCCGATGCGCTGGAGCAGGCGCTGACCAGCCTGCGTGCGCACGCCGCCACGAAGCTTGTCTGCGTGTTCGGCTGCGGCGGCGACCGCGACACCGGCAAGCGTCCGCAGATGGCGGCGATCGCCGAGCGACTGGCCGATGTGGCCGTGGTGACCGACGACAATCCGCGCACCGAAAGCGGCGACGCGATCGTCGCCGACATCATGGCCGGCTTCGCGAATCCGTCCGCCGCGATCGTCGAGCGCGACCGTGCTGCTGCCATCGCGCGCGCCGTCGCCATGGCCGGCGTGCAGGACATCGTGCTGATCGCGGGCAAGGGACACGAGCCATACCAGGAGATCGACGGCGTGCAGCATCCCTTCGACGACACCGAGACCGCGCGCGCCGCGCTGGAGGTGCGCGCATGAAGCCGATGCCGCTGTCGTCCATCGCGCGTGCCGTGAACGGCCGCCTCGTCGGCGACGACGTGGTCGTCGAATCGCTCGTCACCGACACCCGCCGGCTCGATGGCGCGGCATCCGCCTCGGCGCTGTTCGTCGCCATCAAGGGCGAGAACTTCGACGGGAACGATTACGTCGCGCGTGCCGCCGAGCTGGGTGCGCGCGCCGCGCTGGTCTCGCGCGAGACCCCGGGCCTGGCGATCCCGCAGGTCGTGGTCGCCAACACCGAGCTGGCGCTGGCCCAGCTGGCCATGGCCGTCCAGCGCGCGCGCAGCGTCAAGGTGGTCGCGGTGACCGGCAGCAACGGCAAGACCAGCGTGAAGACGCTGATCGCGACGATCCTCGCCGGTGCCGGCCGCACCTACGCCACACCGGGCAACCGCAACAACGAGATCGGCCTGCCGCTCGCGGTCATCGATGCGCCGGAAGACGCCGAGTTCGCGGTCTACGAGATGGGCACCGGCAAGCCCGGCGACATCGCCTATCTCACCGCGATCGCGCCGCCGGACGTGGCCCTGGTCAACAACGTGGCGCCGGCGCACCTGGAGCGCATGGGCAGCCTGCTGGAGATCGCCAACACCAAGTCGGCGGTGTACGACGACCTGCGCGACGGCGGCGTGGCCGCGATCAACGCCGACGACGCGTTCGCCCCGTATTTCGCCGAACGCGCGCATGGCCATCGCCTGATCCGCTTCGGCCTGGAGGCGAATGCCGACGTCACCGCGCGCGACATCCGCCTCGATGCCGAGGGCTCGCGCTTCGTGCTGGTCACGCCCGAAGGCGAGGCCGAAGTCTCGCTGGCGATGCCGGGCCGCCACAACGTGCTCAACGCGCTGGCGGCGACTGCGCTGGCGATGGGTGCGGGCGTGCCGCTGGCGATCATCGCCGCCGGCATCGACGTCACGCGCCCGGTGCACGGTCGACTGAACACGCATGCGCTGGGCGAGGGCATCACCCTCATCGACGACAGCTACAACGCCAATCCGGGCTCGCTGCACGCGGCCATCGACACCCTGGCCACCGCAGGCGGCGCACGCTGGCTCGTGCTCGGCGACATGCGCGAACTCGGTGACGACGCCGTGGCGCTGCATGCCGAGGTCGGTCGTCGTGCGAAGGCCTCGGGCATCGCCCGGCTGTACACGCTGGGTGCGCTCAGTGCCGCAGCTACCGAAGCCTTCGGCGACGGCGCCGCACATTTCGAGGGCCATGACGCGCTGACTGCGGCGCTGCGCGCGGACATCGCCGCGCGCGCTTCGGCGGCCGAGGGCGCTGCACAGCCGCTTCGCGTGCTGGTGAAGGGGTCGCGCGGCAGCGCGATGGACAGGATCGTGAAAGACATGCTCGCGACCGGCCCGCAGGCCGGCGGCGCGCATGGGGGAGACACTCATGCTGCTTGAACTGACCCGCTGGCTCGAACAACTGCAGAGCCTGTTCGGCCTGTTCGGCTACCTGACCTTCCGCGGCATCCTCGCGGCGCTGACCGCGCTTGGCCTGTCGCTGTGGTGGGGGCCGTACGTGATCGATCGCCTGAAGCTGCTCAAGGGCGGCCAGCCGATCCGCACCGACGGACCGCAGTCGCATTTCTCCAAGGCCGGCACGCCGACCATGGGGGGCGCGCTGATCCTGCTCACCGTGCTCGCGTCGGTGCTGCTGTGGGGCGACCTGCGCAACCGCTACGTCTGGCTGGTGCTGGCGGTGATGGTGGCGTTCGGCTGGATCGGCTGGTGGGACGACTGGATCAAGATCGTCAAGCGCGATCCCAACGGCATGAAGTCGCGGACCAAGTACGCACTGCAGTCGCTGTTCGGCCTCGCCGCCGGCCTGTTCCTGTACTTCACCGCCGACGCGCAGTCGGCGACCACGCTGTACATCCCGTTCTTCAAGAACGTGGCGCTGCCGCTGGTCGGCATCGGCGGCACGATCTTCTTCGTCGGCATCGCCTATTTCTGGATCGTCGGCTTCTCGAATGCGGTGAACCTGACCGACGGCCTCGACGGCCTGGCGATCATGCCGACCGTGCTGGTCGCCTGCGCGCTGGGCGTGTTCGCCTACGCCACCGGCAACGTGAAGTTCGCGACCTACCTGCAGATTCCCATCGTGCCCGGCGCGGGCGAGCTGGTGATCATCTGCGCGGCGATCGCCGGCGCGGGCCTGGGTTTCCTGTGGTTCAACACCTATCCGGCGATGGTGTTCATGGGCGACCTCGGCGCGCTGGCGCTGGGCGCGGTGCTCGGCGCGATCGCGGTGATCGTGCGCCAGGAGCTGGTGCTGGTGCTGATGGGCGGCATCTTCGTCATCGAAACACTGTCGGTGATGATCCAGGTCGCGTCGTTCAAGCTCACCGGCAAACGCGTGTTCCTGATGGCGCCGATCCACCACCACTTCGAGAAGAAGGGCTGGCCGGAGCCGCGCGTCATCGTCCGCTTCTGGATCATCTCGGTGATCCTCGTCCTCGTCGGCCTCGCCACCCTGAAGATCCGTTGATGAGCCACTGGTTCCCGCCCCTGCCACGTTTCGGTCTCGGCCAGCAGGCCACGCGTCTCGACGCGTTGCCCGGCCGCTTCGACCCGTGGCTGCTCGGCGTGGCGTTCGCGCTGGCCGGCATGGGCGTGGTGATGGTCGCCTCCAGCTCGATCGCGATCGGCGAGGGGCTGGACGTCGGTCCGTACTACTTCCTCACCAAGCACCTGATGTTCCTCGCGCTTGGCGCCTGCGTCGCGGGCGTCCTGATGCGCACCGAGCTCAAATCGATCGAGCAGAAGGACCGCCTGCTGCTGGTGCTGTGCTTCGTGCTGCTGCTGCTGGTGTTCGTGCCCGGCATCGGCAAGACCGTCAACGGCGCCAAGCGCTGGCTGAATTTCGGGATCATGGGCTTCCAGGCGGTGGAAGCGGTGAAGCTGATGTACATCATCTGGCTCGCCAGCTATCTCGTCCGCTTCCGCGACGAGGTCAACGCCACCTGGGGCGCGATGTTCAAGCCGCTGGGCGTGGCCGTGGCGCTGGTCGCGCTGCTGATCCTGCAGCCGGATTTCGGTTCGCTGTCGCTGATCCTCGCGATCACCGCCGGCATGCTGGTGCTCGGTGGCGTGCACATGCCGCGCATGTTCGGACCAGTGCTGGTCGGCCTGCCGGTGCTGGCGCTGATCGCGATCGCCGAGCCGTATCGCTGGCGCCGCTTCACCTCGTTCTGGGACCCGTTCGCCGATCCCTTCGGCAGCGGCTACCAGCTGTCGAACGCCCTGATGGCCATCGGCCGCGGCGAATGGTTCGGCGTCGGCCTCGGCGGTTCGGTGCAGAAGCTGTCCTACCTGCCGGAAGCGCACACCGACTTCATTCTCGCGGTCATCGCCGAGGAGCTGGGCTTCGTCGGCGTCTGCCTGGTGATCGCGCTCTATGCCGTGCTCGTCGGTCGCGCCTTCTGGATCGGCCTCAAGTGCGTCGAGATGCGCCGCCATTTCGCTGGCTACTGCGCGTTCGGCATCGCGCTGTGGATGGCGCTGCAGAGCTTCGTGTCGATCGGCGTGAACCTCGGCCTGCTGCCGACCAAGGGCCTGACCTTGCCGCTGATCTCCTCCGGCGGCTCCAGCGTGCTCGGCACCTGCGCCGCGATCGGCCTGCTGCTGCGCATTTCCTACGAGCTGGACCGCGCCGAGCGCCAGGTCGCGCGCCTGCGCGGCGAGGCTGCGCAGGTGTCGGCCGGCATCGAGCCGGGCACGCCGCCGCAGACCGCGCAGCCGCTGCCGTCGACCGCTGCGTCCGCGCTGGGCAGCGTGTCGATCGGAAGCGCGCCGCGTGGCACCAGCCGCCTGCGCGACCGCGTCGAGCCGAGTTTCGGGAGGGGCGCATGAGCACCTCGACCGCACGACATGACGCACCCGTGATGATCCTCGCCGGCGGCACCGGCGGCCACATCTTCCCCGGCCTCGCGCTGGCGGCGGCGCTGCGCGCGCGCGACATCCCGGTGGTGTGGCTCGGCGCCGAAGGCGGCATGGAAACCCGTCTCGTCCCGCAGCACGGCATCGCCATCGAGACCATCGCGATCTCCGGCGTGCGCGGCAAAGGCCTGGGCACGCTGCTGCGCGCCCCGCTGCGCGTGCTGTCGGCGATCCGCAGCGCCCGCGACATCCTGCGCAGGCACCAGCCGCGCGCCGTCGTCAGCTTTGGTGGTTTCGCGGCCGGTCCGGGCGGCATCGCCTCGGTGCTCGCCGGCATTCCGCTGCTGGTGCACGAACAGAACCGCGCGCCGGGCATGACCAACCGCGTGCTCTCGCGCTTCGCGCGCCGCGTACTGACCGGTTTCCCGGATGCGTTCCCGGGCAAGGAAACCGTGGTCGGCAACCCGGTGCGCGAGGTCATCGCGCAGGTGCCGTCGCCGCGCGAACGCTTCGCCGGTCGCGGCGACGACGACATGCGCGTGCTCGTGCTCGGCGGCAGCCAGGGCGCGCGCGCGCTGAACGCGGCGATGCCGTCCGCGCTGCGCCAGCTCGACGGCGCGGGCGTGATCGTCCGTCACCAGTGCGGCGAGCGCATGCGCGAGGAAGCCGAAAAAGCCTATGCCGAGGCCGGCGTCGTCGCATCGGTCGAGCCCTTCATCGCCGACATGGCTGCGGCCTACGCCTGGGCCGATGTGGTGGTCTGCCGCGCCGGTGCGCTGACGCTCGCCGAGCTGTGCTCCGCAGGCGTCGGCAGCGTGCTGGTGCCGCTGCCGACCGCGGTCGACGACCACCAGACCAAGAACGCGCAGTATCTCGCCCAGCGTCGCGCCGCCGTGCTGCTCAAGCAGGACGACGCACTCGCGTCGAAGCTGGCGATGGAGCTGCGCAATTTCATCCTCGATCCCGCGAAGCGGCTGTTCATGGCCGAAGCTGCACGATCGCTCGCCAGGAACGATGCGGCCGACCGCGTCGCAGATGCCGTGCTGCAGGAGGCACGCCCATGATCCGCCGACTGCTCGACACCCAGGACCTGTCCAAGGCCTTTCCCCGCGTCCATTTCGTCGGCATCGGCGGCGCCGGCATGAGCGGCATTGCCGAAGTGCTGTGCACGCTCGGCTACCAGGTCTCCGGTTCCGACAACGCCGACAACGCGACCACGCGCCGTCTCGCCTCGCTGGGCATCACCGTCTGCCGTGGCCACGCCGCCGCCAACGTGCTCGGCGCCGACTGCGTGGTCGTGTCCAGCGCGATCAAGCGCGAGAACCCCGAGTGGATGGAAGCGCGCGCGCAGCGCATCCCGGTGGTGCCGCGCGCGGAGATGCTGGCCGAACTGATGCGTTTCCGTCGCGGCATCGCCATCGCCGGCACGCACGGCAAGACGACGACGACATCGCTGACCGCCAGCGTGCTCGCCGAGGGCGGGCTGGATCCGACCTTCGTGATCGGCGGCCAGCTGCTCGCGGCCGGCGCCAATGCGCGCCTGGGCAGCGGCGACTGGCTGGTGGCCGAGGCCGACGAGAGCGACGGCAGCTTCCTGCGCCTCAATCCGTCGATCGCGGTCGTCACCAACATCGACGCCGACCATCTGGAGAACTACGGCGGCGACTTCGCGCGCGTGCAGGCCGCGTTCTCCGAATTCCTGCACCGCCTGCCGTTCTACGGCCTGGCCGTGCTGTGCATCGACGATCCCGAAGTCGCGATGCTCGCCGCCGACATGCCGCGCCACGTGATCAGCTACGGCTTCGCGCCCGAAGCCGACGTGCGCGCCGAGGATGTCGAGCAGGCCGGCCCGGCGATGCGCTTCACGCTGTGCCTGCCCGACGGCACGCGCACGCCGACGACGCTGGCGCTGCCCGGCCGGCACAACGTGCAGAACGCGCTGGCGGCCGCCACCATCGGCTGGCAGCTCGGCGTGGCACCGGAGACCATCGCGCAGGCGCTGGAGAAGTTCGCCGGCATCGGCCGCCGCTTCAACCTGCTGGCCGAACTGACCACCGCGCAGGGCGCCAAGGTGCAGCTGGTGGACGACTACGGCCACCATCCGAAGGAACTCGAAGCGGTGTTCGAGGCCGCGCGCGGCGGCTGGCCCGATCGCCGGCTGGTGGTCGCGTTCCAGCCGCATCGCTACAGCCGCACGCGTGACCTGTTCGACGACTTCGCCGCCGTGCTGTCGAACGTCGACGCGCTGGTGCTGACCGAGGTCTATCCGGCCGGCGAAGCGCCGATCGCCGGCGCCGACGCCAAATCGCTGGCGCGCAGCATCCGCGCGCGCGGCCGCATCGATCCCGTGGTCGTCGGCGGTGCCGCCGATCTCGCCCAGGTGCTGCCCGACGTGCTTCGCGACGGCGACCTGCTGCTGATGATGGGCGCGGGCGATATCGGCCATGCCGCGCAGCAGATCGCGGCCCACGGCTTCCATCAGGACAACAATGAGGGACACCGGTCGTGAGCATCGCCACGCCATCGCCGCGGTTCACCGATCCGGCCGTGTTCGGCCGCGTTGCCGTGCTCATGGGCGGCACCAGCGCCGAGCGCGAGGTCTCGCTCGATTCCGGTCGCAACGTGCTGGAGGCGCTGCGTGCGCGCGGCGTCGATGCGCACGCGGTCGACGGTATCCCGGCGTTGATCGACGCCCTGCGCGGCAAGCAGTACGACCGCGTCTTCAACATCCTCCACGGCAACAAGGGCGGTGGCGAGGACGGCGTGCTGCAGGGCGCGCTCGAAGCGCTGGGCGTGCCCTACACCGGTTCGAAGGTGCTGGGCAGCGCGCTGAGCATGGACAAGATCCGCACCAAGCAGGTGTGGATCAGCGAAGGCCTGCCGACACCGAAGTTCGTGCGCATCGCTCCGGGCAGCGACCTGCGCGCTGCCGCGGCCTCGCTCGGTCTGCCGGTGTTCGTGAAGCCGTCCTGCGAAGGTTCCAGCGTCGGCGTGTTCCGCATCCTCGCCGACAGCGACCTCGATGCTGCCGAAGCCTTCGCCGCGATCTATGCCGGTGAACTGCTGATGGAGCAGATGGTGCAGGGCGATGAATTCACCGTCGGCATCTTCGGTGATCTCGCGCTGCCGTCGATCCGCATCGTGCCCGCCGGAGAATGGTACGATTACCACGCCAAGTACATCGCCGACGACACGCAGTACCTGTGTCCCGGCCTCGAAGGCGACGACGAGACGACCATCCGCGACCTTGCGCTGCGCGCCTTCCGCGCCGCCGGTTGCAGCAGCTGGGGCCGCGTCGACGTGATGCGCGACCGCCGCCACGGCTTCCAGCTCATCGAGATCAACACCGCACCGGGCATGACCAGCCACTCGCTGGTGCCCAAGGCCGCGCGCCAGATCGGCATCGATTTCGAAACGCTCTGCTGGATGGTCCTGGAAACCTCGGTCGACACCGCTGCGGGTCCGGAGGTGGGCGCACGATGAACGCCTTCCTGCGACTCGTCGCGTGGCTGCTGGCGCTGGCACTGGTGACGCTGCCGGTGGTGGCGGTCATCCAGGGCTGGGTCGGCGCCGAGCGCTGGCCGCTGCGCACGCTGCGCGTGGTCGGCGACCTCGAGCGCGTCGATGCCGCGCGGCTGCGTGCGACGGTCATGCCCTATGCGCATCGCGGTTTCTTCGCGGTGCGCCTGGAGGACGCGCAGGCGGCGGTCGCGAAGCTGCCGTGGGTCGAGTCGGCGGAAGTGCGCAAGCAGTGGCCCGACGTGCTGATCGTGCGTGTCGAGGAACACCGGCCGTTCGCGTGGTGGGGCGAGGACCAGCTGCTGTCGGAGCGCGGTCGATTCTTTCCCTCCGCCGACGTGGCCGTGCCGAAGGGCTTGCCGCGTTTCGAAGGTCCGGTGTCGCGCAGCAGTGACCTCGTGGCCCTGTACAACGAGGCCCGCGCGCTGTTCGCGCCGATGGGCATCGACGTGCAGGCGCTGCGTCTCGACGCACGCGGCAGCTGGTCGATGACCCTGTCCAACGGTGCGGAACTGCTGCTCGGTCGCGACGATGCGCGCTTGCGCCTGGCGCGGTTCGCACGTTTGCTGCCGCAGTTGCAGGCGCAGGACCCGCGCACGCTGGCACGCGCCGACCTGCGCTACACCAACGGTTTCGCGCTGACCTGGCGCGAGGCCGACGCCCCTGGCAAGACGATCGGCACGCCCGCATCGGCCGTGCCCGGCGTCGAGCCGAATGCAGCACCCCAACAGGCGAATCCGGCCGGCAACACCGCCCGGGTCGCCCATCTCAAGACATTCCCGATGTTCCATTTCCGATCCACGGCCCTGCCCACATGAACCGCAAAGGCGACAAATCGCTCATCGTCGGCCTCGACATCGGCACCTCGAAAGTGGTGGCGCTGGTGGGCGAGTACGCGCCGGGCAACCCGATCGAAGTCATCGGCATCGGCACGCACGAATCGCGCGGGCTCAAGCGCGGCGTGGTCGTGGATATCGAGTCGACCGTGCAGTCGATCCAGCGCGCGATCGAGGAAGCCGAGCTGATGGCCGGCTGCGAGATCCGCTCGGTCTACGCCTCGATCTCCGGCAACCACGTGCAGTGCCGCAACTCGCCGGGCATCGTGCCGATCCGCGATGGTGAGGTCAGCTACATGGACCTCGACCGCGTGCTGGAAGCTGCCAAGGCCGTGGCCATTCCGGCCGACCAGAAGATCCTGCACGCGATCCCGCGCGACTACGTGCTCGACGATTCGCAGGAAGGCATCCGCAACCCGGTCGGCATGACCGGCGTGCGCCTGGAAGTGCACGCGCACCTGGTGGTGTGCGCGCAGTCGGCGGCGGCGAACATCAGCAAGTGCGTGCAGCGCTGCGGCCTGCAGGTGGACGACCTGATCTTCTCTTCGCTGGCCTCCAGCACCGCGGTGCTGACCAGCGACGAGCGCGAGCTGGGCGTGGTGCTGGTCGACATCGGCGCGGGCACGACCGACATCGCGGTGTTCGTGCACGGCGCGATCTGCCACACCGCGTCGTTGCCGATCGCCGGCGACCACGTCACCAACGACATCGCGCACATGCTGCGCACGCCGACGCCGGAAGCCGAGCAGATCAAGGTCCGCTACGCCTGCGCGCTGGCCCAGCTGGCGACGGCGGAGGAAAGCATCCAGGTGCCCAGCGTCGGCGATCGTCCGCCGCGCCGCCTGCCGCGCCACGCGCTGGCGCAGGCGGTGCAGGGGCGCTACGAGGAAATCTTCGAGATGGTGCAGGCCGAACTGCGCCGCTCGGGCTTCGAGGAGCTGGTGCGCGCCGGCATGGTGCTCACCGGCGGCGCCTCGAAGATGGAAGGGGTGGTCGAACTGGCCGAGGAAATGCTGCAGATGCCGGTACGCGTCGGCATCCCGCAGCACGTCAGCGGCCTGGGCGAAGTGGTCGGCAACCCGGTGCACGCCACCGGCGTGGGCCTGCTGCTGATGGGCAGCCAGATCGAGCATCCGCGTCGTCCGGTGATCCCGGCCGGCCGTGCGCTCGGGGTGTTCAACAAGCTCAGGAACTGGTTCAAGGGCGAGTTTTGACGATGCGATCCATGGACGACGGCAGATGCCCGGGACGGGTGCACGTGAAATGCGGCAGCGATCCAACAGACAACAACAGCGATACCAAATAAATAGACGAGGACACGGACATGGCATATTTCGAACTGGTCGAAAAGATGGCCCCGAATGCGGTCATCAAGGTCGTTGGCGTGGGCGGTGGCGGCGGCAACGCCGTGGCGCACATGGTCAACGGCTGCATCGAAGGCGTTGAGTTCATCACCGCGAACACCGATTCGCAGGCGATCAAGAACTGCGGCGCCAAGCTCCAGCTGCAGCTGGGCAGCAACGTCACCAAGGGTCTGGGCGCGGGCGCGAATCCGGAAGTCGGTCGCCAGGCCGCGCTGGAAGACCGCGAGCGCATCATGGACGCGCTGCAGGGCGCCGACATGGTGTTCATCACCGCCGGCATGGGCGGCGGCACCGGCACCGGCGCCGCGCCGGTCGTCGCGCAGCTCGCCAAGGAGATGGGCATCCTCACCGTGGCGGTGGTCACCAAGCCGTTCCCGTTCGAGGGCCGTCGCCGCATGCAGGTCGCGCTCAAGGGCATCGAGGAGCTGTCGCAGCACTGCGACTCGCTGATCACGATCCCGAACGAGAAGCTGATCACCGTGCTCGGCCGCAACGCGACGATGATCCAGGCGTTCCGCGCCGCCAACGACGTGCTGCAGGGCGCGGTGCAGGGCATCGCCGACCTGATCGTGCGTCCCGGCCTGATCAACGTCGACTTCGCCGACGTGCGCACCGTCATGTCCGAAATGGGCCTGGCGATGATGGGCACCGGCACCGCGCGCGGCGACGATCGCGCGCAGGCCGCGGCCGAGGGCGCGATCAACAATCCGCTGCTCGACGACGTGAACCTGGCCGGCGCCAACGGCATCTTGGTCAACATCACCGCCGGCCCGGACTTCACCATGGCCGAGTTCGACGAAGTGGGCCGCACGATCGAGAACTTCGCGTCGGAAGACGCGACGGTCGTGATCGGCACCGTGCTCGATCCGGACATGCAGGACGAGGTCAAGGTGACCGTGGTCGCCACCGGCCTGAACCGCGCCGTCTCGCGCCAGGCCGTACGCGACCGCGACGAGGGCCACGTGCCGGCGCGCCGTCCGCAGGTGCAGCTGATCAACACCCAGGGCCGTCGCGACGGCACCACCGGGATGATGATCGACGAGCCGGCGGCGTTCACCCCGGGCGCGGGCATCGCCGCCAACCTGCGTGGTCGCGGCAGCGATGCCTCGACCCCGGCCGCCGCCGATTTCGGCAGCGACAGCAGCTACCTCGACATCCCGGCCTTCCTCCGCCGCCAGGCGGACTGACCGCCCGTCGCTCCAACGGGGAATGCCGGGTCCGCCATGGCCCGGCGCCGCCCCGCATCGTGTCCTTTACCCGCCGGGTCGTCCGGCCCGGCGGGCTTTTCTCCTCTCCTCCGGCGAGCCCGGAAGGCGGTCGTTGCAGGCCCGCCGTTGCAGGCCCGGAACGGTCCATCCCTTCCGTTCAGGTTCAGCCTGACGCGTGCTAATCTGCCTCCCCACTCGACTGGCGAGTGCTCCCGGCCGCATGGATTCGCGCATCGTTCCCGGCACGATCCCCGCACAACGCCCCCCGCACACGATCACATCGCCCATGGCCCAGCAACGCACCCTGCAGAACATGATCCGCGCCACCGGCGTGGGCCTGCACAGTGGCGACAAGGTCTTCCTGACCCTGCGCCCGGCCCCGGTCGACACCGGCATCGTGTTCCGTCGCGTCGACCTGGACCCCGTCGTCGAAATCCCCGCACGCGCCGACCTGGTCACCGAGACCATGCTCTGCACCGGCCTCACCCGCGAGGGTGGCAAGGCGATGACCGTCGAACACTTGATGTCCGCGCTCGCGGGTCTGGGCGTCGACAATCTCTATGTCGAGCTGTCGGCCCCCGAAGTGCCGATCATGGACGGCTCGTCCGGTCCGTTCGTGTTCCTGCTGCAGTCCGCCGGCATCGTGGAGCAGAACGCTCCGAAGCGCTTCATCCGCATCCTCGAAACGGTGGAAGTGCGCGATGGCGACAAGGTCGCCCGCTTCGAGCCCTACGACGGCTTCCGCCTCGGTTTCACCGTCGAATTCAATCATCCGGCCATTCCCGCGTCGCGTTCGCGCGCGGTGGTCGAGTTCTCCACCGAGAACTACATCCGCGAAGTCAGCCGCGCGCGCACCTTCGGTTTCATGCGCGATCTCGAATTCATGCGCGAGCGCAACCTCGGCCTCGGCGGCTCGATGGACAACGCGATCGTGCTCGATGAGTTCCGCGTGCTGAACGACGACGGCCTGCGCTACGCCGACGAGTTCGTCCGCCACAAGATCCTCGATGCCGTCGGCGACCTGTACCTGGCCGGCCATCCGATCCTCGGCGCCTACGAAGGCTTCAAGTCCGGCCACGCCCTCAACAACAAGCTGGTCCGCGCCCTGCTGGCGGCCACGTCGGCCTGGGACATCGTCACCTTCGACGACCGGACCCCGGTCCCGGTGGTCTACGGCGCCCTCCAGCCGGCCTGATCCTCCGGCCCGCATCCCATCCGCTTTCGAGTCCTGAGCGGTCCTTCGACCGGCGGCCGTCCGGTCATGCATTTCGCCCGTCGCGATCAGTCAACTTGCCTGATCCGTGAACTTGCGCGCGATTTTTAACGAAATCCGAACGAAAAGGCCCCGGCTTCTTAACCCCTGGCCGGCTTCCGGCCAGTAGGATGCGTCCTTCGCGTCCGCCGGACGCCCCTGTACGGGGTGGTCGACGGATGGACTCAGGACGAGTCCTGCTTCGACGGATCCTCGTCGCGGCCAGCGAGCGCGGCCGCGAACGCTTCACGCGCGGCTGCCGAGAGTGGGGGAACCGAGTGGCTGTTCGACGTCCCGACGGCGGGTGCGCGCATCGCGTGCGGGCCGGTTGCGATCTTGACCACCAGTTCGGTCACTTCCAGTCCGATGGACCGGGCCACTTCGAGGACGTCGGTCGCCGCAAGCCGCAGCTTGGCATGCCAGACCGGCGCATCCACCAGGTAGACGAGTCGTCCGCGGTTGATGTTCGCCAGGCGCGCATGCGCGGCGACGCCAGGCGGAAGACCCGGACGCAGTTGCAGATCCAACGCTTCGAGCCACATCGCCCGCCGCAGGAACAGTTTGCCCGGGTCATTGGCGTCGCCGTCGAGCAAGGCATCGGCGGCGATCTTCGGGCCCGCAGGGCGGGACGGGGGAGGAGGGTTGGATCGAGAACGGGACATGGGCCGCATGACTGTACACAGCTTCGAAGAAAATACGCAGCACCGGACGGACGCCGATGATCAGTCGCAGGCGCAGGGCGCCGCGCATCCGCACCGCCCGCCGGCGCTGCTGCTCGCACAGCACCACATGCGCGTCGCCGCGCACACGCTCGCACGGGGCTGCACCACCAGCGCGCGCCGCATCGGGGCCTTCCTCGTCGAGACCGGACATCGCGGCCGGATCGCGATGCAGGCCCGCCCGGGCATGGCCGCGATCGCCCTGGTGACCATCGGTGTGGGCTTGGGGGCGATCGGCGATGGCCTGGTCCGCGACCTGCACCACGATCGCCTGAAAGTGGCGGTGCAGGAGCAGGAACGCACCCTGGAGGCCACCCGCCGCGAGGCGCAGCGCGAAGTGAACGCGCTCGCTGCGCGCATGGCCGAACTGCAGGCCGAAGCCAATCGCCTGAACGCGCTCGGCGAACGGCTGACCCGCGCCGCCCAGCTCGGCGACGGCGAATTCGATTTCGACAAGCCGGTGGGCATCGGTGGCGCCGGCCCGGTCAGCGACATGCAGGCTCGCGCGCTGCGCGACGGCATGAGCGGCCTGGATGCCCAGCTCCGCCATTCCGGCAACCAGCTGTCCGTGCTGGAGGCCCTGCTGTTCAACCGCGAGCTGGACAGGAGCAGCCTGCCGACCGGCCTGCCGATCCAGCAGAGCTACATCACCTCGAACTTCGGCTATCGCGCGGACCCCCTGGGCGGCGGCAGCCAGTTCCACAAGGGCGTCGATTTCGAGGCCAACACCGGCGATCCGGTGCTGACCGTCGCCGATGGCGTCGTCACCTACTCGGGCGTGCGCTCGGGCTACGGCAACGTGATCGAGGTCGACCACGGCAACGGCTACGTGACCCGCTACGCCCACAATTCGCGGCTGACCCGTCAGGTCGGCGATCTGGTCCGTCGCGGCGAGGAAGTGGCCAAGGCCGGTTCGACCGGGCGTTCGACCGGCGCCCACGTCCATTTCGAGGTCTGGGAGAACGGCGTGGTGGTGAATCCCGCGCAATTCCTGGGCCAGGCCGGCGCGCCCGTGGCCGGCGGCAAGGTCGTCACCCGGGGCTGAGACAGGCGCCACCCCGGGGGCTTGATACCTCGGGGCGGCGGCACCAAGTACAATGGAACGTTGCAGGGCGCTCTGCGCCCTTTTTTATTGCCGTGGATGGCCGTTCCCGACGGTCCTCGCGGCCCAACCAGCCCGGACCCTTTCCGCCCATGCTCAATCGCCTGTTGACCAGCATCTTCGGTAGCCGCAACGATCGCCTGATCAAGCAGCTCAGCGGCATCGTCAAGAAGATCAACGCACTCGAACCGCAGATGGAGGCGCTGTCCGACGCCGACCTGCAGGCGAAGACGCCCGAGTTCAAGCAGCGCATCGCCAAGGGCGAATCGCTCGACAAGATCCTCCCCGAGGCCTTCGCGGTCTGCCGCGAGGCGTCGAAGCGCGTGCTGGGCATGCGCCACTACGATGTGCAGCTGATCGGCGGCATGGTCCTGCACCTGGGCAAGATCGCCGAAATGCGCACCGGCGAAGGCAAGACCCTCGTCGGTACGCTGCCGACCTACCTCAACGCGCTGGAAGGCAAGGGCGTCCACGTCATCACCGTGAACGACTACCTCGCCCGCCGCGACTCGGCTTGGATGGGCCGCCTGTACAACTGGCTCGGCCTCAGCGTCGGCGTCGTGTACCCGGGCATGCCGCATTCCGACAAGGCCGCCGCCTACGGTTCGGACATCACTTACGGCACCAACAACGAATTCGGCTTCGACTACCTGCGCGACAACATGGCGCTGGCGAAGGAAGACCGCCACCAGCGCGGCCTGCATTACGCGATCGTCGACGAAGTGGACTCGATCCTGATCGACGAAGCGCGCACGCCGCTGATCATCTCCGGCCGCGCCGACGAATCGCCTGAGCTGTACGTCAAGGTCAACCGCATCGTCCCGCAGCTCAAGCGACAGGACGTGGAAGACGGCGTCGGCGACTACTGGGTCGACGAGAAGAGCAAGCAGGTGCACCTGTCCGAAGCCGGCCAGGAGCACGCCGAGGAGCTGCTGCGCCGCGCCGGCATCCTCGAAGGCGAGGACACCCTCTACGCCGCGCACAACATCCACGTGGTCCACCACCTCAACGCCGCGATGCGCGCGCACGCGCTGTTCCAGCGCGATGTCGACTACATCGTGCGCGATGGCGAAGTGGTCATCGTCGACGAATTCACCGGCCGTACCCTGCCGGGTCGCCGCTGGTCCGACGGCCTGCACCAGGCGGTCGAAGCGAAGGAAGGCGTGCCGGTCCAGCACGAGAACCAGACGCTGGCCAGCATCACCTTCCAGAACCTGTTCCGCATGTACGGCAAGCTCGCCGGCATGACCGGCACGGCGGATACCGAAGCCTTCGAATTCCAGAGCATCTACGGCCTGGAAGTGGTGGTGATCCCGACCCATCGCCCGATGGTGCGCAAGGACCATCCGGACGCGGTATTCCTCAACAAGGCCGGCAAGTACCGCGCGGTGCTTGGCGAGATCAAGGAGTGCAACGCCAAGGGCCAGCCGGTGCTGGTCGGCACGACCTCGATCGAAGTGTCGGAAATGCTGTCCGAGCAGCTCAAGGCCGCCGGTGTCGCCCACGAGGTGCTCAACGCCAAGCAGCACGAGCGCGAAGCGCACATCGTTGCCCAGGCCGGTCGCCCGGGCGCGGTGACCATCGCCACCAACATGGCCGGCCGCGGTACCGACATCGTGCTCGGCGGCTCGCTGGAAGCCGAACTGCAGGCCCGCGAGGCCGAGGCCGGCGCGGAGCTCAACGACATCGAGCGCCAGCGCATCAAGAACGAATGGCAGCAGCGCCACGATGCGGTCAAGGCCAGCGGCGGCCTGCACATCATCGGCACCGAACGCCACGAGTCGCGCCGCATCGACAACCAGCTGCGCGGTCGTTCCGGCCGCCAGGGCGACCCGGGGTCGTCGCGCTTCTACCTGTCGCTCGAAGACAACCTGATGCGCATCTTCGCCGCCGACTGGGTGCAGCGCATGATGGCGCGCATGGGCCTGAAGGAAGACGACATCATCGAAAGCCCGCTGGTGACCAAGCAGATCGCCGGCGCGCAGCGCAAGGTCGAAGCCCACAACTTCGACATCCGCAAGAACCTGCTCGATTTCGACGACGTCAACAACGACCAGCGCAAGGTCATCTACCGCCAGCGCGACGAGCTGCTCGAAGCCGACAGCGTCAAGGACAACGTCGACGGCATCCGCAACGACGTGGTCGCCGACATGGTCGACCGGTTCGTGCCGCCGAATTCGATCGACGACCAGTGGGATCTGCCGGGCCTGCAGGCCGAGCTGGCCGCCGAGTTCAACCTGCAGCTGCCGCTGGTCGAGCATGTCCGCTCGCAGAGCGAAATCGATGCCGAGGGCATCGCGCGCTACGTGCAGGCCGAGGTCGAGAACCTGTTCACGACCAAGGAAGCCTCGATCGGCGCCGAGAACATGCGCATGCTCGAAAAGCACCTGATGCTGACCGTGCTCGACCAGAGCTGGAAGGAGCATCTCGGCCGCATGGACTACCTGCGCCAGGGCATCCACCTGCGCGGCTACGCGCAGAAGCAGCCGAAGCAGGAGTACAAGAAGGAAGCGTTCGAACTGTTCAGCGAGATGCTGGAGAAGGTCAAGCGCGAAGTGATCTCGCTGCTGGCCCGCGTGCGCATCCGCAGCGAGGAAGAGATCGCCCAGGCCGAGGCTGCCGAGCGCGCCCGTGCGCAGGCGCTCGCCCGCCAGATGGAGTTCCAGCATCCGGACATCGGTGGCTTCGGCGCCGACGAGGAAGCCGCCACGCCGGATTACCAGCACCCCGAGCAGTTCGCGGGCGTCGGTCGCAACGATCCGTGCCCCTGCGGCAGCGGCAAGAAGTTCAAGCATTGCCACGGCCAGTTGGTCTGACGCGGGAGCCGTGACGCGGGGCCGCTGAATTCGCCAGTCGCGCAGAGGAAGCGATGACCGAATCCCGAGCCGGGGCTTCTTCCGGACCCAGCATCCACGTCGTCGCGGGCGTCATCACCGACGCCCGCGACCGCATCCTGCTGGCGCGACGCACCGAAGGCCGCGACCTCGCGGGCCTCTGGGAATTCCCGGGCGGCAAGGTCGATCCCGGCGAGACGCCCGAGCAGGCGCTGGTACGCGAACTCCGTGAGGAACTGGGCATCGAGGCCCGCGTCGGCGAGCGGGTGATCGTGGTGCCGCAGCAGTATCCCCACAAACGGCTGCGCCTCGACGTGCGCCGCATCGCCGCGTGGAGCGGCACCGTGAAGGGACTCGATGGCCAGGCGCTCGCCTGGGTGCCGCCGCATCGGCTGGCGAGCTATGCGATGCCCGATGCCGACCGCCCGGTCGTCGCCGCGCTGCGCGATCCGTCGCTGTACCTCATCACCCCCGAACCCGAGGACGACGTGTCCTGGCTCGATGGCCTGCGCGCCGCCTGCGATGCCGGCATCGCGCGCGTGCAGCTGCGCGCGCCGATGCTGTCGATCGTCGATCCCGCGCACTGGTCGTTGCTGGTCGAGCGCGCCGTGGCCATCGCCCGCGAGGTCGACGCCGACGTGCTGGTCAACGGTGACCTCGCCCTGGCCGAGCGGCATGGCATCGGCCTGCACCTGCGCGCTGCGCAGCTGGCGGAATTGACGACGCGTCCCGACGTGCCGGGCCGCGTGATTGCCTCCTGTCACACCCTCGACGAACTCGTGCGTGCGCAGGCCTGCGGCTGCGATGCCGCCGTGCTCGGCCCGGTGCTGCCGACCGCATCGCATCCCGGGCAGGCCGGCATCGGCTGGGACGCCTTCGCGCGCCTGCGCGAGCAGGTCGCGCTGCCGATCTATGCCATCGGCGGACTCGTGGCCCGGGATGTCGAGGTCGCGCGTGCCCAGGGCGCGCAGGGTGTCGCCGCGATCCGGGGGTTGTGGCCGCGCTGAGCGTTGCTGAAGGGATTCTCACACATGCTCGGGGCTTTCCCGCCCTGTCCTGCAAACGCAGTCGTCATCCTCGCGCAAGCGAGGACCCAGGCTTGATCGTGATTGATGGTTGGGTCCTCGCTTGCGCGAGGATGACGTTGATGTATCGCCGAATCGCCCGGGCTGCTCATCGCAAAGCCCGGGCGAAGCGGTTCACTTCTTCTCGTCCAATAGGTTCTCCTGCCAGAACAACACGCTCGCCGCACCGAAGTAATCGTTGTTGCTCTTCTTGCGGAAGCCGTGGCCTTCGTCGTTGAACAGCAGGTACCAGACCGGCTGGCCGTTGGCGCGCACCGCCTTCACGATCTGCTCGGCTTCGGTCCATGGCACGCGCGGGTCGTTCTTGCCCTGGGCGACGAACAGCTTGGCCTTGATGCGATCGGCGTGGTTCAGCGGCGAGATGCGTTCGAAGATCTCGGCCATCTTCGGGTCGCGCTCGTCGCCGTATTCCACCCGGCGCAGGTCGCGGCGATAGCTTTCGGTGTTCTTGAGGAAAGTGCCGAAGTGCGAGATGCCGACCACGTCGATGCCTGCGCGGATGCGGTCGCTGTAGTGCATCAGCGAGGCCAGCACCATGTAGCCGCCGTAGCTGCCGCCGACCACGCCGACGCGCGAGCTGTCGAGTTCCGGCTGCTTCGCGATCCAGTCGAGCAGTGCGCCGATGTCCTTGACCGAATCCTCGCGCTTCTCGGCGTTGTCGAGCGAAAGATAGGTCTTGCCGTAGCCGGAGGAGCCGCGCACGTTCGGTACCAGCATCGCCACGCCCAGCTCGTTGGCCATGAACTGCGCGGTCGGGTTGAAGGTCGGCAGCGACTGCGCTTCCGGGCCGCCGTGGATGTTGATGACCACCGGCAGCCTGCGGCCCGCAGGCACGTTCGCCGGGCGGTAGTAGAACGCGGGAATGGTGCGGCGGCTCTTGCCCTGATTGCCGCCGTTCACGTGATCGAAGGTCGGATAGCGGATCAGCGTCGGCGCGACGAACTTCGATGCGTCCAGACCGCCGACTTCGCTTTGCGTCCAGCGCGCCAGGCGTGCGTCGCGCAGGTCGATCACGTACACGTCGCTGGGCGAGGTCGCGCTGTTGATGCTCAGCGCCAGACGGTGGCCGTCCGGCGAGAACACGCCGGCGCCGAACACGCCGACCGGCAGAGCCGGCAGGGGAATCTCGCGGTGCGACGGCAACGCCAGCACGCGCAGGCGGCTGATCCCGTCCTCATTGGTGGCGTAGGCGAGGTGGCGACGGTCTTCCGACAGGCTGAAGCCGGTGACGTCCCACGGAATCGTGCCGCTGAGCACCGTGATCTTGCCGGTGGCCGCGTCGTGATGGCGCAGGGTCTGGAACTCCTGCGGCTTGCCGTCCACGGGTTCGTCCGACACGTAGTACGCGGACTTGCCGTCGGGCCCGTAGGCGAAATCGCCGAACGCCGCCTTGCCGCCTTCGACCGGGAACATGGTCAGCGCGCCGGTTGCCAGATCGACCTTGCCCGGATACGACTCCGCTGCGGAGACGCCTTTCATCACCAGCAGGGTCTTGCCATCGGGCGAGAAGTCGCGCGCGCTCCAGCTGCCGCCGGCGGTGACCACGGGCCGCGACTGGCCGGTGGCCATGTCGCGCAGCCAGATATCGGTGTCGGTGCCGTTGCGTGCGGTACTGCGATAGGCCAGCCACTTGCCGTCCGGCGAGAACAGCGGGCCGGTGTTCTGGGTGCGCTTGCCGTCGGTGAGCAGACTGACTTCGCGGCTGCCGCCGTCGAACCAGTACAACTGCGAGAACTCGTCGCCGCCCTTGTCTTTCGAGAAGACGAAGCCGTCGCGCGACCCGGCGGCCGGCATCGGCGCCACCGCACCGATCGGCTCGGGATAGAAAGTCAGCTGCTCGCGCATGCCCAGCGGCTGGCAGACCCGGTGGACCTGGTTGGTTTCGGCGAAGCGCGTGCCGACCAGCAGGCAGCCGTCCTTCGTCCAGCCGGCCACGCCGGCGCCGCGCGTGTTCTGGTAGCGGTTGAGGCGTTCGACCAGCTCGGCGGGAATCGCCGGGATGTTCTCGCTGATGCGGTTGCCGACTTCCTGGCGCTCGACGGCAGGCGCCTGCGCATGCGCAGGCAGGGCGCTGGCGATGACCAGCAGGGCGGTGGCGATGCTTGTGCGGCGCAGCATGATCTGGATCCCGGAGAGGAAAACCTCCGGAGCATACCCCTGTCGTACCGCATGCCGGGAGCCCGGCGGCCGTGCCCGGCTTGGCGGATTGCCGCAGGCTGCCCGTCCGCAGGCACCACGCTACACTCGAGGCGTATCGACGATGCGGGAGGAAGACAGGGATGCGACGTCGTGGATTCATCGCCGCGCTTGGCGGCCTGGCGCTCGGCGCTGCATGGCCGCGCTTCGCTTCGGCGCGCATGCAAGCGCGCGACATCGTCGCGATCGACGGTGCCGGCGGCACGAACCTGTTCTGGTTCGATGCCGACGATCCGGCGAACGCGCGAGCGATCCGGGATGAACTCGACGCCATCCGCGCCTCCGGCCTGACGGCGGTGGTGCTGACCTTGTCGCCATCCGGGCGTTTCTGGATGGACGATGCCGCGTTCGATAAGACGAAGCGGGCATTCGAGACGTGGGAAGGCATCGTGTCTCGTCATCCCGATCACTTGACCCTCATCCGGACCGCCGACGATCTCGAACGCGCGCGCCGCGAGCGCAAGCTCGGTCTGATCCACACCTTCCAGGGCGCCGAGCCGCTGGGCGAGGACATCGAACGCATCCCGATGTTCCGCGAACGCGGCCTGCGCGTGCTGCAGCTCACGCACAACCGCCGCAATCTCGTCGGCGACGGTTGCATGGAACCGGGCAACGCCGGACTGAGCAATTTCGGTCGCGAGGTCGTGAAGCGACTCAATGCCGAGCGCATCGTGGTCGACCTGGCGCACGGCTCGCCGCGCACGATGACCGAAGGCGTCGCCGCGTCGCGCGCGCCGATGCTGATCAGCCACACCGGCTGCCGTGCGCTGGCGGACCTGCCGCGCAATGCCGACGATGCCACGTTGCGCGCGATGGCCGACAAGGGCGGCGTCGCCGGCATCATCTTCTGGCCCTACCTCCGCACCGACACCCAGCCGATGGCCGAGGACGTGGTTCGCCACATCGAGCACGCGGTGAACATTTGCGGCGAGGACCACGTCGGCATCGGCACCGACACGGGCGTCGCGCCGATCGCGCGCACGCCCGAATTCGAGAAAGACAATCGCGAATGGGTTGCGGGTGCGGTCGACGACGGCGTGTTCGATCGCGGGCGTCCGGCGGACCTCTACACCTTCATTCCCGACCTCAACACGGCGAACCGCTTCGATCGTCTCGCCACGCTGCTGTCGAAACGCGGGCATTCCGATGCGCGCATCGCGAAGATCCTCGGCGGCAACTTCGCGCGGGTGATGCGCGAGGTCTGGGGCGCCTGACGCTCGGGGCGACGATGGTCGACAGGCGAGGGGGCGGCGTCGCGATGTGCGCGCTGTCGTTCCCATGGTGCGAGTTGGCCTTCCGTGGTTGCCTGGCCCTGATGGCGCGTCGTCCGCAACGCCGCCACCCCTCCCGTCGTGCAGCCAGTATCGCGAACCCCCATCTCACGGACTGCGACCCCCGCGCGGAGGTGCGATCGAAGAGCGTCAGCGGCCCGTCGCGATGACGCGCAGCAGTTCGCGCAGCTCGACCTTGTCCTGGTCGTCCAGGCCCTGTTCGCGCTGCTTCGCCTGCAGGGCTTCGATGCGCTGCTGCAGCGTCTGTCGTTCCAGCTGCTGGGCGACGTCGAGGAATTCGTCGCGCCACTTGGCTTCTTCGCCGGGCATGTCCTGCGCGGCGAGTTTCTGCAGGTGGCCGAATTCCTCGCGGCCCTCGAAATGTTCGAGCAGCGCGCCGGTGGTGATGTCGGGGCGTTCGCGCACCAGCGCGATGAGTTCGGCCAGCAGCGGGATGCCGGGCTGGCGCAGCGCGCCGAAGGTCCAGGGCGACTGCAGTTCCAGCGCCAGCGACGGTCGCTGCAGCAGCAGCGCGATCGCGCTGCGCACCAGGCTGCGCTTCTGCGTGGGCTGCACCTGCGGGCGCGTGCGCGCGGATGGTTTCGAAGCCTGTGCCGCAGCATTCGCGCCGACGCCGGTCAGTTCGGTGAGTCGCTGTCGCATCAGGTCGCCGAAGGCGCCATCGGGAATCTGCGCGAGCAGCGGTTTTGCACGCTCGGCCATGCGCGCCTTGCCATCGAGCGTGCCCAGATTCACGTCCTTCGCCAGTTCGTCGAAGAAGAACTGCGACAGCGGCACCGCAGACTGCAGGCGCGCGTCGAAACCTTCGCGGCCTTCGCTGCGCACCAGCGTGTCGGGGTCCTCGCCTTCGGGCAGGAACAGGAAGAACGCCTGGCGGCCGTCCTTCATGCGTGGCAGCACGGATTCCATCGCCTTGGTCGCGGCGCCGCGACCGGCGCGATCGCCGTCGAAGCAGAAGTACACGTCGGGCGCGTTGCGGAACAGCAGTTCGGCGTGTTCGGGCGTGGTCGCGGTGCCCAGCGTCGCGACCGCCTGCGCGATGCCGTGCTGGAACAGCGCGATCACGTCCATGTAGCCTTCGACCACGATCAGCCGTTCGATCTTCTGGTTCGCCTGGCGCACCTGCCACAGCCCGTACAGCTCGCGTCCCTTGTGGAACAGTGCGGTCTCGGGTGAGTTGAGGTACTTGGGTCCGTCGTCCTTCTCCAATACCCGACCGCCAAACGCGATCGTGCGCCCGCGCCGGTCGTGGATCGGGAACATCACCCGGTCACGGAACTTGTCGTAGACGTGGCCGCGATCGTTCTTCGAGAACAGGCCGACCCGTTCGAGGAGCTTCATCCGGCGTTCGTCGGTGCCCAGCGCATCCTTCAGCGCCGAATAGCCGTCCGGCGCATAGCCCAGGCCGAACTGCGCGCGGATCTCCGCGCCCACACCGCGCCGCTCGAAATACGCCAGCGCCTTCGGGCTCGCCGCGAGCTGGCGCTGGAAGAACTTGTTCGCCGCCTCCAGCGCCGCGTACTGGTCGACGCTGTCGGGATTGGCGTTGCGCTGCTGGGTATCGCGGGGAATTTCCATGCCCGCGCGCTTGGCCAGCTCGTCGACCGCGTCGAGGAATTCGAGCCGGTCGTAGTTCATCAGGAAGCTGATCGCGGTGCCGTGCGCGCCACAGCCGAAGCAGTGGTAGAACTGCTTGGTCGGCGACACCGTGAACGACGGCGAGCGCTCGTCGTGGAACGGGCACCGCGCCGAATACTCGCGTCCCTGCCGCTTCAGCGGCACGCGTGACCCGATCAGCTCGACGATGTCCGTGCGAGCCAGCAGGTCGTCGATGAAGGCGTCGGGGATGCGGGCCATGTCAGGGTCGGGTCAGCCGTTCCAGCAGCAGCGAATCGAGATCGCGCCTGGCATCCAGAACCGCGATGACCACGGTGCGCGCACCATCGTCCCGGTACACGATACGCCACGGGCGCTCGATCAGCTCGCGATACTGGTGCACGCCGATGTCGCGCAATTCGGGAACGACACGCCCGCGTGGCGCCAGAATGTCGAGTCCCGCCGCACGCGCCTGCAGACGATCGAGCACCTCAAGCGCGGCGGCCGGGTGCTCGGCGGCGATATGGTCGATGATGGCCTCGAGGTCGGACAACGCGGTCTGCGTCCACAGCACCGGGCGCGATGTCATGTGCGCTCGGCGATCCGGGCGCGAAGGGCGTCGAAGGCCTCTGCCTGTGGTGTCAGGCGTCCGTCGCGCAGATCCGCTTCGCCCTGGGCCATCAGCTTGAGCATCAGCAGCGCCTGCTGCTGGCGCTGGTAGCTTTCGAAACTCTGCACGACCGCGCTCGCCCGCCCGTTCTGGGTGAGCACCACCGATTCGGAGGCGTCCTGCAGACGCTTGAGCCACTGGCTGGCGTCTGCCTTGAAGTCGCTGAGGCTGATGATCGGGTCGCTCATGCGATTCCTCCGGACTGAATTCGGTCCGAGTATAGCAAGGCCAGTTGGTCAGGCGTCCTTCGACGCCAGCGCTGCCAATGCGTCTCCGGCGACCCGCTGCACGGTCCATTCGTCCATGCCCACCGCGCCTAGGCTGCGGTAGAAATCGATGGCGGGCTGGTTCCAGTCCAGCACCGACCATTCGAAGCGGCCGCAGTCACGTTCCACCGCGAGCTTCGCCAGCCGCACCATCAGCTTCTTGCCCAGCCCGAGGCCGCGGAAGGCCGGGCGCACGAACAGGTCTTCCAGGTACAGGCCGGGCTTGCCGACGAAGGTCGAGAAGTTGTGGAAGAACAGCGCGAAGCCGGCGGCCTGGCCGTCGACTTCGGCGATGAGCACTTCCGCGCGGGGCGTGGCGCCGAACAGCTGCGCGGCGAGGCCGGCTTCGTCGGCGATGGCCTCGTGCACGAGTTTCTCGTATTCGGCCAGCTCGCGGATGAAGGCGAGGATCTGGCCGACGTCCTCGCGGACGGCGGGGCGGATGAGGATGGCGGGCGTGGTGGTCATCGCGGTGATGTCCGGTGTCGGGATCAGCCGGCGAGGCGCTGCTTGATCAGTTTCGAGACCTCGCCCATGTCGGCCTGGCCGGCCAGGCGCGGCTTGAGCACGCCCATCAGCTTGCCCATGTCGGCCGGACCCGATGCGCCGGTCTCGGCCACGGCAGCTTCGATCGCGGCCTTGATCTCGTCCTCGCCCATCTTCGCCGGCAGGTACTGCGCGATGATCGCCATTTCCGCGCGTTCGATGACGGACAGATCCTCGCGGCCGGCCTTGTCGAACTGCTCGATCGAGTCCTTGCGCTGCTTGACCATCTTCTCCAGCACGGCCAGCACGCGGGCGTCGTCCATCTCGACGCGCTCGTCGACTTCCTTCTGCTTGATGGCGGCGTTGATCAGGCGGATGGTGGCCAGGCGATCCTTCTCGCCGGCCTTCATCGCGGTCTTCATGTCGTCGGTGAGGCGCTGCTTGAGGCTCATGGTGTCGCTCCGTGTTGCGCGGTCCGCGCCGGGCGGCCGCAGGGGATCAATTCGGGGAAGAGTGTCGGCAAGGTGTTTCGAATGCCGGGAAAGACAAAAAGCCGGCTGCGCGTGGCGCGGCCGGCTTCCGGATTCGCTCGGACGCGGCAGGAGCCGCGCGGGAATCGGGTCTGCGTCGTCAGGCGTTCCGGGTCAGGACTGCTGAACCGAACCGTCCGATCGGACGGTGTCGATCAGAACAGGCGCTGACGCTTGGTCACGTCGCGCGAGCTGCGACGGGCCTGGCGCTTCACAGCCGCAGCCGCCTTGCGCTTGCGCTCCTGGGTCGGCTTTTCGTAGAACTCGCGCTTGCGGACTTCGGCGAGGACGCCGGCTTTCTCGCAGGTGCGCTTGAAGCGACGCAGGGCAAACTCAAAGGGCTCGTTTTCGCGGACTTTGACGCTGGGCATAGGAGTCTCGAAGTTGGGATTCCGGCCGAAGGGCCGGGCTGATGCGACTGGATCGCACACGACCGGGCCCGGCAGACCGGGCGAGCCGCGCATGATAGCGGCGACCATGGCTCCGGCGCAAGTTCGCAGGGGCAGTTCCGGGCGCCGGGCGCGGTAAACTGCGGCCCCGCTTCGAAAATCCCCCTTCCGTGAAAGTCCTCGGCATCGAATCCAGCTGCGACGAAACCGGCGTCGCCGTCTACGACACCGCCCTGCCGGGCGCGGCCGGCCTGCGGGCGCATGCGGTCTACAGCCAGATCGCCCTGCACGCCGAATACGGCGGGGTGGTGCCCGAGCTGGCCAGCCGCGACCACGTGCGCAAGCTGCTGCCGCTGATCCGCCAGACCCTGGCCGAGGCCGACCTGACCACGCGCGACCTCGACGGCGTGGCCTACACCGCCGGGCCCGGGCTGGTCGGAGCGCTGCTGGTCGGCGCGGGCGTGGCGCGATCGCTGGCCTGGGCGCTGGACCTGCCGGCGGTGGGCGTGCACCACATGGAAGGCCACCTGCTGGCGCCGCTGATGGAGGATGACCCTCCGCAGGCCCCGTTCGTCGCCCTGCTGGTCTCCGGCGGGCACAGCCAGCTGGTCGCGGTGGATGCCATCGGCCGCTACCGGCTGCTCGGCGACACCCTGGACGACGCCGCCGGCGAGGCCTTCGACAAGTCAGCCAAGCTGATGGGCCTGCCGTATCCCGGTGGCCCGCAGCTGGCGGCGCTGGCCCAGACCGGCACGCCGGGCCGGTTCAAGTTCCCGAGGCCGATGACCGACCGGCCCGGGCTGGATTTCAGCTTCAGCGGCCTCAAGACCCAGGTGCTTCTGGCCTGGCGCGATTCCGACCAGAGCGACTCGACCCGCGCCGACATTGCGCGCAGCTTTGAGGACGCAGTGGTCGACACCCTGGCGATCAAATGCGAACGCGCGCTCGACGCCACCGGCTCGAAGGTGCTGGTGGTCGCGGGCGGCGTCGGCGCGAACACCCGCTTGCGCGAGAAGCTCCGGGCGATGGCGGCGAAGCGCGGCGGCCGGGTCTGCTTCCCGCGTCCCGAACTGTGCACCGACAACGGCGCGATGATCGCCTTCGCGGGTGCCCTGCGCCTCGAAGCCGGCGAGCGCGCCGGGCCGTCGGTGTTCGTCACGCCGCGCTGGGATATGGCAACCTTGCCCGCCGTCGAAACCGGAGTCACCCATGGATAAGGTCTTCATCGAAGCCCTCGAGATCGAGGCGCTGATTGGCATCTACGACTGGGAGCGCCGCATCCGCCAGCCGCTGTGGTTCGACATCGAGATGGCCTTCGACAACCGCAGGCCGGCGGCCAGCGACGACATCGTCGACACGCTGGACTACAAGGCGGTGAGCAAGCGCCTGATCGAATACGTCTCGCAATCCTCGTTCGGCCTGGTCGAGACGCTGGCCGAGCGTTGCGCGGAGATCATCCTGGCCGAATTCGCGGTGTCCCACGTGCGCCTGAAGCTGAGCAAGCCCGGCGCGGTGCGCGGCGCGCGCGCGGTGGGCGTGATCATCGAGCGCAGTCGCGCCTGAGATGACGACATGGAAGTGGAATCGTCGCGACAAAGTCGTCGCGTTCTGTCGGGCGTCGGGCATCGCGATTCCGCAGAACTTCGATATCGCACAGCAGACCTTCCGTTACGTGCTCGTCGACTGCACGGGCTCTCCGCCTGTCTTGCATCCGCGTTCGTCGTACCTCCGGAAGGCTGTCGTCGCGTTGGTGGCGACGGACCCGGGGCGCTGGCGGATCTTCGACTTCAAGGCCATGCGCGAGCTGGCGCTGGACGCCTCCTCGACAGGGCTGCGTCGGCTGCGTGGCATCGATCTGCGAACAGGGTGGCATGACGTGTCGAAAACTTCGAGCAAGGCGCTCTTGAGCCTCGGCAGCAACATCGATGCCGAGCGCAACCTCCGTTCCGCGTTCGCGGCGCTGCGCGAACGCTTCGGCGACGTGGCGATGTCGATGGTCTACCGGTTCCCGGCGGTCGGGTTCGACGGGCCGGACTTCCTCAACGCGGGGGCGGTGGTCGAGAGCGACCTGGACCCGTTCGCGCTGAACGACTGGCTGCACGCGCTGGAGGATGCCCACGGCCGCGACCGCAGCGGGCCGCGCTTCGGCGACCGGCCGCTGGACATCGACATCGTGTTCTTCGACGACCTGGTGCTGTCCGGGCCGGGACATCTTCAACTGCCGCGCGACGAGCTGAAGCATGCCTTCGTGCTGCGACCGCTGGCCGAGATCGCGCCGGACTTCGTCGATCCGCGCAGCGGGCGCACGCTCACTGCGCTCTGGGCGGATTCGGCCGAGCGCGAGGTCGCCTGCGAGGCGGCGTTCGATCCCGTCCTGGTGCCGGTGCCCGACCGACACGGGTGACTTCCAGCGCTTGCCGGCGCCTGGTCGCAGGCGCAGGATGGCCCCGACCACAGTCGTCCGGGGAGGGCGCCGCGATGTTCGAGAAGTTTTCCCGCAGCTGGGACCTGGTGAAGGCCAGCGCATCGGTGCTGCGTTCCGACAAGGAACTGATGCTGTTCCCGATCCTGTCGTCGCTGGCGACGCTGCTGGTGCTGGCGACCTTCGCGCTGCCGGTGTTCATGCTGAAGCTGTTCGAGAACGGCTTCAACGTGGTCGGCGCGGTCGTCGGCTTCGCCTTCTACTTCTGCCAGTACACGGTCATCATCTTCTTCAACAGCGCGCTGGTCGGCGCGGCGACGATCCGCCTCGAAGGCGGCGACCCGACCGTCTCCGACGGCCTGCGCATCGCCCGCTCGCGCCTGCCCGCGATCCTGGGCTATGCGGCGATCGCCGCGACGGTCGGCCTGATCCTGCAGTCGCTCAAGAACCGCGACAACAACATCATCGTCCGTCTGATCGGCAGCGGCCTGGGCGCGGCGTGGACGCTGGCGACCTTCCTGGTCGTGCCGGTGCTGGTCAACCGCGAGATCGGTCCGATCGATGCGCTGAAGGAAAGCATCGCGCTGCTGAAGAAGACCTGGGGCGAGAACGCCATCGGCAACGTCGGCATCGGTGCCGCGTTCGGGTTGATCTTCGTGCTGGTGATGCTGGTTGGCATCGTGCTCTCGATCGCCGCCTGGCAGGCCGCACCGGCCGCAGGCATCACGGTGGCGGTGGTCGTGGTGATCGCGCTGCTGGTGCTGGGCGTCACCCAGGCCGCGCTGAGCGGCATCTATTCGGCCGCGCTGTACCGCTACGCCGTGTCGAACGAAACCCCGGCCGCCTTCCAGGGCATGGCGCTGGAACAGGCGTTCTCGCCCAAGCGCTGATCGAAGCCCGGGTGTTCCGCGCCGGGCTCAGCTCGGCAGCAGGCGTCCGCCGTCCACCGGCAGCACGTGGCCGGTGGTGTAGCCGGCGCCCTGCACCAGCCAGAGCACGGCTTCGGCGATGTCGTGCTCGCTGCCGACGCGCGCCAGCGGGGTGCGTGCGAGCATCGCAGCCTTGGCCGCCTCCGGCTTGCCTTCTTCCGGCCACAGGATCGCGCCCGGCGCGATCGCGTTCACCCGCACGTCCGGGGCCAGCTCCAGCGCCAGCGCGCGCGTGCCGGCGACCAGCGCCGCCTTGCTCATGCAGTACACGGCGTGGTCGCGCAGCGGGCGCTCGGCGTAGAGATCGACCAGGTTGACGATGGCGCCGCGCGTGGTGCGCAGGTGGGGGGCAGCGGCCTGGGCCAGCAGCAGCGGCGCGCGGGCGTTGGTCGCGAACTGGGTGTCCCAGTCGGCGACGGTGATCGTGCCCAGCGGCGTGGGCGAGAACGCCGAGGCGTTGTTGACCAGCACGTCCAGCCGGCCGAAGCGCGCCACGGTGGCGTCGACGAGGTCGGGCAGCGCGTCGGCGTCGGCGAGTTCGGCCTGCAGGCTGAGTACGCTGCCGGGGCGGATGGCGTCGAGTTCGGCGGCCAGCGCCTGCATCGCCGTGGCGGAGTCGCGATAGTGCAGGGCGAGGTCGTGGCCGGCTGCGTGCAGGCGTCGGGCGATGGCGGCGCCGAGGCGGCGCGCGGCGCCGGTGACCAGGGCGACGGGGCGGGTGTCGGAAACGGAGGTGCCGGGCGAGGTCATGCAGGGGTCCGGTATGCGGTGCGGACGCCATTTGACCATAGTCAACGACGGTCGCCCGGGGCCGGCGCAGGCTGGCGGCATCCATCGTCCCCCTCCTTCATCCCTCATCGCGGAGCCGCGCCATGCACCCCATCGTGTCCGAACTGTTCGCCAAGCCCGTCGGCTGGATGACCCTGGGCGGTCTGGGCTTCATCGTCTTCCTCGGCGGCTACCTGTGGTGGTTCGCGCGGCGCAGGATCCGCGAGGAAATGCGCCAGCAGACCGGGGCGCAGACGCCAAGGGACTGAGCCCGCACGATCCCGGCGGTACGGCCTCGCGGGTTATCCTGTGCCACCCCCACGGAGTGGCCGAATGCACCCCGACGACGAGCTCGATCCCGACGCACAGGCCCACAGCGGCAGACTCGCGGCCCTGATCCGGGAGCAGATCGCCGGCAACGGCGGCGCGCTGCCCTTCTGGCGTTTCATGGAGCTGGCGCTGTACGCGCCGGGACTGGGTTACTACAGTGCCGGCGCGACCAAGCTCGGCCCCGGCGGCGATTTCGTCACCGCGCCGGAACTCGGGCCGCTGTTCGCCGAATGCGTGGCCGATGCGCTGTCCCCGCCGCTGCGCACGCTGGGCGCAGACGCGACGTTCATGGAGATCGGTGGCGGCACCGGTGCCTTCGCCGAAGCCGCGATCGCCCGCCTGGTGGCCACCGGCGCGATGCCGGCGCGCTACGCCATCCTCGAACCCAGCGCCGACCTGCGCGAACGCCAGCGCGAACGCCTGCGCGCGTCGCTGCCGGCCGATGTCTTCGCGCGCGTCGAATGGCCGCAGACACCGATCAACACGCCCTGGAACGGCGTCGTGTTCGCCAACGAGGTGATCGACGCGCTGCCGACCTCGCGTTTCGCGGTGATCGACGGCGAAATCCACGAGGAGCATGTCGCGGTCGGCGAGGGCGGGCGCTTCGTGCGCATCGACCGTCCCGCCGATGCGCTGCTCTCGGCGGCCGTGCGCCATGTCGAGCGCCAGTGCGAGCATGCCTTCCCCGAAGGCTACCGCTCCGAACTGCTGCCGCAGCTGCCGTACTGGGTGCAGGCGGTGATCGGCGGCCTGCAGTCGGGGGCGATGCTGTTCGCCGATTACGGCTATCCGCGTCGCGAGTACTACGACCCGCGCCGCGTCGACGGCACCCTGCGTGCCTTCCATCGCCACCGCATGAGCGACGACGTGTTCGCGCGCGTCGGCCTGCAGGATCTGACCGTATCGGTGGACTTCACCGCGCTGGCCGAAGCCGGCACCGGCGCCGGCTTCGAGTTCGATGGCTACTGCTCGCAGGCCAGTTTCCTGCTCGGCAACGGCCTGGACCAGCGCCTGGCCGACCATGAAGCGCGCTGCGCGGATGAGATCGCCCGCCACGCGCTGCGCCAGCAGGCGAAGAAGCTGACCCTGCCGGGCGAGATGGGCGAGCGTTTCCAGCTCATCGGCTTCTCGCGCGATGTCAGCCTGGCCCACGCCTTTCTCGTCGGCGACCTGAGTTTCCGCCTGTGACCGGCTATCGTTTCGGGCGTTCGCTGAAACCCTTTCGTCGGCCGCTGCTGTGGTCGATGCTCTGGTGCGCCGCCGTGGCTGCGGTGGTGGTGCTGTCGCTGACGCCGGTGCCGGATCTCGGCGAGCTGCCCGAACACAGCGACAAGCTCGAGCATTTCCTGGCCTATGCGCTGCTCGCCGCCGGTGCGGTGCAGCTGTATCCGCGCTGGCGTTCGCTGGTGGTCGTAGGCATGGCCCTGGTGTTCATGGGCATCGGCCTGGAGTACGCGCAGGGCGCGCTGACCACGACGCGGATGATGGATCGCGCCGACGCGCTGGCGAACACGCTCGGCGTGATCGCGGGGCTCGCGATCCAGCTGACGCCCCTGCGCGACGCCCTGCTTCGCTTCGACACGCGGGAATGAGCGAAGAGCGTCCGCGTCGGCAGGTGCGCACGACCTCGCTGCAGGTCTGGCGCATCGTGCTGGTCGCGGCCTGCCTGCTGCTCGCCTGCATCCTCGGGCTCGCCGAGACCCGTGCCGCCACGCGCGAGGGCGCGGACGCCGTGCCGGATGCACGGACCTGCCTGCGCATCGACCGGACAGACGCCAACGCCGATGGCGAGCGTTTCCATCGCATCGAGAACACCTGCGACCACGGCGTGGTGGTCTTCTACTGCATCCTCGCCGGCGCCGAGTTCGATCCGCGCTGGGGCGTCGGCGATTGCCGGTCGTCGCGGGTGCAGGTGCTCGCCGCGTTCGACCAGCGCCTGAAAGCGCTGGACCTGCATGTGCTCGCCGCGCCGAAGTCGGTGAAGCTCGCGACGAAGAGCAGCCGCAACTGGCTGGAGAACTACCGCCTGTTCGGCGTCGGTGAAGGCCGGCAAAGCATCGATGAGACTGAAGTGCTGGCCGACATCGGCCGCGCGCCTGCGGCGCTGTACACGCTGCGCCCGGGACGGGCATTCATCTCGGGCAGCCTGTCGTCCGCGACCGACATTCCCCGTGCGATCCTCGTGCCCTCGGCGTGTCGCATCGAGACCTACCTCGCTGGCAAGTGCAAGCCGGACCCGGTGAAGGCCTGGGTCGCGCTCGGCCAGCCGTCGATGGTGGATGTCGCGATCGCGGCGATGCGCGCGCACGGCGTGCGCGTGGAGTGAGTCGCGCTCAGCTCGCTTCGGCGGGCTTGCGCGCCCGGCCGATCGCTTCACCGCGCGCGCGGCGCAGGGCTTCGCCGACGGCGGGGCCGTCCATGCCCGGGCGCATCACGTCGGCACCCCGCACCGTCATCGCGGCGGCGTGCAGGCGCACCAGTTCCGGACCCTGCGGATAGTCCGATTCGGCCATGCCGCCGCGACCGCGCTTGTCGGCTTCGCAGGCCAGCGCGATCTGGGCGATGCGCTGCGGCTGTCGGAAACCGTCGCAGCGTGCGATCAGGTCGTGGACGCTGATGTTGCGCAGCTCCATCAGGCGATGCACGTTGATGTGCTCGCGGCAGACCGCGACCGCGAGGTTGCGGTGGTCGACCGGGATGCGCAGGCGCTCGCACAGCGCGAGCAGCGGTTCGACGCCGCGTTCCTCGTGGTGGATGTGCTTGGGCAGCACGTCCGGCGGGGTCAGGGCCTTGCCGAGGTCGTGGGTGAGCGCGGCGAAGCCGATCAGGTCGTCGCCCGGCGCAAGCTGCGCGGCCATGTCGCAGACCATCTCGATGTGGACGCCGGTGTCGACTTCCGGGTGGTATTCGGCGCGCTGCGGCACGCCGTACAGCGCGTCCACTTCCGGCAGCACGACCGCGAGCGCGCCGCAGTCGCGCAGGGTGCGCAGGAATGCGGACGGACGCGGCGTGCGCAGGGCGCCGGCCAGTTCCTTCCAGACGCGTTCGGCGGTCAGTTCGCCCAGCTCGCCGTCGGCGACCATCGTGCGCATCAGCGCCATCGTTTCGGGGGCGACGCTGAAGCCCAGCGCGGCGAAGCGGGCCATGAATCGCGCAGCGCGCAGCACCCGCAGCGGATCCTCGACGAAGGCCGGGCCGACATGGCGCAGCACGCGATCCTGCAGGTCGCGCGCGCCGTGGTACGGGTCGACCAGGGTGCCGTCCGGGGTCCGGGCGATGGCATTGATGGTGAAGTCGCGGCGGACCAGGTCGTCCTCCAGCGTGACCTCGGGCGACGCGTGGACGACGAATCCGCGATGGCCACGCGCGGATTTGCGCTCGGTGCGCGCCAGCGCGTATTCCTCGCCCGTCTCCGGATGCAGGAACACGGGGAAATCCTTGCCCACGGTCTGGAAGCCGGCGGCGAGCATGGATTCGGGCGTTTCGCCGACGACCACGTAGTCGCGGTCGCCGCAGGGCAGGCCGAGCAGGGCGTCGCGCACCGCGCCGCCGACGAGATAGGTCTTCATGCGTCGATTGTAGAGCGGAGCTTGCTCCGCTCGATGTTTCCGGAGGGAAAGGGTGCCGGGGAAAAGCGACGGCGCAAGCTCCGCGCGATGGTCCCCGGACAAGGCGTGAGCGGAGCAAGCTCCGCTCTACAGGGGGGCGGGTTATTTCGGCGCGTGCTGCGCCATCAGCGCCACGATCTGCTGGGCGCCGGAGTTGCGGCCCAGGTGCAGCTCGATCGGCGCGGGCTGGCCGGACAGCCAGATGCGCAGTTCCGACTCCAGGTCGAAATGCCCGGCGGTTTCCAGCGAGAACATGGTGATCGCGCGGTAGGGAATGCTGCGGTATTCGGTTTTCTTCGCGGTCACGCCCTGCTTGTTGACCAGGATCAGGCGGCGGTCGGTGAAGACGATCAGGTCGCGGATCAGCGCGAACGCGCGCTGCAGGGTCTCGCCCGGCGCCAGCAGCGGTGCGAATTCCTCGTGCAGGTCGTCGATCTTCTTTTCGCCGGCGTGGCCGAGCAGTGCGTCGAGCAGGCCCATCGTTGGTGTCCTCGGTGTGGAGTGCAGCGGATCAGCGTTCGGAGTTCGGCTTCCCGCGCGTGCGGGTCGGTGTCGGTTTGGCGGCCGGTTTCGCGGCTGGCCCGGGTTGCGCGGCCGGCGCCTCCGGCAGGTCCGGTGGCAGCGGGCAGGTGAAGGGCTTGCGGGTGTCGACCATGCGCCCCGCCAGACGGTCGGTGATCGGCATCGCGTTGCGGTTCAGGCGCCAGTCGTAGATCACGCTGAAGGCGAGGATGCGCGCCACGTAGTCGCGGGTTTCCTTGTAGCTGATCGTCTCGATCCAGAAATCCGCGTCCATGCCCGGGCGCTGCGACTGCCAGCGTGCGACCGGTGCGGGGCCGGCGTTGTAGGCGGCGATGGCGACGTAGGTCTGGCCGTACTTGTCTTCCAGCTCGCGCAGGTAGGCGGTGCCGAGCTGGATGTTGAAGTCCGATTCGTACAGGCTGTCGCCGCCGCGCCAGGGCAGGCCCAGCCGCTTGGCGACGCCGGCGCCGGTGCTGGGCAGCACCTGCATGAGGCCGCGCGCGTCGGCATGCGAGCGCGCCTTCGGGTTGAACACGCTTTCGGCGCGGATCTCCGCAGCGACCCAGGTCGGGTCGATGCCGTGCTTCGCCGCCTCGCGACGGATCGTGTCGTCGTGGTGGAGCGGGAAGCGCAGGTGGTACAGGCGCAGTTCGTCCGGATACGACTTGCCGCCGACGTTGACCAGGCCGAACACGCCGCGGTCGAACCAGCCGTTGTCCTGGGCGATCTCGACTGCGTGGATGCGTTGCTGCGGCCTGAAGCGCGCCAGCGCCTCGTTCCATTCGCGTTCGGCCCAGGCGCCGCGTTCGATGCGGTACAGCTGCATCGCGCGCTGCATCGCCGGATCGCGCGCCACCGCCGACTTCGCGGTGAAGTCCGCCTTCGGTTCGATCGGGCACAGCGCGTAGGGCGCGCCGATGCGGTCGGCGGCGAGGAAGCCGTGGAACTCCGGCTTGGTCGCCGCGTCGGCATAGAGGATGCGTGCGTTGGTCTTGTCGCCGTCGATCTCCAGCAGGCGCGCTTCGAAATAGCGCCAGCGCGAATCGCGACGCTGCTTGTCGCCCATCCTGCGGATCGCGGCGAGGGCTGCCTTCCAGTCCGAACGCGCCATGGCTTCGCGCACCCGCCACTCGTGGAGCTTCTCGTCGTAGGCCACGTCGGGCACGGCGTTCAGTCGCCAGGCCGAATCCGCTTCGTACGAGGCCACGGTCCACAGCGCCGCCTGGTAGAGCGCGCGACCGCGCTCGGCGTCGTTGAGGCCCAGGGCTTCGGTGAACTTCGGCAGTTGCGTGTCGACCGAGCGCGGCGAGGCCTTGGCCTGTTTCGCGAGGCCGTGCGAGGCGATCAGCCGGCTGCGCGCGGTCTTCGGCCAGGCCAGGGCACGGTCGTGCGGTGCATCGATGAAGGCGGCGTAGTCGTTGGCCAGCGCGAACTCCTCGGCGGGCAGGCCGCGCGCCGCCGCGCGCATCACCGCGGGCTGCCATTCGGCGGCGGCCTTCTCGATCCGCTCCCAGCGCAGCGCCGGGGGCAGGCCGCCACGCGAGGCCAGCACGGCCATCGGCGCGTCGCATTCGTTCGGCAGGGCCTTGCCGCTGCCGCGCCACAGGGCCTGCGCATCGGCGGTCCAGTCGGCATCGGTCTGGCCGAGGGCCTGTCGCGCGTTCAGGTTCGCGCAGCGCAGGGCGGCGGATTTCACCGTCGGTGCCCAGGTGGCGCGGAAGGTCGGCCAGTCCTCGCGGCGGGCCAGGGCCGCCAGCCACTGCTCGCGGAAGGTCTCGCCCACGGCGTCGCCGCGATGGCGCTGCAGGAAGTCTTCGGCGACCGAGGTGGGCAGGGTGTCGATGCGGCGGCGCAGGCTCGCGTATTCGACCCAGCCGGCCAGCGGATGCGTGGCGGCCAGCGGGGCATCGTCGGGCGTGCCGCGTTCGGCGGCTTCGATGGCGGCGCGTGCGCTGGCGAGTTCGGCGGCGCTACCGATCAGGATCGGGGTGCTGGCAGGGCCGGGCAGGGCGCGGCCGGGTGTGCCATTGCGCGGGCCGGCGTCGGCCTGCTGGCGGGGTGTGGCGGTCGGCGTGGCGAACAGCGCCGCGCCCAGGGCCGCACCAGCGGCAAGAAGGGGGAGTTTCATGGGCGGACTATAGCGAAGGCCGCCCGTGAGGTCAGTCACGGAATGGTGACGGTTCAGCCACCGCCCCCGGGCTGGCGACGACGAACCGGCCTGCCCTCCGCCACTGCCCGCGCGAACGCCTCCGCCAGCCGACGCAGGGCTTCGCGGCGCTGCGCGGGCGTCCAGCGGTGGCGGTAGGCGATGCCCATGCCGGCGGGCGTCTTGTTGGCGTCGATGATGTAGAGGCGGCCGTCGGCGTCGTCGCGGAGCACGTCGAGCTCGCCGAAATCCAGGCCGAGCGCGTCGCAGAAGGCGAGGATCGCGTGCTGCTCGTCTTCGCTGAACAGGTCGGCGGTCTCGACCAGGCGGCAGGCGGTGGCCTCGGTCTTGAGATGCTCGACGATCGGCGCGCGATCGAGCACGTAGCACAGCGGCAGGGTCCCGGCGATCACCGGCACCCGGTAGTTCACGGTGCGGCCCTGCTCGGTACAGGGAATCAGGCGCTGGTAGACCATGCGCGGGTCCGGGTCGTCGATCGGGCAGTCGACCACGCCGCCGCGACCGCGCGCGTTCTCGTCGGCCTTCACCGCGCAGCGGCCGTGCCAGGTGCGCGGATCGACTTCCGCGCCATGGCCGAAGATCGCGCGCTGCACGGCATCGACGTGGCGCTTGCTGATGTCGGTGCAGTCGATGTTCCACACCGGCATGCGCGCGGCGAGCGCGTCGAGCAGCGGGTCGGCGTCCATCCAGGTGCGGTCGGCCCAGTGCACGGCGATGTCGAAGCCTTCGTCTGCCGACAGCACTCCCTGCCAGTCGAGTTCGTGCAGCAGCGCGACCAGGGTGTAGCCCTCCATGGTCGGGAATTCGGGATGGAAAAGCACGCGCATGCGTCGGCCTCGGCGGGGGTAGAGGATCAGTCGAATAGGGATCAGTCGAACACGTGGGCCAGCGGCGTGCCGGCGAGCGCGCGGCGCAGAGCCCGCGCGTTGTCGATCAGCTCGTCCAGCGGTTCGGGGTTCTGGTGGATGCTGCGCGTGCGCAGCGGATGTGGCGGCAGGTCGAGGAAGGCGAGCAGTCGCGCCTGTTCGTCGGCGTCGAACAGGCATTCGTAGCGCAGCGACAGCGCTGCCTGGCCGCTGCGCAGCAGGGCGGCGTCGATGCCGGCATGGAAGGCGTCGACGCGCGCGGCGTGTTCGGCGAGTTCGTCGGCCTCGACATGCACGCGCGGACGCGCCAGCGGCGATGCGTCGTCGTAGGCTTCCCACCGGCCGGTGATGCCGGCGATGCGCTCGGACACCAGCCGACGCAGCGCGTTCTGCCGGCGCAGGACGATCTTGGCGATGCCGGCGTCGGCGAGCACATGCGCGAGCACCTCCGGCGCCTGCTCCGGCGTCATCTTGAAGCCGATCGCCCGTGCACCGCGCGCGTCGCTCCAGATGCGGTCGAGGAAGCCGATCGGATCACGGTCGCGCGCGGCGAGCGCATCGGCCGTCGTGGTCTCCTCGCGCTCGTCCAGTACGGTGAAGATGCCGTTCGGGTTGAACAGTTCGTGGTGGCAGCGGACCTCGGGATGGCTGCCGAGCAGCGAGCACAGCAGGTTGCTGCCGCTGCGCCGCGCAGCGAGGATGACGAACCGACGCGGCGCAGCGGGCAAGCGTTCCGTCATGTGCTCAGTCACGCTGCGGCGCGGGCCGCTGCTGCATCGCGCGCAGGGTGCCGACGACCTCGAGCGTGTCGCTGCGCACGCGGTAGCAGGCGCCGTCGTAGGACGAGGCCAGCAGGTGCGTGCCTTCGGCATCGGCGCGCGCCACCGCGCTGATCCCGTTCGCGGCGATCGCGCGGCGCAGGATCGTCCGGGTCGGCAGGTCGATGCGCAGCAGTTCGCCCCAGTAGTTCGAGACGACCACGGTGTCGCGGTCGAGGAAGCACAGACCCTTGGGCGAACGGCGACCCAGGTCGAAGGCGTCGAGCAGCACGCCGTCCTCCAGCCGGTAGACCAGCAGGTGGAAGTCGCGGCCGGTACTGGCAAGGAACTCGCCGGTGGGATCGAGGTCGAGATCGTCGATGATCGCGGTGTGGCCGGCGAAGCGGTGCCGCAGGCTGCCATCGAAATCCCAGGACGTCATCACGCCATCGGCGCTGCAGCTCACGCCGACCCGCTGCGTTGGATGCAGGCGCAATGCCTTGACCGCATTGGCGTGATGGGCGAAGCGCGTCAGCGGTGTGCCGTCGGGCGCGGTGCGCACGATCGCACCGGAATAGCAGGCGACGAACAGCGCATCCTCGCCGTGTGCCGGCGTGGTGCCGCGCACGCAATTGATCGGGCCTTCGCCGAGATGGTGCCAGGTGGCGGCGCGAAGGTCGGTGTCGCCTGTGCGCTCGAAGACGTGCAGGTGCTGGTCGTGCGCGCCGCAGACCACGCGGCGACCGCCATCGCGACTGGTCACCGCGTTCATCAGCATGCGTCCGTTGCCGGGCGCGGCCTGGGCGATCCAGCGTCCGCCCTGCGTGTCGAAACGGCCGATGCGCAAGTGGCCGGCATCGTTCACGGTGGCGAAGCTCCGGTCGTCGACGGCGGCGATGTCGTTGAAGCAGTCGTTGCCGAGCGTGCCCTGCGACGCGCCCAGTTCGGTGACGAAGGCGCCGTCGTCGGCGCGCCAGACCAGTACCGTGCCGTCGAAGGTGCCGGCGACGACATGCGCACCGTCGCTCGACCAGTTGAACGAGCGTTCCCACTGGCGCGGCCGCGCTTCCAGGCGCAGGCGATGGCTGAAGTCGTGGCCGCTCCACAGGTGGATCGCCTGGTCGTAGGCGGCGCTGAGGATCGCACCGTCCATCGGCGAACAGGCGACCTTCTTGATGCCGGAACGGTGCGCGGGGATCACCGCGAGCAGGTCGCCGCTGTGGATCGCGAAGACGCGAATGCAGCCGTCGTCGCAGCCCAGCACCACACGGCCGTGGCGCGGGTCGATGGCGCAGGTGTCGGTCTCGGTCTCGAACGGTCCCCACATCCGCACCTGGCGGCCGCTGGCGATGTCCCACACGCGCAGCGTGCTGTCGTCGCCGGAGGTGTAGAGATGGCGCTCGTCAGCGCAGATGCTGAGCACGTCGCGCTCGTGGCCTTCGATCGCGCGGACGATCGCGCCGCTGCGCAGGTCCCAGACGAGGATGCGGCGGTCGCGCGACACCGAGGCGCCCATGTGCGCGCCGATGAAGCAGAAATCCTCGACATCGTCGCTGTGCCCGATCAGTCGCAGCAGGCGCTGGCCGGTGCGTGCGTCCCAGACGATGACGCTGTAGTCCGACGACACCGAGGCCGCGCGCAGGCCGTCGTCGGAGACGACGACGCGGTTCGCGAGGTGATCGTGGTGGCCGAACAGCGTGACCTCGTCGGTGTCGAGATCGAAACGCGCGATCGCGCCGTCGTATGCGGCGGTGAGGATGCGCTGGGTGCCAGGGATCCAGGTCGCGGTGGTCACCGGGCCACGATGACGGTGGAAGACGAAGGGCGCTGCGTCCGTTTGTGCGCCTTCGTCGCAGGCGCGATGCGCGGGGGCGAGCGGTGCGATGGCGTCGGTGGTGGTCATGGTCGCCTCTGCATCATGGGGAGGATCAGAACCGGATCGCGGCGTCGCCGACGCGCAGCGGTTCGTGGATGCCGCCGCGCCACTCGGCGAGTCGGCGCGCGTAGTCGCCGGCGCGGATGCCGCCGACCGGGCTGTTGTTCGCGTCGGCACCGAGCAGCCAGGCCTGTGGCGCACGCTGCGCGATGGCGTCGATCCAGCGCGCGAACGCGGCTTCGCGCTCGGCGTGGCGCAGGTGCCACAGCGCGTGCACGGACGAGAACGCGTTGCTCCACCACACCGCTGCAGGTCCGGGCGGCGGGGTGCCGATCGCGCGTTCCGGCGCGCGCAGCAGATCGACTTCGACATAGCGATGGCGCAGGCCGCGCGTCGCGCGCCAGTGCGCGGCGAAGGCATCGGCACCGCCCCAGTCGTCGAGTTCGCGTGCCCACAGTCGCTCCAGCTCGTCGCGTGCCGGGGCGTCGCCGCGCGCAGTGGAGGTCAGCCAGTAGTGCGTGGCGTCCGGCTGCAGGCGCGGCCAGAGGAAGCCGGGCAGGTCACGGCCGTCCCACTGTTCGACCAGCATGCGCCGGAAGTCGAGCGCGTCGGCGCTGTAGTCGAAGAAGGTCAGCTCGGTGGCATCGGTGAAGCCATGCCGGCGCAGGATCGCATCGGGCTTGAAGCCGGCGGCGACACAGGCCAGCGAGGCCAGCGGTTCGGGATCCGCGACGACGATGTCGTCGTAGCTTTCGAGGTTCCAGATGAACACGCCACGCTGGCATTGGTCGAGCGTGCGCGCCAGCGAGGCGACGAACTCGGCGAGCGGGCGTTCCAGCGTCGCGTCGTCCACCGCGCCCGGCGTCGCGCGCAATGCCTGCGCATGCGAAGGGCGATGCGGTTCGAGGTCGCGACTGCAGCGCAGCGCATCGTCGGGCGCATCGGCGATGCCTGCATCGGTCGCGGCCATCAGCTGCTGCGTGCCGCCGACGCGCGTGAGACGTGGACGACCCAGCGCCTGCCAGCGTTCGAGATCGACCAGCCAGCAGCTGTCGTGCACCGTGTCTTCGGCGAGCCGGCGTCCGACCAGCCACGCGTCGTCGCCGAGCGCGCGGATCAGCACGTTGACCAGCTCCGGTGCTTCGGCGCCTTTCGGGCGCAATCGCTCCACGACCAGATGGCCGCAGGCTTGCACGAGGCAATGGCGTGCGCCCGATTCGGCGGCGCGTGCAAGCAGGCGGTCTGGGTCCGCGTCTTCGAGGATCGGACCAGCGTACGACCAGCGGGACCAGGCGAAGGTCAGTTCGCGGCAGCGTTCGGCCAGCGCGCGATCGTCGAAACGATCGCGGGTATCGAGCACCGCATAGATGAAAGGCGCGCCGCTCATGACACCGCCTCGACGCGCATGTCCTCGCGCTGCGGCTCGCCCCAGACCACCAGGTCCTGGCCGATCGGCAGGTAGTGCGGTTGCGCGATCCGCGTGTGCTGGTGGTGCAGCAGGCCCTGGTTCGGTGCGAACGCGGGCACGCCGCCGACCATCAGCGGCGCCACGGTCAGCACCAGCAGATCGAACAGACGCTGGTTCACGACCTGGGTGAGGATGCGGCCGCCACCTTCGACCATCAGGTTGCGCACGCCACGCTGCCGGAGCATGGCGAACAGCGCGGCGAGGTCGACGCGATCGGCGGCGTCGGTCGGCACGATCAGCACTTCGGCGCCGAGTGCTTCGAGACGACGCACGCGCAGCGGATCGGCGTGGTGCGTGGTCGCGATCCATACGCGACGATTCGGATGGTTGAGCAGGCGCGCATCGACCGGAAAGCGCAGACGGCTGTCGACCACGATCGGCTGCGGATCCGGGCCAGTGGCGTCGCGCACCGTGAGGCTCGGGTTGTCGGCGAGCACGGTGCCGATGCCGATCAGGATGCCGTCGTGCGCCGCGCGCATGCGATGCGTGAACGCGCGCGAGGCGCTGCAGCTGATCGCCAGCGGCCGGTCCTTGGTCGCCGCCGCGCAGCCGTCGAGGGTCTGCGCGTAGCTGAGCGTGACGAAGGGCAGCGTCGGCGACGGCTGCACGCGCGCTCGGTCGAGCAGGGCGAACAGCCGCTCCAGTTCCGGCGCGACCGCAGGGTCGTGGCCTGCCGGGGCATCGAGCATGTGTCCCATGCGCACGGCCTTGGTCTGCAGGTAATCGCGGTTCTGCGGACGCGGCGCGATGACGAGGGGCACGCGCGCGACGACCTCGATGCCGTGTTCGCGCAGGCCGTCGACCTTGGCGGGGTTGTTGGTGAGCAGGCGCACCGTCTCGATGCCCAGCGCCTGCAGGATCCGCGCGGCCACGCCGTAATCGCGCGCATCCGGCAGATGGCCGAGGCGGACGTTGGCGTCCACCGTGTCCAGGCCCTGGTCCTGCAGGTTGTAGGCGCGCAGTTTTTCGGGCAGGCCGATGCCGCGGCCTTCCTGGCGCAGGTAGAGCAGCACGCCGCGACCGGCCTGCGCGATGCGCCGCAGCGACTCTGCGAGCTGTTCGCCGCAATCGCAGCGGCGCGAGCCGAGCACGTCGCCGGTGAAGCATTCCGAATGCAGGCGCACCAGGATCGGCCGCGCGTCGTCCTCGCCGGCGTCGAGGTCGCCCATCGTCAGCGCGACGTGCTCGCGGCCGTCGAAGCCGTCGAACACGGCGGTCTGGAATTCGCCGACATCGATCGGCATGCGCGCGCAGGGGACATCGAGCTTGTTCATGGTGTCGGCTCCGGTTCGGTGCGCGGCCGCATCACCGATTGCAGGCCGCGTGTTTCTCGGGTGGTGTCGCTGGCCGCATCCGCGGCGCCGGGCAGCAGCGCACGCAGCTGCTGCCACAGTTCGTAGAACTTCGCGAGCCCGGGCGCCTGCTCGAACAGGTCGTCCGGCGGCGTTTCCCATGGCTTGCAGCGCCCGGCCATGTGCACGATGCGCGCATCGAAGCAGTGCAGGCGGTGGGCGCGGCGGATTTTCGCTTCGAGGATCGGCATGTAGTTCCAGCGGCCGTCGAGCAGGGTGGCGCGCCCGGCGAAATGGCGGTTGAGGATCAGCTGGTCGGTCCAGCCCACGGTCTCGACACCGCGCCAGAACGCCGGATCGATGCTCGCGACCAGCGCGTCGCGCACCTCGCGCCGCAGGCATTCGCCGCCGATCGACAGCACGCCGCTGTTGAAGCATCCGGACAGGTCGAGGCCGTAACGCTGGCGGTTGGATTCGCGCGCGGCATCGGCATCGCCAAGCAGCTCGTCGTAGCGGCTGCCGTCGGGGCTGGCCAGCAATGGGCCTTCATCGAAGAACAGCGGCGACAGGTCGCCGGTGACGAAGGCATCGCTGTCGATGTAGACCACACGCTCGAAGTCGACCAAGCCGAAGGCTTCGAGCGAGGCGAAGCGAGGCCCGGCGCGCTTGAGTGCGGGAATGGCCTGCGTCAGCGACGCGACGCGCGCGTCGAGGTCCGCGCCGGGCGCGATGAATTCCACCGGCGCCAGCACGCGCAGCCGCGCTTTCGATGCTTCGGAAAGCGCGCCACCTTCCAGGATCAGGATGCGGCCCGCGAACCACGGGTTGTGGCGCAGGAAACTGAAGACCAGCATCTCGGTGCCGTCGATGAAACCATCGTCGGTGATCGTCAGCAGGCAGTGCCCTGAGCGTGCTGATGCCTGGGTCATGGTGTCACGGCTCCGGAGCCGGGACCGGCACGCGGTCGAACAGGAAGCTCATGTCGCCCATGCCGAAGGGCCAGCCTGGCGGATTTGTCGACGGCGTATGGCATGCGAAGCAATCGCGGCCCATCAAGGGTGTCGCACCGGGCGACGGCACCAGGCAGGTGCCGGCCTGCATCCAGGTCTCCATCGCGGTGTTGGCCAGCGCGGTGTCGCCGGCGCGCACGCGCAGCGGCGTGGTGTCGATGCCGTTGCAGGTGCTCGGGAAGCGCGATCGCGGCGGCGTGGTGGTCAGCATCGGGCCGTCGTCGTAGCGGAAGCAGCCGGTCACCGGCGCATGCCCGGCCATGTACGCGTTGCCGATCAGCCGGTAGTAGCGCCACTTGCCGTCGAGATTCGCGGGAAAGTTCGCGCGCAGCGAGGCATCGAGGCATGCGGCGGCATCGCCGGGCGAACCGTCGCCGGTGCACTGCGAGAGCTGCGTCGTGCGGCAGACGTTGATGCGTGAGTAGGCCGGGTTCGATTCGCCATCGACGGACAGCGCAGTTGCACTGGCCACGTCGGTGGCATTGCGGCGCGGATCGATGTTGCACAGCGGCGTGGCCGAGGGCGTGCCGCAGGTCTGGTCCTGCAGGGTCTGACCGTCGGCTGCCACGGTGTAGCGATACGCGCCATCGGGCACCGCACAACGCGCGCCATCGCCGCCCTGCGCGCGGTAGCTCGTCCAGTCGAACAGGTTCCACTCCGCGAGCGTGCGCTCCGGGTGGACGGGATCGCGCGGACGCGGCGCGATGGGCGCGGCGCCACCGGGCGCGCAGTCCGGCGCGTTCGCCACATGCTCGAACGTGGCCCAGGTCATCTCGCCGAGCGTCGGCGTCTTCTGCACCAGGTGCAGGCCGATCAGCCCCCACTCGCGGCCCTGCGCGTCGCGCTCGCAGTGCATCGTCTGCGCGGGGCAGGGCGCCTCGTCGCCGAACCGGCGCCATGCCGTCTTGAGGCTCACGGCGCCGGGCGTGTCGCGCGTGCCTGCCGGCAGCCAGACGCCACCGGTCGCGGGATCGGCCTTGAAGGCATCCGCGGCGGCCTGCAGGCGATCGGCGCGATACAGGCCGGTACGCGAGAGATAGTCGACGTAGCTGCGGTTCACGCGCACGTCGTAGCCGATGCGGCGATGGTGCGCGTCGATCAGCACGAATCCGTCGCCGGGCTGGCCCTCGCGTGCGGTCTTGCGCAGCGCGCGCGTGGCCAGCGGCTTGTAGCCGTCGCGCCAGCGCGGTGCGCCGCCGTCCTGCGGGATCGCCTCGTACCACGGCGCATAGGACATGAAGCGCGGATGGCCCTGTCGGTCGTTCGCGGCGAGATGCAGGAAGTTGTTCAGCGCGAAGCGCAGCATCGCGCAGTCTTCGCCGCGCGCGTCGACATCGCCGGGCGACAGGTCGGTCCAGAATCGGCTGCCGTCGGCACCGGTCGCATCGCAACCCGGCGACGAGGCCCGAGGGCGCGTGGTCTCTTCCCGGCGCGCATCCGCCGTGCAGCCTGCCAGCAGCATCGATGCGGCGATGGCGACTGCCTGCATGGCCACGATGTACAGCGTACGCATCCGCATGCCATTCATCGGACTCCTCCCTGAAGACCGTGGATGCCCTCCGCCCACGCGTGGCGGCCCCGGCGATCACGTTACGGAAAAACAGCGCGCAAGGGAATCGGTCGCCGGCATGCATGCGAAGGTCGGTCCTTGCCGTGCGCACGCACGACGCGCATGAATTCCGCGCATTGCAAGACATCGGCCGCCTGGTCGCTACCGTCGCCCTGCAGGGACTGATTCCGGACTGATCCCGCAGCGATGCCGGTGCGTCGATACCTTGCACGGAACGCGGGCATGGCCTTGCCGCGTTCCGCATCTCCATCCACACGACAGGGAGTCCATCGATGTCCATGCCAGCCCTCGCTGCCGCGCCGCGCGCGCCGCAGAACGCCAGCCTGCTGCTCAACGCCGCCCAGGTGCATGCCCAGGTCGCTGTCGCCGTCGAGCTGTACACCATTCCGTTCTACCTCAGCGCGCTGGCCTCGATCATCCCGCCGAACGCACCCAACGCCACCGACAAGTCCAAGGCCGCCTACGCCGCCGTGCTCAGTGTCTGCACCGAGGAAATGCTGCATCTGCAGCTGGCCGCGAACATGTGCATCGCGCTCGGCACCACGCCGAACTTCACCGCGCCGGTCTACGGTGTCGTGCCGGCGTTCCCGGACGGCACGCCGATCCTCGATCCGAACGATCCGGCCACTGGCGACAGCGGCATCCTCAATGCGCGCATCGGCAATCTCCTGCAGGCGCTACCGACGATGCTCGACATCGAGGTGCCCTCGGAATTCGAGGCCGGTCGCCTCGTGCCGCCCTACCATTCGATCGGCCAGATGTACGCCGCGCTGCGGACCCTGGCGCGACTGGCTTCCCCGGGCATTCCGTGGACCACGACACACCAGCAGGTCGTCTTCGCCACGCAGCCGTTCACGCAGACCATCGCCAGTTTCAACGACCTCTCCACGGCGATCGACGTGATCTGCGAACAGGGCGAAGGCCAGGCGCAGTCGCCGCCGCCGAGTGCGCCGTTCAACGCCGATGAATTCCGCGTGCCGACGGCGGACCAGACGGCCGGCACCGGATCCGTTCCGGCCTCGCAGGCGCAGTTCAGTCATTTCGGCCGCTTCCTCAACGTGCAGGCGCTGGGTCTCGATGACTCCGTGCTCGTCTACCCGGGCACCGCGACCTCGAATCCGACCAGCCCGGAAAACCTCAAGCTGCAATCCGACTTCGCCGCGCTCATCACCACGCTCAACGGCATCTGGGCGGGCACGACGCCACAGGGCGGCATCTGGAGCATGACCTCGCTGCTCGACGATGCCGCTGCGGTCTGGCAGAAGGGCAACATCCCGCAGTGGACGCCGGAAGAGATCCTCTGATGCCTTAGCCGGTCGCGCCTCGCTCGTCGCGCTTTGCTGGTCGTGCCAGCGAGGTGCTGCGATTCGTGATTCTTGTCTCAGAAGACGCGCTGTCGCGCCTGTGCCAGTGCGTCTTCGTTCGCGCGATCGACGTGTCGGTTCGCCGTCGATCGCACCGCCGCGCCCGCGCATGTCCCTTGGACACGATGGCGTATGGCGCGTCGTGAGCGTTCGAAGTCGCTGATTTTCATGTCCTGCATGTGGGCCAGGTGCCGTGTCGATGCCGCTGGCCAGCCGGCCTGACCTCCGGCACCTTGCTGCCGCTTCACAATTTGTTTACAAAGCCCTGTTGCTGCCCAGGGAGGGGGACCGGGTAGTGCGCACGCGTTGATGTCGATTCGAGCTACAGGACTTCAGCAGTTACCCAAACTAGACACACGGAGAGAACGTTAATGAGCAACTTGCGCCGCAATCGCCTGACGGCCGCGGTCCACCTGACACTGCTCCTCGCGCTGCCCACGGTGGCTGCCGCACAGGACGCGGAACAGAGCCAGGACCTGGACACCATCAGTGTCACCGGCAGCCGCATCAAGCAGACCAATGCCGTCACCGCACAGCCGGTCATGGTGCTGGACCGCGCCAAACTCGAGCAGACCGGCGCCAAGAGCGTCGCTGAAATCCTCCAGCAGCTGCCCGCCAGCGGCAAGGCGCTGAACGCAAAGTTCAACTCCTCGGGCAACTTCGGCTACCCGCCGGACGGCGGCGGCATCGGCGCAGGTTCCGCGCAGGTCGACCTGCGCAACCTCGGCTCGCAGCGCGTGCTCGTCCTCGTCGACGGCGTGCGCTGGGTGAACGAATCCTCGGCCTCGGGCGTCAGCGGCAGCGCCGACCTCAACACCATCCCGCTGGCCATCGTCGAGCGCATCGAAGTGCTCGAAGACGGCGCCTCGGCGATCTATGGCTCCGACGCCATCGCCGGCGTGGTCAACATCATCACCCGCAAGGATTTCAAGGGCGCCGAGTTCCACAGCTACTACGGCGAATACAGCCGCGGTGGCGAGACCAAGGACTTCTCGCTGACCTTCGGCACCGGCGGCGACATCTGGACCGGCGTGTTCGGCGCCACCTGGTACGAGCAGGACGAGATCAGCTCGGGTTCCTGGGGCCAGTCGTCCAACTGCCAGCCGGGAGCCGGCCTCGGCGCCTGCAGCTCGGGCACGCCGCAGGGTCGCTTCGTGTTCAACGATCCGACCAATACCACCTCCTACAACATCACGCTCAACAACGGCACCACGGTGCCGGTGTTCGTCCCGGGCAACCCGAGCGGCGGCACCTACCATCCGTTCACCGGCGCCGATCGCTTCAACTTCGCGCCGTACAACCTGATGCTGACGCCGAGCGAGCGCAAGTCGCTGTTCGCCAACATCAACATCGACCTGACCGAGAACACCCGCCTGCATTTCAAGGGCCTGTTCAACAACCGCCAGTCGCGCAACCAGGCCGCGCCCGAGCCGATCTTCGTCGGTCCCGGCGCCGGTACCGGCGGCATCGCCGACACGATCTCGATCCCGGCAAACCATCCGTTCAACCCGTTCGGCTTCGCGCTGGATGCGAACAACAACTTCGTCTTCATCGGTCGTCGTCCGCTTGAAGTCGGTCCGCGCGTGTTCACGCAGAACGTCGACACGTGGTATTTCAACGTGGGCATGGACGGCCTGTTCAACATCGGCGACCGCAGCTACGGCTGGGATACGAACTACATCCACAGCCGCAACTCGGCGACGCAGCGCTTCACCAACGGCTACAACGTCGCCAAGATCAAGCTCGCGCTGGGCGATCCGGCCGCGTGCGCCGCGACCCCGGGCTGCACGCCGCTCGACCTGTTCGGTGGACAGGGCCGTCCGTTCACCCAGCAGATGATCGACTGGATCCGCACGAACCAGCGCGACGCCAGCACGCAGGTCCTCGACATCTTCTCGTTCAACCTGTCGGGCGACCTGTTCAGCATCGGCGACCGCACTGCCGGCTTCGCCGTCGGCGCCGAATACCGCGAATACCAGGGCGACTTCGATCCGGATCCGCTGCGCCAGACCGGCGAGTCGCAGGACTCGTTCGCGGCGCCGGTGTCGGCCGAATACAACGTCAAGGAAGTCTACGGCGAGTTCAACTTCCCGGTCCTGGCCAGCCTCGACCTCACTGCCGCCGCCCGCTGGTCCGACTACTCGACCTTCGGCGACGCCTTCACCGGCAAGCTCGGCTTCCGCTGGCAGCCGATCGAGGACCTGGTGATCCGCGGCACCCGCTCCACCGGTTTCCGCGCCCCGAACCTCGGCGAGCTGTACGGCCTGACCCAGTTCGGCGCGACGCTGACCGATCCCTGCGGCCCGACCGGTTCGCCGGTGGTCGATCGCACCAACGGCGTCTCGCCTGGCCTGGAAGCGGCGTGCGTGGCCCAGGGCGTGCCTGACAACTTCGAGCAGGCCAACACCCAGATCACCACCTTCACCGGCGGCAATCCGAACCTGGATCCGGAAGAGTCCGACAGCTGGACGGTCGGCCTGGTCTACAGCCCGGGCTGGGCCGAAGAGAAGTCGTGGTCGCGCAGGCTCGATGTCGAGTTCGGCTACTACAACCACCAGATCGACGGCGCCATCCAGTCGCGCGACATCCAGACCCTGCTGAACTCGTGCATCGCCGCGGGCGGCACCGACGCGCGCCTGTGCTCGCCGTTCACCCGCCAGACCAACGGCAACCTGCGTCCGCCGAACAACTTCCTGCAGAACTTCGGCACCGTGGAAACCGATGGCGCCGATCTCAAGATCAACTGGCTCAGCCCGGAATGGGGCTTCGGCAGCCTCAGCGCCTCGCTGCAGACCGTGTGGGTCAACGAGTACAAGGCCGTCGACGGCGATGGCGTGACCTCGTCGCGCCAGGTCGGCGTGGAAGTGGGTGACAGCGCCATCCCCGAGTGGCAGAGCAACCTGCAGCTGGGCTGGAAGAAGGGCAACTTCGACTTCACCTACGGCCTGCGCTACATCGACGCCGTCACCGAGGACTGCACCAGCGCGACCATCGCCGCCGTGCCGGGCTGCCTCAACCCGAGCCAGACCAACACGCTTGGCGCGACCACGTACCACGACGTCCAGTTCGGCTGGAAGGACGCCTTCTGGCTGGAAGGCCTGAGGCTGTCGGTTGGCGCCAACAACGTGTTCGGCAAGGAGCCGCCGATCTGCGTGACCTGCTCGCTTAACGGCTACGACGCGGGTACCTACGACCTCCCGGGTTCGTTCTGGTACGTCAGCGCGGATTACCGCTTCTGATCGAGGCGTCCATCGCTCGATGTGTCACCGACGGGCCCGGCATTGCCGGGCCCGTCGCGTTATGGGGCTTGGTCGCGGCCGCAGCCGGCGTGCCGTGTCGCCACGCCTTGCCGTGATCCGTCGACCGTGTCCCATCGTGACCGTTTGTCGCCATCCCTTCGATCGGCCCTAAACAATTTCCCGGTAGTCCGGACAAGGAAGGTATCAGAGCGGGCGGATATCGCCCCCACCCATACGGATCAAAGGGTTACTCCATGGCTGCTGTCTTCACCGGAACCGGTCTCGGGCTGTTCAACTCCTCCTTCACCCAGCTCGGGGGCGCCTCGG